>JAGBIE010000012.1 GCA_017935145.1 Oscillospiraceae bacterium
ATCCGTTTCAGGGATTTTGATCTCGACGAAGCAAATGACCCATTCTTCGCAGAAAACGAAGAAAAGGCAGACAGCGCAAATGCGCTGTCCGCCTAATTCCGAGGCCACGCCTTCAAGATACCCCTATCAGGAGTACCCGAAGAGGTGTTCTTTTTTGGTGCCGGTGGCCGGACTCGAACCGGCACGATGTCGCCATCGGTGGATTTTGAGTCCACTACGTCTACCAATTCCATCACACCGGCATCGCCCGCTCATTATACAACAGGTTTTGCTCAGTTGCAAGTGGAATTTTCATTTAATTGTAAATTTGTTTTGCCAAATCCCGTCTTAAGCGCAACATAATGCGTTTTTCCAAGCGGGAGATATAAGATTGAGAGATTCCCATGCTGTCAGCAACCTCTTTTTGTGTCTTCTCTCCCCTGCCACCTAAGCCAAAGCGCATAGAGATGATTTCCTGTTCCCGTTGAGAAAGTCGACTCAATGCCTCGCGCAAAAGTTGGCGTTCCACATCTTCCTCCATGGGGCGCATAACACTGTCACTTTCTGTGCCGAGAATGTCTGATAGAAGTAGCTCGTTTCCATCCCAATCGGTATTAATTGGCTCATCCAAGGAAATTTCACCGCGTTGATTGGATATTTTGCGGATATGCATGAGAATCTCATTTTCAATACAACGGGATGAATAGGTAGCAAGTTTAATATTCTTATCAGGCTTGAACGTACCTACTGCCTTTATGAGTCCAATAGTGCCAATGGAGATAAGATCTTCGATACCAACACCTGTATTTTCAAATCGGCGGGCAATATAGACCACCAAACGGAGATTATGTTCAATAAGAGTCTTTTTAACAGATTCGTCTCCTGCCTCTAAACGGCGAAGCAGTTCTTTCTCCTCTTCTGCGGAAACTGGCGCAGGGAGAATATCACTGCCTCCAATGTACATGACCTTACCTGGCTCTAAAAGGCGCATACGAATGAGCCAGCGCAAAATAGTAAGTTTCAACATAAATCTCCTCCTATCAGAGCTTCATATTCTCCCCCATCGGACACAGGGGTTGGAGAGAACGCCACAAGGGCTTTGCGGGGTTTTGTCTTGCCCGTCTGAACCGTGCAGGGCGCTGCCAAAAGTAGGCCTCCATCCACGCCAACTGCCCGATAAGGCACTAAACGGAGACGAATATGGGGCAATTTCTCCTGCAAAACAGAAAATGCTCCTGTGGGATCTTGCAGTGCAGTGTGAGGAACAGGTAACGACAGCAATTCCCCACAGCGTCTGCCATCCAAGACAGCAACCGGTAATCCACTCATTGGGTCTTGCAGGGTGTTTCCCGTATCCACGAGAGCATTGAGGTGTAATGTTTTTTCTCCAAGGGAAACGGAAAAGCTTTGCAGTTCCCCTTTTCCATGGCGAAGTGCTGAGGCGGCAAAAATGGTGGCTACCAAATAAAAACCTGCCGCGGTAAGAAGTAGAACCTTGGTGCCAATGGGATAATACAAGCCTCCATGAAATAAGATTGCGCCCAAGGAAAATATCTGCGTGAGTAAGAATACACATCCAGCAAGGGCAGTACTGCACAAAAATGCCATGGCGCAGGGACGAATGGCGCGCCTGCGAAATCCGTAGGCAATTGGTGAAATGAGAGAAAAACTAAGTGCTTGCCCCAATGGTGAAGAAACCCAAGAGGGCAATATGTAACAAACGAGTGCATAGATGCCTCCAAAGCCCCCTGCAACAAAGCACCGCCAAGGACGAGTGGGATAACCACAAAGCCGTCCGCCTAGTAAGAAGATGAGAAAATTGAGCGCTGTATTGACCGATACAACAATATCTCCATAGACCACCATTCTCCTCACCTCCGCAGGACAAAGTATAGCCCAGTGAGGGAAAAAAGAAGGTCGCAATTCCGTGTGGAATTGCGACCTTTCGCTCGTAATATTATGCGGTTATTCCCCAGAATGTTGGATTTCCCGAATGTTTTTTTCCGCCTTGCTACGGGGCAAAAGCACCTCATGCCCACAGCCTTGACATTTGAGACGAAAATCCATCCCTGTGCGAAGAACCAGCCACTGTTTTGAGCCACAAGGATGCTCTTTTTTCATGGTGAGAAGATCACCCAAACGCACATCCATGCTCTATTTCCCCTTTTCCGCAGACTTGAAGACCTCATCCCAATAGGATTTGCAAGTCTGCTCAATTTTATTGTTGCCGTAGGAGTAGTAGGTTCTGTCCTTTATCTCATCAGGCAGGTACTGCTGTTTGACATAGGAATTGGGGTGGCCATGAGGATAGATGTAGGTAAGACCACGTCCCATTTTGGCAGCACCGCTATAATGAGAGTCTTTCAGGTGGGCAGGAATATCCCCAGTATGTCCGCTCTTCAAGTCCGCAAATGCCTCTTCTATGGCGCAAATGGCGCTATTGGATTTGGGACAGGTAGCAAGGAAAATTGCCGCCTCAGCCAAAGGAATTCTTGCCTCAGGCAAGCCCAACTGAAGGGCTGCATCTACGCAGGATTTGACAATGGAGATTGCCTGCGGATAGGCAAGACCAATATCTTCTGCCGCAATTACCAGTAAACGGCGACAAGGCGAAGGCAAATCGCCCCCCTCTAAGAGACGCGCCAAATAATGCACTGCGGCATTGGGATCTGAACCGCGAATGGACTTTTGGAATGCCGAGAGAATATCGTAGTGGCTGTCACCATCACGATCATAGCGCATGGCGCTTCTTTGGGAAATGCTTTGCGCATCATCAAGGGCAATGGTCACATTGCCCTTTTCATCGGGCACAGAGGCAGAGAACAGAAGTTCTACAGCATTGAGTGCCTTGCGCACATCGCCACCGCTGGCGAAAGCAATATGTTCCAGCGCACCTTCTTCCGCTTTGGCTTTGAGGGAAAGTTTTTCTTCCATATAAGCCACGGCGCGATGGACAGCAGGAAGCACATCCTCTCCCGTGAGGGGTTTAAATTCAAACACCGTTGCACGGGACAAAATGGCATTATAGACGTAGAAATACGGATTCTCTGTGGTAGAGGCAATAATGGTAATTTTACCACTCTCCATATGCTCTAGTAAGGTCTGCTGTTGTTTCTTGTTAAAGTACTGAATCTCATCCAAGAACAGCAAAATGCCACCAGGTGCCATGAGGGTATCCACCTGTGCGATAATATCCCGCACATCACCAGAGGATGCGGTAGTAGCGTTGAGTTTATAGAGTTTCCGTTGGGTCTGTTCTGCGATAATGCTTGCCACCGTGGTTTTGCCCACACCGGAGGGACCATAGAAAATCAAATTCGGGATTCTGCCGGATTCAATAATCCGCCGAAGCATGCCACCCTGCCCTAAAATGTGCTTTTGTCCGCAGACATCGTCTAAGTTCTTGGGGCGCAATTCATCCGCTAAGGGTCTGTACATATGGTCCACCTCCTTTGTTTTTTACATTATACAAAATTACGCACAAAATCGCAAGAGAAGAGTATGTTCTTCTTGCTTAAAATGCGCTTTTCTCTTATAATTTGTGAAAAGAGGTGTTTTTATGAAAATGTCAACACGTGTGGCGGGTATTCTTGCCGCACTGAAAGAGGAATATCCTGACCCCACTTGTGCCTTACATTACGAAAAGGATTACGAACTGATGATTGCCGTTCGTCTTTCCGCCCAATGCACTGACGAGAGAGTGAATAAGATTACACCAGCGCTTTTTAGCGCCTACCCTACTTTGGAATCCTTTGCAGAAGCCAAGGTGGAGGATGTGGAAAAATTAGTGCATTCCTGCGGTTTTTACCATCACAAGGCACGGGATATCGTTGCCGCTTGCAAGGATTTGATAGAGCGCTTCGATTGCAAAGTGCCCGATTCCATGGAAGCGCTTTTGACCATTCCAGGCGTTGGTCGAAAGACGGCAAATCTCCTTTTGGGTGATTTATACAAGAAGCCTGCCGTGGTCTGCGATACCCACTGTATCCGCATTTGCGGGAAATTGGGCATGACCGATGGCACAAAAGACCCCTTTAAGGCAGAACAGCAACTCTGGAAGGTTTTGCCCAAGGAAGAAAGCAGTGATTTCTGCCACAGAATCGTGCTCCATGGACGTGCTGTGTGTACAGCACGAAATCCGCAGTGCAATCATTGCACCCTTTCCCCCTACTGCAAGAGTTATCAGACATCCTCATCAAAATAAAGTCCAAAAGAGGAAAACACCTGCGTCATGAGGGAATCATATTGGTTGCCAACGGATTCTTTTGCGGAGAAAAGTACCGCATAAAACACGTCCCCATCCTGCACCATGCGTCCGCGACAACAAAGCAGTTCTTCTCCTTGCTTTGTCCATGCAAAGCGATATTCGGGCATTTGAAAACGACTGGTTTGCAACACCGTTACTGGCGCGCCGTGGGTCAGTTGGCGCAAGGCGCTTTCTGCTGAGGATGCCAAAATTCGGCAGGTTTGAATGCGATAGTTTCCACCATCCCCAATATACTCGGCAGGGGTGGAAGAAAGCGCACCTTGCTCCTCCTCTTGGGGAATGAATACAGAAACCTCCAGCAGTAGTTCATCCCCATTTGCCACAATCTCATCTTCCACTGTTTCCAAAACAGCCTTCGTTTCCCTTTGACAGCCACACAGCACTACGGATAACATAAGCAAAACGCACAGAAATAGTTTCATTCCATCACCTCAAAGGAGCAGTTATGATTGTTTATCTGGTTCTATTGAATGCATTTTCCTTTGTGCTTATGCTTTTAGACAAAGGTTTTGCCATAAAACATCGGCGAAGAATCCCAGAAAGCACGCTATTTCTTTGCTGTTTTCTCGGTGGCAGTGTTGGGATATTACTGGGAATGGCTGTGGCGCATCATAAAATCCGTAAAGCGAAATTTTATATAGGAGTTCCTTTGATTCTAGCACTGCAAGTAGTACTATGGCTAATACTAAAATAAAAAGACGACCTTTTCGGTCGTCTTTTTTTATTATCCCAACAGAAAATCCACCATGAGCATAAGGCAAAAACCTGCAAGCAGTGCATAGGTTGCGCCTTGTTCGGAGCCATGGGCGTGAGTTTCGGGAATCATTTCATCACTGATGACATAAATCATTGTGCCTCCCGCAAAGGCAAGGGCAAAAGGCAAAATTGCAGTGGAAAAACTCACAGCCAAATAACCCAAAAGCGTACCGATGACCTCCACCAAACCCGTTGCCAAAGCAATCAGGAAGGTGCGGGATTTTTTCATGCCCGTAGCGAGCATGGGCGCAATAATTACCATGCCTTCGGGAATATTCTGCAGTGCGATACCGCTGGCAATCACCATAGCGCCCTTCACATTTTCTGTACCAAAACTAACGCCAGCGGCGATACCTTCAGGCAGGTTATGAATGGCGATGGCCATAACGAACAGAAGCACTTTGTTGAGTTCCGCGCCACTTCTATGCTGTTCTTGTTCTAAGCCTGTTAGGCGGTGCAGGTGAGGCACAAGTCGGTCCATGACATTCATGCACAGCGCACCTGCAAAGATGCCACCAATGCAGTAGAGAAGGGCAAATTTTCCGCCCAAGTGAAGGGATTCTTGCACAAGACCAAAGACAGCCGCCGCCAGCATCACACCTGCGGCAAGGGCTAGGGTTATATCGCGGAAGCGGTGGGAATCCCGTTTGAGCAGAAAACCCAACAATGCACCTACGACCGTTGCGCCACCCACGCCCAGTGCTGTGAGAAAAACCAGTTCCATTGTTTCTCCTTTCAGCTTTCTCTAAGCTTTCGTTTATTGCCTGCTTCATCCACCACATAGGTGTTATCCAGTTGGGTGCGGAGATTGTTGCGGATTTCTGCAACATATTCCTCCCGAAGCAGTTTCTGTTCTTGCAATTCATCCGCCGTAAGAGAGGCGGTCTTTGCTTTCTTTGCCAAATAGTTAATGCGTTCAATTTTCGCCTTTTCCATGGTTTTCTCCTATCCAAATCGGCAGATGGTAATACTCAACCGATCTTTTCTTGTTTTTCCGCCCACATTTTGCAAGAAAAGCTTCCCCTGCCCACGGAGGGTGATTTTATCCCCTTGGGTCACAAGCTTATCTGCCTTGTAGACGCATTTATCGTTTAAAAACACCCGTCCCGCTTCCACGGCTTGCACAGCTTTGGAGCGTGGTAGTCCAAATCCTGCTCCCAAAACGCTATCAAGTCGCAAGGATGATACGGTTGTCTTAATTTCTCGGGTCATTTCCTGAGGCACAACAACATCACTTAGTGAAATTCGCTCCAAGCGGAGGTGAGTGCGACCTGCAGACTCCATTTGGCTGAGGATATAAGAGAGAATCTCACGGGTGACAAAAAAATCGCAAAAACTGTCGGATACATAAATATCTCCCACAGTTTCCCGCTTAATTCCCATGCCCATCAGTGCGCCTAAAACATCCCGATGACTTAGGCTGTCCTCATGATAAAAGGAGGCACGGACGGCGCAGATGGGAGTAAATTCGTCATCCAGCAAATCCTGTTCACTAAGATACTCAGGCAGATAACAGCACATGGCACGTTCCGCCCCTTCCCTACCGCCAAAAAAGTGGACTGGCAAGAAATCCAAGAGGCTTTGCACCATTGCTTGTTCCCTCGGTGTGAGAAATGCGGTAAAGGCGGGAATGCCTTTCCGCACACCTGCGGTTAGTTTATCATAAACCCGAGCCAAAAGGATGCGGTCATCATCTGTTTCTGCAAGGAAACGAATTTTATCTTGTTTGTCCATATGATCCGCCTCCTTGAGGATATGGTACTGGACAAAAAGAGAAAAGTCAACTTTCCTCCTTGTCACCACGGGTAATATTCTATATAATGGAAGAAAGAAATGAGGTGGGTACATGCAGATACTGATCATTGGTGGCGGTGCATCTGGGATGATGGCAGCACTGACAGCCGCAGAAGATCCTCACAATCAAATTACCCTCTTGGAACGGCAAAATCGCGTGGGTAAGAAACTCCTTGCCACAGGTAATGGACGGTGCAACCTCTCCAATCTCAACGCCAGCGCTGTACATTATCATGGTGCTGACGCTCGGTTTGTATCTGGCATTCTCCGTAAGTTTGATGTAGCCCATACATTGGAATTTTTCCGCAACTTGGGGCTTTATACCGTAACGGAAGAAGACGGCAAGGTCTATCCTCTTTCTGATCAGGCCAACAGCGTGGTGGATGTTCTGCGCTTTGCTTTGGAGCAAAAAGGAGTCCGTGTGGTCACCAGTTGTGATGTGCTCTCCATCCGCAAAAAGGCGCGGGGCCATCAAGTGGAGACCACTGGGGAATCCTACTATGGAGACAAGGTGATCATCACCTGCGGTGGTGCAGCGGGCAAGAACCTGGGTGGCACTCGATCGGGCTACAATCTACTTTCCATGTTGGGGCATTCCTGCACGGATTTGCATCCCTCTTTGGTACAAATCAAGACGGATACCCGTTTGATTGCATCACTCAAAGGCGTTCGCGCTGATTGCGCAATGACCCTCAAGGAAGATGGTCATTTTGTAGCGCAAAGCACAGGCGAAATTCAGTTTACAGATTTTGGTGTCAGTGGACCGATTTCCTTTGCGCTATCCCGCAGTGTCTCTACGGGCGAGGGTGAAATGATTCTGCTGTTGGATTTCTTGCGGAATTACGATGAATCGCAAGTGCAGGCACAGTTGCGTGAACGCTGTAATCGCTTCCCTGATTTGGGTGCAGAGCAACTACTGACTGGCATGCTGAACACTCGTCTTGGACAAGCAGTGCTGAAATTCAGTCAAGTGGAATTTTCCACACCTTTAAAGGAACTTACTGAGGAAGTATTGCAAAAAATTGCCCATAACTTAAAATTCTTCCCTCTTACAGTTACAGGCACTTTGGGTATGGAACATGCACAGGTGACTGTAGGTGGCGTTCCTGCGGAGGAATTTCGGGCAGATACCTTAGAAAGCCGTATTGCGCCTGGAATCTTTGCCGCAGGAGAAGTGCTAAATGTAGACGGCGATTGTGGCGGTTTTAACCTGCAGTGGGCATGGTCCTCTGGCCATGTGGCAGGTAAACTTGGTAAGATAGAGGAAAATTCATGATTCGAGTACGGGATATTGGGCTTCTCCCTGGTCAAGGTGAGGAGCAACTGTGGCAAAAGACAGCTAAAATGCTCCGTGTAGGACGGGATGAAATTACATCTCTCATCATTCGCCGCCGCTCAGTGGACGCGCGGAAGAAGCAGGAAATCCGCATCATGTACACTGTGGATGTCACCTTGCGCCCGAAAAACAGAAATTATCATCTGCCCAAAGATGCCAAGATTTCCAAGGCAGACACCAAATATTATAAAATCCCCACCTGCACCGCTTCTCCAAAGCAACGTCCTGTGGTGGTAGGTTTCGGCCCTGCGGGTATATTTGCGGCACTGGTGCTTGCTCGAGCTGGTCTTAACCCCCTTGTGATTGAGCGGGGTGACCCTGTGGAATTGCGGCAGGAAAAAGTCAACAACTTTTGGAATGGTGGCAAACTGGACACTGAAAGCAATGTGCAATTCGGTGAGGGTGGCGCAGGCACATTTTCCGATGGCAAACTGAACACGGGCATCAACGATATCCGCATTGCGTGGGTATTGGACCAGTTTGCTGGCGCAGGGGCTGACCCTGACATTTGCTATGATGCCAAGCCTCATATCGGCACGGATGTGCTCAGCAAAGTGGTGCGAAATCTGCGGGAGGAAATTCTCTCCCTAGGCGGAGAAATCCGTTTTGGCACCAAATTGGTGGGATTAAAGGAGCAAAATGGAAAACTATCCGCCATCCGTGTTTTGTGCGGAGATGTAGAAGAAGAGATTCCTTGCGATAAGTTGATTTTGGCCATCGGTCACAGCGCGCGGGATACATTCCGCATGTTGTTGGCACAAGGGATTCCCATGGAGGCAAAGCCTTTTTCCATGGGTGTTCGCATTGAGCATCCTCAAGAAATGGTGGATAGAGCACAATATGGCGAAATGGCGGGGCATCCTCATCTGCCCGTGGCGGATTATAAACTCAGTGTGCATTTGCCCGATGGCGGTAGCGCCTACACGTTCTGCATGTGCCCCGGTGGCACTGTAGTAGCGGCAACATCGGAGGAAGGCAAGGTTTGTACCAATGGCATGAGTAACCGTGCACGAGATGGGGTGCATGCCAATTCTGCTTTGCTTGTATCGCTGAATCCCAGCGATTTCCCCGATTCTTCACCCCTTGGTGGCATGCTATGGCAAGAAGAAATAGAGAAAAACGCATACAAGATGGGCGGTAGCACCTATGCTGCTCCTGCTCAGACGGTAGGTAGTTTTTTAGGTACTGACAAGGACGCAACTGCTCTGCCATCCACCTATCAGCGCGGTGTTACACTGTGCGATTTGCATGACCTGTTCCCAAAAAGAATTACCAAAGTGTTAGAAGAAGCCATCCCTCTTTTAGGGAAAAAACTGAATGGGTTTGACAGCCCCTCGGCACTTATGACCGCGCCAGAAACCCGCAGTTCTTCTCCTGTGCGTATTTTGCGAAACGATGGTAAGCAATCCTCCCTCTTGGGTTTATTCCCCTGTGGAGAAGGCGCAGGCTACGCAGGAGGTATCACCTCTGCCGCGGTGGACGGAATTCTCTGCGCAGAAGCCGTTATGGCATCCTATGAATAAAAAACACCCGACAATTTTTTGTCGGGTGTTTGCTTTATACCAACATAAGCCACAAGGGCAAAGTGAGGATGGAAAGCAAGTGGGACAAGAATGCCAATTTTGCGCCCAACATGGGAGACTGACCGCCATTTTTGGCGAAGATGATGGTATTGAGTCCCGTGGGCATGGCCATGTAAATGAGTGCCGAGGGAAGTATTTGAGGAACATTCAAGAGTTTGCACACCCCAAACACCACAGCAGGAATCACCACAAGACGCAGTGCCACCATAAGATAGGCTTTTTTATCCATGAGCAGAGACTTGGGTGCCATATCCGCAAGGGTCAAACCCGTCATAATCATGCTCAGTGGCCCTACACAGGCAGATGCCGAAGCGATGGGCTGAGAGACGACCTTAGGCATGGAAATTTGCAGAAGACCCAATCCAGCGCCTATAAGGATGGAAATGGTGGTGGGGTTTAGAAGACTCTTAATTCCCTTCCCCTGCCCCGAGAGAATGACATAGCCATAGGTATAGGTGTAAATGGCAAAGGGAATGGTAAACAGCACATAGTCCGTTAGTCCCTGACTGCCAAAGATGGCCAAAATCAGAGGATAGCCTAAATATGCGCCATTGGGGATGACGAAGGAATACTCATACACTCTTCTTTCAAAGGCGTCCTTACTCAGTGCTTTGGCAGGAAATTTGCAGGTAAAATGCAGTACTGCCAAGAGGGCTGTGGAGAAAATCAGTGAAGAACCGTTATTTAGAAAATATTCCACCGTGAAGTTCTCACTGAAACTGCTGATGACCGTGCAAGGCAAAAACAGATTCACAATCAGAAAGGACAAAATGCCCGTTTGGGGAATCAAGTCCTTCTTCCATCTGCCGAGAAGCCAGCCGATAAACAGGAAAATATAAAACTCAGAAAGTCGCTCTAAAACCACAAGCAAGGAAAGCATGTAAGTTCCTCCAATCAGAACTGGGCGACATCGGGGTCCGCAGGCGTAGCAGGAGTCACATTCAGCGCCGTAAGGATAGGGCCAATGCCCTTGTAGAGTTCATGATACTGCACGGAGATTTTGGCCTCCACCATGACCCAACTGCGAGAGGCAAGTTTCTCGCCCCCTGCCCACTTGCAGGGTAGTGCCATAAAGGTAATGTCATCAGCACAGCAGGTCATGACAAAACGACCAGGGGCAAACATGCCCTCCTTGGTCTTTTTGAGTTTTGCCACCTGACCCTTAAAGATGACAGTTTTGCCATCATACTTATCGGGTTCTTCGGTAATATCGCGATAGAACAGGGCATAGTCCTCATCCTTGACCGTGATAACAGGGGCATTAATATCAAAGGGCAGAGGGTCTTCCACATCATCAAACTTAGTAGTGCCATCCACATAGTCATAGATGATATCCACACGGCGATTGAGAGCGCGAGCCATTTTGTGCAGGGGCATAAAGTCGCGTTCAGGGGTCATGCGGTTAAAGACCACCATCTCACAGCCCTGCATTTTATCCACCACCAAGGAACGCATATTGGCATTATAGGTTTCAATGGTGGTGCTATCGGCAAACATGACCTCTTGGGCAATTTCCCAATCACGGGGCATTTTGGCGTAGAAATCCGCTACAGGGCGCATGCCATTGAGTTCTGCCACCACTCGCTTGGCGTGGTGCTTTTTTTGCAGAGCCTCCAATGCTTCAGGTGTAAGGGCATCTAAATCGTCAATGATTTCAATATAAATGCACTTGTGGGGATAGGTGGAGAGGTCATACTCCTCCTCCCCTTCTTCCATGACCAAAAGCAAGGTGCGAGTGCCATCGTTAAAGCGCTCATCCTCCAAGGTCTCGTGGATAAATTTGGTCTTGCCAGACTCTAAAAAGCCCGTAAAGGCATAGACAGGAATGGCCATAGATTACACTCCAAACAGTTGGGAAATTTTATCCTCATCCATATGAGAGCCAATGACGCAAATGCGTCCCGTCACGGCAGAGCCACCACGGCGCAGGTCGGTTTCACCAGGAACATAGTCAAAGTGGAGCCATGCGCCATCAGATGCGGGCACAATACCCTTGGCGCGAAGCACCATGCCGCACTCGCCGTGTTCCAGTTCGTGGAGAATGTGACGCAGTTCCTCTTCTGTGAACTTCTTGGGCGTTTCTTTGCCCCAAGAGGTGAACACCTCATCAGCATGATGGTGGTGATGTTCGTGGTCATGACCGCAACAGCAGTGACCGTCTTCATGATGATGGTGCTCATGCTCATGATGACCACAGCAGTGATGTTCATGCTCTTCATGGTCATGGTGGCAATGTTCGTGGTCATGGTCGTGATGGCAGTGCTCATGGTCATGCTCGTGGTGGTGATGACCGCAGCAGCAGTGACCGTCTTCATGATGGTGATGGTGGTGCTCCTCATGGAGGGATTCCATTTCATCATGGAGGGAATGCTCCCCTGCCATGGCGGAGAGAATTTGCTCACCTGTCAGTTCATCCCAAGGAGTAGTGATGACGGTAGCATGTTCATTGAGAGTGCGCAGACGCTCCACGCAATCGTGGAGTTTTTCCTCGCTCATATTCTGAGTACGGCTGAGGATGATGGTTTTGGCGGTTTGGATTTGGTCGTTATAGAACTCGCCAAAGTTCTTCATATACATTTTGCACTTGTTGGCATCGGCTACGGTAACCATGGCGGACAGTTCCACCTGCTCATCCACTGCATTTTTCACAGCCTGCACCACATCGGAGAGTTTGCCAACACCCGAGGGCTCAATGAGAATGCGATCGGGGGCATATTCTGTCAATACCTGTTGCAGAGCCTTGCCAAAATCGCCCACCAAAGAACAGCAGATACAACCGGAGTTCATTTCGCTGATTTGGATGCCTGCTTCCTGCAAGAAGCCGCCATCGATACCGATTTTACCAAATTCATTTTCAATGAGCACCAATTTTTCGCCCTTGTAGGCCTCGGCAATGAGTTTTTTGATGAGCGTAGTCTTTCCTGCGCCCAAAAAACCAGAAAAGATATCAATTTTCGTCATAGGGTTTCACCTTCCGTTTAAATTCCACCCATTAGTATAGCACCAACCATCTGCAACATCAAGCATTCCAGTAGAAAAAGCCATTGAAAAACCATTGTAACTGTGGTATGATGGGCACTGTTGGAGAGGTGTCCGAGCGGTTTAAGGAGCTGGTCTTGAAAACCAGTGATACGGCGACGTACCGTGGGTTCGAATCCCACCCTCTCCGCCAAAAAGCCCTGATGTGAAAGCATCAGGGCTTTTTTATGAGTGTTGGCGTTGTTGCTTGCATCATGAGTGATTCCTTTGCACTTCGCATAATCCCTCTTGACTTTTGCGTGTTTGAGTGATATATTTAGCCATGCTGATTTGACCTGCGGAAGTACCCAAGAGGCCGAAGGGGCTCCCCTGCTAAGGGAGTAGGCGTCTAAACAGCGCGCGAGGGTTCAAATCCCTCCTTCCGCGCCAGCAGGAAAAAGACACCCAATGGGTGTCTTTTTTATTTTCACAATGAAATCCCATTGACGGGCATTGTCCAAAGTGGTAATTTAGTTATGAAGGACTTCCTTTTACAAAGTGAGGTAGCTGTCATGAAAGATATTTTGACCTGCGTCATGGACATTGGTGAAAACATGCTCATCAATGGCGCAGAAGTGCATCGGGTGGAGGAAAGCATTCAACGGATGTGCTATGCCCTTGGCGCAAAACGGGTGGATATTTTTATCATCACCACCTCTATGGTGGCAACCATTTATGGTGAAGGTGGCGCATTTTATTCCCAGACCCGCCGTGTGACCACTGGGGATGTAAATTATGAGGTCATTCATCGACTGAATAAACTCTCAAGAAAGATTTGCTCTGTGCCCATGACCACAGCGGAGATTCAAGCAGAATTGCAGGATGTTCTCTGTTGTAAAAAATATCCCTCTT
This sequence comes from Oscillospiraceae bacterium, assembly GCA_017935145.1. Classification (GTDB taxonomy): domain Bacteria; phylum Bacillota; class Clostridia; order Oscillospirales; family Oscillospiraceae; genus RGIG3566. Next base: position 13,586 of record JAGBIE010000012.1, read on the forward strand.
GGCTGGAATATGCGGCTTATTCCGTTATCGCGGCAGCATTCACCGTGTTTTTTGGCGGTGGCTGGGCTGAAGCAGTCGTTTCCCTGCTCATTGGTTTTTTGGTGCGCTGCACCATCCATTTTGCGGAAAAGGCTATCCACAATAAGATTTTCTCCAGATTCTTCTCTTCCCTTGTGGCAACCGCCCTTGCGTATGTTGCCCATCGCCTGCACTTATTCGACAGCATTGATACTGTGCTCATTGGTAACATTATGACTCTCATTCCTGGCACAGGTCTCACCAATGCGTTCCGTGACTTGTTTACGGGTGACAGCATTTCGGGTCTGCTGAGAACTGTGGAGGCAGCACTAACGGCATTGGCCATCGCCGCAGGCTACTTCCTCGTGGCATTGTTGGGAGGTGCTGTGCTATGAAAGAGGCATTGTTGCAGATTTTCATGGGCGCCATCGGCAGTATGGGCTTTGCTATTCTGTTTAATATCCGTGGCAAGCGCTTTATAACCGCCACCTTGGGTGCAGTGCTGTCTTGGGGATCGTACTTACTGTTCTCGCGGTTCATTGGTGACAATACCGTGTGCTACTTTTTGGCATCGGTACTGACTTCTTTCTATGCGGAAATAATGGCAAGAGTGCTGAAGACCCCTACCACTACCTTTATTATCACATCTCTTATCCCCTTGGTGCCTGGTAGCAGTTTGTACTACACCATGGCCTATGCCTTTGAAAGTGCCCAGGGGAAATTTGTTGCTCGTGCAGCGGAAACCCTAAAACTTTCCTCGGCGCTGGCATTGGGTGTGATTGTTGCCACTACCTTTACCAAGGTACTCATGACCCATTTGGCAAAAAAAGCCCAACAAAAGAAAGAAAAAGCAGTCATCTCATAAGATGACTGCTTTTTTGATTACAAGGAAAATAAGGATATTTCGCTCTGCAGTTGGCGAATGCTTTGAGGTAGGTCAATTGGCTCTGCTCCGTGATTCATAAGGGCACGGGCATGGGTGGAGCCATCGTCATAGACATAGACGGGACTCCATCGATTGTGGAGATTTTCCACACTACCCCGCCAACTACCACCATGGTTTTCCGTACACTGCGCCACAAAGGTTATCTCCCCTGCGGCATGAATGAGGCGATTGCGATTGAGCGCCCGCTGAGCAGAAAACGGAACATCGTAACCCTCTTCACTAAGGTAGAGAACATTTTCTCTTTCCTTGCGGTCAGTGAGTTTATCGGGAAGAAACACAATGACTTTACCACCATGGCGCAAACATGCCTCTTGCGCCACAGAGTCTGCGCCATCTGCGCCACCAGAAACCAGAGTATAACCCTCTTTGGCAGCAAGCATGCCAATACGCTCGGCAAAAAGAAGATTATCTTTTTGCAGATTGCGGGAACCCACCAAAGACACACAGGGCGTGCGGAGAAGTGCAGTATTGCCCAGTGAAAAGAGCAGTGGGGGCGCATTTCGTGACAATTTTTCTTCCATCCATGCAGGATAGTCCTCATCCAAGCGGGTCAGCACAGAAACGAAGTGCCGTTCCGCACCTCGTAAATACCACTGTAGGGCAGAGTCCCGCTCCAAAAGGCTAAGCATCTGCTCTCGCAAAGGCGCGGGAACACCAATGGATTCCAGTGTTGCAAGGGAGAGGTCTCCACCCTCCTGCATGGGCTCCAGTTGGCTGATTCTGCGGCGGATGGTGTGGAACTGATGTGCTGTTAGCGGTGTTACGCGGTCATCCCCCAAGTTGCAGCACAGCATGAGGATGCCACCTTTTGCCCCGCTCATCGGAACTTTTTGCGAATGACAGGTTTGGTCTTTTCCGCCTCTGCCAATTCGCCATTATCGAGAAAACGCATGGCTTTTACTTGGAAATGGGAGAATTTTGCAATCTCATCCAATTTGATTTTATCGGCAAGATTGCCTAAAATGCTCCATGCCACACCTTTGTGGCGGGCGCGACCAGTGCGACCAATGCGGTGGATATAATACTCATTTTCATCGGGAATATCGAAGTTAATGACGCAGTCCACATCCTCCACATCGATACCGCGGGATGCCACATCCGTTGCGATGAGAATTGCGAGTTTCCCATCACGGAAGGTTTTCATGGTGCGCTCCCGTGCGGATTGGTTAATATCCCCGTGGATGCAATCTGCATTGAGTCCCGCACGGCGCAGGTCATCACTCAATCGCTGGCACATGACCTTGGTATTGCAGAAAATAATGACATGTTCATAACCACAGGTGCGGATCAGTTGCAGAGTTGTGGCAGTTTTCTCCAGGGGAGGAACTTGCATAGAGAACTGATCAATATCGGGTTTCTCTTGGGCTTCCGCCTTGACGGTGATTTCCACCTCATCCCGCTGGTACATCCAACTGACCGTCATAACTTCCTCAGAAATGGTGGCAGAGAATAAATCCAAGTGCTTTTTGGGGTGTTCCACCCCCGCCACCTTGACGGGTTGAACGATTTTAATGCGGTCTAAAATCTTTGTGACATCCTTGAAAAAACCCATATCCAGCATGCGGTCGGCTTCGTCTAAGACCACGGAATGGATTTTATCCAAACGCAGATTTTTGCGATTATAGTGATCCATAAGGCGACCGGGAGTTGCTACCACGATTTGAGGTTTTTTCTGCAGGGAGCGTTCCTGAGATTCAATTTTCTGCCCGCCGTAGACTACGGCGATACGCACGCCTTTTTTTGCAGATGCCAAAACGCGCAATTCATCGCAAATTTGGATTGCCAGTTCACGGGTGGGGGCTAAAACAAGCCCTTGCAGGTCAGTAGAGGTGGCATCGATATGTTCCAGCATGGGGATGCCAAAAGCAAAGGTTTTGCCTGTGCCTGTAGGCGCTTTGGCAATCACATCACGCCAAGCCAGCAGATGCGGAATGGCTTCTGCCTGAATCTTGGTAGGATAGTGGTAACCCTTTTGCTCTAGAGCCTGTAAAATTTCCGCAGAAATTCCCAAATCACGGAAAGAAGGTATTTGTTCCATAAATAACGCACTCAATTCTTTCTTTTAAAAATCTATCTTTGCAAGTATAGCAGAGTTTTTCATGACTTTCAACGGCACGGCAAGAAAAGCACGAAATCTTGTTGAAATTTATCACAAAAGACAGTATAATTTTTTTATATGAGCAAGGAGGGGTCAACATGAGCAAGGCGGATATCATTTACAGAGAAACTTGTTTGGATATCTTGGAGAACGGCGTTTGGGATACGGATCGAGAGGTGCGCCCCCGTTGGGATGACGGAACGCCTGCTCACACGGTGAAAAAGTTTGGTGTGGTCAATCGCTATGACCTGACGGAGGAGTTCCCCATTATGACTCTCCGCCGTACCTACTACAAGTCTTGCATTGATGAACTACTGTGGATTTGGCAGAAAAAGAGCAACAATGTCCATGAATTAAACAGCCACATTTGGGACAGTTGGGCGGATGAAAACGGCACCATTGGCAAGGCCTACGGCTATCAGTTGGGTGTGAAGCACAAATATCCCGAGGGGGAATTTGATCAGGTAGATCGGGTACTATATGACTTAAAACACAATCCCGCTAGTCGCCGTATTCTCACCAACATCTTTACTTTTGCTGACCTCCACGAAATGGGCTTGTATCCCTGTGCTTATTCCATGACCTTCAATGTATCGGGCAATAAGCTCAACGCTATTTTGAACCAAAGAAGTCAGGATATGCTCACGGCCAACAACTGGAACATTGTGCAGTATGCTGTTTTGGTGCACATGATGGCGCAAGTTTCCGGCTTGGAAGCAGGCGAACTGGTGCATGTGATTGCCGACTGCCACATTTATGACCGCCATGTGGACATTGTGAAGAAAATGCTGGACAATCCCATGTATGATGCTCCCAAGTTCATCATGGACAAATCCATTGACAATTTCTATGACTTCAAGGTGGATTCTTTCTCCTTTGAGAACTATCAGTACTCCAACATTGAGGGCAAAATCCCCGTGGCTATTTAAGGTGAAAGCATGAACTGTATTGTAAATGTGGACCAAAACTGGGGCATTGGCAGAAACAACGAACTACTCTTTGCTATCTCTGCCGATTTGCGCCGTTTCCGTGAACTGACCACTGGAAAAACGGTTGTTTTGGGCAGAAAGACTCTCTCCACCTTTCCCGGTGGCAATCCTTTGAAGAACAGACGGAACATCATCCTCACCACGGATAAGTCCTTCCAAAAAGATGGTGCGGAAACTGTTACTTCTGTGGAGGAAGCCCTTGCGCTTTTGCGGGAGATTCCCGAGGATGAGGTTTGCATCATTGGCGGAGCAAGCATTTATGAGGCGTTTTTGCCCTACTGCCACCATGCAAGCATCACAAAAACTTTGGCAGACGGCTCGGCTGACCGCTTCTTCCCCAACTTAGATGCACTCTCCAACTGGGAGGTTGTGTGGGCATCGGAAGTGATGGAAGAAAACGGTGTCCATTTCCAGTATATTGATTATGTAAACCGCACTCCTCTGACCTATTAAGTTCATAATTATCGCTCCCTGCACATAGGATGATTCAGAACGATGTGCAGGGAGTGTTGTATTTGTACGACAACATGGAACAGCGGGCTTACACCTTGGCTGTGTACATCCTTGAAAACCGCGCCACCATACGGGCCGCGGCTAAACAGTTTGGCGTGTCCAAATCCACAGTGCACAAAGACCTTTCCCAGCGTTTGGAGCAGTATAACCGCAGTTTATATTTGCAGGTCAAGGAAATTTTGGAGCAAAACAAAGCGGAACGGCATATCCGCGGTGGGATTGCCACCAAAATGAAATATAAAGGCATGCCTCAAAAGGAGGATTCGGGATAACCGAATCCTCCTTTCTTCGTTAGAATGACGGAAAATGAGCAAAATTTTAGCCATTTACAGTGAAAATACAGATTGCAATTGGGAAATAATAGGAATATAATGGACTTAATATTCGGTCCATTGGACCACTGTGCAAAGGAGTATGACTATGAACTACCAGCGTACTTTTAACTTCTCCGCCGGTCCCGCTATGATGCCCGAAGCCGTGCTGGAAGAAATTCGTGACGAAATGCTCAATTACCGTGGTAGCGGTATGTGCGTCATGGAAATGTCTCACCGTTCTGCCGTGTTCCAGACGATTGTGGATGAAGCAGAACAGGATCTGCGCGATCTTATGGGCATTCCCGATAACTACAAAGTTCTGTTCATTCAGGGTGGCGCTACCCTGCAGTTCTCCATGATTCCCATGAACCTGATGAAAAATGGCAAAGCTGTTTACATCGAAACCGGTGCATGGAGCAAAAAAGCCATTGGCGAAGCCAAAAAAGTGGGCGAAGTCATTGTGGCCGCTTCCAGTAAGGACAAGAACTACAGTTACATTCCCGATTGCAGTGATTTGGATATTCCCGAAGATACGGACTATGTGTACATCTGCGAGAACGAAACCATCCACGGTCTGACCTATCAGACTCTGCCCAACACCAAGGGCCATGTGCTGGTTTCTGACCAGTCCTCCATGTTCCTCTCCAAGCCCTGCAATGTGTCTGACTACGGCATGATTTATGCCGGTGTGCAGAAGAACGTTGGTCCTGCCGGCATGGTGGTGGTCATTATCCGCGAGGACCTGATTCGTGATGATTTGGAAAATCTGCCCATCTACATGCAGTATAAGACCCATGCAGACAATGGTTCTATGTATAACACCCCCAACTGCTGGGCTATCTACTGCTGTGGTAAGGTGTTTAAGTACCTCAAGAGCATTGGTGGCTTGGAAGCCATGAACAAGCTCAACGAGGAAAAAGCCAAGGTTATGTATGATTTCCTTGATAACTCCAAGATGTTCACCGGCACTGTGGCCAAGGAATGCAGAAGTCTGATGAACATCCCCTTTGTGACCGAATCCAAAGAACTGGATGCCGAAGTTGTTGCCGCCACCAAGGCAGCAGGTTACGATAACCTGAAGGGTCACAAGTCTGTTGGTGGTCTGCGCGCTTCCATCTACAACGCCATGCCCAAGGAAGGCGTGGAAGCATTGGTGGATTTCCTGAGAAAGTTTGAAGAAAATTACGGTAAGTAAAGGAGTACTAACATGCGTATTCTTGTAACGGACGGCATGGATAAGGGCGCACAGGCCCGCATGCAGGAAATGGGCCACGAAGTGGTCAATCAGTATTTTGAGCCCGAAGAACTGGGCAAGGCTCTGCGTGAGTTTGATGTGGTCATCATCCGCTCCAAGACCAAAATCCGCAAGGCTCAGATTGACGAGGCTAAGAACTCTCAGCTGAAGCTCATCATCCGTGCCGGCGTTGGTGTGGATAATATTGATGTGGCCTATGCCGAAGAAAACGGTATTCAGGTGAAGAACACTCCCCGTGCTTCTTCTGCTTCCGTTGCAGAACTGGCCATGGCTCTCATGTTCTCCTGCGCTCGCAACATCTCTGTGGCTGGCTCTACCATGCGTGAAGGTAAGTGGGAAAAGAAAGCCTACAGCAACGGCATTGAACTTTCCGGCAAGACTCTGGGCATCATTGGTTTTGGCCGTATTGGTCAGAAGCTTTGTGCCATGGCCAAGGGTATTGGTATGGAAGTCATCGCTTCCGACATTTACCATGTGGAAGGCATTGAAGAACAGCTGGGCATGAAGTATGTGGAAACCGATGAACTTCTGGCAAAGGCCGATTTCATCTCCCTCCACGCTCCCGCTGTGGGCGGTGGCGCACTGGTGAACGCCGAAAATATTGCAAAGATGAAGGATGGCGTTGTGATTATCAACACCTCCCGTGGCACCAACGTAGATGAAGATGCCCTGTTGGAAGCCCTGAATTCTGGCAAAGTCATGGCCGCTGGTTTGGACGTGTTTGCCACCGAACCCTCCGCAAACGAAGCTCTCTACACCCATCCTGCGGTTTCCGCTACGCCTCACATTGGCGCTGGCACCAAGGAAGCTCAGGCTCGAATTGGTGCAGAACTGGTTGACATTGTTGCCAATATGTAAAAGAACTTTTCGCCCACCGAAACCTCGGTGGGCGATTTTTTCTGCATTTTTCTTTGCCAATTTAAAGTGAAAAAAATTTTCTATTGACGAATAATGGCAAAATGCGTATAATGTTAAGCATTAAAAAATTTTTCACAGCAAATTGGCGGTAGCATAAAATGATGTATCATCATTTTTGATTCCGTTAATCTCCAAGGAGGAGTATTTATGAACGCATATGTGCAAAGAGTGATTGAGGAAACCAAGAAGAAACACGCCAACGAACCTGAGTTTGTTCAGACGGTGGAAGAAGTGTTCTCCTCTATCTCCCCTGTGGTGGATGCCCACCCCGAATATGAGAAAGCTGACCTTTTGGGACGCATGGTCGAGCCCGAACGGATCTTCACCTTCCGTGTGGTTTGGGTGGATGACCAGGGTCAGACCCGCACCAACATTGGTTATCGTTGCCAGTTCAACGGTGCCATTGGTCCTTACAAGGGCGGTATTCGCTTCCAGCCCAATGTGAATTTGAGCATTATGAAATTCTTGGGCTTTGAACAGACTTTCAAAAACAGTTTGACCGGTCTGCCCATGGGCGGTGCCAAGGGTGGTAGTGATTTTGACCCCGCCGGCAAGTCCGATGCTGAAATCATGCGTTTCTGCCAGAGTTTCATCTCTGCGCTGTACCGCTACATTGGGCCCGATATTGACGTCCCCGCTGGCGACATGGGTGTAGGTGGCCGTGAAATCGGCTATATGTACGGTCAGTATCGCCGTCTCAAGGGCGTATTTGAAAACGGCGTGTTCACGGGCAAGGGTCTCACTTATGGCGGTAGCCTGATCCGTCCCGAAGCAACTGGTTACGGCGCTATGTATTATCTCTTGGAAGTGCTGAACCATCAGGGTGAAAGCATTGAAGGCAAGACCATTGCCATCTCCGGTTTCGGCAACGTGGCATGGGGCATTTGCAAAAAGGCCATGGAATTGGGTGCTAAGGTAGTTACCCTCTCCGGCCCTGACGGCTACATTTACGATGAGGATGGCGTTTCTTCCAGCGAAGAAAAGGTCAACTTCATGCTGGAAATGCGTGCTTCCGGTCGCAATCGCGTGCAGGACTATGCTGATAAGTTTGGCTGCAAGTTCGTTCCCAATGCAAAACCTTGGGGTGAAAAAGTGGATATTATCATGCCCGCCGCCATGCAGAATGATGTGAATTTGGATTCTGCCAAGGTTATCGCTGCCAATGGCGTGAAGTACTACATTGAAGTGGCCAACATGCCTACCACCAATGAAGCACTGGCTTACCTCATGGAGCAAAAGGACATTGTTGTTGCCCCCTCCAAGGCTGTCAATGCCGGTGGCGTGGGTGTTTCCGGTCTGGAAATGAGCCAGAACTCCGAACGTTTGGTTTGGACTGCTGAGGAAGTAGATGCACAGCTGAAAAAGATGATGCAGAATATCCACAAGGCATCTGCCGATGCTGCTGAGGAATACGGCTTGGGTTACAATTTGGTGGCTGGCGCAAACATCGCCGGCTTCAAGAAAGTGGCACAGGCCATGATGGAGCAAGGCATTTTCTAAAAACCAATTATCGCATTAAAAAAACCGCACCCCGTGGGGTGCGGTTTTTCTTTCTCTTAGTGATTGTAGATGGGGTACTGCTCGCACAGGGCGATGACTTCTTCCATAACACGGGCCTTGCTGGCATCGAAATCGGTGGCGGTAGCCTTAATCCAAGAAGCAATCTTCTTCATTTCTTCTTCCTTAAAGCCACGGGTGGTCACAGCAGGAGTGCCCAAACGCAGACCGCTGGTTACAAAGGGGCTCTGGGGATCGTTGGGGATGGTGTTCTTATTGGCGGTGATGTGCACTTCATCCAAACGATGTTCCATTTCCTTGCCAGTGACATTGGCAGCACGCAGGTCCACCAGCATAAGATGGTTGTCCGTACCGCCGGAAACGATGCGGAAGCCCTCTTCCTGCATGGCAGTGCACAGAGCGTTGGCATTCTTGACCACTTGGGTTTGATAGGCTTTAAAGTCATCAGACAAGGCTTCACCAAAGGCCACGGCCTTGGCAGCGATGATGTGCTCCAGAGGACCGCCCTGAGTGCCGGGGAACACAGCCTTATCAATAGTCTGTGCTAAATCGGCAGTGCAGAGAATCAATCCGCCACGAGGACCACGGAGGGTCTTATGGGTGGTGGTGGTAACCACATGGGCATAGGGCACGGGGTTGGGATGGAGACCTGCGGCAACCAAACCAGCAATGTGAGCCATGTCCACCATCAGGTATGCACCAACTTCATCGGCGATTTCGCGCATCTTCTTGAAGTCGATAACGCGGGCATAGGCGCTGGCGCCTGCCACAATGAGTTTGGGCTTGCATTCCTTAGCGATGCGCAGGACTTCTTCATAGTCAATGCGCTCGGTCTCAGCACTGACGCCGTAGGGAACGATGTTAAAGTACTTGCCGGAGATGTTCACGGGAGAACCGTGGGACAGGTGGCCACCGCAACTCAGGTCCATACCCATGACAGTATCACCAGGCTGAACCAGGGCGAAGAAAGCGGCAAGGTTCGCATTGGCACCGGAGTGGGGCTGGACATTGGCATGGTCTGCGCCAAAAATCTTCTTGGCGCGGTCAATGGCAATATTTTCCACCACGTCCACATACTGACAGCCACCATAATAGCGCTTGGCGGGACGACCCTCAGCATATTTATTGGTGAGCACAGTACCTGCTGCCAGCAGGACGCCTTCGGAAACGATGTTCTCAGAGGCAATGAGCTCAATATTGTGCTGTTGGCGGCGAAGTTCCTGTTCGCAGGCAGCGAAAACTTCGCTGTCAAACTTTTTCAGTTCGTCAAAAAACATAGGGTAGTCCTCCCAATAAAAAAATTTACTCCATTTTATCATATCTTCCTGCAGTTTTCAACATTATTTCCGCAAAATACTTGTGATTTTTCCTGCGTGGTGCTATACTTGTAAATAATTTAAAGCGCAAAAGAATGCGAGGCGATTTTATGCGAATTGTTGTAAAAGTCGGCACCTCTACCCTGGCCTATTCCACGGGGCACATCAACATCCGCCATGTGGAAAAGCTCTGTAAGGTCCTCAGTGATTTGGCCAATGCGGGAAACGAAGTGATTTTGGTTTCCTCCGGTGCTATCGGCATGGGTATGGGGAAACTTTCTCTGCCCAAACGCCCTGAGGATATTCCCACCAAACAGGCCGCCGCCGCGGTGGGTCAGTGCGAACTAATGTATACCTATGACAAACTCTTTGGAGAATTTAACCGCACTGTGGCGCAGATTCTGCTCACGGGGGATGTGGTGCATTATCCCGACCGTTTGGCTAATTTCCGTGCCACCATGTTCCGCCTTTTGGAACTGAATGTAGTGCCCATTATCAACGAAAATGACTCCGTTTCTACGGCTGAATTGGGCATTGGCGATAACGACACTTTGGCCGCCATTGTGGCGCAGACCATCGATGCGGACCTTTTGGTGCTTATGAGTGACATTGATGGGCTCTACACTGCCGATCCTCGCAAAGACCCCTCTGCCACTCTCATTAGCAGAGTAGAAAAACTCACACCCGAGATTTTGGCATTGGGCGGTAGTTCCATCTCCGGTTTGGGCACTGGTGGCATGGCCACCAAACTCCATGCAGCGGAACTGTGTACCTCCGTTGGCTGCGATATGCAGATTGTCAACGGTTCTGACCCCGAAGTACTCTATGATATCTTAGACGGCAAGCCTGTTGGCACCCTGTTTGTGGGAGGAAAGTAACATGTCAACCCAATCATTGCTCCGCCGCGCATGCGCTGAAAAAGTGAATATGGTGCTATTGAGCGAAGCGGAGAAGAACTGCGGTTTAAATGCCATGGCTAACGCTATCCTCGACCATGAAAGCGACATTTTGCAGGCTAACCGCGAGGATATGGAATCCGCCAAGGGCAAGATTTCCCCTGTGATGCTGGACCGCTTGGAACTATCACCTCAGCGCATTCACGCCATGGCCGATGGAATCCGCGCCCTCATCTCCCTGCCCGACCCCACGGGCAAAGTTTTGGATACGGTAAAGCGTCCCAATGGAATTGTCATTGAGAAAACATCTGTGTCCATGGGCGTGGTGGCGATTATTTATGAGAGCCGTCCCAATGTGACTGCCGATGCAGCGGCATTGTGCTTTAAAAGCGGAAATGTGTGCGTGCTCCGCACAGGCAAGGAGGCCTACCGCTCTGCTCATGCCATTGTGCGCGCCATGCAGGAAGGTCTGCAAAATGCTGGTTTTTCTCCCAACGCGGTGCAGATTTTGGAGGACACCACCCACGAGGGTGCGAAGGAACTGATGACCGCTGTTGGCATGGTGGATTTACTCATCCCCCGTGGTAGCGCGCGACTGATTCAGGCCTGTGTGAAAGATTCCCTTGTGCCCTGCATTGAAACGGGCACAGGTATCTGCCACATCTATGTGGACAAAGATGCAGATGTGGAAAAAGCCCTGAATATCATTGAAAACGCAAAAACCAGCCGTCCTTCTGTGTGTAACGCAGAAGAAGTGTGTTTGGTGGATAGCGCCATTGCAAAAGAGTTTCTTCCCCTCCTCCGTGAGCGTTTGGTGGAGAAAAGAGAAAAGAATCCTGTGGAACTCCGCTTGGATGCTGAGGCAGGCAAAATCATCGCTGGAACGCCTGCCACAGATACGGATTTTGACACGGAATTTTTAGACTATATACTCGCTGTAAAAGTGGTCGATGGCGTGAAAGAAGCCGTAAACCACATTGCGCTTCACTCCACCCATCACAGTGATGGCATTGTAACGGAAAATGCCAAAACGGCAGAAGTTTTCCTTCGCATGGTGGATAGCGCCGCCGTGTATCACAATGCTTCCACCCGTTTTACCGATGGCGGTGAGTTCGGCTTGGGCTGTGAAATGGGCATTTCCACCCAAAAACTCCATGCCCGCGGACCCATGGGTCTGATGGAGCTGACAACCTACAAATACATCATCCGTGGAGACGGACAAATTCGATGAAAAAGCACGCCTTGGGCGTGTTTTTTCTTTGCTTTTTGTGGGAAAATTCGCTATAATGGTGGTAGCATACGGAAAGGACATTTTTCATGGAAAACATTGTTACTTTACTGGCCCAAGAACTGGGGCAAAAAGAAGAATATGTGCAAAATGTGGTCACACTTTTAGATGAAGGCAACACCATCCCCTTTATTGCCCGCTACCGTAAGGAACAGCACGGCGCTATGGATGACACGGCGCTGCGCACCTTGGAGGAGCGGCTGCAATATCTACGAAACCTGCAAAAGCGTCGGGAAGAAGTGATTTCTTCCATCACCGAGCAGGGTAAGATGACAGAGGAACTGGCTAAGGCCATTCAAAACGCCGCCACCTTGGCAGAGGTGGAAGACCTCTACCGCCCCTACAAACAAAAACGGCGCACACGCGCCTCCGTTGCCAAGGAAAAGGGCTTAGAGCCTTTGGCAGATATTCTGTGGGCGCAGGAAAAGGACAGCCCTGCTCCCCTTACATTGGCAGAAGATTATGTAAACCCCGAGTTAGGCGTGGAAACGGCAGAAGATGCCCTTGCTGGCGCTAAGGATATCATCGCAGAGCGGGTGTCTGACAATGCTGATGCTCGCAAGCAACTGCGCGCTATTTTCCTGCGCAGTGGTGCTTTAAAGGTGACGGCCAACACAGAAGAGGATACGGTCTACCGCCTGTATTATGATTTTGAGGGTGCACTTTCCCGCCTCCATGGCCATCAGATTTTGGCCATCAATCGCGGGGAAAAGGAAGAGATTTTGAAGGTCTCTGCCATTGTAGCAGACACCGCTATGCTTCCCCCTTTGGTGCGGATGTTTGTGATTCCCGGTCGGCCTACCTCCCTTGCGGTGCGAGAGGCGGTGGAGGATGCTTATGGGCGTTTGATTTACCCCTCTTTGGAGCGTGAAATGCGCGCCACCCTTACGGCATCTGCCAACGAAGGCGCAATCCACAACTTTGCGCTGAATCTCCGTCCTCTGCTCATGCAACCGCCTGTCAAGGGGCATGTGACTTTGGGCTATGACCCCGGTTACCGCAACGGCTGTAAACTGGCAGTGGTGGATGGCACGGGCAAGGTGCTGGACACGGCGGTGATTTATCCCACCCAACCCTTCAACAAGGTGGCAGAAGCCAAAGCAACGCTATCCCGTCTTATCCGCAAGCACGGCATCAGCCACATTGCCATCGGCAATGGCACTGCATCCCGCGAATCGGAAAAGTTGGTGGCAGAACTGCTGAGAGAGTTCCCCAAAGTCAGTTACTGCATTGTGAACGAAGCTGGTGCGTCCGTCTATTCCGCCTCCAAACTGGCAGCGGAAGAATTCCCCGAATACGATGTAAATCTGCGCTCTGCGGTATCCATCGCACGGCGTTTGCAGGACCCCTTGGCAGAACTGGTGAAAATCGAGCCCAAGGCCATTGGTGTGGGTCAATATCAGCACGATATGCCTCAAACCCAGTTGGAGGAGTCCCTCTCGGGCGTGGTGGAAGATTGCGTCAACGCAGTGGGTGCAGATGTAAACACGGCATCGGCAGCGCTGCTGACCTATATTGCGGGTCTCAACAAGACTACCGCCAAGAACATTGTGGCGTATCGCGAGGAGAATGGCATTTTCCACAAGCGGAGCGAACTGAAAAATGTGCCCAAACTGGGCGCAAAGGCCTTTGAACAGTGTGCCGGTTTCTTGCGTGTGCCCGAAAGCGCTGACCCCTTGGATCGCACGGGTGTACACCCTGAAAGTTACAAGGCGGCAAAAACTCTCCTGAGCCACTGCGGTTTCTCCCTTGCCGATGTCGGCACGGAAAAGATTAGCAAACTCAGTGATGCCATCACCGATGAGACGGCTGTAGCGGAAGCCTGTGGTGTGGGTGTGCCCACCCTGCGGGATATGGTGAAGGAACTGGTCAAGCCCGGTCGTGACCCCCGTGACGAACTGCCCCCTCCCCTTTTGCGGACGGATGTCATGGAGATTAGCGATTTAAAGCCTGGCATGATTCTCACAGGCACTGTGCGAAATGTCATTGACTTTGGCGCATTTGTGGATATTGGCGTACATCAGGACGGACTGGTACACACCTCGCAAATTGCCGACCGCTTTATTAAGCACCCCTCTGAGGTGTTGAGTGTTGGAGATGTGGTCAAAGTGATGGTGCTGGACGTGGAAGAAAAGCGCAAGCGCATTTCCCTTTCCATCAAACAGGCCAAAGGAAAAGAAGGATAAGAAAAAGGATGCTATCTGGTAGATAGCATCCTTTTTATTGCTTTCGGGCCAAGTAATAGTCGTCCCCTTGGCGATAATAGGGGCATTGAGTGCCGTGTTGCATCATGCGGGAGAAGTCATCTTCATCAATATCCACAAGGCAGATATAAGTATCCCACTCTTCGTCATAATCGTAATAATAGCAGGTTTCACAGTCCACGAATTGCGCCCCCTTTTTGGTTTTTTTCATCATAGCACGGAGTGAAATTTTTTTCAAGATTTCTGCCATTTGGGAGGGATTTTTGTTTGACAATTCTTTGCTGTGGTGATACAATAAAGCAAACCTTCAGGGAGGTCATGTTGTGAAGTTGTTTGCAGCTATGTTTGAAACCTATCGCTACTATTACTTTTTTAACAAGAGTAATAGCGATTTGTGCTGCAAATAAACAGAACATAACCCCCTTTGGATTCTGTTTTGGAACGTCGCACAGTCGCTGACTGGTGCGGCGTATTTTCTTTTTGCAAGGAGAATTGTTATGATTGCGATTTTGAAGCCCAACACCTCCATGGAACAGCAGGAACATTTGATCCACTGGCTGAAGAGTCAGGGTCTGATGGTGCATATTTCCCACGGGGATAAATATACCGTTTTGGGTCTTGTGGGCGACACCTCCCACATTGATGTGGAACTGCTCCAAAGTTTGGATATTGTGGACTCCGTGAAACGGGTTTCTGAGCCCTTTAAACAGTGTAACCGCAAGTTCCATCCCGATGATATGGTCATCCAGGTGGGCGACGCAAAAATCGGCGGTGGCAATTTCGCCATGATCGCCGGTCCTTGTTCCGTGGAGAACCATGACCAAATCGTGGAGGTGGCGCAGGCCGTAAAGTTTGCAGGGGCGGATATGCTTCGTGGTGGCGCATTTAAGCCCAGAACTTCTCCTTACGATTTCCAAGGACTGAAAGCAGAGGGCTTGGAACTGCTGTTGGAAGCCAAGAAGATTACTGGTCTTCCCATCGTTTCCGAAATTATGAATGTGAATCACTTGGATTTGTTTGAGCATGTGGATGTGATTCAGGTTGGCGCAAGAAACTGTCAAAACTTTGACCTTTTGCGGGAATTGGGTCGCACCAATAAGGCGATCCTCATTAAGCGCGGTATGGCAAACACCCTGAAAGAACTCCTTATGAGCGCGGAATATGTTATGGCAGGTGGTAACGAAAATGTTATCCTCTGCGAGCGTGGCATCCGCACCTTTGAGACCTATACCCGTAACACTTTGGACCTTTCCTCGGTTTCTGTGCTCCATGAACTGACCCACCTGCCCGTGGTGGTTGACCCCAGCCACGCTACTGGTGTTGCCCGTTATGTGCGTCCCATGGCATTGGCCGCAGCTGCAGCCGGTGCAGATGGTCTTATGATTGAAGTGCACAATGACCCCATCCACGCCAAGTGCGATGGCGCGCAGAGTTTGAAGCCTGCAGAATTCCACGAGTTGGCACAGGCCGTACGCCGTGTGCGGGAGGCGATTGCACAATGACAGTTGGCATTGTTGGTTTGGGTCTCATTGGTGGCAGTTTTGCCAAGGCATACCATGCCGCCGGCTGGAATGTATACGCCTTGGATATTAACCGCACCATGTTGGATTTTGCCATGCTGGCTGGGGCTGTAGATGATGAGCTAACCGTTGGAAATCTATCCCTTTGCGATTTGCTTCTTATCACTACTTACCCACAAGCGGCAGCGGAATACCTAAAAGAACAAGCGCCAAACATCGCAAAACACACTGTGGTGATTGACTGCTTGGGCACGAAGAAGAAAATCTGCGAATTGGGTTTTTCCCTCGCCAAGAAATATGGCTTTTTGTATGTGGGCGGGCATCCCATGGCAGGTACGCACAACTCGGGCTTCAAGTATGCCAAGGAAAATCTCTTCCGTGGCGCGCCCATGGTGTTGGTGCCTCCCGAATTTGACAGCATGGACATGCTGGATGACCTAAAAACCCTGTTAGAACCCGCTGGTTTCGGCTCATTTTCCGTCACTACGGCAGAAGAGCACGATAGAATCATCGGTTTTACCTCCCAAATGCCCCACATTCTCTCTAACGCCTTTATTAAAAGCCCCACCGCCCAAGGACACAAGGGCTTTTCCGCAGGCAGTTACAAAGACTTGACCCGCGTGGCGTGGTTGAATCCCTCCATGTGGGCGGAACTGTTCTTGGAGAATCGGGAAAATCTCTTGGACGAATTGGATTTTTACATTGCGTCCCTGCAATCCTATCGGGATGCCATTTATAAGCAGGATGAAGAAACCTTGTGCGCTCTTTTGGATGAGGGTCGCAAGCGGAAGAAGGAAATTGACGGATGAAAACGATTACAGTCAACGCCTCCAAAACCTACGATGTTGTCATAGGAAACGGCATTTTACCCGAAATCGGTAGCCGATGCCGTGAACTTTCTGCGGCCAAAACCGTAGCGCTCATTAGTGACAGCAATGTAGCGCCCCTCTATGCCAAAAATGTAGAAGACTCTCTCACGGGAGCAGGATTCCGCGTGGTATCCTTTGTGTTTCCTGCAGGGGAACAGTCGAAAAATGCAGACGTGTATCTGCAGATTTTGGCGTTTTTGGCGGAAAACCAGTTAGGTCGCAAGGACCTGATTGTGGCGCTGGGTGGCGGAGTGTGTGGCGATATGGCGGGCTTTGCCGCGGCCACATATCTTAGAGGCATTGACTTTGTGCAAGTACCCACTTCCCTACTGGCCATGGTGGACTCCTCTGTGGGTGGCAAGACTGCCATTGACCTGCCCCAAGGGAAGAATTTAGTGGGTGCATTCCATCAGCCCATTTTGGTGCTGTGCGATATGGCACTTTTAGAGACTTTACCCCAAGAGAATTTCTTGGATGGCTGTGGTGAAATTGTCAAATACGGCGTATTGGGCGACCGCAACTTATTGAAACTCCTCACGGAAACAAAAATTTGCTTCCCCCGCGAAGATGTCATTGCCCGTTGTGTGGAGATGAAACGGGATGTGGTCAATGCCGATGAATTTGAAGGCGGTCTGCGTATGCTACTAAACCTAGGACACACCTTGGGTCATGCTGTGGAAAAGTGCAGTCATTTTTCATTGAGCCATGGCGCATGTGTTGCCATCGGTTTGGCAGTGGTCACCCGAGGTGCAGTGAAAAAGGGCTACTGTTCTGCCGAGGATGGCAAAGCAATTCTCTCTGCCATCTCCGCCCTGGGTCTGCCCAGTGAAACGGCAATCGGTATGGATGATTTGATGGATTCCATGCTCAATGACAAGAAACGCACCAGCGGTAGCATCACCTGCGTTGTGCCTTACGGCATTGGTGATTGTCGCCGAGAAACTATGACACTTATGGAAGTTCGTAACTTCATGGAAGCAGGAATGTAACATGGACATTCGCATTACCCCCTCCCCCCTTTGTGGCGAAATTGAGGCGATTTCTTCCAAATCTCATGCCCATCGGCTGCTGATTTGCGCCGCGTTGGCAAAAGAAGAAACCATCATCCGTTGCAGTCACCGGAATCGTGATATGAAAGCAACGGTGGCGTGCCTCAATGCCATGGGAAGCACAATTACATATAAAAACGGAGCATTTTTGGTAAAACCCATGGGTGCTTTCTCCAAGGAAAAACTCCTTTGCGGAGAAAGTGGCTCTAGCCTGCGGTTTTTGCTCCCTGTAGTCTGCGCGTTGGGGCTGGATGCGACTTTCCAATTAGAAGGGCGCTTGCCCGATAGACCCATGGAGCCCCTTTGGTCGGAACTTGTGCGCGGTGGCGCAATTTTGGAAAAGCCATCCCGTGAAGAAATCTCTGTGAGTGGAAAACTAAACTGCAAGGAGTTTACCATCGCGGCAGATGTGTCCTCTCAATACATCTCGGGTCTGCTCTTTGCCTTGCCCTTGTTGGGTGGTGGGCAAATTCACCTGACGGGTACAGTGGAATCCCGCGGGTACATTACCATGACCCAAGATGCTCTATCTGCCTTTGGTGTGGAGAGCATTTGGGAGGGTGATACCATCAAAGTGCAAGGGATCTATCGTTCTCCCAAGGAGCTCACTGTGGAGGGCGATTGGTCTAATGCCGCATTTTGGCTAGCAGCGGACGCGCTGTCCGCGGAGAAAATCAGTTGCACAGGTCTGAATTTCAATTCCTCCCAAGGAGACAAGGCAGTTGTCACTGCCATAGAGGATATTTCCCGCGGGAATGCCGTGGTAGATGCCAGTCAAATTCCCGATTTAGTGCCGATTTTGGCAGTAGTTGCGGCATTGAGCGAGGGTAAAACTCAGTTTGTAAATGCTTCCCGCTTACGACTAAAGGAAAGCGACCGCTTGGAAGCCGTGGAGCAGATGCTCACGGAATTGGGTGGCGATGTGAAACAAACCGCCGATGGACTCATCGTTCATGGAAAGCCTATGCTTTCAGGCGGTGTAACCCACAGCAGAAATGACCACCGCATCGCCATGAGTGCAGCCATCGCATCCCTGAGATGTGAGCATACGGTCACGGTGCAGGATGCGGAGGCTGTAGAGAAATCCTACCCTGATTTTTGGAACGATTTTGCCCGTTTGGGTGGCAAATTGGAGGAGGTAACACCATGAGCAACAGCATTGGAGAGCGTTTTCGCTTGACCATTTTTGGACAATCCCACGCACCTGCCATTGGTGTGACCATGGAGGGTCTGCCTGCGGGAATCCAAATTGACATGGAAAAACTCAAGGAATTTCTTCGCCGCCGTGCACCTGGACAGGATGCCTACTCCACCAGCCGTAAAGAGGCAGATGAGCCGGTATTTTTATCGGGTCTTAAGGATGGGGTCACCTGTGGCTGTCCTGTAACAGCGGTGATTTACAACACCAACACCCGCTCCGTTGACTATGAAAACTTAAAGGACACGCCTCGTCCCGGTCACGCTGACTATGCCGCTATGGTAAAATATGGCGATGCCCGCGACTATGCCGGTGGCGGACAGTTTTCCGGCAGAATGACCGCTCCCCTGTGCATCGCTGGTGGCATTTGCCTGCAAATTTTGGAGGGCATGGGCATTTCTGTAACTGCCGAGGC
The DNA here is from genome assembly GCA_017935145.1 of Oscillospiraceae bacterium. Classification (GTDB taxonomy): domain Bacteria; phylum Bacillota; class Clostridia; order Oscillospirales; family Oscillospiraceae; genus RGIG3566. Next base: position 32,910 of record JAGBIE010000012.1, read on the forward strand.
AGAGCGCATCGGTGGCGAGACAGAAAAAGAGAAAATGCTCCAAAAAATTACAGATGCCAAGGCGAATGGTGATTCTGTGGGCGGTGTGATTTCCTGCCGTGTGGATGGTTTGCCTGCAGGTTTGGGCGATGGCATGTTTGATGGCATGGAGAACCGCATTTCCCGCGCGGTGTTTGGCATTCCCGCGGTAAAGGGCATTGAATTCGGCTCTGGCTTTGGAGGTAGTGAACTCCTTGGCAGTGAGAATAACGATGGTTTTTACCTAGATGAATCGGGTAACGTTTATACCAAAACCAACAACCACGGCGGTATTTTGGGTGGCATTACCACTGGCATGCCCTTAACATTCCGCATTGCCATGAAGCCCACGCCGTCTATCGCCAAGGAGCAAGACAGTGTAAACATGGCACTGAAAAAAGAAGTGAAATTGCAGGTGCAAGGTCGCCATGACCCCTGCATTGTTTTAAGGGCTCTGCCCTGTGTGGAAGCGGCGGCTGCCGTTGCCATTTATGACGCCATTTTAGAATGTGGCAAATAAGGAGAGAACACCATGGATTTACAAGAACTGCGGCAGGAAATTGACCGCACTGATGACGAAATTATCCGATTGGTAACCCAACGGATGGACATTTCGCACAAAATTGCAGAATATAAGAAAGAAAACGGCATGGCCGTGTTCCATGCTGGCAGAGAACGGGAAAAACTGGCGGATGTAGCAGCCAAAAGCCGTGAAGATGTGCGGGAATACATGCAGGTGCTCTACAATCTGATATTTGAGCTGAGCCGTAGCCACCAAAACCGCATTCTGCGCCCCTCCAACGATGTGGCAGAAGAAGTGCGTTTGGCTATGGAAAACACCCCCAAACTCTTCCCCCAGAACGCAAGTGTTGTGTGCCAAGGTGTAGAGGGCGCTTACTCCACCATTGCCGCAGAACGGCTGTTCCGCAACCCAAACATCATGTATGTCAACTCCTTTGAGGGGGCATTTTCCGCCATTGAATCGGGCCTCTGCCAGTATGGCATCCTGCCCATTGAAAACAGCACCGCTGGCTCTGTAAATCAGGTGTATGATCTGATGATTTCCCGCAATTTCCATATTGTTCGCTCTGTGCGGATTAAAGTGGACCACAATCTTTTGGCGAAACCCGGTGTGGAACTTTCTCAGGTGAAGGAGATTTTCTCTCACGAGCAGGCAATCCGTCAGTGCGAAGGTTTCCTCAAAAAGATGGGTGTCAAGGTGACCGCCTGCGCCAACACCGCCATGGCCGCCAAGATGGTGGCAGAATCCGACCGCACGGATGTGGCTGCCCTCTCTTCTCGCCGTTGCGCGGAACTGTATGGCTTGGTGGCGCTACAGAAGGATGTGCAGGACAATAACAACAATCACACCCGCTTTATTTGCATTTCTAAGAAAATGGAAATTTATCCCGGTGCGGACAAGACCTCTCTCATGCTCATTACCGCCAACCGCCCCGGCGCCCTTTACAAGGTGCTGGCAAAGTTCTACGCTTTGGGCATTAGTTTGAGCAAATTGGAGAGCCGTCCACTGCCCGACCGTGATTTTGAGTTTATGTTCTACTTTGATTTGGAGACATCCATCTATTCCGATGCCTTCCTTCGGGTCATCTGCGAGTTGGGCGATGCCTGCGAAGAATTTAAGTACTTAGGTAGTTATTCGGAGATTGTGTAATGGGAAAATACGGACTTTTAGGTCGTACCTTGGGTCACAGTCGTTCTCCCCAGATTCACGCACTTTTAGGTTCTGTACCCTACGGACTTTATGAGTGTGAGCCGGAATGTGTGGAAAATTTTCTCCGCACCACCGACCTTGACGCCATGAATGTAACCATCCCCTACAAGAAGACCGTCATGCCCCATTGCGTAAAAATCCATGGGGCGGCAGAGCGCATTGGCAGTGTGAACACCTTGGTGCGCAGAGAAGATGGCTGGCACGGCTACAACACGGACTATGATGGACTTTGCTATCTGCTCCGTGAGGGTGGCATTACCCTGCAAGGGAAAAAGGTGCTGATTCTAGGCTCTGGTGGGGCGGGCGTTATGGCACGTACTGTGGCGGAGGATTTGGGTGCGCGTGAAATTGTGACCATATCCCGCAGTGGCGAGGATCATTATGATAATCTCCAAAAGCACGCGGACGGAGAAATCATTCTGAACACCACACCTGTGGGAATGTATCCCAATAACGGAGAAGCGCCCATCTCTTTAGAGCAGTTTCCTCACTGCGAGGGTGTGGCAGACCTGATCTACAACCCTTTAAAAACAGCACTTGTGTTGCAGGCAGAGGCAAGAGGAATTCCTGCGGTAGGCGGACTTATGATGCTGGTGGCGCAGGCAAAAGCGGCGGCAGAGCACTTCATGGGCAAGGCGTTAGACGATGCCCTTGTTCCCGCCATTACCAAAAAACTGCAAGGGGATATGCAAAACATTGTTCTCATTGGCATGCCCGGTAGTGGCAAGACTACCGTGGCTACAGCACTGGGGGAACGTTTGGGCCTGCCTGTTTTGGACAGCGATGCAGAGATTGTTCAGCGGGCTGGGGTATCCATCCCTGAGATTTTTGAAAGCGAAGGAGAAGATGGATTCCGCCACAGAGAAACATCTGTTTTGCAGGATTTAGGGAAACAGACGGGCGTTATCCTATCCACAGGCGGTGGCTGCGTGGTACGGCAGGAGAACTTTTCTCCCCTGCGCCAAAACGGGATTGTGTTTTGGATTTGCCGTGACCTCGCGTTTCTTCCCACCGAGGGTCGTCCCTTGTCTCAAATCACCAAGTTGGAGACCATGTATGAGACGCGCAGACCCCTTTACGAGCATTTTTCTCATCATGTCATTGACAATAACGGAACATTGGAAGAAACTTTACAGCAAATTTTGGAGGTGCTGGGATGAAGATACTTGTTATAAATGGACCAAACCTGAATATGCTTGGTATTCGGGAGCTGGAGATTTACGGCAGAGAGTCCTACCCTGCCCTGGTGGAATTTGTAGAAAAATACTGCGCAGAAGTGGGCGTAGAATGCAAGGTCTTCCAAAGCAATCACGAAGGTGTGCTGGTGGATAAAATTCAAGCCGCTTATGGGGTCTTTGATGGAATTGTCATAAACCCTGCCGCCTACACCCACACCAGTGTTGCCATTTTGGACGCACTGAAAGCCGTGCAGATTCCTGCCGTGGAGGTGCATCTTTCCAAGGTCAGTGAGCGGGAAGATTTCCGTCAGATTTCTTATGCAGGCATGGCCTGCCAAAAAACCTATGCAGGGTTTGGCTTTGAAGGCTACCGCATGGCCATTGATTTTCTATTAGGGAAATAAAAAAGAACCTCGGTTCATACCGAGGTTCTTTTTTTCGCTTTATTTTACCAGTTTCATCACATAGTCCATCATATCTACGGGCTTGGTGACATCCTTGTGGAGAACGGTTTTCTCACGCAAGCCTGCTAAGGCGCGGTGCATTTTCGTGCCCGTGAGGGATTCCAGTTGCTCCATAACGGCAAATTCGTCTTCACAGGGTTCTGCACCCAGACCCTTGACCACAGAGGCGGGGAATTTATAGGGAGAGGCGGTGGAGAGCACCACACAGGGGTTCTTGCTCCCCGTCTGCGCCACAAAGCGTTCTGCCACGGCAAAGCCAACAGCAGTATGGGTATCGCAAAGATAACCGAATTCTTTCCACACCTTGCCGATGGTTACGCTGGTTTCTGCATCATCGGAGCAATCTGCCCAGAATTTATCCTGCAACTTTCTCAGCAAGGTTTCGGGAACAGCATATTCGCCATTTTCTTTCAGTTCTTGCATTTTCTCTGCCACAAAGTCGCAGTCCTGACCGCTGAGCAGGTACAAAAGTCGTTCAAGATTGCTGGAAACGAGAATATCCATAGAGGGGGATGCGGTCTTATAGAAGGGGCGTTTTTTATCATAGACGCCAGTGTTAATAAAATCGGTGAGAACATTGTTAGCATTGGAAGCGCAAACCAGTTTGCCCACAGGCAAACCCAAGCAACCAGCCAAGTAACCAGCCAAGATGTTACCGAAGTTGCCAGTAGGAACAACAAAGTCAACCTCATCCCCTACAGAGATGCGACCCATTTTCACCAAATCTGCATAGGCCTTAAAATAATAGACCACCTGAGGGGCAAGACGGCCGATGTTAATGGAGTTGGCGGAGGACAGTTGCACGCCACTGCCACGGAGGGTGCCTTCCTTATCCACTTGGGTGAAGATTTCCTTGACACCTGTCTGAGCGTCATCAAAGTTGCCCTCTACGGCGCAGACCTTGACATTCTTGCCCTCTTGGGTTGCCATCTGTGCTTTCTGTACGGTGCTGACACCATCGCGGGGGTAGAACACGGTGATGCGGGTGCCGTCTACATCGCGGAAGCCTTCCATGGCGGCCTTGCCCGTATCGCCGGAGGTGGCGGTGAGAATCATAATCTCATCTGTTACGCCTTCCTGCTTTTTGGCGGCAACAATCAGTTGGGGCAGAACGGACAGCGCCACATCCTTAAAAGCGGCGGTAGGTCCGTGGAACAGTTCCAGCACATATTTATCACCCACGGGAACAGTGGGAGTCAGTTCATCGGTGGCGAACTTGCCTGTGTAGGCACGGGTAACAATGCCGTGCATGTCTTCAAAATCGGGCAGGAAATGAGAGAGGATTTTCTCCGACATTTCCATGGTGCTGAGATTCAAAAGGGATTTCCAATCAAAGGCATCCGCACACAGGTTTTGGGGCATATACAAACCGCCACCGGAAGCAATGCCGTCCAGAACGGCTTGGGTGGATGTGGCGGTGATGGAATGGTCTCTGGTACTGCGATACAACATTATAAAAATCTCCAATCTTTGTACTTGCAATCTTGCAGTTCTTATGGTATAACATGATAAACTGTTTTTCTAATAATTGCAACTGTTTTTTTCAGAAATACAGTTTGTGCGATTTGTACTTAAATGAGAGAAAGGATTTAGATAATATGATGAAACTTGGCCTTTTTGGATACGGTGTTGTCGGCGGCGGTGTCGGCCGCATCGCAGACGGCCGTGATGATATGGAAGTTGGCCGCATTCTGGTGCTCCCCCACGAGGTGGATGTAGACCCCAGAACGGTAACGAATATCAACGATATTCTCACTGACGAGAGCATCGACACGGTGGTAGAGGTCATGGGTGGTATTCATCCCGCTTTTGAGTTTGTCTCCTCTGCCCTGAAGGCTGGCAAGAATGTGGTTACCGCCAACAAGGCGCTGGTTGCCGCATACTATAAAGAACTCATTGCCCTTGCAAAAGAAAACAATGTGACATTCCGCTGCACTGCTGCTGTGGGTGGCGGTATTCCTTGGTTGGTGAACCTGAGCCGTGTGCGCCGTGTGGACACCATTGAGAGCGTTTGGGGCATTATGAACGGCACCACCAACTACATCCTCTCTTCCATGACCGCACAGGATGTGGATTTTGCCGATGTGCTGAAAAAGGCGCAGGAACTGGGCTATGCGGAAGCAGACCCCACTGCCGATATTGACGGCCATGATATCCGCAGAAAATTGGCCATCTCTGTGGGCGTTGCCTTTGATGCCGCTGTGGAAGAAGCAAACATTCCCACCTTTGGTATTCGCAACGTAACATCCGCTGACATTCAGGCGTTCCGCAATATGGGTCGCACCTGCAAACTGCTGGCTTACGGTCAGATGACTCCCGATGGCGTTGCCGCTTATGTGGAGCCCACCATTTTCACCAATGACCGTTTGGAAGCCAGCGTTGGCACCAACTACAACATGATTTCCTACAAGTCCAACAATGCAGGCATTCAGAGCTTCTATGGTCAGGGCGCAGGTCGTTTCCCCACCGCATACAATGTGGTGAGCGACTGCTTGGATATCATTGCAGGCGAAGACAGCTTCTACACTGACAAGGCAGAGCCCACCGCTTTGGCTTGTGGCAGTGTGAGCCACGCCTACTATGTGCGCACCAATGTGTGTGACGAGTTCCTTTCTTCCATCACGGAAGAAAAGGGCGAGGGTTGGGTCATTACCGCCCCCGTGTCTGTGGAAAAGATGCATGCTTGGGCACAAAAACAAAAAGAAATTGACGCTGGCGTTTTCTTCGCTGGTATTCAGTAATAAAATCCCTTTGGAGGTAAAGAACAATGAAAAAGTTTAATGTTGGTATTTTGGGCGCCACGGGTGCTGTGGGCCGCGAAATGATGAAGATTTTGGAAGAACGCAACTTCCCTGTGAACGAACTGCGTCTTTTGGCCAGCGCTCGTAGCGTGGGTCAGACCATCTCCTTCCGCGGTGAAGAAATCACTGTGCAGGAAGCCAAGGCTGACGCATTCAATGGTTTGGACATCGTCTTGGGCGCTGCTCAGAACCCCATCGCTGTGGAAATGGCTCCCCACATTGTGGCTGCCGGTGCTGTGTTTGTAGATAACTCCAGCGCATTCCGCATGAAGGATGAAGTGCCCCTGATTGTTCCCGAACTGAACCCCGAAGATGTGAAGAACCACAAGGGCATCATCTCTAACCCCAACTGCACCACCATCGTTACCTTGACGGCTTTGGGTGCTCTGAACCGCTATAGCCCCATCCAGTCCATCATCGCTTCCTCTTATCAGGCTGTTTCCGGTGCTGGTGTCGGTGGTCCTGCTGAACTGATGGCTGAAGTGGAAGCTCTGCAGAAGGGCGAAGCTTATGATCCCAAGGTGTTCCAGTATCAGATTGCTTACAATGTCATTCCCCAAATCGGCGGTGAAGCATACGAAGGCTACACCTCTGAAGAAATGAAGATGCAGAACGAAGGTCGCAAGATTCTCCATCTGCCCAAGTTGAATGTTTCCTGCACCTGCGTGCGTGTTCCCGTTGTGCGTAGCCACAGTGTTTCCGTGATTGTGCGCACTCAGGATAAGATTTCCGTAGCAAAGGCGAAGGAACTCCTTGCCGATGCTCCCGGTGTGAAACTGGTGGACGATCTTGCCAACAAGCGCTACCCCATGCCTCTGGAAACCTCCGATCAGGATTTGGTCTTTGTGGGTCGAATTCGTGAGGACCTCACTGGCGAAAACAGCCTGAACATTTGGTGCTGTGGCGACCAGGTCCGTAAGGGCGCTGCCACCAACGCTGTGCAGATTGCTGAACTGGTTATTGACACCCTGTAATTTCAAAATAGAAAGCACCGCCCGAGTGGGCGGTGCTTTTTTCATTTTAGGAGAGTTTTTCAAAATCGGAAGCGCCGTGTTTGCACAGGGGGCAAATGTAATCGGGAGGCAGTTCCTCGCCCTCATAGACATAGCCACAGATTTTACAGACCCAACCTTTCTTGCTCTCTTCCTTGGGTTCGGGCTGGGGTTTAATATGCTCAAAATAATAGGCATAAGTAGCAGAGGGAGAATCAGAAAGGGTGCGCGCTTCTGTAACCTCGGCAATAAACAGAGTGTGGGTGCCACAGTCAATCATAGAAGTAACACGGCAGGAATAGACGGCATTGGTAGCCCAACCCACGTAGGTTAAGCCGTTTTCCGTGCGGGGCAGAACAAAATCCTTGAATTTATCCACCTCATGACCGCTTTGGAAACCAAAGTGAGTGAACAGTTCAAAGGTGGCTTCTTCACTAAGAACGGAAATATTGAACTCTCCCGTGGCTTTGATGACATCGTGGGTGTGATTCTGTTTACTGACCGTGATGCTCATAGTGATGGGAGATGCAGAAATTTGCTGGGCAGTATTGATGATGCAACCTGCATCCTTTCCGTCTTGACGGGCAGTGAGGACAAAAAGTCCATAGGACAGTTTTTGCATGGCTTTGGAATCAATCATAAGGCAATCCTCCAATTATTGTCGTGTGATTTGAATTTTTGCGAAATCCTCTGTGATTTCAAGGATAGAAATTTCATAACCAAGTGACTCGCCGGAATCCATTTTTCCTTGGTAGAAGAACTCGGGATAGGCTTCTGTGGTGAATCGGTCACCTGCATAGAAAAAGTCGTCTTTTGTAATGCTATGGCGGAGATTCGTAAGGTCGGTAAAAGTATTATCCCCGCCTGCTTGTATCAGTTCTAAGGTATACATGCCAAAATTCTGCGCCATATAGCCATAGGAATTGCCAACAGTAGCGATTCCGTAGCACTGGTCTTCCACAGCGTAGCCACTGTAGCGAGCATTGACATGCCAAATGCGGACACCATAGGTATTCTGCAAGCCGAAGACTTTGGAATCCTTTTCATTCACCCCGTGGGGTGTGAAGAAATCCACAAGGATATATTCCCCAAAAGGCGTCTCCCCTATTCTATCCTTGGCGGGCAGAAACAGGCATGCGCCCGTTTTAGCGAAAGAAGTGAGTGTGATGGTCACACTGTCATTTTCCGCAAAATCGTCTGCTGTGAGGCGCGTGGGAGCCGTCCAGCCAGCAGAGAGTTTGGAATAAGGATTCCAGTCGCCTAAGTTGTGACATTGCATGTCATAAGAGCCCAAGGCATCAATGCCCGAATAGGTGGTATCGTAATAATCCTCCACACCAAGGCAGTGGGAAAATTCGTGAATAAGGGTATTTGCGTTTTGGATGGTGCTATGGTCATTTCCCGTAAAGAAGAAATCCCAACAGACACTGCTAAAGCCACCAAGGGTGAGTTCCTTGGCGCATTCAGTAGGATAATGACGGGTATGATAGGCGCCAGCATTGCTATGACGCAGGTAGGGCGCGCCACTGCCATCCCCTGAGGTGATGAAAATCACCGCATCCAAATAGCCATTGCCGTCCTTGTCGAAGCGGGAGAGATCCATTTGAGGGTTAGAGGTGATAACATCCATCACAATTTTGTTGGCATCCTCCCAGGTGAGCGCCTCACCCTTGGTTTTGGAGTAAGTCTCGGGGTGGAAGTACCATGGAGCAAGATAAGAGGAAACCTGGAGTTTGCCATAGGAGGAAACTTGGAAGTACTCGTTGAGAGAGATGATATTGTCATCCGTGGTATCCTCTAAGATTTTAAGGAGTTGTGTGCGGATTTCCTCTGTAGCCATGGCGGTGTGGTCCGCCCAAATGATTGGAATCACCAAGGCATGCAATTCTCCCGTTGATTCGGGGAACGTCAAGGGGTTAAGTTCGTGATAGCTTTGGGCGGGACTTTCCAGTTCACTCAGAAGGGGTACAGCGCAGGTGTAATCTCCCAAGGAAATCTGCAAAGAAGCGCCTTTTGGAAGCCTTCGTGGGTTCTGCAAAAGTGTGTGGTTTTCATCCAAAAGTCCCAAAATGTTGAAGTTTTCACGAATATCGGTGATACAGAAGCCATCACGCAAGGAAGCCTCAGGCGCATCAGGCAGGGCGATGAGCGAAATCTCTTGGCGCAAGGTTTCATCATAAGGATCACCAGCAAACAAAACGGGCAAGGAGTTAGCATCTGTCGTTAACTGTTTGAGGGCGGTCGCACCCTTCTCATAGGTGATGGTAAAGGACTGCACTGTGTAGGAGGAAAGGGGCTTCCAGTGGACAGAATCCTCCATGCCCGCGTCTCCTGTAAGGGCAAAGAAGTTTGGAAGCAGACCTGAGGTATCCATCTGCGCGATAGTACCAAATTTGCGAATTTCAAAGAGGTCATTTCGACTATCCACAGATGTTTTTCCAAAGGTATAGCCCAAGGTGTACCAAATTTGAGGCTGGAATTCCGCTGTTTGTACTTGAATCTCTTGGATTTTGCCGACCATATCCATAGAGAAGAGAGTTCCTCCAGCACCAACAGTGAGGGTTTTATCCTCACGAAGTAGAACAGATTCGCCTCTAAAGCGAATTTCGCGACCATCGGGCGATTGAAGGATGAAAGAGACTGTGCCATCCTGCTCTGTATGCAGGGAGTTTTCCACCAAGTTCTGCGGGTAGGAAATGGTATAGATTTCAGGTGTTTGGGGCTTTTTGTTACATCCGCAAAGGAGGGCAAGGGCGCAAAGACAGTACAAAAAAAGCGCATAGAGTCTTTTCACGATACTTCCCTCCTCTTTGGTTTTTTCTTATTATACACTTATTATACAGTTTTTTCATGCAATAGGCAACAAAGAAAAAGAACACGCCAAAAGGCGTGTTCTTTCTGCTTATTGAGGACTGAGGCGTTCTGCGTTTTCTTTGCGGCTCTTAAAGGAAGCAACCACCATGCCCGAAAGGGCAAACAGTGCCAGTGCGTTGGGGATGACCATCAGGTAGTTGAAAGCATCGGTCAGTTCCCAGACCAGGTCGTTAGAGGCCAAAGTGCCGAGGAACACAAATACCAGTGCGATGACGTTATAGACCGCAAGGCACAGTTTGGGGTTCTTTTTGCCAAAGAGATACTGGGCATTGACTTTGCCGAACATGTTCCAGCTGAGAATGGTAGAGAATGCGAAGAAGAACAGGCAGATTGCTACGAAGATATTGCCAAACTGCATGCCGAATTCCGCATTGCCAAACAGTGTACCAAAAGCAGAACCGAAGGCGCGTTGGGCAAGATTTGCCTTAGCGATACCAGCGGTAGCCACAGCGCCACATTCATGCAGAGGACCATCAGCGGTATAGAGGGTGGAGATAATCACAAGTGCGTTGAGGGTAAGCACCACGAAGGTATCAATAAACACGCCAATCATAGCGGCAACGCCCTGCTTGTGGGGATGAGACACATTGGCCTGTGCATGGGCGTGAGGGGTAGAGCCCATGCCTGCTTCGTTGGAGAACAGACCGCGCTTTGCACCCTGAGAAATGGCAGTTTTGAGGGCATAGCCAATACCACCGCCGATGATGGCCGTGGGCTGGAAGGCATACTTAAAGATCATAGCAAAGGTTTCAGGGATGTACTTGACGCGCACACCCAAAACCACCAGACCGCCGATGAGGAACAGACCTGCCATCACAGGAACAATCTTTTCTGTGACGGAAGCGAGACGTTGCACACCGCCCAAGAACACGATGGCGCAAATGGCAACCAGTGCGACGCCCATGACCCAGGAAGGAATGCCAAAGGCAGTTTCACTGGTAGAACCGATGGAGTTGGACTGCACCATGGCGCCCATGAAGCCCAGTGCCAAAGTGGTAGCAATAGCGAAGAACACGGCAAGGAACTTACCGAAACCGCCCTTGAATGCTTTCTTAATGTAGTAAATGGGACCGCCGTGGATGTTGCCGTTGGCATCTTCCTCGCGAGTTTTAATGGCAAGAGTGGCTTCTGCATAGATGGTGGCCATGCCCAAGAAGGCGATAACCCACATCCAGAAAATTGCGCCAGGACCGCCTGTGAGGATAGCGCCAGATGCACCAACGATGTTACCAGTACCAACTTGGGCGGCGATGGCGGTAGCCAGTGCCTGGAAAGAACTCATGCCGCTTTTCTGCTTGCCACCTTTGAGAGACAGGTTACCAAAGGCCTGCTTCATGCCTTCGCCAAAGCAACGAACCTGCACGAACTTGGTGCGGATGGTGTAGAACAGACCAACGCCAATGAGCAGGACAATGAGAATATAGTCCGAGAGATAGGCATTGATTTTCTGCACGATGGGGAGTAATACAGCTTCCATAAATAATTCCTCTTTTCTGTTTTTTCCAAAACAAAAAGCCGTCAACACAGGTTGACAGCTCTGGAAAATGACACATGACACACCTATTGCAGTGTGTCTACTCTGTCCTTTTGCCTGAGAGATTCGGCTTTCACCTTACACCTTCGGCACTCTTGCGAGATTCTCCAGAGATTCCTCCGTTCCCGGTCTCTTGCGATTCCTGAAACTTCTTCGGAACAATATTTTGTTATGACATAGGCATTTTATCACCATACTCCCCTTTTGTCAACAAAAAATCGGTGTCCAAATGGACACCGATTTTTTATTAGGACTTTTAAGCCTTGCGGGCGTAGTCGGGCAGGAGTTTGGGAGAGACGATATCGCTCTTAATTCCTGCTTTTTCACACTCGGCGGCAAACTCTTCCACATGTTTGAGGGTGAGTTTTTCGGGCATAGCCACGGTCTTAGCCTTGGCGGATGCGCTCTTGCCTGCGTTACGTCCAAAGACGATGATATCCAAGAGGCTGTTGCCCATGAGGCGGTTACGGCCATGGATACCACCAACGGCCTCACCTGCCACAAAGAGGTTTTCAATATCAGACTGGCCGTCAGCGGTGATTTTCAGACCGCCGTTCTGATAGTGCAGGGTGGGATAGATGAGGATGGGCTCTTTACGGATATCGATGCCGTATTTGCCGAACATACGCATCATGGCAGGAATGCGCTTTTCGATGGTGCCCTCGCCGTTTTTCAGTTCAATCATGGGAGTATCCAGCCACACGGCGTAACCTTCGGGGGTCTTGACGCCGTTGCCACGGTCGGAGCATTCACGAATGATGGAGGCAGCGGAAACATCGCGGGTTTCCAAGGGGTTCATGAAGGCTTCGCCATGGGCGTTAATGAGCATAGCACCCAAGGAACGGACCTTTTCTGTCACCAATGCGCCAAAAATCTGTGCGGGGAATGCAGCGCCAGTGGGGTGATACTGCAAAGTATCCGCATAGAGCAGACGAGCGCCTGCGCGGTAGCCCAGCACCAGACCATCGGCAGTAGCGCCATAGTGGTTGGAGGTGGGGAAGCCCTGATAATGCAGACGACCTGCGCCACCAGTAGCGATAACCACAGTCTTAGCCTTGGCAATAAGAATCTGCTTGGTTTCCATGTTCATAAGGACTGCGCCGGCGCACTTGCCGTTTTCGTCCTTAATGAGTTCGATGGCAGAGGTGAAGTCCACCACAGTAATATCGCGGTTGAGGACTTCATCACGGAGGGTACGCATGATTTCAGCACCAGAGTAGTCCTTGGCGGCGTGCATTCTCTTGCGGGAAGTACCGCCACCGTGGGTGGTGACCATGGTGCCATCAGCAGTTTTATCGAATTCCACACCCAAGTCACTGAGCCACTTGATGGCATCGGGGGCTTCGGTAACCAGTTTATACAGCAGGTCCTTTTGGGCAGCAAAGTGGCCGCCACCAAAGGCATCTAAGAAATGCTGTGCGGGAGAATCGTTGGGCTTATCGGCAGCCTGAATGCCACCTTCGGCCATCATGGTATTGGCATCGCCCATGCGCAGTTTGGTAACGATGGTAACCTTAGCACCTGCATTATGGGCTTCGATGGCGGCAGAGCAACCTGCGCCACCAGCGCCGATGATGAGAACATCGGTTTCGTAGTCGCACTTGGTAAGGTCCAAGTTAAGACCTGCCACACGGGAGTTGGCCTGCAAAAGGGCTGCCAGTTCCGTGGGAACTTTTTCGCCCTTGTTGGGACCCACTTCCAAAACGCGGAATTCATCCTGCTTATAGTCGGGATGGTAAGTGGCAAGGAGTTTTTCTTTTTCTTCGGCGGTCATTCTTCTGGGGTCCAGTTTGATGTTTTCCGCACGGGCGGCTTCCACCTTTTGGATGGACTCCTGCATAAGTTTATCCTGATACATTCTCTTGCCCTCCTTACTTCTCAATCTCGCGGGTGTTGTAGAGTTCCTTGATTTCTTCCAAGGGTTTCTGCATCAGGTTTTCGATGAGGGCCTCAAACTTACCGTCTTCGATTTCCTTGATGCGGTCATCCAGATGGTCGCAATGAGGAGCGATGTACTTGCCGTTGAGACGGCGGGCCAGCATGGCCACCTGAGGATGAGAGATACCTGCGGGGCAACGGGAGGAGCAGACACCGCACATGACGCAGTCAAAGGACTCCTCGGCGCACTTTTCATACTCACCACGCTGAGCGTAGGCGATGTACTGCATGACATTGAGGCCCTGCGTGCAGGCTTTGGTGCAAGCATTGCAACCCACGCAAGCATAAATCTCGGGGTAAAGCTGCATCATAATCTGCTGGGTGGGCTTAATCTTCTCCATGTCATAGACTTCCTTGACCAAGGGGAAGAAAGGCAGGGTGGCAACATACATATTGTTCTCCACTTTGGTGGAGCAGGCAAGGCAGGCTTTCAGTTCCCGATCGCCAGCGATACGGTAGATGGTTGCACAAGCGCCACAGAAGCCGTTACGGCAACCGCAACCACGCACCAGCTGATAACCAGCGTATTCCATGGCCTCCATGATGGTCAGAGAGGCGGGGACTTCATATTTCTTGCCGTAGAGATAGACATTCACCATTTGTTCCATTGTGTTTCACCTCTTAATATTCGTCGGGCAGTTGCGCCATTTGATCCAGACGGAACACAGGGCCGTCCTTGCAGACATACTTATCGCCAATGTTGCAGCGACCGCATTTGCCCAAAGCGCACTTCATTTTCAGTTCGAAGGTGGTATAGACCTGATCACGCTTGAAGCCCAGTTCTTCCAGACCTGCCAGCGTGAACTTAATCATAATGGGAGGACCGCACATGACAACGGTTTTATTTGTGTCAAAGCCCAGTTCCTTCACATAGTTGGGAACGAAGCCCACATTGCCGTCCCAGCCCTCTTGCTGGATATCGATGGTCAGATGGACATTGATGCCGTCCTCTTTGCACCATTCGTTTTTGATTTCCTCATAGTCCACCAAGTCGTCCTTGGTACGAGCACCGTAGACAATATCCACTTTGCCGTATCGATCCCGATAATGGCGGACATAGTTGATGACACTGCGCAGGGGCGCAAGGCCGATACCGCCAGCCACGAACAGCAGGTCTTTGCCCACAAAGTCCGTATCCACAGGGAAGCCGTTGCCGTAAGGTCCGCGGACGGTAATCTGCTGACCCACCTCGATGGCATGAAGCCAAGAGGTCACACAGCCACACTTTTTAATGGAGAATTCCAAATAATCCTCCTGTGTGGGCGAAGATGTTACGGAGAACAGGGCCTCGCCAATGCCAGGCATAGAGAGGAATGCGCACTGACCGGGAATGGTGGTGAAGGGCTTTTTGCCATCCAAACCTACCACGCGGAAGGTCTTAACATCAGGGGTGTCGCGACGGATATCCGTCACCACAGCCACAACAGGAATCAGAGGGTCTCTTCTCATGGTCATTTCTCTCCCTCCCCTAAGGTTTTTGCAACTTTGACAATATTCATGTGGATGGGGCACTTTTGTAAGCAGCGACCGCAACCCACACAGCCGTAAATCCCATCGTTATTGGAGGGGAAATACACCAGTTTGTGCATGAAGCGCTGACGGAACCGTTCCTTTTGGGTGGGACGGTTTGTGCCGTGCGCCATCATGGTGAAATCGGAATACATGCAACTATCCCAGCAGCGATAGCGCTGGACACCACTGCCCGTATCAAAGTCCTTGACATCGTAGCACTGGCAGGTGGGGCAGACAAAGGTGCAGGTGCCGCAGCCCAAGCAGGCCTCAGACAGTTCTGCCCATTCGGGACGGTTGAACTTTTCCATGAGATGTTCGCCATCAAAGCCATTGAGATTCAGTTTGCCAAAGGGCAATTTCTCCAAGGTCTTTTTGATTTCTGCCTTGGTTTCTTCCACGGCAGATTCATCGGCATCTTCCAAGTTAAGGGAAGAAAGGAGTTTTTCGCCCTTTTCCGTATTGGCGCGGAGATAGAGCTCCTCCCCTACCTTCCAAGCGCTGACATCGCCGGCGGGATTGGAAGCATCGATGCCGAAGGCAGTGCAGAAACAGGTTTCTTCGGGCTTATCGCAGGCCAAGGTAACAACGGTGGCATGGTCGCGGCGTTCCTTGTAGAAAGTATCCACAGGCTCAGAGAGGAACACGCGGTCCAAAATCTCAAAGCTCTTGGCATCGCAGGCACGGACACCGAAGATGATAAAATCTTCTGCCGTGTGGCGGTTTTCCACGATTTCAATTTCCTTGCCACTGACCTTAAAGTCTACCATCTGTTCCACCTGAGGGAAGAACAAATCCTTGGCGGAGCGGACAGTGTTGAGGTTTTCGGTCATAGAGAGACCTTCCTGCCAGAGGGTGAACTTGGCTTGGCCGTTCTTTTCATCGGCAGGGATGTACAATTCGCCCTTTTGGGACAGGGCGCTAAACAGCTCATTGAGCTTAGAAAGAGAAAGCTTTTTCATCACTTATCCCCTCCTCTTTCGTGGACGATGGAAGGCTCGCAATCGTCCTTGGTGAAGTTCATGAGAGGCGGTTTGGTATCCATATCCGCGCCAGCCTGATACTCGCCGTAAAGTTCATTAATATCCTTAATGAACTTGCGGTTGAGCAGATGCAGAGGAATGTGCTGAGGGCAGACACGGGAGCATTCGCCACAGTCGGTACAACGGGATGCCACGTGGAATGCGCGGATGATATGGAAGTTCTGCTCTTCAAAACTGGTCACAGCGGCTTTGTTGGCGATGCCAGAATTGGCATTGTCAAAGACGCACTTTTCGCAGCTGCAAGCGGGGCAGACATTGCGGCATGCGTTGCAACGGATACAACGGCTGAGTTCGTTCTGCCAGAAGGCGAAGCGTTCATCGGGCGTCATGGCTTCCAGCTCGGCCACCTTGTCAAAGCGGTGGGATTCGGGGTTTTCTTCCCCGTTTTCGCCCAGCATTTCGTCAAACATGACGACCTTTTTGCTCTTGCAGGAAACGCAACGTTCTAAGAGAGCATCCTTGCGGGCTACGGTCTTTTCCCCGTAGAGGGTTTCGCAGACGAGATTTTCTCCGTCTTCGCGGACAGCAGTAACACCCTTAACGCCCAGTTCCTTCATCTTTTCAATGTCGCACATGCCATCGCAGGCAACGCCCACTACATAGACATTGTCACGGATGATGCGATGCTCTTTCAGCAGTTGGACAAAGGAATAACTATCGCAGGGTTTGAGGAAGACGGCGATTTTGCCCTCTTTGCGGCTCTCTTTGATGAGATACTTACTCAGGTTTGCGCCGCAGAAGGGAGAGAAAACAAAGTCCTTTTCCACTTCTTCTGCGCTTTCAAAGACCGCAGGGGTCAAATCGTAGAAGAAATCGCCAGTTTTCCAGCCGAGGATTCTCGAAACAGTGCCGTTTTGGAGAAGTTCCAGTGCTTTTTTCATTACTTCTTGCATCTCAAATCCTCCAATCTCTTGTTTTCACCCAGTTTTGCCACCTGCGCGGTGAATTCGTTCATGGTAGCGGCAAACTTGGCACCTTCAGCGGCGGAGACCCATTCCACGCGGGTGCGTTCTCTCTCAATGCCAAGGAAGTCCAACATGGAGAAAAGCAGGGTCATGCGGCGGCGGGCATAGTAGTTACCCGTGGTATAGTGGCAGTCGCCAGGGTGGCAACCGCAGAGAATGACACCATCAGCGCCTCGCTGGAATGCACGCAGGATGAACATGGGGTTCAGACGGCAGGAGCAAGGAATGCGGATGATTTTGACATTATCGGGATAAGTCAGTCGGTTGGTGCCGGACAGGTCAGCGCCGGCATAGGAGCACCAGTTGCAGCAGAAGGCAACGATGGTGGGTTTGTATTCACCATTTACTTGCATATTGCATCCACCTCCGCCATGATTTGTTTGTTAGAGAAGCCCTTGAGGTCCATTGCACCAGAGGGGCAAGCCACGGTACAAGCGCCACAGCCCTGACACACAGCGGGGTTGACGGATGCCACGCGACGAATGAGGGTGGTGCGGTTAGGACCGCGGAACTCCTTATCAGAATAAGTAATAGCGCCGTAGGGACAGACCTTTTCGCAGGAAGAACAGCCGTTACACATCATTTCATCGGGCTGAGCCACGCAGGGGTTGCAGGTGAGATTATCCTTGGCCAAGAGACCCAGCACCTTGGCGGCGGCGGCAGAGGCCTGCGCCACGGTTTCGGGGATATCCTTAGGACCTTGGCAAGCGCCAGACAGGAAGATACCAGCCGTGGGGCTTTCCACGGGACGCAGTTTGGGATGGGCCTCCGTGAAGAAATCGTTGGTATCCATAGAGGCTGTGAGCATGGTAGCCAAGGGTCTTGCGGACTTATCGGGTTCGATGGCGGCGGCCAGGATGACCATATCCGCATCGATATGAATTTGCTCGTTGGAGAGAAGGTCAGAAGCCTGGACTTTCAGTTTGCCGTTTTCGGGCACAACCTTGCCCACCTGACCCTTGATGTAATGCACGCCGTATTCTTCCACAGCACGGCGATAGAACTCGTCAAAGTTCTTGCCAGGGGTACGGACATCGATGTAGAACACATAGACATCGGTATCAGGATATTTTTCACGGCAGAGCATGGCGTGCTTGGCGGTGTACATACAGCAA
This sequence comes from Oscillospiraceae bacterium, assembly GCA_017935145.1. Taxonomy (GTDB): domain Bacteria; phylum Bacillota; class Clostridia; order Oscillospirales; family Oscillospiraceae; genus RGIG3566. The sequence goes on from JAGBIE010000012.1 coordinate 51,073, forward strand.
ATCTTGGAGCAGTAGCTCTTGCCACGGCCGTCACCGTCGCAACGGGAGCCCACGCACTGGACAAACACAAGGGTGTGGGGGTGGGTCTTATCGGAGGGACGCAGGAGCGTGCCGTTGGTAGGACCTGCAGCGTTCATGAGACGCTCAAATTCCAAAGAGGTGACCACATCGGGGCTCTGAGAATAGGCATACTCATCGAACTTTTCCACAGAGATGGGGTCAAAGCCCGTGGCAACCACGATAGCGCCGTATTCTTCTTCCACTAATTGGTCTTTCTGCTGATAGTCAATGGCGCCAGCGGCGCAGACTTTGGAGCAGATACCACACTTACCCGTTTTGAGCATGGTGCAGTAATCGGCATCGATGGTCGCAATCTTGGGTACTGCCTGTGCAAAGGGAATGTAGATGGCACGGCGGTTATCCATGCCCAAGTTAAACTCGTTGGGGACATTCTTCTGGGGGCACTTGGTGGTGCAATCGCCACAGCCAGTGCACTTGGTTTCGTCCACGAAACGAGCCTTTTTGCGGATGGTCACATGGAAATTACCCACAAAGCCCTTGACGGACTCTACTTCGGAATAGGAGTAGATGTGGATTTTTTCATTTTGGGCGGCATCCACCATCTTGGGAGTAAGGATACAAGCCGCGCAGTCCAAGGTGGGGAAGGTTTTATCGATTTGGGTCATCTTGCCACCAATGGTGGGCTTCTTTTCTACGATGTCCACCTCGTAGCCGGCATCGGCAATATCCAGAGCGGTCTGGATGCCTGCGATACCACCGCCGATGACTAGAGCCCGCTTGGTCACGGGGCTGGTACCAGCAGTGAGAGGTGCGTTGAGATGCACCTTGGCGATGGCAGCACGGCCGAGGATGACGGCCTTTTCGGTGGCTTCTGCCATGTCTTTATGAATCCAAGAGCACTGCTCGCGGATATTGGCAATTTCCACCATGTAGGGGTTGAGGCCTGCGGCTGCGCAGGTCTTGCGGAAGGTGCCCTCATGCATACGAGGAGAGCAGGAGCAAATGACCACACCCGTGAGTTTGTGGGTATGGATAGCTTCCTGAATCATTTCCTGACCCGCTTGGGAGCACATGTACTGATAGTTGGTGGAGAAGACCACACCAGGCTCTTTGGCCAAGGTTTCTGCCACCTTATGCACATCTACCGTGGCGGCGATATTACTACCGCACCAGCAGACAAATACACCAATTCTTTGCATCTTCTCTCACCTCACTTTCTGTATTTTCTAAATGCGCTGGTAATGGCCTGCTGGGGAAGTTCTTCATCCAGCAAGGCGGGAATCTGTTCGGGTTTCAGGTGGTCCATGCCCTGCTGACGGGCAACGGCCACACGCACGGCTTCGATGACACGGGCGGGCTCTACGCTACGAGGGCAACGCTCAATGCAGGCCATGCAACTGAGGCAAGTCCAAATGCCCTTGGAGTTCATGAGTTCTTCCACCTTGCCTTTTTCTACCATGTCCACAAACTGATGGGGATGGTATTCCATGACATCAAAGGCAGGGCAGGTTGCGGTACATTTACCGCACTTCATACATTTTCTGGGATTGACACCTGCAATCTCTTGAATCTGTTTTGCCAATTCTTTGTTCATACTCACGCTCTCCCCTCAGTCCACGCCCAAGGCTTCTGCCAGAAGCTGGGTGAAGTAGTAAACGGGCAAATCGCTACCGCCGTTTTCTTTCAGGTTGTACATGCACAGGGGGCAGGCGGTAATGACGCAGTCCGCACCCTGATTTTTGGCATTATCCATGATGGCGGATGCTTTCTTAGCGGCAAAGTCCTTGTTTTCCAAGGTGACATAGCCACCACAGCACTCGTTGCGCATGGCATAAATCACAGGCTCAGCACCGATGGCACGGATAAAATCCTCCATGATGGTGGGATTTTCGGGATTGTCCATCTGCATTTCCTTACTGGGGCGCAGAAGCATGCAACCATAGTAGGCGGCAATTTTGCGACCTGTGAGAGGCTTGACCACTTTTTCTTTCAGCACATCAAAGCCGATGCGGTCACGGAGCACTTCCAAATAGTGGAGCACATTGGTCTCCCCTGTGTAGGGCACATCCAGACCCATGTAGTTATTGGCTTTCAGTTGCATGTTGGGGTCGTTCTTCATATCCCCATTGACCCGTTTAATCACATGGTGGCAAGCGGAGCAGAGGGTAACCAAATCCTGACCCAAGTCGCGGGCAGCCACCAAGGCGCGCACAGAGGAAAGTTTGGTGGCAATTTCATCCTTTGCCATAGGATAGACAGCACCACAGCACTGCCAATCGGGGAGTTCCTCCAAGGTGAAGCCCAAAGCCTCTGCGGCTTTACGGCCGTATGTATCCAGTTCTTTACCCTTGGTTTTCAAGGTACAGCCGGGAAAATAGCTCATAATCATAGTTCTCATCCTCCTGTTTTTCGAAGAAAATATCTTCTTCCTGTAGGGGTATAAAGGGCACACAATCCCTCGGGTAGACCCGAGGGAAGGTGCAGTATATTTTAGAAAGTAATGCCGTTAATAACAGCTTTCAGACACTCGGCGCTGTGTTGCAGTTTTGCAACCTCTTCCTCAGTGAGGGGATTGAGAATTTTACCGCGGACGCCATCTCTATCCACAATGGCGAGAGTGGACAGGCACACATCGCTGACGCCGTACTCACCGTTCATCATGGTGGAGACGGTAAGGGCTGTGCCTTGACCAGCTTGGATGCACTTAATGATGTGGCAAACGGAGATAGCCACAGCAAAGAAGGTTGCACCCTTGGCCTTAATCACCTGACCGCCAGAGGTCTTGACGAATTCTTCTACCTCAGCATAGTCACTTTCCTTATGCCACTGGATGCGGTTTTTATCGGGAGAGTTGCTGGTATAATCCTCAATGTGGTTATTGGAAATAGTAGCCAAAGACCAGGGCACAAAGGAGGAATCGCCATGCTCGCCATAGACATGGGCATGGACATTCTTGGCGCTGATGCAAAAACGTCTTGCCAATTCAGACTGCAGACGGCTGGTATCTAACACCGTGCCAGAACCGATAATCTTATTGGCAGGAAGACCAGAAACCTTGTGGAACACATAAGTCAGCACGTCCACAGGGTTGGAGACGATAATGTAGATGGCGTTGGGGGCATATTTCACGATTTGGGGAGCAATCTGGCAGAGGATGTTCACATTGGTCTGTGCCAGTTCCAAACGGGTCTGCCCTGCTTTTCTGGGAAGGCCTGAGGTGATGACAACGATATCAGAATCCACAGCATCGCTATATGTGCCAGAGTGCACTTTGGCGGGAGAGCAGAAAGGAACGCCCTGATAGACGTCCAATGCCTCGCCAAAGGCTTTGACCTCATTAATGTCGATGAGGAGGATTTCGCTGGCGATGCCCTGCACCATAATATCATTGGTGATGGCTGCGCCTACGCTGCCTGCGCCGATGATTGTAATTTTGCTACCCATAATCATTCTCCTATTTTGTAATCAGTTTTGTGGACTGTATCCATTGTATTAGAATACAGTATTCTTCATGCTAATTTTCACATTTTCGAGGGAAAAAGTCAAGGGAAACATTTAACAAACAAGGCACATGAAACAACCTTTTTTTCGCTAAACTGCACATTCCATCCCTCTGGCATGCCAAAAAATAAAAACAGCCCCGTTTTTGGGGCTGTCTTTACGATATTTTTGAGATTATTGAGCAATCTTTTCTGCGGCGGGTCGCAAGAGGGTTACATCGGATAGTTCCATGCATCCCTTATCGGCAAAGCCTGCAATGGTGGGATCAATGGGGAGTTTTGCCAAAACGGGATAGCCCTCTTTTTCAGCAATGGCATCGATTTTGCTCTCGCCGAAAATGGCGTATTCCTTGTTGCAATCGGGGCAACGGAAGAAACTATAGTTTTCCACAAAGCCCAAAATGGGAATATTCATCATATTTGCCATGTTCACGGCCTTTTTGACAATGAGGGAAACCAAATCCTGAGGAGAGGTGACCACTACAACGCCTGTGACAGGCAGGGACTGGAACACGGTCAAGGGCACATCACCCGTACCGGGAGGCATGTCCACGAACATATAATCCACATCGCCCCAGCAGACATCCGTCCAGAACTGCTTGACCGTGCCAGCGATGACAGGGCCGCGCCAGACCACAGGAGATTCCTTATCGGGCAGAAGCAGGTTGACGCTCATGACTTTGATGCCCGTTTTGCTTTCCACAGGAATCATGCCATCTTCTGTGCCGATGACATCATCCCCCAAGCCAAACATTTTGGGGATAGAGGGACCAGTGATATCCGCATCCAAGATGGCGGTAGAATAACCCAACTGATTCATCGCCACAGCCAGCATGGCGGTCACGGTGCTTTTGCCCACGCCACCCTTGCCACTCATGACAGCAATGACATTCTTTACACGAGAATATTTGTTGCTTTCAGCCAAGAAACTTTCCTTTTTGCGGTCAGCGCAATTTTCGCCACAGGAAGCGCAATTTCCGCTACAATTTTCACTCATAACGATACCTCCGTATCTTCAAATTCGTCCCTATTTTAGCCCCCTTTCCACCGAATGTCAAGGGATGAGGCTAATTGACAGGTATTTACAAATTCTGCACATCGTGATAGAATTGCGCATAGACAATGAAGAGAGACGGAGGCCAAAGCCAATGTGGAATCGAAAAGAACTAAAAAAGTGCGATAGCAAGATTTATGCTTCGTGGCAAACTTATTTCCTTTGCGTGGGGCTGAGTTTTGTATATCAGTTCATTATGGGCATTCTCTTTGAAGAAATTCCCGTGGTGGAATTCCTAGAGAAGCTCACAGAAGAGGTTACAAAACTCCATGTGTGGCATGTTATTAAGCACTTGCTTATCTTCTTTGGCGAAGTGGTGAAATTCCCCTTTGAGGGTCTCATGGAGAGTTTCACCCCCATTGTGAAGGGTGAAACTGCATTGACTTTCGCAGTGTTTATGGAAGGCATTCGCCATGCCCTTTTGCACATGGTGCTTCCCGCCCATCTACTGCACCTTGCTGTGGAATTTTTGGTGGGTCTGCCCTATGAAGTTGGCATGAACCGCAGTTACCTAAAAATCCGCAAGGGTGAAAATGTCAATATTGCGGACACTGTGCATGGATTTAAATCCCTGAAGGCATACCACAATGTGCTCTTTGCGCAGGTCATGCGTGAGGTGCTGACTTTCATCTTCAAACTGCTTCTGTTCGTGCCCGGTGTGAGACATCACTACGAACTGTTCTGTGTACCCTTTATTCTGGCAGAAAATCCCAACCTCTCTTGGCGTCATGTGCACCACATGAGTGAGGAGATGACCCACGGCTACAAGTGGGAACTGTTCAAACTGGAATACTCCTTCCTTGGCTGGATGCTTTTAGACGCCCTCACCTTCCACCTGCTGGGTATCTTCTACTTAAAGCCCAGAATGCACGCCACCTTTGCAGAGGCTTATGCGTTCCTCCGCAAAAATGCCATTGAAAAAGGCATTGTGGAAGAAGAGGAACTCTCCCCTCTCGCCTCCGTATAAATTATAACCCCCTTGGCAAAAAGCCAAGGGGGTTTGTTATAGTCAACCGCGCGATCTCCTGCTCCGGAGCCTCCCGCTCCGTGGCAGGTCTGGTGGCAGTCTCCGCATCTTCGCCCGTGTAGGAGTAGTGTTCCTCTTGTTCTACTTTGGGAAGCACCCAGTTTCCATTCTCGTCAAAATTTTCGTTGCTATTTTCCTCAGATTGGGGTATACTTGGTTTAAGCAATGGATCTTGGGTCCCAGCGTCACCATCGGTGACAAGGCTGGTTGGATTGGCCCGAGGGCCATTGCTCATTTTTATGATATTGCCATCAGCGCCGTATGCGTGGATAATTCCTAAAACGAACACAGGATGGATTCCCGTCATCTTATAGACCCAGGCATCCGCTTCCCCATCACAAAATTAGTTCTTGTTTTCTTCCGAGAATCTGTGTATAATACCAGTAGAAGCGATTGCGTTAGCTACTCGTCTGGGGAATTGGACCCCTGCTGGTAGTAAGCTCTTCGCTTCCTTTTTATGTAATAACTATCGCAATTTCACAAAAAAGACCCTTGACCAGATGGTCAAGGGTCTTTTTTTATTTTGCCAATTCTTCTAGGAGTTTCACAGTGAAATCCCAGACTCGTTTCACCGAAGAGATGCTCATCTTCTCCATGGTGGTGTGGATATCGGGAATATCAGGTCCGTAGGACAAGGCATCCAAGCCGGGAATTTTCTCAGAAAGGATACCACACTCCAAACCGCCATGCACCACATTGACATCGGGAGTTTTGCCGAACATGGTTTCATACAGTTTGCAGGCGGTTTCCCGCAGATGGGAATCCTTTTGATACTCCCATGCGGGATAGTTGCCCGTAAAGGAGATGGTGCCACCCAAGGTTTGGGTGAGGGTGGTAAGGCGATTGACTAGCATTTCCTTTTGGGTGCGGAGGCTACTACGCGTTGCAAAAGCGGCGTGGAATTCATCCTCACAGTGAAGCACGCCCAAGTTAAGAGAGGTTTGCACAAGCCCCTTAAAATGGGGGTCCATGCAAATAACGCCATTGGGGGCAAGGGTGAGAAATGCCACGCATTTTTTGGTACTTTCGTCCGTTTGGGCGGTTGTTGCCATACCTGACTTTTCCGCAGATACCATAAGGGCGGGGTCGGTGGTTTTGTATTCATTTTGGAGGGTTTTGCCCATTTCATCCACAATGGTAAGAACGGAAGAAACTTCCTGTTCTTCCACTGCTACCACAGCAGAAGCCTCACGGGGAATGACATTATCCTTTCCGCCCCCTTGGAGGGACACAAGACGGATTTTATCTCCCAAAGCATAGAGAATTCTACCTAAGAGAATCATGGCGTTGCCACCATAGCGGTGGATTTCTACGCCCGAATGACCGCCCTCTAAGCCCTGCACAGTGATGGTGATGGCAGGCAGATTGCAGGGCATTTTCTCCACAGGCAGACGGCAATCGGCACGGATGCCACCTGCGCAACCTGCGGTAAAGACACCCTCTTCCTCTGAGTCTAAATTCAGAAGGAGTTTGCCTTGCAGGAAAGAGGCGTCCAAATCAGCAGCGCCTAACATGCCCACCTCTTCATCGGTGGTGAGAAGCACTTCCAGAGGAGGATGTTTGAGGGTATCATCGTCCAAAATAGCCAGCGCCATGGCAACGGCGATGCCATTATCTGCGCCAAGGGTAGTATCCTTGGCAGAAATCCAGTCGCCATCCACTTGCAAGGTGATACCATCACGGTCAAAATCCATGGTGCTATCTGCAGTTTTTTCCGCCACCATATCCAAGTGTCCCTGCAAAATCACCGTGGGGGCGTTTTCATAGCCCTTGGAGGCAGGTTTTTTGATCATGACATTATAGGCGCTATCTCGATAGCAGGCGAGATTCCGCTCTTTGGCAAAATTCATGCAGTATTCGCTAATAGGAGTGCGGTTGCCCGATGCACGGGGCACGGCACTGATTTCTTCAAAAAAGTGGAAGACAGATTGAGGATTGAGATTCGAGATGTCAGACATTGACACAAGTCCTTTCCAAAATGGTTTGCTTATAGAGTATACCCGCTACGCTCAGCCCACTATGCCGAAAATCAGCGGAGATTTTGCATTCGGGGTATCGCCCCAAGTGATGGCTTCCAAGAAACGGCGCTGGGCATTGGGCACAAAGGCGGAATCATTGCAGTAGAGTACCGCAAGGCACTCCCCTTTTTCTGCATAATCGCCCGTTTTTTTCTGCAACACGATGCCAGCACCATAGTCGATGGGGTCGTCCTTTTTACTGCGACCTGCGCCCAAGAATACAGATGCTTCGCCCACCATGCGGGTGTCCATAGCAGTTAGGTAGCCACTGTGGGGAGCGAGAACTTCTACCGTGCAGGAGGCTTGGGGCAAGAGAGTGAAATCTTCCAGTGCTTGTGCGTTACCGCCTTGGGCGGATACCCATTTTTTCATAGTCTCAAAAGCCTTACCCGAATGGATGCAATCTTCCACCATAGTTTTGGCTTCTTGGGCAGGAATATTTTGAACCAAACTGACCAGTTGGGTGGCGAGGGCTACGCAAACCTCGGTCAAGTCCTCACAGCCACGGCCACGGAGAACATTTACTGCTTCCATGACCTCCAAGGCGTTACCAATATTCTGTCCCAAGGGAATATCCATATTGGTGAGCAGGGCGCGGATGTTTCTGCCACAGGCTTTGCCGATGGAGACCATCTGCTCCGCCAAGGCTCTTGCATCTTCCTCCTTGGTGAGGAATGCGCCAGAGCCCACTTTGACATCGAGGACAATATTTTGCGAGCCTGCGGCCAGTTTTTTAGACATGATGGAGGATGCAATCAGGGGCAGGCTATCCACGGTGTCCGTCACATCTCGCAAGGCGTAGAGTTTTTTATCCGCAGGGGTGAGATTGCCCGTTTGACCGATGACAGCCACACCAACCTCTTGCACTTGGCGGAGGAAATCTTCGGGAGAAAGTTCCGTACGGAAACCAGGGATAGATTCCAGTTTATCCACCGTACCACCAGTGTGTCCCAGTCCGCGACCGGACATTTTTGCCACTTTGCCACCCAAGGTTGCCACAATGGGCGCAACGATGAGGGTAGTTTTATCCCCCACACCGCCAGTAGAATGTTTATCGGCAGAAAGTTTGCCGAAGAGGGACAAGTCCACCGTGTCGCCCGATTGCATCATCTCTTGGGTGAGAATGACGGTCTCTTCCTCGGTCATGCCACGGAAATACACCGCCATGGCGAAGGCGGACATTTGATAATCGGGAATCGTTCCGTTTGTATAATTTTCGATGAGAAAGTGGAGTTCTTCTGCAGAAAGAGCGCCACCTTCCCTTTTTTTATGAATCAGTTCCGTCATGCGCATGGCGTTACCTCATTTCAAAACTTTTCTTTGGTGAATGCATGGGGCAAAAGTTCCCCTAGGGTGAGGGATTTGACCTCTCCCCTATCATTTTCCAGATAGATGGGAAAATCCGCACCGCAAAACTCTGCCATCACTTGACGGCAGACACCGCAAGGCGGGAAAAAGTCCGCAATTTTACCATCTTTACCACCGACAATGGCAATGGCGGAAAACTCCCGCTCTCCTTGACTCACAGCGGAGAAAAAGGCGCTACGTTCGGCACAGCAGGAAGGTCCAAAGGCGGCATTTTCTACATTGGTGCCCAAAAAGATTTTGCCGTTTTTGGTTAAAAGCGCTGCGCCCACCTTGACCCCAGAATAGGGACTATAAGATTGGGTCATGGCCTCTTTGGCTTTTTGAAGCAGGTCTTTCATCCATTACACCTCGCTACACAGGAGATTTTTACCTTGGGATGCAAACTCTGCCCCCAAGTAATTTGCCACCGTGGCGGCTACGCAGTCAAAGCCCAGTTCCGTGCCGAAATTGGCAGGAGCAATGCCTTTGCCGTAGATGAGCACGGGAACATATTCCCGTGTATGGTCGGTAGAATCATCGCTGGGGTCGCAGCCGTGGTCAGCGGTGATGAGAAGCAGGTCATCTTCCCGCAGTTCCTGCAAGAAGGAGGGTAGCCACGCATCGAAGGCCGAAAGGGCGGAAGCGTAACCATCAGCATTTTGCCGATGCCCGTAGAGCATATCAAAATCCACCAAGTTCACGAAGCACAGACCGTGAAAATCTTCTTTTGCCAAGGAGAGAGTGACTTCTAACCCATGGGCGTTGCCGTGGGTATGGATAGCACGGGTGATGCCACGGGATGCGAAAATATCCTCAATTTTCCCCACGGCAATCACATCCTGCCCTTGCCGAGAAAGGGCATCCAAGAGGGTCTCTTGGGGTGGCATGAGGGAAAAGTCCCGCCGATTGGATGTGCGGGTATAGGGCCAATCGCCCGTAAAGGGGCGGGCAATGACCCGTCCTACCCCGTGCTTGCCTTGGAGCAGTTCACGGGCGATACGGCAGTATTCGTAGAGGGTTTCTACGGGGACAACATCCTCATGGGCGGCAATCTGAAAGACGGAGTCGGCAGAGGTGTAGACAATCAGCGCGCCAGTTTCCACATGCTCGCGACCGTAGTCCCGAATGACATCTGTGCCCGAATAGGGCAGATTGCAGAGGAGTTTGCGTCCCGTTTTTTGGGAGAAGGGGGTTAAAACCTCCTCAGGAAATCCATTGGGATAAGTGGGCAGAGGTTGGGGAGAAACAAGGCCTGCCAGTTCCCAGTGGCCGATGGTAGTATCCTTGCCCATGGATTTTTCTTGGAGTTTTCCGTAAATGGCAGTAGGGGCATTCACCTTGCCCAAAAAGGAAAGACCGTCAATGTTCCCCATGCCCATGGAAAGCAAATTGGGAATATGTAGTTGTGAGGATTTGGAAACGGACTTTAAGGTGTGGGCGTTGGCATCTCCAAAGAGATGCGCATCGGGAGCAGCGCCTGCGCCCACAGAGTCCAAAATCATGAGAAATACCCGTTTCATGGGCAGCCCTCCTAAATTAGTAGGCAGATTTGTCAGTATCCGTGGATTTCACAATTTTCACCACACGGCTGGTACCCAAGCGACTTGCGCCCAAGGTGATGAATTTTTCTGCATCATCCAAGGAGGAGATGCCACCTGCGGCTTTGATTTTCAGGTTGGGACCAATGTTGGCGGCAAAAAGTTCCACATCGTGGAAGGTTGCGCCAGAGGTGGAAAAGCCCGTGGAGGTTTTAATATAATCTGCGCCAGATTCTGTGACAATATGGCAAAGTTCCACTTTCTCTTCATCGGTAAGCAGGCAGGTTTCGATGATGACTTTGAGAATCTTACCCTCACAGGCAGCACGGATGGCTTTGATTTCCTCCAAGGTTTCCTGCCACTTTTTATCCTTAATCCAACCGATGTTAATGACCATGTCAATTTCATCCGCGCCGTTGGCTACGGCGTCCGCCGTTTCAAAGACCTTGGTCTTGGTGGTGCTATAGCCGTTGGGGAAGCCGATGACGGTGCAGACTGCCATTTTATCCCCCAAATACTCCTTAGCCTGACGCACATAGGAGGCAGGAATGCAGACGGAGGCTGTGCCGTAGGTGACAGCATCATCGCACAGGGCGCGGATTTCATCCCAAGTGGCAGATTGCGCCAAAAGAGTGTGGTCTACTTTGTTGAGAATCTGTTTCAGTTCCATGAAAATACCGCCTTTCGCAGTTCAAAATTTTTCTTGGGTTTATTATAACGGAAAATGGGAGAATTTTCAACGATGACATTGACCCCAAAGGGAAAAAGTGCTATACTGTGGGCGAAAACATAAGGAGGTAGATACTATGTCTATTTTGCTCACCGGTGGCGCTGGTTATATCGGTAGCCATACCGCAGTTTTGTTCCTAGAAGCCGGCGTGGATGTAATCATTGCCGACAGTTTCTTCAACAGCAGTCCCAAGGTTTTGGACCGCATTGAAAAGATTACGGGCATCCGTCCCAAGTGCATTGAAGCCGATATGTGCGACAAGGCAGCCGTGACCAAAATCTTTGCTGAAAACAAGATCGATGGCGTGGTGCATTTTGCAGGTCTCAAGGCTGTGGGCGAAAGCGTGCAGAAGCCCATTTGGTACTACCGCAATAACCTAGACTCCACTTTGACCCTCTTGGAAGTCATGGCAGAATACGGCGTGAAGAAATTTGTCTTCTCTTCCTCTGCTACGGTGTATGGCGACCAGCCCGCTCCCCTGACCGAATCCACTCCCACTGGCAACTGCTCCAACCCCTATGGCTGGACCAAGTACATGATTGAACAGATTCTCAAGGGCGCTTGCGTGGCAGACCCCGAACTTTCCGTGGTGCTCCTGCGCTACTTTAACCCCATCGGCGCTCACGAAAGCGGTCTCATTGGTGAAAACCCCAACGGCATTCCCAACAACCTCATGCCCTTTATCACTCAGGTGGCTGTGGGCAAGCGGGAAAAGCTCAGCGTATTCGGCGATGATTACGATACTCCCGATGGCACTGGCGTTCGCGACTACATCCATGTGGTAGACTTGGCACGCGGTCATTTGGATGCCCTGCGTTATGCGGAAAAGCACACTGGTTGCGAAGTGTTCAACTTGGGTACTGGCAACGGCTACAGCGTGCTGGACATGGTGAAGACTTTCGCCTCTGTCAACGAAGTGGATGTTCCCTATGTGATTGCTGACCGCCGTCCCGGTGACTTGGCAACGGTCTATGCTAACCCCGACAAGGCAAGAGAAGTCCTGGGTTGGAAGGCAGAAAAAGACCTGACAGACATGTGCCGTGACAGCTGGAACTGGCAGAAGAACAACCCCAACGGCTATTAAGAAACAAAAAGACCCTTGGCTTTTCGCCAAGGGTCTTTTCTTATGCTTCAAAAAGTGTGGTGGAAAGGTAGCGGTCGCCAGTATCGGGGAGGAGAACACAGATGGTTTTACCGTGATACGCTTCCCGATTGGCCAGTTTTTCTGCCGCTGCCAAGGCAGCACCTGCGGAGATGCCCACCAAAATCCCCTCTTCCCTACCCAAGGCGCGGGCGCAGGAGAAGGCTTCCTCCTCGGTGATGGTGAGAATTTCATCCACAAGGGATTTATCCAAGTTGTCAGGCACAAAGTTTGCGCCAATGCCCTGAAGACCATGAGGGCCAAATCTCCCCTCGGTAAGCAGAGGAGATGAAGCAGGCTCTACGCCTACCACACGGATGGCAGGATTCTGCTCTTTCAGGTACTTGCCCACACCGCTGATCGTACCGCCAGTGCCGATGCCTGCCACGAACACATCCAAACTGCCATTGGTATCCTCATACAGTTCGGGGCCTGTGGTCAAATAGTGGGCGCGAGGGTTAGAGGGATTATAAAACTGCCCCGCAATCCACGCATGGGGGATGGTTTTTTGCAGTTCTTCTGCCTTATCCAGCGCCCCTTGCATGCCCAGTTTGCCATCGGTAAGCACCAGTTCTGCGCCATAGGCTTTCATGAGCAGTTGGCGTTCTTTGGACATGGAATCAGGCATGACAATGATGGTTTTATAGCCTTTTGCCGCTGCCACGGCGGCAAGACCGATGCCCGTATTGCCCGAGGTAGGCTCAATGATGACGGAATCTTTTTGCAAAGTGCCGTTTTCTTCCGCATCCAGCACCATTTGCAGTGCCACACGGTCTTTCACAGAGCCAGCGGGGTTGAGATATTCCAGTTTTGCCAACAATGTGGCGGGAATGTTCCGCTGTAAAACATAGTGGTCTAAGGACAGAAGCGGGGTTTTGCCCACCAGTTCTGCCACAGAATGATAAATCTTTGCCATGGAGATATCCTCCTTCTTCTTTCGTAATTTTAGCACAAAAAATAACCCTTGACAACTATTTTCCCCCGTGCTACGATGTCCATACAATCCAAGGGGCGCTGGCGCATGCCGGCTGAGATGCAACGTATTGCCGTTGAGGTCCCTCGAACCTGATCCGGGTAATGCCGGCGTAGGAATGCGAGTATATGGAATGTTTCGTATGTCCACGCCTGGCGTGGGCATTTTTTGTTCACGCAGGCACTTCCCGTACAAACTGTACATGAAAGGAAGTAACCAAGCATGAAAAACACAAGAAAGAGCACACGGGCCTTGACGGAAGCCGCCATTATGGTAGCGCTGGCCTTGGTGTTCAACACCCTCAAAGATGTGATTCCCCTGGGACAACTGCCCAACGGCGGTTCGCTGCTGAACATCACCATGGTGCCCCTGGTCCTCTACGGCTATCGCTATGGCGCTGGATGGGGCGCACTGGCCGGTTTTGTCTTTGGCGGTATCAACTATTTTATCGGCAGCAGTTCCGCCATCGACTGGATGACTATTATTTTTGACTATTTCCTGGCATTTTCTATGCTGACCCTGGGCGCAGGTCTGTTCCGTGGCAAAAAGAACGGCCTTTACTGGGGCACTCTTGTGGGCGGCGGATTGGAATTCCTCACCAGTTATCTCACAGGCGTGTTCATTTGGGGCAAATATATGCCCGAAACCTTCTTGGGTTTAACCATGCCCTCTCCCTGGGTCTATTCCCTGCTCTACAACGGGCTTTGGGCTGTGCCCAACATCGCCCTTGCGGTGCTGGTATTCTACGCACTGAAAAAGCCCCTGAGACCTTACCTTCAAGCTGAATAAAAAAGAAAGCCTGCGGTTGTGGATTGTACCGCAGGCTTTTTCTTATCGAATAAAGTTTGTTCTGACCAGAGGTTCTTGCTCGGGAGGGGTAATGCCAGCCTTCTTCCCTGCTTCCATGCAGGAAAGAAGATATGCCATATTCTTGCCCAACTGGCGCATGCAGGCAACGCCTTCGGCATCCTGCAGGACATCTTCGGCTTTGGCACCATGAACCATGTTCCAGTAACGGGAGGAGACAATGGGCATTTCATTGATGGTGAAATACTCATTGATTTGGTCAAAAGCGGCAGTAGTGCCTGCACGGCGGGCAGAGAGCACCCCTGCGGCAGGTTTATAGCGGTAGGTATCCTTGCCGGCGGAGTAGAAGGCTCTATCCATAAAGGCGGTGAGGTTGCCAGAAAGGGCGGCATAATGCACGGGAGAGCCAAAGACAAAACCGTCTGCCTGTCTTGCTTTTTCCGCAAAGGTGTTCACCACATCGTCTTGAATGCATTTGCCCAGTTTACGGCATGCTGTGCAGGCCATGCATCCGCCAATGGGGGCTTTGCCAATCCAAAAGATTTCCGTTTCAACACCCTGTTCGTGGAGAGCGGAAGCCACCGTTTGAAGAGCGGTGTAAGTACAACCATGTTCGTTGGGACTGCCGTTTACCAAGAGAACTTTCATAAAAACACTCCTTTACATCGTTTCAGACAATGCTGCTTTGCGCAGTTCTTTTCTCCACACAATTTGACCGCAGGTGAAACTGGCAGCGGAGGTCAAAATCCAAGAAATGGGGTAAGACCAATAGATGCATTCCAATGTGGGATATGCGGGGAAGACAAAGATAATCCACACCACACGGAACACGCAAGCGCCCATAAGGGATACGATGGTACTGGTAAGAGAACGACCAAGACCGCGGAGAATGCCACTGCCCACTTCCATAAAAGCAAGGGTGAAATACAGGCACATCATAATCTCACAGCGGAGACGGGCTGCCTCCACAGCGGGGGCTTCATCTACATACAGCCCGATGAGGAAGTCCTGGAAACCTAAAATGATGGTACTGCACAAGGCGGCAATGAGGAAGGTGATGAGGTAACTGTTTTTCATGACCTTGCCAATTCGGCGAATTTTGCCTGCGCCATAGGTCTGGCTGGTAAAGGTTACCGCGCCCTGATAGACGGAGTTGGTGGCGGTGTAGGCAAAACCCTCTAAATTGCCTGCGGCAGCGTTGCCATCGATAATGGCGCTTCCGCCAGGATAGAGGCGGTTATTGATGCCAGTCACGGAGGACTGGATTAGCATATTACTAATGGAGAACAGCGCGCCTTGCAATCCCGCGGGGATGCCCACATAGAGGATATTGCGGAAGGCATGCCAATGGACGCGAAGTTTCTTCCAAGAAACACGGCACCAGCCTTCGTCCTTGCTGAGAATCGCGTACAAGATGACCGCAGAGAGGATATTGGAAAGCACCGTTGCCAAGGATACACCATCCACGCTCATGTGGCAGACCAGCACAAAGAAGAGGTTGAGTCCCACATTGGTGAGACCGGAAAGGGACAGCACAATTAAAGGCGTTTTAGAGTCCCCTTTGGCTCTGAAGATGGCAATAAAGAAGTTGGTGAGAGAAATAAACGGTGCGCCTGCAAAATAGATACGGGAATAGAGGGTTGCCAATTCCAGCACACTGCCCTCGTCACCCAACAAAATGAGCATGGGACGGCACACGGCGAAGCCCAAAGCGCCACCGATGAAGCCAAACACGGCGCCCACCACCAAAGAGGTATGCACGGCTTTGGAGGTTTCTTCCGCATCCCCTGCGCCGATATGGCGTGCCACCACTACATTGGCGCCCACGGAAAAACCGATGAAGGTATTGAGAATCAGGTTAATCATGGCGCCAGTGGTACCAATGGAGCCAATGGCACCGGAAACATCGCTCATGCCAACGACAATCATATCGGCGGCATTGTACAGCATCTGCAGTAAATTCGTCAGCAGAAGTGGCAGGATGAATAAGAGCATCCGCTTAAAAAGAGGACCTTCTACCAAATTGGGTTGCGGTACACTTTTCGTCATATTACCACTCCTTTTTCGTAAAATTTCTGTTTGAGTATCATACACCCATTTGGCGGGAAAATCAATAGAAGTTTTCACTTTTTCCGCTTTTCTCATTGTATTGCAGGAATGGAAAATTGTCCCAGTTTTTCTTGGCAAAAAATGCTCTATTTTTGCTACGCAAGGTTGACACCACCTGCAAATTATGTTACATTGACGACAGAATGGGAATCTATGGGATTCCACCGGAAAATAAGGAGGAGAACATCGTGAAAAAAGTCACTTTTGCTGTTATGGGCATGGGCAACCGCGGTGAGCGTTATGCCAACAAACAACTGAGATATCCCGATATGATGGAAGTTGTTGCCATTGCGGATACCAATCCCCTGACTCTGAAAAAAGCAAAGACCTTCTTGGATTTGCCCGAGGAAAGAATTTTTAACAGTGGCGAAGAAATGCTACAGCAGCCCAAAATGGCTGACATTATGGTCATTGCCACTCAGGACGCTCAGCATCGTGACCATGCCATCAAGGCTATGGAACGCGGTTACGACCTGCTTTTGGAAAAGCCCATTGCCAACACCGCAGAGGACTGCATGGCAATCTTGGAAGCTGCCCACAAGTATAACCGCAGAGTCATCGTTTGCCATGTGCTCCGCTACACCATTTTCTATCAGGAAATCAAGAAACTCATCGACAGTGGCGCTTTGGGCGAAATTCAGACCATTCAAGCCAGCGAACAGGTTGGTTGGTTCCACATTGCCCACAGCTTTGTCCGTGGCAACTGGCACAAGAAAGCCGATTCCAGCCCCATGATTCTGGCAAAGTGCTGCCACGATATGGACTTGTTCCTGTGGCTCACCGGCAAAAAGTGCAAAGCCGTTTCCTCCTTTGGCGACCGCCGTTTCTT
This sequence comes from Oscillospiraceae bacterium, assembly GCA_017935145.1. Classification (GTDB taxonomy): domain Bacteria; phylum Bacillota; class Clostridia; order Oscillospirales; family Oscillospiraceae; genus RGIG3566. The sequence continues at coordinate 68,167 of JAGBIE010000012.1, forward strand.
CAACAAGGAACACTGCCCCGAAAATGCTGCTGAGCGCTGCATCAACTGCCCTGTGAGCGATTGCGCTTTCAACGCTGTGAGTTACTACATCCCCCGTATCCCCGGTTGGCCCACCCACGTGCTGAATCCTCAGCCCACGGTGAAGAACATCATCGAATCCCTGCAGACCACCAACTATGGTCGTTGCGTGTTCCAGATGGACAACGATGTGGTTGACCATCAGGTGGTGAACCTGCTCATGGAAGATGGTTCCACTGTGAACTTTGTTATGTCCGGTTTCACCGGTGAGCAGAACCGCTCCATTCACATTATGGGCTCCAAGGCTGACCTCATCGGCGACTTTGATAAGCGCACTTTCACCCTGCGTCAGTTTGGCAAGAAGCCAAAAGTTGTTGACCTGAACCCCCTCTACACGGATACCACCGGTCACGGCGGTGGCGATGCCCGCATGGTGCACGATGTGCTCCGTCTGTATCTGGGCGAAGATTTCGACACCTCTGCCATTACGGTCATTGACCGCTCCATGGAAAGCCACTTTGTGGCCTTGGCCGCAGAACTTTCTCGCGAACAGAACGGCGAACTGGTGAAGATGGACGAATTCATCGATAACCTCAAAACCAAATAAATACCATAAAAAACCCCCTCAACCAAATGGTTGAGGGGGTTTCTTTTGCGATATTTTAGTTCTGCTTGATAGGAAGCAAGGCGGGATAACTTTCATTATCGTAGCCTTCCAGTTCTACGCCCCACAGATGAGCGATGGTCTTGGGAATCTGGATGTTTTCCACGGTTTTGCCGTCAAATACCTCCGCACCCATGCCGTAGGCAAAGATGGGAACATCGGCACTGGTGTGGTTTTTGGTGGTGTAGATGTAAGTATCATTCATGCCCATGCCCAAACCGCCCGTTTCATGGTCGGCAGTGATGAGGACAAAGGTATCGGGATTGTAGAAGGCATACTCCATGAAAGTGCCAACGATTTGATTGAAGCGGGTCACAGCAGAGAAGGTCAAGCCCATTTCGTTATCGTGACTATGCTTGTCAATATAGGCTTCTTCATACATGATGAAGAAACCATCTTCGTCCTGAGAGAGGGTGTTGAGGGTTTCGGTCAGTTCTGACTCCACTTGCTTGAGGGTTTCTGCATCGTAGTTATCATGATAACCGCCCAAGAAAATTGTGCCGTGGTCTTGCGCCAATTTTTCCTGACAGGCCAGAATGACATCAGAGTCTTCACGGTCATCGGCATGGGCAGAGAAAGAGGCGGGTGTTGCGCCATCGAGGGATTCCGTGGAGATAACCGCAGTTGCTTTGCCCAGTTCAATGGCAATCTCCGTGAGGGATGTAACATCGTTCAGTTCTTCATCTCTACCCACATGATAATTCATGGTTTTGTAGCCCGTTGCCAAGGCGGTACCACCAGCGGCACTATCGGTGGTGCCTGTGAGGGACCAAGTTATGGAAAAGCCCTGATGAGGGAACATATAGCCATAGAATTCGCTTTCACCATCGGTGATGAGGTCTAAATCTTCGGGAGCGATTTCGTCAAACAGTTTTGTTTGGCCGACACCCATGCCATCGCCGATGAGGAAGGCAAAGTTCTTCGCTTCTTTGACAATGGGTTCGTAGACGGCAGGTTTTTGGGCAACGGCAGATTTGAAGGGAGCATTCTTCACAAAGTTTTCCATGAAATAGTAGGCTGCGGCGGCGATGACAAAGTAGTCCCCTTCCATGGCGATGTGGTTTTCGTCTGCCAGCATGGAGAACTGGAAGCCTTCCGTTTCAGCATCGAGAGAGGCGGAAATAGCTCTGTTGGTTTCACCCACCAAGATTTCGTGCGCCAAGGGCTCTGCCTGTTCGGCATCGGATTTCACATCCAGTCGCAGACCTGTCTTGGCGGCAATTTGGTCGCTGAGGTAGGTGGCTGCCCGCTGGGTATAATCAGGGTCGGTAGCAGAATAGATGATGGTATATTCTGAAATCTCCCGCCCGTTGAGCACGTAGGTGCCTTCATCTTTTTTGCAACCTGTAAACAGTGACACAATGAGTGTTAGCACAAAGATCAAAGATAAAAATTTTTTCATACTCGCCTTTCCTCCCACCGAAAATTTCAAGGGTCTTCTTATGTTTATGATACCGCAGAGACCCTAAATTTGCAAGGTTTTCAGCAAAAAAACACTCCCCGAAGGGAGTGTTTTTATTAGCAGATACCAAGTTCTTCGTTGGTGCTGGGGGTGATACCGTGGGCAGCCAAAAGTTCAGTGAATTTTTCTGCCTCTGCCACGCGGAAGACGATGTAGGCCTTGCCCTCCAGGTGGGTGAAAAGAGAATACATATATTCAATGTCAATATTCCCTTCTGCCAAGGTTTCCAGTACCGTGGCGACACCGCCCGGAGCATCGGGTACGGCAACAACCAACACGGGGGTCATGGTCAGCAGATAACCATGTTGCATGAGGATGGAAGTGGCCTTTTCCGCATGATCCACAATCATGCGCAAAACGCCATAGTCTGCGGTTTCCGCAATGGAGATAGCGCGCAGGTCAACTCCGTTTTGCGCCAGAATGCCAGTAATCTCAGCAAACTGACCAGCACGGTTTTCCAAAAAAACAGAAATTTGATATACCATGTTGTCGCCTCCTTAAATTTTACGTTTGTCGATAATGCGGACTGCCTTACCCTCGCTACGAGCAATGGTTTTGGGCGCAACCAAACGCACCTTGGCAGAAATGCCAAGCATGGCGCGGAGCGCATCCACCAATTTCTTTTCCATGGAGGTAATCTTGGCCAGGGAGTCAGAGAAGTTTTCAGGAGTCATTTCCACCATGACCTCCAAAGTGTCAGAATGGTTCACGCGATCCACAACAATTTGGTAGTTGGCAGGATACCCTTGCTCCAGAAGGACTGTTTCAATTTGAGAGGGAAATACGTTGACACCTTTGACAATCAGCATATCATCGCTACGACCCATGGGTTTGCACATTTTGATATGGGTACGACCGCAGGGGCATGGCTCACTGCTGAGGATACAGATATCGCGCGTACGGTAGCGAATCAAGGGGAAGGCTTCCTTGGTGATACAGGTAAACACCAATTCGCCCTTGGACCCCTCGGGCAGAACTTCGCCCGTTTCGGGGTTGATAATTTCTGCGATGAAGTGGTCTTCGTTAATATGCATGCCGTTTTGGGCTTGGCATTCAAAAGCCACACCGGGTCCAGAAATTTCCGTAAGACCATATATATCATAGGCCTTGATGCCAAGACCCTTTTCAATGTCTTCGCGCATCTTCTGGCTCCATGCTTCTGCGCCAAAAATACCCGCTTTCAATTTAATCTGATCCCGCAAACCACACTCGTGGATGGATTCAGAAAGATAGGCGGCATAGGAAGGTGTGCAACAGAGAATGGTTGTGCCCAAATCCGTCATGAATTGAAGCTGACGATCGGTATTGCCTGAGGACATGGGGAGGGTCAAGCAACCTACCTTGTGAGAACCACCATGGAGACCTGCGCCACCAGTAAACAGACCATAGCCGTAGGCCACTTGGCAGACATCCTCCTGACTTCCGCCCACAGCCGTAATGGCGCGGGCACAGCAATCTTCCCACAGGTCTATATCGTGCTGGGTGTAGAATGCCACAACCCGCTTGCCGGTGGTGCCAGAGGTGGACTGAATGCGGACACATTCGGACAGGGGTTTACCCAAAAGCCCGTAGGGATAGGCCTCGCGCAAATCATCCTTGCTGAGGAAAGGCAATTTGTGCAAATCCGCAGTGCCTTGGATATCTGCAGGAGTCAGACCCTTTTCTTCCATTTTTTTGCGGTAGTAAGGGACATTGTCCCATGCGTGTTGGACTTGCTTCACAAGGCGCTCGTCCTGCCATGCCCGAATCTGCTCGCGGGAAGCGGTTTCAATTTCGGGCTGATAATACTTTACCATGAATATTCACTCCTTTATCCGTTGCGACCCAGTTGAAATGCGGTCTTGTTCAGTTCCAGAAATTTCTCAGGAACACTCTTTTCAATGGCTTCCAGCCACTCTTCTTCGGTAAACTCAAAATAGCGGGATAAATGCCCCATGAGCACAATATTCACCGCTTTGGAAGATCCCGCTTGCTCGGCCAGTTTTAGTGCATCAAAGGCATCTACCTTGAGGCCGGCAGACTGCATCTTCTCAACAAGGTTTTGGGGATATTCTGCCACGCCGGTGATGACGGGCATGGGGGAAATTTTTTGGGTATTGACCACAATCTTGCCATCAGGTTTCAGGTATTCTGTCCAGCGGGCAGCTTCCAAAAGCTCGAAGGAAACGATATAATCCGCTTGCCCTTTGTCAATCACAGGAGAATAAACCTTATCGCCAAAGCGGACATAGGTTACCACGCTACCGCCACGCTGGCTCATGCCGTGGACTTCGGAGACCTTAATGTCATAACCCTTTTGCAAAAGCAAGCGACCCAGCAGTTTGGAGGCCAGCAGACTTCCCTGCCCACCAACACCGACAATCATAATATTCTGTGTTTTCATGGTCAGTCCTCCTTGGCATTTTGCAGTGCACCGAATTTGCACAACTGGGCGCAAACCCCGCAACCAGTGCAGAGGGTGTTGTCAATCCTTGCTTTTTGATCCACAATGCTAATGGCTGGACAGCCAATCTTCATGCAGGCTTTGCAACCAACACATTTGTTGGAATCAGCAATGATGGGTTTGTTATGCTTGACATATTTGAGCAGCGCGCAGGGACGGCGAGAGATGATCACAGAGGGTTCTTCTGCAGCCGTTTCCTCCTTGATGGCTTCATCGCACTGCTGTAAATCATAGGGATCAACCACGCGTACTCTGCGGATGCCAACGGCACGGCAGAAAGATTCCAAATCAATCTTTGTACAGGGATCGCCTTTGAGGTTAAATCCCGTTGTGGGGTTCTGCTGATGGCCCGTCATGCCAGTAATGGAGTTATCTACAATAATCACAGTGCCGTTGGACTCGTTATAAGCCATGTTGACAAGGCCTGTCATACCTGAGTGCATGAAGGTAGAGTCACCAATGACAGCAACGGCTTTCTTTTCCTCCCCTCCGCCTGCTTTGGTAAAACCATGCAAACTAGAGATGGAAGCGCCCATGCAAATGGTGGTATCCAGCGCGGCCAAAGGCGGTACTGCGCCCAAGGTATAACAGCCGATATCACCCAATGCGGTAAGATGATTCTTGGCGAGGGTGTAGAACAGACCTCTGTGAGGACAGCCAGCGCACATGACAGGAGGACGGGCAGGAATGGCGGTATCCAACTTTGCGCCAGCCATGGTGCTAACACCCAGTTTTTCGGCAATGAGATTCTGGGAAAGTTCACCGATACAGGAGAACTTTTCTTTTCCAACGCAAGAGATTCCCAATTCCTTGCAGTGCGTTTCGATAAAAGAATCCAATTCCTCCACAATCACCAATTTCTCCACAGATTTGGAAAAATCGCGGATTTTTTCCACGGGAAGTGGCCAAATCATACCCAGTTTCAAAACAGGGTATTGGTCTCCAAAGACTTCCTTGACATACTGATAGGAAGTGGAGGAGGTGATAATACCCATGGAGTGGTCACTGCCTTCCTCCACACGGTTTATATGGCAGGTTTCCGCCCACTGTGTCAGGCGACGGGTGCGCTCTTCTACCACAGGGTGGCGGAGTTTGGCATTGGCGGGCATCATGATATACTTCTGGGGAGCCTTTTCATATGTTTTGCTCACTTCCACCCGCTGGGCAGTCTCAACAATACTTTGAGAGTGAGCCACGCGGGTACACATCTTGACAAAGACGGGAGTATCAAACTCTTCAGAAATGTCGTATGCCAATTTGGTGAAAGAAAGCGCTTCCGCAGAATCGGAGGGTTCCAGCATAGGGATTTTGGAGGCACGAGCATAGTGGCGGGAATCTTGCTCATTCTGAGAGGAATGCATGCCAGCATCATCGGCCACGCCAATAACCAAGCCAGCGTTGACACCTGTATAGGCAATGGTAAACAACGGGTCTGCCGCCACATTGAGTCCTACATGTTTCATGGCGCAGAAGCTACGCTTGCCCGCAAGACAGGCGCCGAAGGCTGCTTCCATGGCAACTTTTTCATTGGGCGCCCACTCGGCATAAACTTCTTTGTAGGTGGCAACATATTCGGTGATTTCTGTGCTGGGAGTGCCAGGATAACTGGATACAAAACTACAGCCTGCCTCAAACAGGCCTCTGGCAACAGCTTCGTTGCCGAGCATGAGTGTTTTCATGGATTTTCCTCCTTAGAATCTCCACTAGAATCGGTTCATAAGGGGCATAAAAAAAGCCCTCTGCATCATGCAGAGGACGAGTTCACCCCGTGGTACCACCTCAATTTACCGCCCAATGGACGGCCTCATCCGGTCCAAAAAGACCGTAAGCGCAATATCGGGCGCACCCGTCTTCGCCTACTGAAAACTGTTCAGCAAAGCCGCTCAGAAATGAATTCCGCGCAGTCCTTCTGCTGTTTTGCACCAAGCAACAGCTCTCTGAAAAAAGGATGATTGCGCATACTATTTTTCGTCATCGCGTTTACTTTCACATACTAGCACTTTTTATGGGTAAAGTCAATGAAAACAATGACGATATTTCAAGAAAAAGGAGATTTCGGTAAGAAAAAAGCACTTCCCTGCGGAAGTGCTTTTTTGATATGGTGGAGACTACTGGACTCGAACCAGTGACCTCTTGCGTGTGAAGCAAGCGCTCTAACCAGCTGAGCTAAGCCTCCGTTGCCAAGTCATTATAACACACATTTTTGAAAATGCAAGAGGAAATTCATATTTTTCAAAAGTTCTTATGCGGTTTACATAACTCAGTTAAACAGAGCGCTCCATGCCCACATGGGGGATGCCTTCTTCTAAGAACTCTTCGGTGACGACAGAGAAATTAAGTTTTGCATAGAAACCACTAGCGTGGCATTGGGAATCTACCCAAAGTTTTTGACAGGAGAAGTGTTCTTTGATGGTGGGGATGGCGTTTTCCATGAGAGTTCTGCCAAAGCCTTCCCCATGGCGCAGGGAGAGAACTCTGCCCAGTTTCACCGTTCCCTCCCCTATTTCATAGGCGCGGAGGTAGGCGCAAACCCGCTCCCCATCCCACAAAAAGCAGTGGAGAGACTCATAGTCCACGTTGTCCATGTCGAGACAGTGGATTTCTTGCTCCAACATAAAAATCTCCATGCGGGATTTTAGGATTTCATACAGTTCTTTGGTGCTGAGGGCATCAAAGGTTTTGGCGATAAATTTCATACAATCTCTCTTTTCGGTTATCTTGAGGATGGGCATGGACATGGCGCAGGAGGCGGTTTAGAGTCTCGCCCAATTCCCTACCTTGCAAATGGGGGAAATCTGCGCCACTGACGGCTAAATCACGCAGGTAGATACCATCGCCACGGCGGATAAATTCCTCCACCATGGGGCGCTTATGCTGTAAATCCGCAAGGCAGAAGCCCACATCTTCGCCATATTGGGCGAAAATGCCCTTGTAGGCAATTGCATCATAGTCCTGACCCAAAAGGTGGGCAGTCTCGCAGGCGGTTTGACCTGTTCTCTTATCTAAACGGAAATCCTGCCACGATAGATGGGGGTAGGCGTAGAACAAACCTGCCCAACGGACATCCTTGCGGGTGGGGGTATCATGCAAAAATGAAAGGTCTCTCCCCTGCTCCATGCGAGCAACCATGAGCAGACCCAAATCTGCCATTTGGGCAACTGTTTTGGGGAAAGCAAGGAGGGTTTTTTCCACCTCGTCTCGCACCCGCTCCACCGAAAGGGCTTTACACAGTGGATGGAGTTTTTTCACGGCATTCACTGCCTTGGGCTCTATGGTAAAGTCCAGTTGGGCGGAAAAACGGAAGGCGCGGAGCATTCTCAGGGCATCTTCCCGAAAGCGGGTCTCTCCATCCCCCACAGGGCGGATGATTTTTGCCCGCAAATCCTCTTGACCGCCAAACAAGTCTGTGAGATTTCCCTCACTGTCCATAGCCATGGCATTGATAGTAAAATCACGGCGGGATAAGTCCTCCCGCAGAGAGCGGACAAACTGCACATTTTGGGGGTGACGGCTATCTAAGTACTCCCCATCGGTGCGGAAGGTAGTCACTTCGTAGTTCTTACCATCCTCCACCACAGTCACAGTGCCGTGTTGGATGCCTGTGGGCACTGTATGGGGAAAGACCTGCATCACTTCTTCGGGGGTGGCGGAGGTGGTGATGTCCCAATCGTGGACAGGACGGGAAAGGAGGGTATCTCGCACGCATCCGCCGACAAAATACGCCTCAAAACCAGCAAGATTCAGTTGTTGGAGAATGTGCTTGGGGGCGGTATGCATGGAAAATCACCTCTTTCTATAGTTACATGGTAAAATTTTCTGGGGAAAATTGCAAGGGGTTTGGAGAAATTCCCTCTTTGACAGTTTCTCCTTGTTTTTTTCTGATGAGTGGATTATAATATCTGCGGTGTGACCAAAAAGGCAAGAAAGGAGTGTGGATATGCAAAACATCGCAGATTACCTGCAAAAGGGCAAAAAAGTACATCTGGTTGGCATTGGTGGCGTATCCATGCGACCTTTGGCACTGGTTTTGCGGGATATGGGCGTGGAAATTACGGGTTCTGATATGAACGCATCCGTTTCCACGGAGGAACTGACGCGCAGAGGCATTCCCGTGATGATTGGTCACAGCGGAGACAATGTGCGCCATGCCGACTGCATCATCCGCACCGCCGCCGCACGGAATGACAATCCCGAAATTGCCGCGGCACGAGAATTGGGCATTCCCATTTTCGAGCGCACCCAAGCATGGGGGCACATGATGAAATCCTACAAGGATGCCATCTGTATCGCAGGCACTCACGGCAAGACCACCACCACCTCCATGGTAACCCACATTTTTATGAAGGCGCAGAAAGACCCCACGGTGATGATTGGTGGGCATCTGCCCCTGTTGGGCGCTGGACATCGTGTGGGCAGTGGCGATGCCATTATTATGGAAAGTTGCGAGTACTGCAATTCCTTCCACAATTTCTATCCCACCTGCGCGGTAATTCTCAATGTAGAAGCCGACCATCTGGACTTTTTTAAAGATTTAAATGATGTGAAAGCATCTTTCCGCACCTTTGCGGAACTGACATGCGAAGGCGGTAGCATCATCGCCAATGGGGATGATGAAAACACCATGGATGCCTTGGCAGGTCTGCCCCTAATGACCTTTGGTTTTGGGGAAGGTGCCACGGTGCGTGGCGTGAGCGCCAGCGAGGATTTCCGCAGTTTGGATGTATACATTCAAAACGAGTTTTACTGTCACCTTTCCCTCTCCGTGGTGGGTAAACACAACGCCCTCAACGCTCTTGCCGCCTGTGCGGTGGCATACATCCACGGCATCAGCGGCGAAATTGCCGCCAAGGGGCTTGCCACCTTTACAGGGGCGGGTCGGCGCATGGAGTTTAAGGGCAAGTATCACGGGGCGGATATTTATGACGATTATGCCCACCATCCCAGTGAACTTCACGCACTGCTCAGTTCTGTGAAATCCATGGGCTACAAACGGATTATCTGCGCATTCCAGCCCCACACCTACACCCGCACCAAGGCGCTGTTTGACGATTTTCTGTGGGAATTGCAGGCAGCGGATGTGGCCATTTTGGCAGAGATTTATGCCGCCCGTGAGCAGAACACGGTGAATGTTTCCTCCAAGGATTTGGCGGACAGAATCGATGGCAGTTACTACTGCCCTACCCTGCAAAGTGTGACCGAGGTGCTAAGGGACCTCGCCCAAGAGGGCGATTTGATTCTCACCGTAGGCGCGGGGGATATTTACAAAGCCGGCGAAGCACTGCTGAAAGAATAAAAACCGCACTCTTTTTCGAGTGAGGTTTTTTTGTAAGAGTTTTCCAACACTCGATTGTTTAATAGGTGAAGGGACGCGCCCCACCAAATACAGAAAGGAGGAATCAGATGGAACACGGTGCAAAGCAATACCGCCGTTATCTTGCAGGAGATGACGATGGGATTGTGGAACTCATTAAAGAGTATAAAGATGGTCTGATTCTCTTCCTCAACCGCTATGTCAGTAACATCTATGTGGCGGAAGAACTGGCAGAAGAAACCTTTTTTGGGCTCATCACCAAACGACCGAAATTTCGGGAAAAATATGCCTTTAAAACTTGGCTGTACACCATTGGGCGAAATATTGCCATAAACCACCTGCGACAGGCAGGGCGGTTTACCGATATTTCTGTGGAAACAGAGAATTTCCCCATGCAGGCGATTTGCTCCTTGGAGCAGGCGTATATGCAGAAAGAGGAGAAAATTCTCATCCATCGGGCACTGGATAAACTCCCTAAGGATTATGCCACAGTGTTGTATCTGAAATTCTTGGAGGATATGAAAAATGAAGAGATTGCCGGCGTGCTGAAAAAATCGCGCCGACAAGTGGAAAATCTCTTATATCAAGCCAAAAGAGCCCTAAAAGAAGAACTGAGCAAGGAGGGTTTTGAGTATGAAAAGTTATGAAGAAATGGCGAAAAGCGTACTGAAACGCAGAAATGAATTTGAAGAAGAACGAAAAGTTAGAAAAGCGCAACGAAAAAAGACCCTTACCGCTGTGGGCTGTCTTGCGCTGATTCTTGCCTCAGGGGCTGGCGTGTGGGCGTTACCTAAACAGGAAAGTAAAGCCCCCAGCGAAGACCCCATTGCCTCCTCCCCCAGTGGCGCATACATCTACAACATGACCCAAGCCATGCCGTGGGTCAAAGCCGGTGAGGTGCGCGACAAGGCTGAAAGCATTATGGGGGTATCCGTACCACTGTTTCTTGCCTATGACGGGGATATTTACACAGCATACAAAACCGCCCTAGAAGACGATACAGAACTCATGGCAGAAGGCAAGATTTGGCTTTCTGAGCGTTGGTTTTTAGATGTCTACCGCATTAAGGATACAGAGGATGCCATCACATTTTTTGTGAACAATCATTTCACTTTCTATAAGAAACAAGTTGACTTGAACTTGGGGGTAGATTGCAGGATTGTTTGTACCGCCAACATCGGCACGGACTTTGGCTTGGGAGATGAGGTATGGAGTGATGAAAAGGCCACAGTGTATGAAGCCAAGCGTTTGCAGGGAGAAAGCAGCGGGCAAAAAGAGTATATTGTGGACATCTCTTCCCTACTGAAAGCGCAATTCCCCACTATGTTCGGGGATGATGTGGACTATGGCGAATACCGTTGGCTGGCATTGGGAGCGGTGGAAGACGCTCCTGCGGACAGTGATGGTACTTATGTAGAAAATACCTCACACCTGATTTCGGAGGAATCCGCCAATTACTTTGGCGGCTTGTATTTGGATGATATTGGTCGGCTCACTGTGGTTCTCACGGAAGATACAGCGGAAATTCGCAAGAATGTGTGCAAGGACCTGGGTGTGGAAGAAAGCAAAGTGGTATTTGTTGCAGGAAAATACAGTTATCAGTATCTAAACGCCATCCACGAAGCCATCACCCAGCAGATGATGGACAAAAAAGTGCCCTTTGTGGTATCCTGCGGTGTATATGAAATGGAAAACCGCGTGGTGGTGGGTGTGACGGATATGAAGGAAGAATATCTGTCCTCCCTGCGCGCCTTAGATACCCTTGGTGGCGCCATTGTCTTTGAGAAAATATCAGCCATGACAACTTTTGGGTAATAAGAAAAGAGAACCTGTCACAACGACGGGTTCTCTTATTTTTTATTGGTAAGACCAAGGATATAGTCCGTTGTGGTTTTATAGAACTTTGCAAGTTTAATGAGGATATCTGTGGGGATATCGCGCAAGCCCCTTTCATAACGGCTGTACTGAGGTTGCTTCATACCCAAATAGTCCGCAACCTGCTGTTGGGAGAGGTCATGGTCTTCCCTTAAATCTTTAAGACGAGGGTAGAAATTATCCATGCTACGCACCAACTTTCATAACCATTTGATGTTGACATCGTAACATAGAATGCTTATAATGACGTTAGATTATAACCGTTTGGTTATTTTCAACATCAATTAAGGGAGAAAATGAAATGAGAAAGCATTTGTTGTTGCTAATTATTGTTTGTTTGTGTCTTTTAATCAGCGGCTGTGGTAAAAAAACCACAGACCCTCTTGTGTGGGAGGAGTTATATCTTGGTAACATTATCCCAATGACTAATCTTGAAAAGAGTGAATTAGGTTTAAATTATCCTGACAGTCTGACAATCACAGTTAAGAATTGCACAAAGGCAGATTTTGACAGTTACCTTTCTGCTTGTGAAGAGAAAGGTTTTAATGTTGATAGTCGAAGAGATGGAATTTGGCACTATGTTTATAACCAAAAAGGGTATCGTTTAGAATTATGTCTGTATTCAACAGGAGATATGTACATAAAAGTTGTCGAACCCCTCCAAGTAGAAGAGATTGGATGGCCGACATCTGGTCTTGGGGCACAAATCCCGACTCCTGCAACAAATCTTGGTGTTATCTCTTGGAACAACGAAGATTTATTTTGTGTGAGGATTGCAAACACATCCATCGAGTCATATTCCGAATACGTTGATGTCTGCATGAAGGCAGGTTTCAATATAGATTACCGCAGGGACGGAAGAGCCTTTACTGCAAAAAACAATGCTGGATATGAGGTAGATATCAACTATGAGGGCTTTAATATCATTTATATCGCTGTTACACCACCAGAGGAAACACCCGATGCGCCTAATACCTCTGTAATTCCCGATACACCCAACACACCAAGCACGAATGTAGATGATAGCACTGACTTTAAAAGCGCATTGGATAGTTATGAAAAATTCTTTGATGAATACATTGCTTTTATGGATAAATACAAAGACAACCCCTATGATTTGGCAATATTAGGAGAGTACAGTAAATTTTTAGAGCAATATTCTGAAACCATGAATAAGATGTCCGCAATTGACACATCTTCCCTCTCTGCCGATGATCTCGCATACTATTTCGAAGTAACAGGCAGAATCTACGCTAAACTCGGTGATATAGCGGGATAAAATCTTTAATAAGAAAACCCGTACTCATTTGAGTACGGGTTTTTCATTATGCCAATGTGGCGGCCATGACGGCTTTGATGGTGTGCATGCGGTTTTCCGCTTCATCAAAGACAATGGATGCTTCACTTTCAAAGACTTCGTCGGTCACTTCCATGCAATCGATGCCGAATTTTTCGTAAATCTGCTTGCCCACGGTGGTGTTGAGGTCATGGAAAGCAGGCAGGCAGTGCATGAAACGACACTGAGGTCCTGCGTTATCCATCATAGCCTTATTCACCTGATAAGGCATGAGGGCTTCAATACGCTCCTGCCACACGCTATCGGGCTCGCCCATGGAGACCCAAACATCGGTGTAGATCACATGGGCATCTTTGGTGGCGAGCATGGGGTCGGTGATGAATTCGAGGGTAGCGCCTGTTTCTTTGGCGATTTCTTCGCAGGTGGCGATGAGGGCTTGATCGGGGAAATATGCCTCGGGGGCGCAGGCTACAAAGTGCATGCCCATTTTGGCACAGCCCACCATGAGGGAGTTGCCCATATTGTATCGGGCATCGCCACAGTAGACCAGTTTCTTGCCTTTGAGGCTACCGAAATGCTCCCGAATGGTGAGGAAGTCCGCCAAAATCTGTGTGGGGTGGAATTCGTTGGTGAGGCCATTCCACACGGGAACACCTGAGTATTTAGCCAAGTCTTCCACAATGGTTTGACCATAGCCACGGTACTCGATGCCGTCAAACATGCGACCCAAGACCCGAGCGGTATCGGCAATGGATTCCTTTTTGCCCATTTGAGAGCCGGAGGGGCCAAGATAGGTAACACTCATGCCCAAGTCCGCGCCTGCCACCTCAAAGGAGCAACGGGTGCGGGTGGAGTCCTTTTCAAAGAGCAGGACAATGTTCTTACCCTCGCAAAGGCGGTGAGGAATGCCTGCTTTCTTTTGGGCTTTCAGGGTTGCGGCCAAGTCCAAAAGGTCGCTGATTTCCTCGGGAGTCAAGTCTAAGAGTTTGAGAAAATGATTGAGTTTCATCTTAGTTTCCTCCTTACAGCACCTTAGCCAAGAAGGTTTTTAGGCGCTCGCACTGGGGATTGCCGAAAATTTCCTCAGGCGTGCCATCTTCTGCGATGACACCGCCATCCAAGAACAGCACGCGGTTGCTCACCTCACGGGCGAAGGCCATTTCGTGAGTAACCACCACCATGGTCATGCCCTTTTGGGCGAGGGATTTCATAACATCCAGCACTTCGCCGACCATTTCGGGGTCCAGGGCGGAGGTGGGTTCATCAAAGAGCATGACATCGGGCTCCATCATGAGAGCGCGGACGATGGCAACACGCTGTTTTTGACCGCCGGAGAGTTTATTGGGGTAGGTATCGGCTCTGTCTGCCAAGTCCACACGACCCAGCAATTCGATGGCCTTGGCTTCTGCTTCTGCCTTGGGGACTTTTTTGAGCATCATGGGGGCGCAGGTGAGGTTTTCCAGCACGGTCATATTGGGAAAGAGGTTAAACTGCTGGAACACCATGCCCATCTTCTGCCGATGGAGATTGAGATTGGTCTTTTTGGCGGTGAGGTCCACGCCATCGAAGATGATTTTGCCACTATTGGGCTTTTCCAGCATATTGAGACAGCGGAGGAAGGTGGACTTACCCGAACCGGAAGGACCGATGACGCAGACCACATCACCTTTGTTGATGGTGACGCTGACATCTTTCAGTACAGGCAAATCCTGAAAGTTTTTACTTAAATGTTCAACCTTTATCACTTTTTGCCAACTTCCTTTCCACCTTGCCCAAAAGCCGTGTGAGAAGAACGACCAATGTCAGGTAAATGAGCGCCACAAGCGCCAAGGGATTGATTGCATCGTGGGTATTCGTACGGATGAGGTTGCCTGCGCGGGTAAGGTCCACGATGGCAACATAGCCGGCAACGGAGGTTTCCTTCAACAGGGCGATAAGCTCGTTGCCGATGGCAGGCAAAATATAGCGGATGGCCTGAGGGAAAATCACCTTGCGCATGGCCTGAGCACGGGACATGCCCAAACTGCGCCCTGCTTCCATCTGTCCCTTATCCACAGCGTTAATACCACTGCGGATCAGCTCTGCCATATAAGCGCCAGAGTTAATACCAAAGGACAAGATGGCAACGGTGAGGTCCGATGCCGTGACCAAAATAATCAGGTAGAATATTAAGAGCAGAACTGTGATGGGAATACCACGGATGACAGTGGTATACAAATCGCACAGCCAAGCCAGAGGTTTGAGTTTGGGGGATTCTTCGGCGAAATATTTAATAATGGCGATGAGCGAACCGATGACCACACCGATGAGCAGTGCACCCAGGGTGATGATGATGGTGTTCTTAAAACCATCGATGATATACCGATAGCCACCGCTTTCAATAAAGGTTTCGTTGAGTTTTAAAAGCCAAGCGTTCAATGGAGAATCTCCTTTCGGTTTATGAAAGCAAGGGATAGAGTCATAAAGACCCTATCCCTTTTGTGCGTGTTAGGGAGCAGTATAGGGGGCGTTGTACTTTTCGAAAATGCCGGCGATGGTGCCATCGGCCAAGAGTTTGTTCAAGATTTCGTTAATCTTGTTCACCAAATCATCGCCACCCTTTTTGAAGGCGAAGGCGTAGGGCTCGGTGGTCATGGCTTCATCCAAAATGACCAGAGGTGCATCGGGATGCTCTTCGTTGTAAACGGCGACCATTTCGGCGGCGGTCAAATCGTCGATGACCCAAGCGTCCACCTTGCCCACAGTGAGGGCGGATTGAGCATCCGCATTGGCGGCAAAGGCCTTGACAGTGTAGCCGTTGCCCATGCAGAATTCTTCAGCAGTGGTGCCGGTCTGGACGGAGACGGTCTTGCCAGTGAGGTCGGCCTTGGAGGCAATGGGGCTACCAGTGGTAACCACGATGGCCTGTGCAGCCAAGCAGTAGGGTGTGGTGAAGAGGGTGTTCTTTTCACGAGCGGGAGTCACGGAGATGCCGGAGACACCTACATCGAACTTACCAGACTGCACACCAGGCAGGACGGAGTCGAAGTCCATCTGCTTGATTTCCAAGGTGACACCCAGTTCCTTGCAGATGAGTTCTAGAATTTCAATTTCGATGCCTTCCACTTTGCCTTCGTTGTTGAGGGATTCAAAGGGAGGGAAATCGGGGCTGGTGCCGATGGTGAGTTTGCCTGCTTTCTGCACGCTTTCCACAGTGAGGGTCTTGCCACCGCAAGCGGTGAGGCAGAGGGCTGCCATAACAATGACCAAGCAAAGGGCGATGATTTTCTTCAACATAATGAGTTCCTCCTAAATATTTTCTTTTACATATTGAATTTGTGCTTGGACGGATTCTGCGGATGTACCACCTTGGCTAATCCGTTTCTGCACGCAAGTGACTAAGTCAATGGCTGTATAGACATCTTCTTCAAAGAGGTCTGAATACTGCTTATAAGTTTCCAAGGGCAGGTTTTCTAACACTGTGCCCTTTTGGATGCAATAGGCCACCATGCTACCTGAGATTTTATAGGCACTTCGGAAAGGCATGCCCTTTCGTACTAAGTAGTCCGCCAAGTCGGTGGCGTTGATGAAGCCCTCCTGAGCGGCTTTTTTCATGTTCTCGGGATGGGTCACCATGGTTTTGAGCATGGGGATAAACACATCCAAGCACATATTCACCGTGTCAAAGGCATCGAAGATGGACTCTTTATCTTCCTGCATGTCCTTGTTATACGCCAAGGGCAGACCTTTGAGCATGGTGAGCGTTCCCACAAGGTCACCGTAGACTCTGCCAGTTTTGCCACGAATCAGTTCCGCCATATCGGAGTTTTTCTTCTGAGGCATGATGGAAGAGCCAGTGGTGTAGGCATCAGACAGGGAGACAAAGCGGAACTCCCAAGAGGACCACAGGATAATCTCCTCATTGAAGCGGGACAGGTGCATCATCAGCACGCTGAGGGCGGAGAGCAGTTCCACGCAGAAATCTCGGTCAGACACGGCATCAATGGAATTGATACACCAGCCGTCAAAGCCAAGTTGTTTGGCGGTAAAGTCGCGGTCAGTTTCATAGGTCGTACCAGCCAAGGCGCAAGCACCCAAGGGAGACTGATTCATGCGCTTTGCGGCATCCTGCAAACGGCCTACATCTCTTAGAAGCATCATGGCGTAGGCCAAAAGATGATGGGCGAAACGAATGGGTTGCGCCCGTTGCAAGTGGGTGTAGCCGGGAACAATCGATTCCACATTTTCCTCTGCCTTTTCCGCCACCACAGCGAGAAGGGTTTTGAGTTTTTCCACCACTTGCACCGTTTGGCTACGCAGGTACATACGCAAGTCCACGGCCACTTGGTCATTTCGGCTACGGGCGGTGTGCAGGCGTTTGCCCACATCACCAATGCGCTCCGTAAGCACCTGCTCCACAAACATGTGGATGTCCTCTGCCTCCATATCGATTTTGAGCGTTCCATCGTCCAAATCCGTGAGGATGGATTCCAGCCCCTCAATGATGGCATCAGCATCGGCGGGAGAGATGATATTGCAGGCGGAAAGCATGGCGGCATGGGCCATGGAGCCAGTAATATCTTCCCGATACATACGACTGTCCACAGCGATGGATGAATTGAAATCATCGGCCACTTTGGCGGTATCTTCCGCCGCACGGCCTGCCCAAAGTTTTGCCATGACGTTTCCTCCTAAGGAAATTTCTTACTGTTTGCCGTTCTTCGCGTTGACCTGAGCCTGTACCTTCAGGGGCAGACCGAAGAGGTTAATGAAGCCAGTAGCATCGGCCTGATTGTAGACATGGTCCTCTTCAAAGGTGCAGATTTCGGGATCGTACAGGGAGTAGGGACTCCACACACCGGCGTTAATCATGTTGCCCTTGTAGAGTTTAAGACGGACAGTGCCGGTCACATTTTCCATGAGGGAATCCACGAAAGCGGCAAGAGCGGTACGCAGGGGGGTGAACCACTGACCGTTATAGACCAAGTCTGCATAGCAGACGGAAAGTTCCTGCTTCTTATGAGCGGCGTATTTATCCAGACACAGGGTCTCCAGCACATTGAGGGCCTTGTAGAGGATTGCGCCACCGGGAGTTTCGTACACGCCACGGCACTTCATGCCAACAAGACGGTTTTCCACGATATCCAAGAGGCCAATGCCGTTAGCGCCACCGATTTCGTTGAGTTTCAGAACGATGTCCTTCTGGCTCATAGCCACGCCATCCAGTTTGGTGGGCACGCCTTTTTCAAAGTCGATGGTCACATAGGTGGGGACATCGGGAGCATTGATGGGAGAAACGCTCATTTCCAAGAAACCGGGCTTCTCATACTGGGGCTCGTTGCCGGGGTCTTCCAAATCCAAGCCTTCATGGCTCAAATGCCACATGTTCTTATCCTTGGAATAGTTGGTTTCACGGGTGATACGCAGGGGCACATTATGGGCTTCAGCATAGGCGATTTCTTCGTCACGACCCTTAATCTCCCACTCTCTCCAAGGAGCGATGATGGGCATATCGGGAGCGAAAGCCTTGATAGTCAGTTCAAAACGGACTTGGTCGTTGCCCTTGCCGGTGCAACCATGGGCGATGGCGTCAGCGCCTTCGGCCTTGGCGATTTCCACCAAGCGCTTGGCGATGATGGGACGGGCATGGGAAGTACCAAGAAGATAATCTTCATACTTAGCGCCTGCCTTGACGCAGGGGATGATGAAATCTTCCACATATTCATCGGTGAGGTCTTCGATATAGCACTTGGAAGCGCCAGTCTTAATGGCCTTTTCTTCCAGTCCTTCCAGTTCGTCAGCCTGACCAACGTTACCGGAAACGGCGATGACTTCGCAGTTGTTGTAGTTCTCTTTGAGCCAAGGAATGATGATGGAAGTATCCAGACCGCCGGAGTAGGCTAAGACGACTTTCTTAATATCAGCTTTGTTCATAATGTAAAACCTCCTGAGAGTTTATAATTTGCAAGGTTGAATGCATAAATATACTATCTCTTTTCCTAGGAATCGTCAAGGCAAATTTTCCATTTTTGGGCATTTTTATATAAAATATATAGTTTTTGACCTATATTTAGGGGTCTGTTCGTGATTATTCACAATGGCATTTTTGTATGAATATGCACCTTTTGTGAATATATGCAGAAAACCGTGAATATTCCGAAGAATATCCACGGTCTTGCTGTTTTTTACGCTTCTTCTGCGCCGTAGCCTACTTCTCGCACAGCGGCGAGGAGTTCGGCGATTTCACCGCCCTGCACGGTGGCTTTGCCTCCTTGCAGGTCTACCTCTACTTTTTCTACGCCAGAGACAGCGAGTAGGGCTTTTTCCACATGGGCCTGGCAGTGTGGGCACATCATGCCCGTAATGTTGAGAGTATATTGCATGATTTTTTCCTCCTTATGGGTTTCAAATTCGCAATGGTCATGGCAGTGGTCGTGGCAAGTCTCCTTGGCGGCCGTGGGCTTCCAAGTACGCAAGCGGAGAGAGTTTGAAACCACGCACACAGAACTGATACTCATGGCGGCAGCACCCAGCATGGGATTGAGTTGCAAGCCAAAGATGGGATACAACACACCGGCGGCAATGGGGATGCACAGGAAATTATAGAAGAATGCCCAAAAGAGATTGAGCCGAATCTTCTTCATGACCGCGTGACTTAGTTCGATACCGCCTACGATATCCATGGGGTCAGAGCGCATGAGCACTGCATCGGCAGATTCCATGGCGATATCTGTGCCTGCGCCAATGGCCATTCCCACATCGGCAGCGGTGAGGGCGGGGGCATCGTTAATTCCATCGCCCACCATGATGACCTTGTGGCCTTTTTCTTGCAACTGGCGCACATTTTGTTCTTTATCTTGGGGCAGAACTTGGGCGATAACCTGATCTACACCCAAGCGCTCCCCTACGGCACGAGCGGTATCGGCATTGTCACCGGTTAACATAATCACTTTCAAGCCTTTTTGTTGGAGGGTTTTGACCGCTTGGGCGGCGGTGGGTTTTTCCTTGTCTGCGGCGGCGATGACGCCCAAGTATGCGCCATTTTGTTCGCCAAAGTACAGAAGGGTTTTGCCTTGGGTGGTCAGGTCGTGGCGCTCTTCTACGCCGATGCCGTTTTCCTGCAGGAATTGGGCGTTGCCACCCAAGTAGGTTTTACCATCCAAAACCCCCATAACACCCTTGCCAGGCACGGCAGAAAAGTCCGTGACAGAGGGAATTGTGAGGTCTTTGGCGGCATCCAGTACAGCCACCGCCAAGGGATGTTCTGAGTTTTGTTCCAATGCAGCTGCGATGCGGAGAAAATCCATCACATTACCGTTTTGGGGCAGGATGTCCGTCACAGCGGGATGTCCTTGGGTGAGGGTGCCCGTTTTATCCAGCACCACAGTATCGGCATGGCACATGGTTTCCAGCACCTCGGCAGATTTGAGCAAAATGCCGTATTCTGCGCCCCGACCAGTGCCCACCATGACGGACACAGGGGTAGCAAGACCCAAGGCGCAGGGACAGGAAATGACCAAAACGGCAATACCGGAGGTGAGGGCAAATTCAAAGGTCGCGCCCGCCAAAAGCCACACAATTACTGTGATGACCGCGATGGACATGACCACAGGAACAAACAGACCCGCGATTTTATCTGCCAAGCGGAAGATGGGCGCTTTGGAGGCAGAGGCTTCTTCCACCAAGCGGATAATGCCTGCCAAGGTAGTATCCTGCCCCACTCGCTCAGCGCGGAAGGTAAGAGAGCCAGTGAGGTTAACTGTTGCCGCGCCCAAATGGTCGCCCACAGTTTTTTCCACGGGGATGCTTTCGCCAGTGAGCATGCTTTCATCCACAGTGGAACTGCCCTCTAATACAACCCCATCCACAGGAATGCTCTGTCCCGGGCGGATGAGGACGGTATCCCCTACCACCACTTCTGCCACGGGGATGATTTTCTCTTCCCCATCACGCAGGACACAGGCGGTTTTGGGCTCTAAATCCATGAGTTTTTCGATGGCTCTGCCTGTTTCACCCTTGGAGCGCGCTTCCATGTATTTACCCAAAGTGACAAGGGTGAGAATCATAGCAGCGGATTCAAAATAGAGATGATGAGAAATCTCACCACCGCCCACCACAGCAGAAATAGCGGCATAGACACTGTATGCAAAGGCTGCTGTAGAGCCGACCGCCACCATGGAATCCATATTGGGTGCGCCATGGAAGAGGTTTTTAAAGCCGCGGGAGAAGTAGCCGAAATTCACCGCCAAAATAGGGGCAGTGAGGAGTAGTTCCGTGATGGCAAGGAGGGCAGGGTCATGCAAGAAAGCAGGTACGGGCAAAAGAAGCATATGCCCCATGGCCACATACATCAGGGGCAGAAGGAGCAGAAACGATGTCAAAAGGCGCTTTTTCATGGCCTTTAAGTGTCCGTCTGCTTGGGCAGTTTGGCGAGAAGCGGTTTTTTCTGCCACAGATGCGCCATAGCCCACATTGATGACAGCATGGCAGATATCCTCTGCCGTGAGAAGGGTTTCATCGTAGACCACCAGCATGCTGTTGGCTAGGAGGTTCACAGAGGCGCTTTTGACGCCCTTTAACTTTGCCGTGGTGGATTCCACACGGGCAGAACAGGCAGAACAGGTCATGCCTGTCACATTAAATTTTTGCTTTTTCATGGTTATTCCTCCAAATGCTCCCGCGCCATGCGCAAAATGGTTTTCACATGGTCATCGGCCAAAGAGTAGCAAATCTGCTTCCCTACCCTGCGGTTTTTCACCAGTTTTGCCTGTTTGAGAATGCGAAGTTGGTAAGAAATGGCAGGCTGGGTCATAGAAAGTTTATTGGACAAATGGCTGACGCACATACCAGGGGCGCAACACTGACACTGGGGATTGCCACAACCGCAGGAGGGTACTAATGCCAAGGCGTTGAGAATGCGGATACGAGTGGAATCGCCAAAGATTTTAAACAGCTCCGCCATATCGGACATTTGCTCTTCTGTGAGCAGGACATGAGAATTTTCCATTGGCTTCGCTCCTTTCATATAAATACTTGCTTATATATTTATTATCACCTTTTTGCTTGACTGTCAACAGAAATTTTTTGAAATTTCCTATTGACATAGCACTGTACTGTGTGTATGCTAAGTGTACTATCATGATTAGTACAGTTCAAGGAGGTGGTTTCCCTGTTTACAGTGAACTACAAAGACCCCAGACCCATTTACGAGCAGGTGAAGCACGGATTACGCCAAATGATGCTCACGGGTGAGATTCCCGCAGGCGGGCGACTGCCATCGGTGCGAGAATTGGCGGTACAATTGGCCATTAACCCCAACACCATTCAGCGGGCATACCGTGAATTGGAGCAAGAGGGTAGCATTTGTTCCGTGCCCGGCAAGGGCAGTTTTGCCCAAGATGATGAAACACAGCATCAGGTGGCTCGTATGGAACTCTTCTCTCAATTGGAGGAAGTGGTTGAGAAATTGAAAGAAACAGGACTCAGCACAGAGGAAATCTGCGCGCGAATCCAAGACGGAGGTGTATCCCGATGATTGAAATCAGAAATCTCACAAAATCTTATGAAAATTTTCTGGCGCTGAACGATTTGAGCATGACAGTGCCCAGTGGCAGTATTTACGGTCTTGTCGGTCCTAACGGGGCTGGCAAATCCACCACCATTCGCACCATGACGGGCATTATGCGTCCCGATGCGGGAGAAATTCTCTTTGACGGTCAGCCTGTTTATGAGAATCCTCAGGTGAAAAACCGCATTGCCTATATCCCCGATGAGGTGTGGTTTTTCCCCCAAGCCAATATGCAGGACATGATGAAATACTATAAAGGTATTTACCCCAAGTTCGATGTGGAGCGGTGGAAGAAATTGGGCGACGCCTTCCAGTTGGATGACAAGCGCCCCATCCGCAAGTTCTCCCGCGGTATGAAAAAGCAGGTGGCATTCCGTCTGGCACTGAGTTTGAGACCCGACTACCTCATCTTGGATGAGCCCGTGGACGGACTTGACCCTGTGATGCGCAGACAGGTTTGGAGTCTCGTTATGGCGGACAGCGCTGAATATGGCACATCCGTGGTGGTATCCAGCCACAATCTGCGTGAATTGGAAGAAATCTGCGACCACATCGGCATTATGAACAAGGGTCAGATGCTGGCGGAAAAGTGCGTGGATGGCAGTGAAGATTTAGAATCGCTATTCTTGGAAGAATTGGGAGGTGTGAACTATGACGTTAAGAACATCCTTCTTTAATAAGACGGTATTTTTCAAAACTGTCAAGCGGTTTTGGCCCTTGTGGCTGGGTTATTTGGCCCTGTGGATGCTAGCGCTTCCTCTTGACATGCACGAGACTCTTCAATGGAGATATCACCTATTAAACACCGATGTAGAGGAGTTTATCCTCTCCTCTACTGTAACCCTGTCTGCGATACTCCCCTTCCTCATGGCTCCCCTTTCCGCCATGGCGGTGTTCCATTTCCTCTATAATGACCGCAGTTGCGGTGCATTTGCCAGTTTGCCTGTAAAGCGCGAGGGATTGTTTATTTCTGCCATGCTGGCAGGTCTCATTCCCCTGCTCCTTACCCATGTGTTGGTCTTTGGCGCCACGGTGTGGGCATCTTTCGCTTTGGGCTATGTCCAGTGGGGTGCATCCCTCACATGGTTGGGCGTAACAACGCTGTGCCTCATTTTCTTCTACGGCTTCGCGGTGCTGTGTGCCATGCTCACAGGACACACTTTAATTGTGCCTGCGGTGTATGCCGTGCTGTCCTTTACCGCCGTGGTGGTGCAGAGCATTCTTTTCTCTTTGTTCGATATGTTCCTCTATGGCTACTCCTCTTCGGACATTCTGCTCACATGGCTCAGCCCCTTGGTACAAATCATGCGGGATGTGGGATACAGCCCCGTGATTGAGGTGGCAGCAGCGAGCAAAGGTTATGAAATCCTCAGTTACACCTTTGAGGGTTGGTGGACTGTGGGCATTTACGCCATAGTTGGTGTGGTACTTATGGGGCTTTCCCTGCTTCTGTTCCGCAAGCGGAGAATGGAATCGGCAGGCGATGTGGTAGCGGTGCGGAAACTGCGCCCCGTGTTTAAGTACTGCCTTGCCTTTGGCTGTGCGCTGGTCTTTGGCTCTATCATTTACGGCATGTTCCACAACTATCGGGAGGACACCCTCTTTGGTCTGCCCATGTATTTAGGTTTGGGACTTTCCGCTCTGGTAGGTGGCTCGGTGGGCTATTTTGGGGCAGAAATGCTCATGAGAAAGTCTTTCCGTGTGCTGAAAGGTTCTTTAAAGGGTTATGCCGTATTTGTGGCGGTGCTGACCCTTGGCATCTGCGCCTTGGAGTTTGACTTTATGGGTTACGAAACCCATGTGCCGAAACTGGATAACATCTCTTCCGTGTATGTTTCCTCTGCTGATCACTATGCCTTCTTCGATGAAGAGAGCAACATCGCATTGGCACGGAAAATCCACAAGGGGATTTTAAAAGCCCACAACGAAGGCGAAAACTACGGCGATTTTGGCGTGTACTTAACTTACAACCTGAAATACGGCGGTACGGTGAGCCGACATTACTATGTACCCCTTTCTTCTGCAACAGAAGACATCGCGCGAGATTTGGAGGACCTGCTGAACTCCAAGGAAGCCATGGAGCAAAAGGGTTTTAGTCACGAAAACCTCACTATGGAGTGGTTTGAAACGGCTCACATTTATGGCTATGGTAATAAGTTCAGTTCGGATGAATCGGAAATTAATTACACGCTATCTGCCAAGGAAGCGCTGGATTTCTACGAGAACTATGTGCTTCCCGATATGAGAGATGGTAACCTTTCCACTTTCTGGCTGACCACGGACAGTGTGTATTATCAGGAAGAATATGCCATTGATATCACGCTGGGCATTCGTCCTCCCTATGAAAAGGGTTCTCTGCATAGCAGAGGGTACGAAGGATTGTATTTGAATGTTTCCAAAAACAGCACCCGTGTCCTTGACTGGCTGGAAAATGTCTATGGTTTGGATGGGTCTATGTTGGAGAACTATAACACAATCACACCGGAGAAATTTCCCAAATACGACCCTAGCAACGGAGAAAGTACTTCCATCGGCATCATCGGTGGGGCGGATGGTCCTACAAGTATTGTAGTTGCTGGTTAAAACGCAAAAAGGACAGGTCGCAAGACCTGTCCTTTTTTCATTCTTTTTTTGGGAACATATCTTCTTCGGGCACGGCTTTGGTGACGCCCGTACGGCGGTGTTTGCTGAGACCGCCCGCCATACTTTCCGCCACGCCCCCGTTTAGGAATCGGGCGCGACAAATGGCTTCTTCCCCGTATTTTTCGCGGATTTTATCCACAGTGGCATCCAGTTTTTCCATGCGGGCGTAGTCTTGGGTATCGAACAAACAGCACTGGCGGTAGACATCGTGGCTGAGTTTTCCCATGCTCACACCAAGTTGTCGCAGAGGTGTTTTTCTGTCCCACAAAAGGTCCAGCACACGGCAGGCGTAGTCATAGACCTCGCTGGTCACATTGGTGGCAGAGGGCAGGGTCATCTGCTTGGAGGTATCGTGAAAATCCGTGTCCCGAATGTTCACGGCAATGAGTGCGCCCCGCTGGCAATCTTTCCGCATGCGGGTGGTGACAGTTTCGCAGAGGGAAAGAAGCACTTGCCGTGCCTCGCCCAAGTCTTTCACATCCCAAGGGGTAGTGGCAGAGTTGCCGTAACCTTTATTTTCCGCAGGGGGCGAGAGAAAATCCTCGTTGCATCTGCCGTGGGCAAAATGCCACAAAATCTCCCCAGGTTTATGGAGACGGCGGCGGAGAAGATCTACATTGGTATGCGCCAGTTGGCCGATGGTATAGACCCCAATATCGTGGAGTTTTCGCTCTGTGGCAGGACCAACGGAAAACATATCCCGCACAGGAAGGGGCCACATTTTTTCCTCAATTTCATGAGGAAAGAGGGTGTGGACTTTATTGGGTTTTTCAAAATCCCCTGCCACTTTGGCAAGGAGTTTATTGGAGGAAATGCCGATATTCACCGTAAAACCCAATTCCCGATAAATGCGGTCTTTCATCTGCTCTGCCGCCAAAATGGGTGAGCCGAAAAGACTGGTAGAGCCCGTCATATCCACCCATGCTTCATCGATGGAATACTGCTCCACCACAGGGGAATACTCCTGCAAGAGGGCAATAAAAGCGCGGGACGCGGTGACATAGAGCCCGTAGTCCGGCGCTACCACACGGAGGTTGGGGCATTTTTGCATGGCCATGCCCACAGGCTCGCCTGTTTGGATGCCAAATTTCTTTGCCACGGGGCTTTTTGCCAAGACGATGCCACGGCGGACATCATCCAAAGGGGCGACCACCGAAGGCACGGTGCGCAAATCCTCTTCTTCCCCCAAGACCAAAAGGCGGTGGGCGGCTGTCCAAGAGAGAAAGGCGCTGTTGACATCCACATGAAAGATGATTTTTTCTGCCATTAGTACACCTTTTTCAGTAGCGACCAGCGGTGGGAGCGCACGGCATAGTTCAGTTCAAAAACATGGCTCTCCCCATCCTCTGCCCCACGACAAAGGAAACGGAAGGCTTCAATGCCCACATACATGACGTTGCGGACATCCAAAACCTCCAAAATATTCACTGTGTGCAGGCCGTGGGCTTCATCCTCAAAACGGAAACGGAGGGGCTTTATTTGCCCATCTGCCCCGCAGAGGGATATGACCTGTATGGGAAGATGGGTATGATCCATGGTAGAGCACCTCCGTTTTTCGAACATCTGTTCGAATTATACCAAAGAAAAAGCAAAATTGCAAGTCCACTTTTTCTTGCCAAATGGTAGAAAAAATGCTATACTGAATAGGACTATAAGCAAAAATGGGTGATTTTGGGGTCTTGGAACTCTCACGCCCCCGCTCCCCCGCTTTTTGGGGCGCGGTTTTTGCATATTTTATGTCCTTTTAGGAGTTATTATGAACGACCAGCCTCTTTACCATTTGGAGGGTGTTGTCCGCTCCCGTGCGGAAAGTTTTGAGGACTTTGACGGGCCGTTGGATGTCATCCTTCTCCTGCTGAGCAAAAATAAAATAGAGATTCAGGATATTCGTATTTCTTCCATTTTGGAGCAGTATTTGGCATATTTGGATGAAATGAAGCGCATGGATATGGAAATCGCTAGCGAGTTTATCGCCATGGCCAGCCATCTCATGTACATTAAGACCAAAATGCTTCTGTCTGCCGCAGAGCAGGAAGAGGCGCTGAGCGAAATGGAACTGCTCATCCGCACTTTGGAGGACCGCCAGAGAAAGGATGCCTATGAAAAGATTAAGGACAGCGCCAAATTCTTGGAAGAACGCAACGAATTGGGTTTGGGGCTGTTTGTGAAGGACGCAGAGCCTCTTAGACGGGATGAAACTTACCGCTATGTTCACGAGCCTAACGATTTGGTCATGGCCATGAGCGCCATCGCCGAGCGGAGCAAGAAGCAACTGCCCCCGCCCATGGCAAGTTTCACGGGCATTGTGGGCGCAGAGCCATATCCTGTGGGCAAGAAAGCCAAATTTGTGTTGCAGAGACTCATTAGCCACGGTGTGATGAAGTTCTTCGGACTGTTCAAAGGCAGTCGTAGCCGTTCCGAGGTGGTGGCTACTTTCCTAGCAGTGTTGGAACTGTGCCGTCTGCGCTCTGTTTCCATCGGTGAGGATGAGGGCTTGGACACCACAGTTACTTATCTCAACACGCCCCAGGACATGCCTTCTGACGGCGGAAATTAAGGAGGTCATTATGGAAATTCAAGATATTTCACGGGCCATAATGGCCGTGCTGTTCGCCGCAGGCGAATGTGTGGATGCCAAGCGTTTGGCCATGGCACTAGAAGTGGATGAGGATGAAATCCACACCGCCGCCAAAACCCTTATGGACTCTCTTGCCTTTGAGCGGAGCGGTATCCGCATGCTGAAACTGGAAAATGCTTATCAGCTTTGCTCCTCCCCCGAAATGGCGGGCTATGTGACCAAAGCCTTGGAGACCCGCAAGCCCCCCCGTCTTTCCGCTTCCCAACTGGAAACACTCACGGTAATTGCCTACTATCAGCCCGCCACCAAGGCTTATGTGGAGCAAATCCGCGGGGTGGACAGCAGTTATTCCATTTCTGCTCTTTTAAATAAGAAACTCATTGAGGACTGCGGACGGCTCAATGTGCCCGGCAGACCCATTCTCTACCGCACAACCCCTGATTTTCTCCGCACCTTCGCTTTGCAATCGCTGGACGAACTGCCTGAGATGGATTTAATCAATTTCCGTGCAGACCGTCAGCAACAGTTGGAGATGGCGGAGATGATTGTGCCTGCGGAAGAAGTCCCTGCTGAGGAAACGGTACAATGACCGCCCTTATTGTGGTGTTGGGGGTGCTTCTTGCCATTGGTTTTCTTCCCATTGGCATTTGCGCTGAGTATGAAGAGGATGCAAAGGCATCTTTGACGGTGGCGGGTATTCCCATTGTGCTGTATCCCCCAAAAAAGAAAAAGGGAAAGAAAGAAAAATCCCATGTTCTTCCCAAGGAGGAGAAGGAAAAGAAGCCTCTTCCTCCCCTGCCCCAACTATTAGAAACTTATCTTCCCCCCGCACTGAAAGTTTTGGGGTTACTGAAACGGAAACTTCTCATCCGCAGGCTGAAACTCCATGCCTATTTTGGTGGAAGCGACCCTTGCGATTCTGCTCTCAATTACGGCAAAGCATGGGCTGCCATTGGCATGGTGATGCCCCTTTTGGAGGGGAATTTCCGCATCGGCAAGCGGGATGTGGGTGCATTTTTGCAGAAAGATGAGAAAAAGATTCGTCTTTTGGCAAAACTGCACATCACCTTGACGGTGGGAAGAATTTTGCAGATTGCGATTTACGCATTATATTTACTACTCAAAGCACGAAAATCCAACGATACTGAAAAGGCGGTGCAATAATATGGCAAATCCCCTTGGTCAAATGATGGACTCTTCCATGGAAAACATTCGCAAATTGGTGGATGCCAACACAGTGGTGGGCGACCCCATCACCACTCCTGACGGCACAACGGTGGTGCCCATTTCCCGTGTGAAAGTGGGTTTTGCCGGCGGTGGCAGTGAATTCAATGGCAAAAATGCCACAGATTCCAAGCCCTACGGCGGTGGCACTGGTGCCAGCGTTTCCGTGACACCCGTGGCATTTCTCATTCTCAAAGAGAGTGGTTGCCGTGTTCTGCCCATTCCCGAGCCCGCTTCTTCCACCGTGGACCGCATTGTGGAACTGGTGCCCGATTTGGCGGACAAGGTGTGGCAGTTCATTCAGGAGAAAAAAGCAAATTCTGACGGAATTTAACGGATTTTGCTGAGGTATCCTTGGGCATACTATGCTCGGGTGATACCATGAGAAAAGGATTTTTTCTGCGAGGAGCGGCGATAGTGTTTATCGCCGCGCTCGTTCTTTCCGTGCCCGCAAAGGGCGCGGGTGATTTATCTGCTCACAGCGCCATCCTTTTGGATGCCATGAGTGGGCGGGTGCTGTATGAAAAGAGAGCCGATGATAAGCATCTCATTGCCAGCACCACTAAAATTATGACGGGGCTTTTAATCTGTGAGCAGTGCTCCCCTGCATCCCCCGTGAAGATTCCCAAAAGTGCCGTGGGTGTGGAGGGCTCATCGCTCTACTTGCAAGAGGGCGAGATTCTCTCGGTCAAGGAGTTACTCTATGGGCTACTGCTTCGTTCAGGGAACGATGCCGCCGTGGCGCTGGCGCTATACTGCGATGGCAGTGTGGAGGCTTTTGCCGACCGCATGAATGAAAAGGCGGAAGATTTGGGACTATACAGTACCCATTTTGCCAATCCTCACGGCTTAGACAGCGAGGAAAATTACTCCACAGCGCGGGATTTGGCCACCTTGGCGGCCTATGCCATGGAAAATGAACTGTTCCGTGAAATTTGCGCCACCAAGACCATGACCATGGGCAATCGAGTCCTGCAAAACCACAACAAACTCCTGTGGAATTATGAGGGCGCGGTGGGCGTGAAAACAGGTTTTACCAAGGCGGCGGGGCGGATTCTCGTCAGTGCGGCGGAAAAGAATGGCAGACGGCTCATCGCTGTCACATTACAAGCCCCCAACGATTGGAAAGACCACGCAAAACTATTGGACTACGGATTTACTCAGTTTGAGTCCCGCTCCGTGGTTGATGGTGGGGAAATCATCCGCCAAATTCCTGTGCTATCGGGAAAAGCGGAGAGCGTTTCCATAGTGGCAGAAGAAAGTGTCTCCTGCCCCGTGAAAGAGGGCGAAACCCTAATTTTGCGCTACCATGTGCCTCGCTTGGTCTACGCGCCTGTGGAGAAGCACACTTTGGCAGGCTATATTGAGGTCTTGGTAGATGGGGATTTTGTGTGCAAAATCCCGCTGACTTACGAAAAAACTGTGGAACAGAGTCACAAAAAGAAGTTTTCTCTATTCCGCTCCCCATAGGAGGCAATTATGCCCGAAGAACGACTGCAAAAAATCATAGCCCGTTATGGCATCTGCTCCCGCCGTAGCGCAGAAGCGCTCATTGAGGCGGGGCGGGTGCGTCTCAACGGCAACACCGCCCATTTGGGAGACACCGCCATTGACGGGGAGGATGTCATTGAGGTGGATGGCAAAGTCCTTCGAAAAGAGCCCGAAAGCCGATATTTGCTCCTAAATAAGCCCCGTGGGGTAGTCACCACCATGGAGGATGAAAAAGGGCGCAAGACCGTAAGGGATTTGGTTGCCGATTGCCCTCAACGGGTGTATCCCGTAGGGCGTTTGGACCTAAACTCCGAGGGACTTTTGCTCCTGACCAACGATGGTGCGCTGACCCAGCATCTCACCCATCCCTCTCATGAGGTGGAAAAGGTGTACAAAGTCTGGGTGAGTAACTATCGCGAGGGCGCTGACCGCTTGGTGGGGCAGCCCATTGTGCTGGACGGTCGTCCCACTGTGCCTGCCAAGGTGCGGATTTTGCAGGTGAAGGATGTCCTTGCCACCTTGGAGGTCACCATCCGCGAGGGGCGCAACCGTCAGGTGAGACGGCTGTGTGAGCATGCAGGATTGACCGTGACCCGTCTGCAACGAATCCGCTTGGGCAAGATTACCTTGGGTCGTCTGCCCGTGGGCACATGGCGCGATTTAACAGAGGATGAAGTGGAATCCCTGTGGAACTAATCCCAAACTATCGGGAGCATACATATATGATGAGTGAACAACACAAATCCGCAGACCTTATCGTCTGCGGGGCAGGCGCTGCAGGCATGATGGCTGCCATCACTGCGGCAGAGCGAGGAAACTCTGTGCTATTGGTGGAGAAAAATGACCGCCCCTGCCGAAAAGTGTATATTACAGGCAAGGGTCGCTGTAATTTGACCAACGATACCACTTGGCAGGAGTGTCTGCAAAATGTGGTGACGGGAAGCAAATTCCTTTATAGCGCCATGCAGGCATTCCCGCCCCAAGATGTGATGGCATTTTTTGAGGACTTGGGCTGTCCTGTGAAAGTGGAACGGGGCGGACGGGTATTTCCCACATCGGACAAGTCTGCATCGGTCATCGATGCCCTAAGAAACCGAAGCCGTAATCTTCCCATCCGCCTGGTGCAGGCAACTGCCGAAAGCATTTTGGTGAAAGACGGCAAGGTGGTAGGCGTGCGCACCAATCGGGATGACTATACCGCCCCTGCGGTAGTTTTGGCCGTGGGGGGTGCTACCTATCCCCGTACGGGCTCTACGGGCGATGGCTATGCCATGGCGCAGAAAGTGGGACACAACATTGTAAGTCCTACTCCGTCTCTTGTACCCCTTGTGGAAAAAGGGCATCTCTGTCGCCGTATGGAGGGCTTGGCCCTTAGAAACATCGCGTTAAAATTGGTGGATGCCAAGGGAAAGACGGTGTTTACGGACTTTGGCGAGGCGGAGTTTACAGAGGATGGACTCACCGGTCCTACGGTACTCAGCGCCAGTTGCCATATGGGTAGAGATGACGGTTTCTTCGTGGTCATTGACTTAAAACCTGCTCTCTCCATGGAGAAATTAGAGGCTCGCTTACTGCGGGATTTGCAAAAATATCAGAATTCCACCATGCAATCTGCCCTTGTGGAACTGCTTCCCAAGCGCATGATTTTGCCTATACTGAATTTGGCAGAAATTCCTGCGGTGATTCCCGCCCACTCCCTGCGAAAAGAGCAACGGCAAGCCCTTTTGCAGGTAATGAAAAACCTAACCATCCCCATTTTGGAGAAAGCCCCCATGGAGGAAGGCATTGTGACCTCCGGCGGTGTATCTACGCGGGAGGTTGACCCCAAAACCATGGAATCCAAATTGGTAAAGGGACTGTATTTTGCCGGTGAACTTTTGGATTTAGACGCCTACACAGGCGGTTTTAATCTGCAAATTGCTTGGGCAACAGGTCGCTGTGCCGGTCTGAGTAGCGCCAAGCAAGTGAGAAAGGACGAAACCTTATGAGTAAGAAATTTCATGCCATCGCCATTGACGGGCCTGCAGGCGCAGGCAAATCCACCATGGCCAAACGCATCGCCAAAGAATTGGGCTATGTGTATGTGGACACGGGCGCTATCTACCGCACTGTGGGCTACTATGTGTGGCTGTGCGGAATCGGTGGTCGGGATGTAGACGGTGTGACCCGTCTCATTGACGAAGTGAACATCTCCATCGAGTATCCCGAAGATGGCTTACAGCACATGATTCTCAACGGCAAGGATGTGACAGGCGAGATTCGCACGCCCGAAATGTCCAGTTATGCATCCCAGGTTTCTGCCCACAAATGCGTGCGGGATTTCCTTTTGGATACCCAGCGGGAACTGGCACGCACCCACAATGTGGTTATGGACGGGCGGGATATTGGCACGGTGGTGCTTCCCGATGCTGAGGTGAAGATTTTCCTCACGGCATCTCCCGAAGTCCGTGCCCGTCGTCGTTACATAGAATTGCAGGAAAAGGGTGTGTCCGATTCCTATGAAAAGGTATTGGCGGATATGAAGCAGCGGGATTTGCAGGACTCCACCCGCCCCATCGCCCCCTTGAAGCAGGCGAAGGATGCCGTATTGTTGGATACCTCTTCCATGACACTGGAAGAGTCTGTGGAGGCCATTAAATCCATTGTGGAGGAAAAACTGGCAAAATGAATGTATACCCCTTTTTGTACTACCTAGTACGGTGCGTCATGTTCCTGTGGCATCCCGTATTCAAGGTCAAGGGTCGGGAAAATATCCCCGCTAACACCCAACTGATTCTCTGTGGCAACCACAGTGGCATGGCTGACCCCATTTGGATGCTCTTTGCCCTGAGACTCAACAAGTCCTGCCCTGCCATTATTGCCAAGGCATCGGTGATGAAAATCCCCGTTGTTGGTCGCATTTTGAAAAGTCAAGGCGTGTTCGGGGTAAATCGGGGCGAAATTGATATGTCTGCGGTGAAAAATGGACTATCTGCTCTGCGGGATGGCAAGCATCTGCTTCTGTTTCCCGAAGCAACCCGTGTGAAGCCCGGAAAGGTCATTGAGCCGAAAAATGGCGCAGTGATGTTCTCTCTGCGGACAAATACCGCCATTTTACCCATTTGGCTGGAGGCAAAGCGCTTCCCCTTCTCCCCTCTTCACTGCGTTATTGGTGAGCCGTGGATGCCCCAGTGTGCAGAGAAGAAGCCCACGCAGGAAGAAATGACCGCACTCACCCATGAACTCATGGACAAGATTTACGCATTGGAGGAAAAAGCATGAGTGTCACCCTTGCCAAAACAGCAGGTTTCTGCTTTGGTGTGGATCGGGCGGTATCCTTGGTGGAGCAGGCGGTAAAAGACGGCAAAAATGCCGTGACGTTGGGTCCCATCATCCACAACCGTCATGTGGTAGACCGCTTTAAATCCCTTGGGGTGGGCGAGGTTTCCTCCCCCGAGGAAGTGGCGGAAGGCGCGACAGTGATCATTCGCTCCCACGGAGTCAGTCGCGCGGTGTATGAGGCTCTGCGGGCAAAGAACGCGGAGATTATCGATGCCACCTGCCCCTTTGTCAAGCGCATCCATTCTCTTGTGAGTCGTGCCGAAGTTGCAGGCAGACAAGTGATTATTGTGGGCACACGGACACATCCTGAAGTGCAGGCTGTGGCTGGTTGGTGCGAAAACCCCACCATTGTGGAAAATGCGGAGCAATTACAGGCATGGCTTAGTGAGGATGAAAGCCGTAAAACTCTGCCCCTTACCATGGTGAGTCAAACCACCAGCACTCAAATTTTGTGGGAAAGTTGCTGTAATTTCGCAAAAAAAGAGTGTACAAACTTAGAAATCTATGATACAATATGCGAGGCTACCGAAAAACGCCAAAAAGAAGCATACGCCATAGCGAAAAAATCCGATGCCATGGTGGTCATTGGAGATGCCAAAAGTTCCAACACGGAACGGCTCGCCATGATTTGCCGTCAAGTCTGTAACCATG
The DNA here is from genome assembly GCA_017935145.1 of Oscillospiraceae bacterium. Classification (GTDB taxonomy): domain Bacteria; phylum Bacillota; class Clostridia; order Oscillospirales; family Oscillospiraceae; genus RGIG3566. The sequence goes on from JAGBIE010000012.1 coordinate 102,692, forward strand.
TTGTTCTCATCGACAATGCAAAAGACCTTGACCTTTCTTCGTTTTCCGGTGCCAATGCCATTGGCATCACGGCAGGTGCTTCCACACCGTCGTGGATCATAAAGGAGGTCAACAAACAAATGAGTGAAGAAATCAGAATTGAAACTGTTGGAGAGGAGAACTTTGCAGAACTGCTCGAACAGTCTATCAAAACTTTAAATAATGGAGACAAGGTTACCGGCATCGTTACTGCCATCGGCACCACCGAAATCCAAGTGGATTTGGGCACCAAGCACGCTGGCTACATCCCCATGGATGAGTTCTCTGCCGACCCCACCGTCAAGGCTGAAGAAGTCCTGAAGGTTGGCGATGAAATTGAAGTTTCCGTTGTCCGCGTCAATGACGTGGAAGGCACTGTTCAGCTTTCCAAGAAGCGTCTGGAAGCCGGCAAGGTTTGGGAAGACTTGGACGCCATTGTGGAAGAAAAGACTCCCGTGGAAGCTGTGATTACCGAAGAAAACAAGGGTGGCGTGGTTGCTAACTACAAGGGCATCCGCGTGTTTATCCCCGCTTCTCAGACCGGTGTGCCCAAGGGCGAAGAACTTTCTGTTCTGCTGAAAACCACCGTCAAGATGAGAATTACCGAAGTCAACCGTGCTCGCCGCCGTGTGGTGGGTTCCATCAAGGCTGTTTCCGGAGAAGCTCGCAAGGCTGCTCAGGAAAAGATTTGGGGCGAAATCGAAGTTGGTAAGAAGTATCAGGGTACTGTCAAGAGCCTGACCTCTTACGGCGCTTTTGTTGATATCGGCGGTGTGGACGGCATGGTTCACGTTTCCGAACTCAGCTGGAATCACATTAAGAATCCCGCAGAAGTCCTCTCCGTGGGTGACAGCGTGGAAGTGTTCGTCATTTCCTACGACCCCGAAAAGAGAAAGATTTCTCTGGGTTACAAGACTGCTGAAAGCAATCCTTGGACCATTTTTGCCCAGAAGTACAGCGTGGGCGATGTGGCTACCGTGAAGGTTGTCAAGCTCATGACCTTTGGTGCTTTTGCAGAAATCATCCCCGGCATTGACGGTCTGATTCACATTTCTCAGATTGCTGACCGCCGTATTGGCAAGCCCGAAGAAGTTCTGGCTGAAGGTCAGGAAGTGGAAGCCAAGATCATCGATGTGGATTTGGAAAACAAGCGCGTTTCCCTCTCCATCCGTGCTCTGCTGGCTCCCGCCACTGAAGAGGCTGAAGCTGAAGTGGCTGAAGAAGCCGAAGCTGTGGAAGAATAATCCACAACAACACAAAAAATACGGAGTAGCCCTCATGGGCTACTCCGTTTTTTGTTTCTATATTATAAATAGTATCAGTGGGAGAATTCGTTTTTCTTCACATGGTCGATAAAGGTCTTTAAGCTCTTGGAAAGCCATTTGTTCTTGTGATAGATGAGCTGTTTCCAAATGTCGATTTTCACATCGCAGACATCCAAATAACACAAAGCGCCCGATGTGATTAGGTCTTTGGTGACAAAGTCCGGCAGATAGGAAATCATGTTACTTTCCGCCAACAAGGAGGTTATGATATCCGTTCGACCGATTTCCAAAACAGGAGTGATTTCCAAGGACATTTTTGCCAGTTCACGGTCTAACACTCGGCGGTAGCCCTGTCCGTATTCCGTTAAAATGAAGGGCTCATTTACAATATCCCGCACGGAGAGGTTCTTTTTGCCTGCAAACTTGCACTGACTGCTGGCTACAAAGTGCATGGGAAGCATTTCTTCCTTAGCGATGATGTAGTCCTTATTGTAAATACGGCGGTCAAGGGTGATGATGACATCCGCCTCGTTATGGTCCAGCATATCCAACATGAGCAGAGAGTCGCCCGTAGTAGCGCAGATGGAGACCGAGGGACATTTTTTGTGAAAATCCATATAGTGGGTGTTCATCATGCTCTCGCAGACGGAGTCGGGAGCAACCAAGTGGATGTGACCGGAAAGTTCCTCTTCTACTGTAAGGTTTTCCTTAAATTCATCGGTGAGAACACGCACTTGGTGGGCATAGGACACCAAGTCTCTCCCCCGCTCCGTGAGGGTGATGGTGTGATTGATGCGCTCAAAGAGCAGGCAATCCAGTTCCGTTTCCAATTGTTTAATTTGAAAGGAAACAGTGGACTGCGAATAGCCAAGTTGCTCCGCCGCTTTTGTGAAACTGCCCAGTTCTGCCACATGGATAAAGGTGATTAAATTTCGCAACTCCATAGTGTGCCTCCATCATCGAATTTTTCGATAGTAAATATCAAAACCATTCGTTTGAATAATGATATAGTGTATCATATAATAAGCCCATCAAAAATGCAAGGCTCATTTGAGCCAAGTCAAGGGAGTTTTACAAATGAAAAAAATCGTATCCATTCTTTTGGCACTTACCCTTTGCGTAAGCTGTATTTTCGCCATGTCCGCTTGCTCCGGTGAAAGCACCAAGGGCAAGTATAAAATCGGCATTTGCCAATTGGTAGAACACGTGGCACTGGATGCCGCTACCGAAGGTTTTAAGCAAGCTGTGATTGATGGGCTGGGCGCTGAAAATGTGGTCTTTGATGTGCAGAACGGTCAGAATGACGCCAACACCTGCGCTACCATCGTCAACCAGTTTGTTTCCAGCAATGTGGACCTGATTCTTGCCAATGCCACTCCTGCCCTGCAGGCTGCTGCCGCCGCTACTGGTGATATCCCCATTTTGGGCACTTCCGTGACCGAATACGGCGTGGCTTTGGGTCTGAAAGACTTCAAGGGCACTGTGGGCGGCAACATCTCCGGCACTTCCGACCTGGCTCCTCTGGACAAGCAGGCTGAAATGATTATGGAATGGTGTCCCGATGCCAAGACCGTTGGTCTTCTGTACTGCTCCAAGGAAGCCAACAGCCAGTATCAGGTTGACGTGGTGAAGGCTGCTCTGGAAGCCAAGAACATCACCGCCACCCTGTATCCCTTCACCGATTCCAACGACCTGGCTCAGATTTGCACCACTGCTGCTGACAAGTGCGATGCCATCTATGTTCCCACCGACAACACCGTTGCGGAAAACACCGGTATCATCGATAATATCTGCGAACCCAAGAAGGTTCCCGTCATCGCTGGCGAAGAAGGCATCTGCTCTGGTTGCGGTATTGCCACTTTGTCCATCAGCTACTATGACCTGGGCTACACCACCGGTAAGATGGCCGTTCAGATTCTCAAAGACGGCGCTGACATCTCCACCATGCCCATTGCCTACGCTGACAAGCAGACTCCCAAGTACAACGAACAAAATTGCACCGCTTTGGGCATTACCCCCTTGGAAGGCTACGCTGCCATCGGGTAATACAAATCACACATGAGTTCAGCCGGGGGGAGTGCCTCTTTCTCTCTCCGGCTGATTCACTATATTTTATGACAGGTGGAACAATATGGAAATTTTTAGTCAACTTCTCAATGCCCTGCCCGGCTCCGTTTCTCAGGGTCTGATTTGGGGCATTATGGCCATTGGCGTGTACTTAACATACCGCATTTTGGATGTGGCAGACCTAACGGTAGACGGCTCGTTTGCCACCGGTGGCGCTGTAGCCGTTGTGCTGATACTAAATGGTTGCAACTTATGGGTTGCCATGCTGGCGGCATTTATTGCGGGTCTTTTGGCTGGTGCGATTACAGGTCTTTTGCACACGCTTATGGGCATTCCGCCCATTTTGGCGGGCATTTTGACCCAGTTATCCCTTTACTCCATCAACCTGAAAATCATGGGCAGAGCCAACCTCTCGGTGAATGTGAATCAGACAGATCTGCTGATTTCTCTGCGTTGGGTGAAGGATTTTGCCGTGCATAATCCCCTAATTACTGTGGGTATTGTGCTGGCACTGCTCATTGGCGCTCTTTATTGGTTCTTTGGCACGGAGATGGGTTGCGCCATCCGTGCAACAGGCGCAAACCTCCACATGAGCCGTGCCCAAGGTATTAACACCAACTTTAACAAGGTGTTGGGCATTATGATCTCCAACGGTCTTGTGGCATTCTCCGGCGCATTCCTCTGCCAATATCAGGGTTTTGCCGATGTAAAGATGGGTCAAGGCGCTATCGTCATCGGTCTTGCCGCTGTGATTATCGGTGAGGCGCTGTTGGGCAAGATTTTCAAGAACTTTGCTCTGCGCTTGCTGTCCGTTGCCATCGGCTCGATTATCTATTACATTGTCATCCAGACCGTTGTGACGCTGGGTCTTGACGCAAACTTGCTGAAACTGCTCTCCGCGGTGATTGTTGCCGTGTTCTTGGCTGTTCCCTACTGGAAGAGACAGTATTCCCAGACGCACATGAAAAAATGGAAGGGGGGCAAGGCACATGCTTGATGTGATCCATGTAGAAAAGACCTTTAACCCTGGAACCATTAACGAGAAAAAGGCGCTCAATGGCATTAACCTGCATTTGGACGAGGGTGATTTCGTTACTGTCATCGGCGGTAACGGCGCAGGCAAATCCACCATGCTGAACATGATTGCAGGTGTGTATCCTGTGGATTGCGGTAGCATTATCGTGGACGGGGTGGATGTGACTCGCCTGCCCGAATATAAGCGCGCCAAGTATTTGGGTCGAGTGTTCCAAGACCCCATGACCGGTACTGCGGCGGACATGCAGATTGAGGAAAACCTTGCTCTTGCCGCCCGCAGAGGCAAACGTAGAACCCTGCGCAAAGGCATCACCTCTAAGGAGCGCAAGGAATATCAGGAACTGCTGAAAATCCTAGGTTTGGGTTTGGAAAATCGTCTCACCGCTAAGGTGGGTCTGCTCTCTGGTGGTCAGCGTCAGGCGCTCACCTTGCTCATGGCGACGCTGAAAAAGCCCAAACTGCTCCTGTTGGACGAGCATACGGCAGCCCTTGACCCCAAGACCGCCAAAAAGGTTTTGGACATTACGGAGGAAATTGTTGCCAAGGACAATCTCATGACCATTATGATTACCCACAACATGGCCGATGCCATCCGCGTGGGCAACCGCCTGATCATGATGCACGAAGGACAGATTATCGTGGATGTCAAGGGCGAAGAAAAGAAGAAACTGACCATCGAGCAACTTCTGCAAATGTTTGAAGTGGCCAGCGGCAGTCAGTTCACCAGTGACAAGGTCATGCTTTCCAAGTAAAAAGAAAAAGCGACAGGGAGAATTCCCTGTCGCTTTCTTTATTCTTGCACGGATGCTTTTTTGCGGAGTTTTTCTTTCCACCAAGAGCCGTAGGCGATGATCTCTGCCAAGAGACCCAAGGGGATGGCGGCATAGATATCCACCACAGAGTGTTGTTTGACAAAGGCAACGGAGATGCAGATAAACACCACCGCAACCACCACAAACGCGCGCCACCAAGGGGAGGTTTCTTTTTCCCTCAGCCATGCGGAGGCAAGTCCCAAAGAATAGCCCACATGGAGGGACGGACACACGCCCGTGTTGGTATCTGCATTGTAGATAATCCCCATAAGGTCTGTCAAAAGATTATCCCGCGGAAATTCCGTGGGGCGCAAATCCTGACGAGTGGGGAATGCAATATAAATGGCCATGGCCACCAGTTGAGTGACAATGATATAAGTCTGCAACCGTTTAAAGCCCTTAGGGTTATAGAGGGCAAAATAAAGAAGCGAGACCACAATGAGCAGATACCAGCCCACATAGGGAATGGCGAACCATTCGCAGAACGGAATGATATCGTCCAGTTTGCTATGGACGGGATAGCAGGCCTCCACGGGGATGAGGTTCTCTGTGAGAAGATACAGAAGGAAATATACTACCCAGCCCAAAAGGTACAAAAGGTGGTTAAATCGGGGCTCTGTCAGACGGGACAGACGGAATTCCCGATAGTCCACAACGGGTTTTCTCATTGGGAGCGTACCTCCTTCGCCGTATTCTTGGGGTAAAGTTTGCGGGGAATGTTGCGGTAAGGCACCACCGTATGCTCGGGGAGATTTTCTGCCAGTTGGGTGATGTTGTCCATGAGATACTGGCGGATACGCTCGCGCTCCGTGTCCATATCCTCCGTGGCGGAGAAGCGCACAGGTGTACCAAAGTGCATTTGGCGCAGACGGGGCGCAACATAGAATGGCACGAAAAGGACTTCCTTTCCCGTGCGCTTATAATAGAGTTTCGCCAAATCGATAAAATAGGGCTGAAAATCGTAGACAATGTGGTTATGGGGCTTGTCCTGCTCGGGGAAAATTACAACGCTCTTACCGTCTTGCAGACAACGGATGCTCTCCTTAAAAGTGGAAAGCAGGCGGGCATCGTGATAGACACCAATGGTATCGGCATTGGTATTCACAAAGCACAGAATGGGCGCGACCACGTAGGACATGAGTTTATAAAACCACTGGGAGCGCTTGGGCTTTTGAGACCAAAAATCCTGAAATACATAGGGGCGAGAATCCTTTTTATGCAAAAGGTCGCCTACGCACCAAGTGTAGCGTTCTACGGGGAAAAACAGTTCACTGGAAATGGGACCATTGAGCTGAGCGTGGTTGGATACATAGATAGCGGGCTCTTGGGGAATATTCTCCATGCCGATGCTCTCTACCTTGCCGTAAAACAGCCGCAGAAACCACTTGACTACGCGGTACACGGGAGATATTTTCTTCTCTTTCACGCAGCCACTTCCTTTCTTTGGTTCTGCATTCAGTATGGCACATTGTACCACATTTTAGCCCGCAGAATCAATGGTTTTCACAAAAAGTTCACAGGGTTTTTTCACGAAAAAACAGGGGGTACGAAATTCCGTACCCCCTGCCCTATTTTTAGTATTTTTTGCGGACAATTAAGAAACTAATCCAGTAGAGAACTAGGATGAGACACATGGCGCCGCTGGTGGCCATGCTCCACATTTCCTGCCCCAAAATTTGCAGTACAATGGTCGCCACAGCAGCAATCAGCACGAAGAGATATCCTGCCCAAGACCATGCTTTGGCAGAGAGAAAACGGTTGCGTTCATCCTTGTTCTCCACCTCAACCTGTTTGCGATATTCATCGTTCTTAGCAAAGCGAATCATGCGCACAAGACGCAAAATGCCTACGGCAAGAAGACCACCGCCCATGCCAGACCAAAAGGAATTGTCCATCTCCGTCATGCCAGCGGCAACGATGAGTCCAACACCCAGTAAAAGACAAACAATGGTGGAAATGATCATGCGTTTTGTGTTCATTGTGCATCCTCCTCAAAAATGAAAACTTCTTCAATGGTCATGGAAAAGTGCTTGGCGATACTGTGCGCCAAAAAAATGGAGGGATTGTAGCGACCCCGCTCCAAAGAACTGATGGTTTGACGGGAAACGCCCAACTGGCGCGCCAGTTCTTCCTGCAAAATCCCCCGCTGTTTGCGGATTTCTTCGATTCTGTTTTTCATGTCGCCCTCCTTAAATGTAAAACTCGCTTTACATCCTCATTGTAGCACGGGGTGCGTTTCATGTCAAGCGCGTTTTACATTTTGGATGCGGGACTTTTTTGATTGTCCGCTTTTTTGGACTATGACTGTTGTATGATGGAACTACAACAGAGAAGGAGGATGAAATATGCACCCAATTGGAATCTTTGCAATTATCGTTTTGGGGATTGCTGCCATTGCAATTTATATAAGCCGAGACAAATCACCCAAGGCAAGCGCAGTAAATCTCCACCAGACCGCAAGGACTAAGGAACATAACTGGAAGCTGCAAGAAACTTGGGAGGACTACCCTACCCCCAACTATAATGCAGTTCACACATATTGCAGTGTTGCCTTTGACGGCAGCGAAAAAACCTTTTATTACAGAACAAGAAATCCCGAGCTAAAGGTTGGCGATTTGGTCTACGTTCCCATCGGATACCAGTATGAAAAAAAGGTAGGCAGAATTGTTGCCATGAAGAATTATCGGGGATATTCTGCGCCCTATCCTTTGGAAAAGACGAAGCACATCAAAGAGAAAGTACAATAAGGAGGATGAAATATGAAATTTCTTTTATTGATTTTGCTTGCCATCATCTATATCCCTATTGGGGTGATTTTCGAGCTGACCAAGCGGTATTGAGGAGGGAGGAGCATGAAATTTCCTATCGGTTTTGTAGACAAGCAAGAAACGGGAAAAATAGAAAAAGAGCTTATGAACCAGATGGGTTCTATGCCTGTAAAGAGCTTAGTGCAAGTATTCTTCCCCAAGAGAAGCCAAACGCTTACATACTACAACGACCAGTTTGACCTAAAGCAAGGCGATTTTGTATTTGTAGAAGGCAAATTAGAAGGTAGTCTTGGTATCGTACGCAACGTGTGCAAGAATTTCAAAATCAAGGTATCAGACTACAAAAAGGTAATCAGTGTAGCGGATACCTCTATCCACGGGCAACTGTACATGGCAGGATCGCATTTTATTTGCTTTGATTCCGCAGTGTTGCCTTACAAGAAGATTCGCACATGGTATCTTCCCCCTGCAAATGAAGAGGAGTATGTAACTGGTAGCGATGACTCTGTCTTCTCTCTAGATAAATTGAGCGAAATGAACGTCTCACAAGAGATTTGGGAGCGAGCGCAGAATTACTACACAAGTAATCGCGTACGTTACCTCTGCGTTGATACAGGGCACGGCAGGGCTATCGTAGAAGGTGAAAACATCTACGAGGTGGAGTTTGATTTTGCCGATGGCGATATCCGCAATCTCACCTGCACCTGTCCTTGCGGTTATACATGTAAGCATGAGGTGGCTACAATGATGCAATTGAGGGAAACGTTGGAGAACATCAGCCAACACTATGGAGATTTACATCACGATTATTTTGCCACCATTACGAAAAGTGAATTTTTTTATTATATCGTGGAAAATCAGTCCACTGGTTGTTTTACGCTGTAACAGGAAAGAAGCAGTCACCAATTGGTGGCTGCTTCTTTCCTGTTGTCTTTGCGCAGAATCGAACCGCTGACCTCGGGAATGCCATTCTCACCGGATACACAAACTCAATGGAAATGGCAAACTTTATTAGAAAAAACATAAATAATGGACATATCTTTGTCCAAATAGTTTCAACTGGTACACGGTGTTTTGCTCTGTTTCTGGTACTAATTCTGGCACAATAGTTTCGCGCAATTCTTTAGCCGATATCCCATGAAACAGAACTATGTAACAGTTGAAAGGAAGAACAATTATGATGTATCTTACCGCAAGCGAAATTTCCGAAATGTGGAATGTCTCGAAGCAAATCGTTAGGCGTTATTGCCAAGAAAATCGCATCCCTGGCGCTTATCAAAAAAATGGTCTCTGGTATATTCCTGAGAATGCAACCAAGCCCAAGCGGAAGAAGAGTGAAATCTCCACGCTCCCCTTGTTCCTTCAAACACTGATTAAGCAGCGCGACAGTAAACACCACAATGGCATTTATGAATACCTGCAGTTCAACATGACATATAGCAACTGCCGCATGGCCAGCAACCGACTCACCCGCGACCAAGTTGAGGCACTGTTTAAAACCGATCGCATCCTCACCAATGGAGAGGCCATCAAAATCAATGACATCATCGAGGTGCGCAACCACTTCCTTTGTATTGATATGATTCTCACCAGCGCAATGAAACCTTTGTCACATCCCATCATCAGCAACCTCCAACGCACTCTGCTCAGTGATACCTGCTGTCATAAGCGGCATTCCCGCGTTAATCTCGGATACCGCAAGGGCGCATCTGCAAAAGCATACGGAAAAACTACGCGACCTTCTGAGATTCCGGAAGCAATTAACACGTTGTTCAAGGAATACGAAGCACAGAAGAATATCGGGCTCTATGAAATTTTGGACATGCATGTCCGATTTGAGCGCATTCGTCCATTTGTAGATTGTAACGGTCGCATCGGGCGTTTGTTGATGCTCAAAGAATGTCTCCGTCATAATATCACGCCCTTTATTATTGACGATAAACGCCGCGCCAGTTATCTGGATGGCATCCGTCAGTGGGATGAGAATCACAGCATTCTGATGGGTATCTGTCAGGAGACGCAAGCTCGTTTCGAGTCTCAAATCTACCTTTATCGTCTCCTGGAACACCGCGCGCGAATGATGCGAAGGTTTAACAAAATACGTTCTAATAACTGAACGCGGAATTTTAGGCAGAACTTTTCAATTCTGATATATCTTCAGCATTAGAGTTTCGCGCAAGGACAGTATTCCGCACGTATTGCTGGAAACGCTAAAAAACGCATAAATCTTGCAATGCATACTAATTCATATGGAACAAAATTTATCACCAATATCACTAACTTTTTGAACACCAGTATTATCTTACAGCGAAACCCAAAATCAAAGATGAACATATATCCGAGCAAATAAAAACGCCCACGGTTTAAACCGGTGGGCGTTTTTATTTGCTCGTTTTGGGCACTAACATTAGTTGAGGTTCTCCTCTTCAAAATGAACGATTCCCATTTCGTTAAAACGCGAGAAAAATAGTTCATCAATGAAAGAGTTGGCAGTATACTCCACTCCCCACAACTCAAGTTGACGTTTATCAATGGTATAAAGTCCAGTCTTTGGAATGCGATCATCTGTTACAACAGTTTTAGTCCCAAAAACCTTTCGATGTGAACGAAGTGCCTCCAGCATTTTTCTGTTATCTTCTTTCCAGTCCGGATGCAATTCTATGACAGATTCATCGTAAAAGAGGACTGGTTTGAACTGCTGCCGAACGGTGAGTGATTCGTATTTTTTCGCATATGCAATTTTATGAGGAAACAAGTCACCCATTATCTTGGTATAGATATCTTTGTATAACCTTAGTATTGTTACTGGAAACATCATGTTTACACTTGAATCGTCTTGATCATTATTGATCAGCAGAATTCTCATTCTTGCGCTTCCATCGGCCATTATCTCAAGAAAATTATTTGTATGTGCTGGCAAATGTCCTTTTTGCGTTGATAATCCTCCAGGAGTGAAGAAAATAGAATTGCCGATGTTCGACAGGCTGAACGACGGCAACAGATTCGCCATCTTTTGAGCTATCGCTTTCAAATCTGCACGATTAAAAGTGTCAAAGGCAACTTGAGCATCAGAAGGCACTAGACAAAAGCCCGTATCAATATACCCGTATATATTGTTTGTGTTTTCGTGTATTCGCGGTATTGATATTTTATTTTCCATTTTTGCCAGAAGCTGTTCTTTTTTATTATAGATTTGCGAAAGTTTTGAGGAGTCTTTGATTGTAAAGGAACCCGAGGAAAGTCTCTCATAAATTTTTCCACTACTGGTTATGTAAGGAGGTTCAGCGCCTTCATTAATTCTTATGACATATATGACATTTGGCCCAATAGTAAACTTTTTTACATCAAAAGAAGGTGTTGGGGTTATTGAATCATGAATGGTGGTGTGAATTCTTTGCTCGTTCCAAGCGGTGCAACCTTCAATCTGCTTGTCATCAGAAATTCCGAGGAAAATATATCCTCCAAATGTGTTTGCAAAAGCAGACACTTCTTCTGTGATTTTCTTGTTGGAAACCCTGTCGTCTTTGAACTCAAAGTAGAAAGATTCATCAAAATCTTGCTCAGATATCACATTCTGAATATCTGAAGCCACCAGCTTTGTCCACTCTTTACCGTTAATATTTACCATTCTATCACCTCTATTCAAAGCCTGAACTCTCCGTACATCATCAATATTTTGGGGATGTTCTATTTTAATCTTTGTAGAATATCAGTCAGATTTTCCACAAACCACTCGTATTGTAGTTTTTGTATCTTATCCGACTGAGATTCAGAATCCCTCTTAATGGACTCTAACAATTCCTCTATCGATGAATAGTCGTCAGTAATAAACTGCTTTATATTTACTGTGCGGTAAACCGACAGGAATGCAGCTCGAATGTCATTCTTTTGTGCAGGAGTGCTGTCGGCAAACATCTGGGCAAGTTTCTGTATATCAAGGTTTCTTGCAAAACGGCCACGCATATGAAATAATCCATCGTTTTGGCTAACGTAGGAATAAAACATTGCTGCCTGTTCAGGCAAATAATTGAAATTGGGAACTCCCTCTGTATCCTTTTTGAGCGCAAGTCCCATTTGTTTGCGAAGGTCCTCGTATTCTGCACGAGCGGAATCACTACATTCATCGAGAGCAATACGGAAAAGATACTCCAATTGGAGTTCCTTTCCTCGACCCTCTAAATTACTAATTAGGCTCTTTTTTGCAGCGTCGATGTCACATCCTAAAATGTCTTTCACAACTATCAAGTATACTGCGATAGCGCCATAGTCATAGAACGAAATATCCTCTGGGTTTTTCAATCTCTCAGTAATCGCTTGAACTGCGGCAATCACATCTTTTTCATAGTGCTCATAATAGTCGAAGAGAGTTCTCAAATCGGGATCATTATTGGTTTTGTACTTATCGTACAACCGTTTTTGGGTCAAAGCCGCAGAGGCAACAGGAATTTTAGAGACATCCAGCTTCTGCCACATAATGTACTCGTAGCAGAACTTAAAGAGCGGTGTATTTTCACACCCCAAATTGACAGAATATGTTTCACCACCATCCCAACGCATTGTTTTTCCAGATTTCAAACGAAGCGAAAAGAAAACAATGCCATAAAAGATGCTCTGGATGAAGTCATCATCATATGAGCCTGCAATTTGTTCGAAAATATCTGCAGTTTTCTGGCAGGCAAAAATGAAAGAACGTAGATTATTACTTTTGCAGATTTCGAGAATCTGACAAATATCTTTAATACAGCCTTCATCGGCAAAGGTTGTTAAGAGCGGATTCTCATACGACATAATAATTTGTTGAATCGCCGTATTAAGGTCCCCTTCAAATTGCAAAGTATCTCCTACTGTCTTTTCTTTAACAGCCAGATACTCTTTTGTTTTATCTGTATAAACTCTTTCTTGCGGAGAAGCAAGTGAACCAAATAGACCGGTTGTTTTTTTCTGATCAGGAGAATCTGGCTTAATTGGCTCATATTTAATGATTTCGTTTTCATTGGCAACCAAAAGCAACTTGACGCCGTCCTGTTCGACTAAATTGTTGACGTAACCTAACAACTCTAATATGCCAATTTGACTGCGCTCAATGTCCTCCAAAATAATCAGTTTTCCCGATAAATCAATCGATTCGTATATCTGCTGCATATCTTCCTCAGATACGCTTAAATCAATCCCGAAAAAGCTTGTAATACCCTTGACGACTGTTTTGCCCACCATCTTTCCAGTAGCCACAGCTTCACCTTTGTACTGAAGCGCCTTAGCCCTCAATTCAAGGTATATACTCTTGCTGATTTCATTAACAGTTTTTAATCCGTACAGAGAAACGGTTACACAATGGACTGTGTTTTCCTTTTGTAGTTCAGGAATAAGTTCGTGTTGAATATAATGACTTTTTCCCGTACCCCAATCTCCAGAGAGCATAATGGCGCTCTTGGTTTTATCTTTTTCAATGTAATGTTTTATATAACGTGTTATTTCAGCGTTTTTCACTGCGATCTCCTCCGTGATTAAATAACGCTTGCAATAGGCGCTATTTACTGCCAATTTCGCTTTTAAACCTTACTCTTCATATAGAGAGTTTTCTTGTCCCTAAAGGCTTTTAGTACCAAATGCAACATCTACAGTTTATTCATAATAGTCAGCAAACTCTGGTAGCTATCCACGTCGTGATACTTTACATTGCTGGTAGAGATCTCATTAAAGAGTTTCTTTGCGCATGCAATTTTCGCTTGCTCAATAGGACGCAAGTTCAGACTATCCATAGTACCTTTGGTTTCTGCGACGAAATAAATGTGCTTCACCGTGCCTTCATTAAAAGCAATTGCCCAGTCCGGAGAATAGTTGCCAACAGGTGTGGGAATGTGAAAGCCTTTAGGCAGTTTCGCATAAACACAAACTTCATCGGCAGTATCCAGATCCTCTGCAAATCGTCTCTCGATGCTCTTCTCTGCAGAACCATCAGTAAAAACATAATCCTGAATCGCTTTGTTAGCACGGAATGCTTTATCTACACTTTGGCCGCTCTTTTCTGCGGTGAAAATTGCGCTATCATAAGTGCCGCTAGTCTCATCGTAGGAAATGTGATCCACAATCATGGTTGCCTTCTGCTCATTGATCAGCTTCACAACTTTGGAAATAAACTCTTCTGGATTGTTTTTGAATGCGTGAATTTTATCCACACGCAAGCCAGAGAGAATCTTAGCAACTGTGCGACGAGTAAGAACAGTCCCCTCTGCAATCTTTCCAATCAAATCGTACTTTACCCTACTGGATTCTGCATGTTGCAGGGTTTGCGTGCGCGTTTTAGCTGTTTTAAATGAATCTCCGCGCTCCACTTCGTGCTGATTCATTTGTGCTTTCTGCTGGCCAACAGAGGTAGTGTACTGCAGCTGCGAGACAACCAACTTGTCATCAATGTGCTTGATAGCCTTTTGAATCAACTCGTCGCTATCGAATTCGACCGTGTAGGCATACTTGTGATTGATGTAGTTCCAAAGCGTCTGGAATTCCTTTTTGTAGAAATTATCATTCAGAGGATTGTCCGTCACTTTGGTTTCATGGCCGTTGGAGATCATCTCCTTCAGAATGCTTTCATCAAACACGGCTTGTACCAATTTGTGAATTCCCTCGCCCATCGGCGCAATGTCCAAAGGCATTGGCGCAAGCGTATTTGCAGCCAAGTCATTGCGATACTTGTCCGTTACCTTTCGGTCCATATCCACATAGCCATTAGCGATCAGATAGAATTCGATGGCATTAGCGACTTTGGCATCAATCATTGTCTGCACACCGTCTACCTGAACGAACTTGCCAGTGAAGTATTCGCTTGTGGCAGCCAGAGGTCGATCGTAAAGCATTGTCTTAATGTCAGACTGCAGATTGGAAACAAAGTTCTTGTAACTTTCACTGGCGATGACAGTCAGCACATTGATATCATGGACGGTTTCGCCGCAGGTTTCAGCATCCATACGGTTGCCTTCCTGATTCACGCACAAACGAAGACCACGTCCGACTTCCTGCCGTTTTGCGGTTTGACTATCGGAATGTTTCAATGTGCAAATCTGGAAGACGTTCGGATTGTCCCAGCCTTCCCGCAATGCAGAGTGAGAGAAGATAAACCGTGTGGGCTCGTCAAAACTCAGCAAGCGTTCCTTGTTTTTCAGAATCAGGTCATAGGCAGAAATATCCTTATCATCAAAGCCCTCTCTGTTGGCACTGCTATTTACGGCACGACCAGTCTTCTTATCGATACTGAAATAACCCTTATGAATAGCAGAAATATCATCAGCAGTAGAGCGCAAATACTTCTGATATGCAGAATCGTACATGGTCAGATTCTCATTCAAAATCGCCGCGTATTCTTCCTCGAACATCTTGCCGTATTCGCCCAAGACCTCATCGCCATTATCATCGTACTGGCGATACTTGGAAACCTCATCAATGAAAAACAGAGACAAAGTTTTGATGCCTTGGTTGTAAAGTTTCTCTTCCTTCTCAAAGTGAGACAGAATTGTCTCACGAATCTGGATTCGGCGCATGTCCTTTTCAGAAATATCGCGCACTACATCGCCAGTATGAATGAATTCACCATTGGTAAAAGTGACACAACTGCGGATAGGATCAATTTCAGAAATAACAAATCCTCTATACTGCTCCATCTCCTGCGACACATAGAACAGATTATCACCCACGCCCAAAACACGAGTTTCGCGGTTGATGCTCTTGTTGTACCCAATTTCCAGCTCGATTTTGGCCATAGGAGGCTTCTTGCTGGACAGAACAATCTGTTCTAAATAGAGATACTTGTCCGTGCCACGGAAGTTCTTAACCTCAAAGCCCTTAACTTCAATCTTTTTAACCAGCCGCTTGTTGAACGCATCCAGTGCGTCCAAAACATACACAAGGTTGTGCTGCTTGGCGTGGGTTGCAGAGTAGTTTAGGGTGAACAAAGGATTAAAGTTCTTCAGTGCCTTCTGCGTCACATCGCCACCCATCTTCTGGGGCTCGTCCAGAATGATGATAGGACGGTTTGCCTTGATGACATCGATAGGGCGGCGAGATCCGAATTCATCGCGCTTGGAATAGATAATTCTTGCTTCCTTGCTCTTGCCATCTTCTTTCAGAGAGGATGCAAAGGCCTGCGTGTTGATAATCATCACATTGATGCCAGAACTGGAGGAGAAATTGTCCAACTGATTCAAATTGGAGCTGTTGTAGATGAAGAACCGCGCCTTCTTGCCGTAGTGCTCCATAAAATGGTCAGCGGTGATTTCAAAGGACTTTTTAACACCCTCACGGATAGCAATACTGGGGACCACAACAATAAACTTGCTCCAGCCGTAACGTTTGTTCAGCTCGAACATCGTCTTTATGTACACGTAGGTCTTGCCAGTACCCGTTTCCATCTCAATGTCCAGAGAGCATCTACCCAAATCCTTCACAAGACTTGTGGACATTTTGATGTTGTTGTCATTTTGCAGCTGCTGGATGTTTTTCAAAAGTTGTTCGTCAGTCAGTTCGACCAACTCATTCTTGTAGCCAGTATCATCGTCAAGATCAATGGCTTCTCCGAATTCATCGGCCATAATCATACCCATCTGTTGATTGGCTTTTCTCTTGCCAAGATCACGGATGTAGCTAATTTTATCATAATGACCCTGGCCGTTGAACACACGCGCAACCGCTTCCACCGCATCGGTCTGATATTGTTGTATTTTAAAATTAAATTTCATGATTTAACCACCGTGTTTTTTATGCGCAATTCACGCAAAATCTTGTTTCTAATATCCTTGCCGTTTTTGTCGAGGATTTCTGCACCATGGCAAAATAGTCGCTCAATAGCATCAGCTCCTGAATCGTGGGCATCAAAAAACAATGCAATATCCCGAATTGTGAGCAATGCATTCTTTGCAGAATCAAGTAGTTCTCGGTACGGGACTGGATCAATACCTGCTTCTTCCAGTCTAGATAAATCTTCATCCGATAATTCTGGAATATCTTCTAACGCTTTATACCCAGCAATGCTTTTGCTCTTGCTGTGCGTATATTGATTTCTTTCGCGGATAAGGCGTTTCAGGCGAGAATAGTACGACTGGCTTTTGTTGACTTCTATTGAAAGAACGAACTTTCCAACAAGAGCAAACTTCCCCTCGATTGATAATTTGTCAAAGTAGCCATAAAACTCATCATCCCCAAGGCAGGCTGCTGCATAATCATTGAGATATGCTTCAATGCACATTGTCGAAAAAATGATGGTTGATATTGAATGTTCGATAAATACATCAAAACTCAGGTCTTCTTCAAACCCATCTGCACTAAAATCCAATTCACCAAACCGTTCTTTGGCTCGAACATAATTCCTCAGCGCAATATCGGAATAAAAAATGGGGTTGTAATTCTGCCGTCCCCCCATTGGATATATGCGTTTCTTCTCTCCAACCACCTTACAGCACCTTCCTTACGGTGTCGGGGCTATAAGTGGCGAAAATTTGGTCGAAGTTGGTGGCGACGGAGTCAGAAGCCATGGAGCTATCGCGCATGACGAAGTAGTAGGGCTTCTGCTTGGCAATGGCCGTGATGGTTTCTTCGGAAACATTTTCATCAAAGCAGGCCATCAGGAAGCCGTCAGCAACATTGAACACCTTCTTATCACCGATAGCGCTTTCCTCAATCTTACTGGAGAGTAGTACGCCCAGATCCAACATCACCTGGAACAGCAGATCTTCAGGAGTGCGGTCCTCCTTGATGTTGTCGGCCAGAGTATCAAACATGGACATTTCATAATCGGCAGGGCTGTAATAAACATCCTTCATATTGGTGCTATCCAGTTTCAATACACGGAAACCAGTATCAAGGTCAGAAGTAGTCATAGGACTTTCTTTTTTGATTTTAGCACCTGCACGGCGAATGCGCTCCTTACCAATTTCGCAGATGTTCTTGTATCCAGCTTTGTAAGCATCGGACTTTTCATCGGTTTCTTCTGGCAATTGCACCATAATAAACTTACGATTACCGCCATCTTCATTGTTTAGCTGAATTACCGCATGAGCAGTCGTTGCAGAGCCAGAGAAGAAATCGAGAACATAGTCATTTTTGTCTGTACAGATTTTTAGGATATGGGAGAGAAGCTTGGAGGGTTTGGGATGAGTAAACAGTTTAGCATGACCAAAAAGGTCTGCAAGTTCTTTAGTAGCGTCCTCATTCATACCTTTTCCTTCCCACCAAGAGTCTGCTCTGATTTTCGAAAAATGACGATTTGTTGCGAAAACACGCTGGACAGGTCTACCGTCTCCAGACTTTCCGAAGATAATCCGACCATCAGCTATACGCTTCTGTACCTCTGATTCATTAAACACCCAGTATCTGCCCTTGGGCGGATAATGCACATCACCATTCTTAGGGTTCGTTATAGGGAAATAGGGTCCTTTGTGATTCGCAGACAAGTCTGTTGTTGTCCACGGACCGCGGGGGTCGTTATCGGGATTTGAAAAAGTCTTTTCAAGGAATTCCTTGGTGATAGGATATCCCATATCAACAATCGCATTGATGTCTTTGGCATAGCAAAGGATATAGTCGTGCACTGGGGGAAGGAAGCCCATGTTGTTTCCGTTGGTTTTCTTCTTCCAAAGAAGGACGCCAACGCGATTTTGCACGCCAAATACTTCGTCGCAAGCCTTCTTGAGATTGTCGTATTCGTTATCGTCAATGCTAATAAAGATAACGCCGTCATTGGAAAGAAGGTCTTTTGACAGTTTTAGACGGGGATATATCATATTCAGCCAGTCTGTGTGGAAACGGCCATTACTTTCGGTGTTCTGCACCAACCGGTTGCCTTCTTCATCAAACTGCCCACTATTGGCAAGGTATGTATCGCTACCTTCCACAAAGCTGTCATTATACACGAAATCGTTGCCGGTATTATACGGAGGATCAATGAAAATCACTTTGATCTTGCCCAAGTATGTCTCCTGTAGCAATTTCAAAACATCCAGATTATCGCCTTCAATATACAGATTCTCTGTAGCGTCAAAATCAATGCTTTCTTCTCGGCAAGGACGGAGGGTCTTTGCAATGGGCGCATTTGCCAGCAGGATAGACTTTTTCTTATCAGGCCAAGTAAATTGATAACGCTCCTCGTTGCCCTCCACGACGATGCAAGAGATTTCCTGCATCAAAGCATCCTTGTCAATGGCACAAGCCACATTGCCATCGGCATCGATAGTTTCCGTAACCGCATTGGGAAATAACTGAGCCAGCTTGGCAAAGTTTTCATTTGCCTTGTTGGGCGTATGCATTTTTAGTTTGTCCATAATTACAGAACCTTTCTTACGGTGTCGGGGCTATAGGTGGCGAAAATTTGGTCGAAGTTGGTGGCGACGGAATCGGAAGCCATAGAACTATCGCGCATGACGAAATAATAGGGCTTCTGCTTTGCGATGGCCGTGATGGTTTCTTCAGAAACATTTTCGTCGAAGCAGGCCATCAGGAAGCCGTCAGCAACATTGAATACCTTCTTACCACCAATAGTGCTTTCTTCGATCTTGCTGGAAAGAACAACGCCCAAATCCAGCATCACCTGGAACAGCAGATCCTCGGGAGTGCGGTCCTCCTTGATGTTGTCAGCCAGAGTATCGAACATGGACATTTCATAGTCAGCAGGGTTGTAATAGACATCCTTCATATTGGTGCTGTCAAGTTTGAGAACACGAAAACCAGTATCAAGGTCAGCAGTGGTCATAGGACTTTCTTCTTTGATTTTAGCACCTGCACGACGAATGCGTTCTTTGCCGATTTCACAGATGTTTTTGTATCCTGCTTTGTATGCCTCCGACTTTTCATCGGTTTCTTCTGGTAACTGAACCATAATGAACTTACGATTTCCGCCATCTTCTGCATTTAACCGCATAACAGCGTGAGCAGTAGTAGCGGAACCAGAGAAAAAGTCGAGAATTAAGTCTTCTTTAGATGACTGATTGTTAACCTCTAGGTCAATAAGATATTGGAGCATTTTTACTGGTTTTGTATAATCAAAAACCACCTTATCAAACAAAACTCTAATATCTTCTGTTCCATTTTGAGTATAAACGTCCGTATAAATGGTAGTTGGTTTACCGCGTCTTTCATTTCCGTTTTCATCAATTAAATATTTTTTTGACCTTAAATTGTAAGAACCGTCTTTTTGCAAATTAAAAACTACATCATCATTTTCTATTGCTTTAAGCATTCGGCTTTTTTCCCATACCCATTGTTTGTTCGGCCAAATTTCTTGTCCTTTATATGTTATTGGGTATCTTAAATTTGGTCTGTCACCAAATGTAGTTACAGCCAACGGCTGTGTAACATAGCCTCCACGTGTTTCAAATTTTGAATCACGCGTTTTATTGTAATTTTCTCTTTCTTCATCAGTCAAGGTTCTAGTTATGTTGATAATGGGTTTTTTAGAATAAACTAAAATATACTCATGCACACCAATAAATCCACTTGTCAACGCACCAGAACCAAATTTGTTTTTCCAGACAATCTGTGCAATAAAATTACATTCGCCAAAAATCTCATCGCAAATTTTTCTTAAGTTTATTACCTCATTGTCATCGATACTTATATACACAATGCCATCGTCAGATAATAAGTCTTTGGAAATTTTCAATCGAGTGTAAAGCATATTCAACCAATCGGTATGATATCTTCCATTACTATCCAGATTCTTAACCAATCGGTTTCCATCTTCATCAAACTGGCCGCTGTTCGCAAGATATTCATTTGCACTTTCTGCAAAATCATCGTTATATACGAAGTCGTTGCCCGTATTGTAGGGAGGGTCGATGTAAATCATCTTGATTTTGCCGAGATAGGTTTCCTGCAAGAGTTTCAATACATCGAGGTTATCGCCTTCAATGTAAAGGTTCTCGGTATTATCAAAATCAACACTTTCCTCACGGCAGGGACGGAGGGTCTTTGCAATAGGAGCATTTGCAAGAAGAATGGACTTCTTCTTATCGGGCCAAGTGAACTGATACCGTTCTTCGTTACCTTCTACCACAACAGCAGAAAGTTCCTGTTTGAGCATATCAAAGTCGATGGCATACTCCACTTCACCTTTCTCGTTCTTTCGCTCGGTGATGCAGTTCGGGAACAACTTCCCGATTTTCTCAATATTCTCATCCACCTTGTTGATGGAATGCATCTTCAGTTTATCCATTATTTGATACCTCTCATTCTAGAACATCTAGTTTGCTTAAGTAAGTGCGCAGATCCTTGTTTAGATTAGATAGTTTTGTAAGAATATCACGTGACCTCTGATAGTCTTCGTGGGAAAACTTTTTCTTCTCTTCTTCGGTTGCCAGATAACCAACATTCCAGCGCAATTCAAAGACACCAAGTTGTCCTCTTGAAAGTCCTAGTATTTCCTCATACTTTTCGTATAAGGTTTCCGGGATGAACGGAATATTTGCATTTAGGGTATCTTGCGCTTCAACTGTAGTTTTCCGTGCTCTATTATACAGCTCATCCTCATATTTTTCTCGATCTGCCTTATCAGCTGGGTACTCAGCGTATCCAGCGGGTATCATAGTAGTAACAGCTTTAACCATGTCAAAAAACTTGCTTGTTAAATCTCGATAAAGAGCAAACTCCGCATCAAACTTGGCTTTAGTAATATATATTTTGTTGTCTAGATTTGCCTTGTAGTGTTCTAAATCCTTTTGTAGTTTTGCCTCATATTTTTGTGATAGCCGGTCTGCAATCATGTCAGATGAGAATTTGACAGCACCCACGATAATTGCGCCAATTCCTCCTGCTCCACCAACAGCACATAAAACAATTTTCCAAACATCATTCCAGTCCATTACCGTTCCTCCACAAAATGATTTTTGCGATAATTGTGATAATCCTCTTTTTTGATAGGAACAACAATTATTTTGTCTTTTTCATTTCTATAGGTTAATACAATGTTGTTTATTTCCCAGAAACAATCAGTGGCTCCCTGATTGTTGTTTATATGACTATAAAAATTGTATGAAACAACGGATTTGGGAGAGACATTCACTGTGCCGATTTTACTATGACTGGTAAGAGTCGCACGCCCATGCACGGTCTTAGTGTCCGCTTTATAGTTCGGCGTGATAGTGTATAACGCATTTTTGTCTCGTTTAAAGACGATTCGAATATCCCGCATAATGCGAGTTTCCGCACTGCTGTTGTAAATATCCACTGCCAGTTTATATGAATAGCCGTATGTCTCCTGAATTGCGTTTGCATTAGATATCGCAACACCCTCATTATAATCAAAATCGTCAGACCATTGAGTTACATATACATTTAACTTTCCTCGTTGGGAAATGTTGTTTAGCACCCAGCCGAGAATAGTGCCCACGAGCGTTCCAATTACGCCAATAATTGCTTCCATTCTCTATGTTCTCCATGTGTATTTTTCTTTAACATCTTTAATGTCTTTGCCAATGCTCAAATAATCGTTGACAATGATGACAGAGATGGCAAGTTCATAGGCTTTGTCATACCATTCTTCTAATTCTTTGCTATCAAGGGCAACAATATAGTCTTGAGCTTTAGCACCTTCCTTATTATTGTGGCGGATATGGAAGTTGTTAAAAACAAATCCCGCATCACTTTCCAGCTGCTTATACCCAGCATTGCCTAACGTCTTGCTCTTCAAAATAGGTTCAATGTAGTTTGCAATATCGGCGAGAATTCTCTTCTTTTCTGGCAAATGACCTTTGATTGCAAAATGGTTATATTCAATCAATTCAAATGCCACTGCTGTATCAGGTACCAGTTGGGCGGCCAAGATGGCAGACTTATTCTTTTCAACGATGATCTGGCGACCATTTGGATCCTTTTTCATCTCATGGTTGGTGTGCTCGAGAATATATCCGATGTTTTCAAAAATGGTTCGTTTTTGATTAAATAAGCTTGTATCGTAAGGTGCGCCCGTGCTCGGAAGGACAGCAGCCAAGAGTTCGCAGAAAAGAAAAAGCTTATCTACATCAGCAGCAGAATGGATGTGGAGACCAAATTCGCCCATCATTTCCTTCAATGATGTAAAGGAACCGCGAAATGGGAAATTGCGAAATAACTTGAGATCCACCCATGCTGCTAACGAATAAGAACTGTAGCCGTTATAGTAAGACTTTTCTACACAGAACAAGTTCCATAGAGTCGAATATTCCTTTTGGGCATCGAAGTCTCTCTGCGAGAGCATCTCATAAAAATTCTTTCTCATAAAAAGATTCAGCCTTTCATTTTGTTTATCTGTTGCACCAGTTCAAACTTTCTCTTCGGTTGCTTTTCTGCTCGGGCAAGCTTTTCCAATCGGGTGATTTCCTTTTCTTGCTTTGCCTGTTGCTCGTCTGCAGCAATCTGCTCATCCAGCGTCTTACCCTGCTGGATGGTGATGCCACCAATCTGCGTGATGAGATTCTCCCAAACAGTGTCTAAATCCAGGCCCTTAAATTCAATGGTGCAGATATCGGCTGGAACCCACTCCGTTTGAATCAGTTTGGAATGGTAAATTGCCAATTTTCGCTCATTGTTGTAATCCAGGATCAGGAGCATATTCTGGTCAATTAGCTTCGAGATTTGCGAAATGGTACTTTGCTGAAAATTCCGCTGCTTCAAAATAACCTGTAGCACAAATATGGAGCTGACAGTTTGCCCTTGGGGAATACTTATTGTATTGGGTGAAATTTCTCCAACGATATTAATTCTGGAGATGTCTGTGTCAAACTTCGTCCTGGCCGTCGGAGTCATTTGAAATTTGGCATAAATCGCCTTCTTTGGCAGTTGCTTATTCATCTCTGTAGATTTCGGAAGATTTAACACAGACACACCTCCAAACATCAGATGTTTACAATTTTGCAGGGAATGTTTTCTGCTCGCGCGCACTCAATGATGTTGCGAGTACCCGTAGATTCGTTGTCCCAGAAGACAAGCACCGCATCCGCTGTTTTAACCATTTGTTTGTTCCGGATAGGGCCAGCACCTTGGTGATACGTTGCCCACTGAGCAGGTACTTGCATTAGCTTATAGCCATGCTCCTGAGCGTACTTCTCGCCCAGACGATCTGCCCCTCTGGCAGTGCCACTAATGATAGTAACATTGTTTCTACCTGCCAGATACTTGTCCAGCTCTTCGGACAGCCGTTCATAGTTGTCGAAGCCTCTGCTGCCTGCAACGACCAGACGAAATTCGTCATTATCGGCAGTGGCTTCCTTTGCAGACTTGACCACCAAGAAGCAAATCAGTTCAAAGTCGTCCAACCCTTTGATAGTATCTGACAAGAAACTGACCTGACGTCCTGTTAAGAAACTGTCAATATCGCTCTCCTCTTTTACCTCAATGATGGAGGAGATAGATCGGCCTAACAAGTTAGACACTTTCTTCATATTCTTGCCGTCATTGGTTTCTGCGTTGAACTTGCGGTACAACTCAGCGATGGGCTCGGTTCTGCCTTTGCAAAGGTAGCGCATCTTGTCCAGCATCTCCTTGGGGGAAAGGTGGTCGCAGATGACTTCACCTTCGTTGCTGATATAAACCATGTAGAAGGGGTGCAGACGGTTTTGGTGGTTGATGTTGACGCTACCAGTGCGGTTCTTCAGTACAAAGATAACACCAGGAGGCGCATCTTCGGATGCGGCAGTTACAGCATGAAGACCCATAGGGGTCTTGTCGATGTCGGGGTGTTGTTTAACGTATTCCAGCAGGTCAAGACGGAACTCGTTTAGCCCCAGGTCCATAATGGAGATACCGCTGGTCATTTCCTCAATATCCACTACTTCGTCGCGAAGCCTCTGAAGTTGGGCTTTGCGATATTCCAAGTCGGTTTTCTCGTCATTGCTAAGTAGGTTTTCATCACCCGTAGCAGCCACATTGACGATCTTCATGCGAGTTTCAACCTTGGCTTTCAGGTCGATATACTCGTCCAAAGAAACATCGGGCCAGAAGTTCACTAGCTGAATGACGGAGTTCTTGCTGCCGATACGATCGATACGACCAAATCGCTGGATAATGCGGACAGGATTCCAGTGAATATCGTAGTTGATCAGGTAGTCGCAGTCCTGCAGATTCTGGCCTTCGGAGATACAGTCGGTGGCAATCAGAACATCGATGCAAGTGTTGTCATTCGGCATTAGCAGATGCTTATCTTTAGACACGGGTGAGAAGCAAGTTAGAATTGTATTCAGATCGCTACGCAAGTTCTTTGCCGTGGTTTTTCCGTCCACGGTGCCAGAAACCATAGCTGTCTCTAACGCAAAATTCTTTTTCACGAACTTGCTAACGTTCTCGTATAGATAATCCGCAGTATCAGCAAAAGCAGTGAAGATAATTACCTTACGGTTGTCTTCGTTGATGGGATTCTCCATCTTATCCTGCAATACAGCAAACAGTTCCTGCAATTTGCTATCGTGCTCGGGTGTAATGTCGCCGACCATAAGAGACAGCAGTTCCAGCACTTCAGCGTCTTTCACAAGGCTTCTGCGCCAGGATTCATAATCCATGTCGCCCAAGTCGATTTTCACTTTTTTGCCAAAACTGAACAAATCATCGTTTTGATCTTCACCGTCGAACTCATCCATTTGAGTGATGTCTGTAAGGGTGAGCTCGGTAGTCGCTTTTTTGTCGTAGGCGTCGATAATCTGAATGGTTTTCTCAATTAATTCCTTGATTCTGGTTAGGGTCAAATTAAAAGAGTAGACGGAGCTCTCCATGCGCTTCATCAAGTTGATTGCCGTCAGTCTGCGAATACCCATTTCTCGGCCAAGCTGAGTTAAACTGGTATCTTCATCGAAGAGTTCAATGTACTTCTCAATCTTGCTAGGGAGAATGTAATGAGAAGGTGTGTAGATTGACAATGTCAGAAGCATCAACTGTTCAAAGATTTCATTGTAGTTGATAGCATCTTTCAGGTCAGTCAATCGGGGGCTCTTGGAAATAGGCGGAAGCCGAACCGGGAAGGTGCCAATATCTGTAGTATCGTAATACTTCTGGATGTGTTTGCGAGAACGGGCAATCGTTACGGAATCCAGAACCTCGAAGAAATCAAAGTCCAGCATTTTAAGCAGGTTCGCCGTTGTTCGATCTGCAGGATCCCATTGACTCCAAGTATTAAACGCGCGCTGTGCATTTCGAAAGATTTCGTTTATAGAGCGCGTGGTATTCAACTTTTCATCAACAACATCAGTATGACCTTCATATGCCAATGCAATTTGGTTTTTAAGGTCATTGAAGCGGTTGTTTACCGGAGTCGCAGACAACATCAAAACCTTTGTTTTAACGCCTTTGCGGATAACATTGTTCAGAAGTTTTAGATAACGATTTTGTTTCTCATCATCTCCGCCAGAAACCTTACCGCCGTTGCGGAAGTTGTGAGATTCATCAATAACCACCAGATCATAATTGCTCCAGTTTAAACGATCCAGATCCAGGCCATTGGATCTGCCGTGCGTCCGGTTTAGGTCTGTATGGTACAGAACATCGTAATTCAAACGGTCACTGGCAATAGGGTTATTGACATAGTTATCCTTGTAAGTATTCCAGTTGTTCGTCAACTTTTTGGGGCACAGTACAAGCACAGACTTGTTGCGATTTTCATAATACTTAATTACTGCCAGGGCAGTAAAAGTTTTGCCAAGGCCGACACTGTCAGCCAAAATGCAACCATTGTACTTTTCCAACTTGTTGATGATGGCAAGAACAGCATCTTTTTGGAAGTTGTAAAGCATGTTCCAAATTTTGCTGTCCTTGAAGCCCGTTGCTTCGTTAGGAAGAACATCTTCAGAGATGTCTTCCAGGAATTCGCTAAAAATGTTATACAGGGTTACAAAGTAAATGAAATCTGGAGAATTTTCATTATATGCGGTAGAAATACTGTCAATAATTTCAGCCGTAACATCCTGAAGAACTGCTTTGTTATTCCAAATTTCATTAAAGTCTTGGAGCAGCATTTGACCTAATGACCGATCCTTCACGATTGTTGTGCTCATGATGTTGCCTTTTTCGCAACCAAGCTCGACAGATGTAAAACTATTAATCGGGGTGTATCCAAGATCATCAACAATAAGATGCCCCTGGATGGTTTTATCACTGATATTAGACTTAAAGGTGACTTTCTGGCGGATCCATTCGGCACATTCTTTTGCAATTGCTTTTTGGGTGAGCTCATTCCGCAATTTTACTTCAAATTCAGTGCCATACAAACTGCGTTCGCGACTCAAACGTGGAATGTAAAATTCCCGCTTTTCTTTCTTTGTCTTCTCTGTAACAAAGGTCGGAGAAGTAAAGATAAACCGCAGTTCTTCAATATTTTGCAGTTGTTCTTTCAGTGCCTGAAAGGCATAGATTGAGAAGCAGGCTGCGGCAATGGACAGCTTGCTTTCGTTCTTTATTACAACAGACAGATCGTCTCGTAGGGTTCTCGTAATATTATTAATCAATTCCATAGTGCATTTCTCCCATAATTAAGTGCATACAATGCTTGCCTTGTTGTTACTTCTTTTGGGGAGTTTCCACTATTTCCATGATATCTTCTACTTTGCAATCCAATGCAGCGCAGATTTTGACCAACACCTCTGTGGTAACGTGGCCGCCTTTGCCCATTTTTGTGATAGTGGCGGGGCTGACGCCAGCTTTAGCGCTGAGGTCTTTTTTCTTAATATCCTTATCGATGAGAAGTTTCCAGAGTTTCTTATAACTAACTGCCATAATCTTTCTCCTTCCAGTATAACAAAAGCCCTGCTTTCGGCAGGGCTTTTCGTGTACGTATCCAGCTGCCGGCACTATTACAGCGCCGCAGGCAGCGTTGTATTTAATTATAGCAGAAAGCGTCGAATGGCACAAGGGAAAAATTATAAATTCGCACGATTTTTGCTGCAAAACAAAATTTTCACATGCGTAACGGCATGTGGGCACACGCTATCCCTTTATCTGCTGGAAATGTCCGATTTGGACAACTCAAAGGATGACTTTCCATACTTCTCCTTGCGTGAGGTTTGTTGAATTTCGCCACTGTATTTCTCAATCCAGTTATCAAGCGCCTTCGACCAATCGGTAGCACAATACCTCCCTAACAAATCCTCAGAAGTGAAAATATCGAAGTTAGACATGTACTTTTTTCTTTCCTCGTACAACTCCTTACATTTGCCCAGAAAACGCCTTGCAGTATATCGCAAATATGCATTGACATCATTGCCGTCATTTGTGCTCTTATGTGAAACAAATCTTTCAGAGTCCTTGCCTTCGTTGTTGTTTGATTCAAACACATTTGTCGTGAGAACCGTTTTAATTTGAACAACTTTCTCTCCTCGAGATGACATCGTGTTTGATGTGTTATACTTTGGCAAATTACTTTTCCCTACTTCTAACGGTCGGCAGCCTGCCACTTGATCTTCTAACGTTCTTCTTGAGCTTGCTGTGAAATAGGCGTCCATGCTCACTCCAACGATAGGAGCACTGAATAAAGGTATCCGGATCGGATAAGCAATCTCCTCGGATTTCTTCGCGTTTGCCAAATATAATTGCACCTGATCTTCGTTGCAGTACTGAACAGGAAGCACAAAGGCAGCAGGCGCCTCCTGAATTAAAACAGCTTCTGGATTTTTTCCCAGCAACTCACAGTATGCCAGTAATTCTTCAATGGTAAAGGATGTCCTTTTTGAGCATTTTTCCTCTGGTGCAGCACGCA
Organism: Oscillospiraceae bacterium; assembly: GCA_017935145.1. Classification (GTDB taxonomy): domain Bacteria; phylum Bacillota; class Clostridia; order Oscillospirales; family Oscillospiraceae; genus RGIG3566. The sequence continues at coordinate 131,349 of JAGBIE010000012.1, forward strand.
AATTGTTCATTTTGTTGTGGATAACAGTTTTAATTGTGTTTCGCGCATTATCTGAGTTAATCATTTTCGAACGTATCATCGAGAATGAAATAATCTCCTTGATATCGATCTCGCACCTTCCGGTTTCCGCTTTTATTTTCTCAAATTTATTAAGCAATTTCTCCAAAATCAAACTTTCTCTGCTGAAAATGTCATCAACAATGTCTTCGTGCATGGTTTGATTGATCCCATGCAATCTTGCAAGGTTTCTTGCTTGTCCCTCTTTCATGTTACTCTTCCAACCCCTGATACACCGTAAAATACACTTCGTTGCATGCTTCGTTGACAACACTAATGATCCGATTAAATACATCTTCATCTGCAATGCAACTGTATGCCTGCTTATCTGCATAAGAGTTTAAGCCATTTCGTACTACATTAAAGAAATTTGTGGGTTCCATTTGATGTTCATAGCACTCCTCAAATTCTTGGTAACTATTTATGCAGTTCGTAGCAAAAACACTTTCCCGGCCATTTAAAATACTGTTTCTGATGTTGTCCATCATGTAGTGAAATGTCGTATTGCTCGCAGGCTCAAAATTATCCGCGTCATAGGTTGCAGCAATTTTTCTCACAGACAACAGAATTTGATCCACTTCATTACACTGATCTAACAAATAAAAAATAACTGCTTGATAAAACGCCCGGAAAAAGCGGTACTTTTCATCATTCTTAGAATCGCCAACGCTCTCCTGCGCAAGCTGCTTTGACATCTCACATACTGCCATCACAGCTTCATTATCTGTCAGTGTATCCAGATTCGCGGGAACTCTGGCATACATGCCAAAACAAAGGTGTTTCAGCTCATCCAGCTCTTTTAGCAGTTGCGTTTCTCGTTCACGCATCTTCTGAAAATCAATGTTTGAAAAATTTTTCACAAAATTTTCCTCCGCTTCGTAAGTCTTACTACCAGTATACCAGACCCCCACTTTTTTTGCAATACTCAGTGTCGTAAAATGAACTCGTAAGTACTGATCAGCACTAAACAGCATCAAATCTTTTCTGTGCCTGCTTGGCCAACAGCGCAGAACCGTTTCACAATTGGAGGAAACAATGAAAAAACAACATTCGCCCCCGATTCGCAATTTTAAAATCTACGCTTTGTATGACTGGGATAGTCATGTCGCCTTTCTGGCAAAATCCTACGCTGAAGATCTGCGTCCCCTTTATTCCAAACACATCTCTGGCAAAAACATTTACACGGAAGAGTATTTTGGTAAGGAAGCACCGTATGTCATGCCGCAACTCGCGGTGCTTGAGAGCGTAAAAGGAACTTATCGTGACGCATACCGCCATGTTGTGGCCTGGACCCGTGTTTTTCAGGACGCAGGTTTTGAAATGATCATGCAGAGCGGAATTGTTTATCACGCCCATGCACTTCATCCTGCCACCAAAGCTGTGTACGACACTATTCGCGCTATTCCGCTTCACGTAGCCTTGGCAAAAGGTCAATACAAGACTTTCAGCGCTTCTCGTAAAGAAGCACAGCCTGAGGTGGTTGTTGACCACCCCAAAAGCACGACCCAGTTTAACCTTAGAGTCTTTGTCGAGGACGTAAGCTCGTTTGTCAATTTCTGTGATCGAAATGGTTTGTCCCGCAAAGAGGGTTTTTCCCTTTTGTTGCATAGTTGTCCGTACAACACCGAGGATGCGGAGTCCTATGCAAACAACGAAATTTTGAGCCTCAAGCGGCGTCTTGCAGCACAGACTGCAGCGCTCGAGGATGCTCAAAAAAAGCTGGCCAAGTTGACCGCCGAAGTCAAAAGCAACCCTCGTTACCATTCTCTCCTTGCGACGACCCAATCCTTGCTTAAGGAGTACTGCGAGATCGTTGCCTTGGGACCAGATGTTCAACCGTTTATGCGCATCAAGCCTGGAAGATACCGCAATAGCCGCGACGCACGCCACTATGCGTATCCGCTGGAAGAAACCGGAGTCCAAGTCATTGTACTCGACAGTCTTCTTTACGGTCGCGGCCGATATGCGGCTGTGTTCGTTTTGGGTCACACCTTGGATAAACGCCCCCTTAAATTGCGCTATTATCCTAAGCGCGGATATGTCGGTTTCGCTATTCCCAGAAGCCAATGGTGTTATGAAGGTGCTAAATGGTTGGTTGCTTGGAATCGTGTGCCCGATGGAGCAGTTGAGATTTGCGCTTCTCTCCCGATTCCCTCGTCTACAGAAACGATGATTCCGGATGATTTCCCGGAATCCTACACCGAACGTCCGACTGTAGCTCTCGAGGATCTCATCTCGGAAGCCAACGAATTGCTCGAAGGCCAATAATACCTCGATCCTATCACTTGCGTTTTGTTAGCAAGCACTGCCGCAAACATGCGGCGCTTCAGGGGAGGGGCACCTCCCCTATAACCCCTACCTCGCCTCCCTCGCAATATTTACAAGGGAGGCGAGTTGAGCGGTGCTCAATCGGCTTCGCCTTTAAGCTTTCTCTATTGAGAAAAACATATGAAACTTCGAAAGGATAATGTACACATGAGTAAGAATATGTATCGTAACTACGACGAACTTCCCCTGTCTTTGACGGCGGAAGATCTTTGCAAGGTCTTGGGGATCAGCCGTTCCGGGGCTTATAACCTCCTGCACGCCAAAAATTTCCCGGCCTTGAAAATCGGACACCGCCTTCTCTGCCCTCGAGATCGCTTTTTGAAGTGGATGAATTCGCAAATCGATGAATAACGGGAGGAAATTTTGATGGCAAACGAAGATACCTTGTATGCACAAATCAAACCTCGCCTTATTGATTTCCTTAAAGTAGCCGGGCTCCCCTTCTGGGAGCCTGCGCTGGGAACCTGCCCCCATTGCAATGAACAATGCGCCGTATACGATGACCACTGGTCCTGCCCGAGCTGTAAGGCACACGGTGATATTGTTGATTATGTCATGGAACTTGAGCATTTTGTGAACAGGGCTGCAGCCATCAAGCGCATTTGCCGCGCCCTGCAGATCAAGATTACGACTCTGGATGTCATCAGCGGGGACGAACTGTTGGATACGCAGTTTGAACCTACGCAGATGGTGATTGACGGATTCTTGGGTCAAGGCACCTATATTTTGGCCGGCGCTCCTAAGATTGGCAAATCCTGGTTGGTTCTCTGGTTGGGGCACCAAGTCTCCTGTGGTGCGAACGTGTGGGAGTTCCCGTCTCGGAAGTGTGGAGTGCTCTATATTAGTCTTGAAGATACCCGCCAACGCATTCAAAACCGACTGGCAAAAGTCAGCGGTGGCGAAACCGGTAATATTTGGTTCGCTACGGAGGCGGAACTCTTGGGCAAAGGCCTGGAGGAGCAGATTAGCGGATTTCTCACAGAAAACCCGACCGTCCAGCTCGTTATCGTAGATACGCTGCAAAAAGTCCGGCTGCCGGGCTCTAATCAGTATAGCTATGCAGGCGACTATGAGGTTATTACTCGGCTGAAAGCTCTAGCTGATCGCTTTGGTATCACCATGTTGTTGGTGCATCACACCCGAAAAGAAGGCGCCGACGATCCTTTCTCGATGATCAGTGGAACCACCGGTCTCAGCGGCGGTGTTGATGGTTCTATGGTCTTGATTAAGGATGACCGCGACGACAACCGTGCAGAGCTCTTTGTCACCGGTCGAGATATCAGGGACATGCATATGCGCCTCATTTTCGACGAATACACCCACGCGTGGCATTTTCTTGGTTATGTTGGAAACGAGCGTATCGAAAGACGCGACAAACTGCTGAATGAAATCAATGACTTTCTCTCTGAAGTAGGCGTCTTTCACGGAACAGCATCCGACCTGATGACGAAACTTTCCGCCAGGACGGACAACCTGGAGATTAAGTCCGCCAACGCACTCACCCGACTGCTCAATCCGCAGAAGAATTACCTTCAACACGAGTTTGGCATTCAGTATAGTTATCAAAGATCGGGAAAAGAACGCACGCTGAATCTGACTAAAGCGTCTGACGATAGTGACGGTAATGACGATACCTAAGCCCTGGCACATATACCGTCATTATCGTCACAGAGTGAAAAAAATGAGCCGATGCCATCTTCGGCATCGGCTCAGCTACAAGTCTTCACGCGCCTTTGTAAATAAGTGCTGTTTATTGGACCAATTATATTGTATAATGTTTAATAACTGGTGGAAAGGAGGGCCATATGAGCTCGTTATTTATATTTGGCAACGGTTTTGATCTTGCACACGGAATACCTTCAGAATATAACGATTTCAGATCGTTTATAATTGAGCAGTACCCTAATGCTCTCGAACATCGTGACGAAGTTATCTGCCTGGAAGGCATTGAACATATTGATCTAGATGAATTTGCAGCTGAAATTTTGCTCAACACAATGGACAGAGCAGCAGGATGTGATTGGCATAATTTCGAAGAAGCACTTGCATTAATTGATTTTGACGAAAAACTCCCACGTCCAAATCACAAGGAAAATGAAACTCCAGAAGAAGATCATAAATTGATGGAGCAGCACCTTCTGTACCTTGACGCCCTTACAGACGTTTTTATTGATAGTTCAAAGTGGTGGGAAGAATTCTTTCGATTCTGGCTGAACGGCATTCAAAAAGAAATCGATAATGGGATATACGCTCCAAAAGATCATTTGGCGAAATTATTCTCAGAATCCGATGCACAATTCATGACTTTTAATTACACCAAAACTTTGCAACGGCTATACAAAATTCCGAAAGTGATACACATTCACAATAGAGTTGGTCAAAAGCTTGTATGGGGACATGAAAAAGAAAACGTCTCATATGCCCAATTTAGCAATAATCACGGCAGCCCTTTTATAATGGCATCTTCTCTCAACGAAATGCTTATGTCATTTAAGAAAAACACCGAAAGACCACTAAAGAAATATGAACAGTTTTTCAAGAAGTTAGATTTCAGCGTTGACAGAGTTTACTCATATGGTTTCAGTTATGGAAAAGCGGACAGCGTATATATCAAAAAAATCATTAGCAAAATTAATCCTTCAACAATCTGGTACTTTACAGCATACGAAGCCAGTGATAAAGAGGCTCTCCAAAAAAAGAAAGTCAAACTCAGAAGGTACGGTTTCAAGGGCACATTTAAACTTTTCGATGGCTAACTATACCATCCATGTTGTTTTCTACTTTCAGCGGTCCAAGGCACTTTAAAAACGAACATGAACATGGTACAATATGAGTGCAAAACATCGTGTGCCAGAGAAAGGAGTATATATGGCAAAACGAAGGTCCAATGGCGAGGGTAGTCTTAGGCAAAGACCCAACAAGACGTGGGAGTTGACGCTGATGATCGGCCGAGGTCCTGATGGCAAGCGCAAATATAAGAGTTTTTACGCGCGCAGCCAAAAAGAGGTCAAAGAAAAAGCACGTGCCTATCAAAATGCCAAATCTGAAGGTCTTGATGTCGATACTGTCTACTACTTCGACGAATGGGCTGATTTCTGGTTTGAAACGCATAAGGACAATATCTCCCCCACGACGCAAGAGGCGTATCGCTACACATTGCGCGCCCTGAAGACAGACTTCTCTCAAATGAAAATTAGCGATATCAAACCTCTTAATATTGAGATGAAGCTCAAAAAAATGCAACAAGACGGCCTCTCTACATCGAGTATCAGCAAATACCGCGCTATGATGTACCAAATCATGTCGCTGGCGGAGAAAAACGACCTTATCCGGCGCAATCCGGTTCGACTCGTGGAAAAGATGAGATATCGTGAAAAACCGAAGGAAAAGGAAGCTTTTACCGCCGAAGAGGTCTCCATCCTCATGGAAAAGCTTCCCAAAAATCGCATCGGATATAGCACTCGTCTATTGGTTGGTACGGGCATGCGCAGCCAGGAACTCTTGGCGCTGGAGCCCAGACATATCGCTGAAGACGGCTCTGCCATCAAAATCGAACAGGCCGTAAATATGTGCAAAGGGACGCCTGTGGTCGGCTTGCCCAAATCCCGGGACAGTTACCGCACCATTCCGGTTCCTCAAAGTCTGCGATGGTGTGCCGTAGCGCTGCGTCAAACGAATAAGAAGTACATTTGGGAAGAAGGAAAGAAAGATAACCCTTGCAACCCCTCCTACTTCCGTAATCAGTTCCGCAAAGCGCTAGAAGTAATCCCGGAAGTCCGAACGCTCACGCCCCATAGTTGCCGTCATACTTACGTCAGTATGCTTCAATCGCTCGGCGTATCGATGGAAACAATCCAGAGCATCGCAGGACACGCGGACACAGACATGACCCAGCATTATCTCCACGTGCAAGAATCCATCCGCCAAGATGCCATTGAGAAGTTCAGCAATGCATTCCCTTGTGACCATACCAAAGAAGAGGATTTAGTCAAATGAGCTGACAAGATTATCAGCCTGCCAAAACGAGATAACATGACATTCTGTCCATTGTGTGCTATCCTATTTCTGGCACAATTCTGGTACTAACTCTGGCATAAACAGTTTCGTCAAATTCAGCGTTTCGCAGAAATGTAATAATAGTTCCCAAATCTCCGACCTTTCTTGTTTTTCACAGAAAAAGAGACCCAAAATCTTTCGATTTCAGGCCTCTTCTTGGTGGAGATAAGCGGGATCGAACCGCTGACCTCTTGAATGCCATTCAAGCGCTCTCCCAGCTGAGCTATACCCCCATATTCTTTTCTGCAGATTGCTCTGCGGAACGGATTGTATTGTAACAGAAAGGCGCCATATTGTCAACACCTTTTTTCGTTTTTCTGCGATTCCGCGTTGCGCCATATTTTTCTTGGTAAGTCTGCCCTTTGGATTCCTTTATATCGTTTTGAGACACAAAAGCCCTCTCCTTGTCAAACCGACAAAGAGAGGGCTTAGTGCTTTTATGGCAATTTCAAAATTGGAATTGGTTTTAATCTTTCTTTTGTTTGTCTGAGATAAGGTTGCAAATACACATTACTATTGGGAACAAGACGCCACCTATTGCAAACACCAACCAAGAGATCTGCCATTGATTTGCAAGAAAGCTCCAAGCAAGGTATATTGCAGTCAAGACACCCCAATAACAACCTCCAACAACCTCTTTTATGCCCGTTCTCTTTTTCTCTTTCTCTGTAAATTCTCCTTCTTTCAAAAGTTTCTGCATACTTGCGTTTTGCGTTCCTGCCACAATAAACGTTCCTGCGCCTATGCCCACGATAACCATAAGCAAGCCAAGGGCCACCGCAACAAGTATCTCATTCTCCGTAAAAGATAATAACACCAGGGGAACAACCGAAAAAATACATACACACGTTGCAATTATGTTATAAGCAATATAAGTTGGTCTGAAAGCATTTTTCTTTTCTGTAACAAACCCTTTAACACCATATTCAAGTTCAAAAGGGATGTTTTTATCAAGAAACGCATAAGGCTGATTTTTGAAGCCACTGTAAATATAGATAGGCACTGCGCAAATAAGGAAGCCAAAAAGAACAGTTAACCCAACAGCACCAGCAGTAGTTTCTGTTACGATAGGATTGGGCAATTCAGCTAAAATACTTAATATCATAATTGTGATTGGAGAAAGAATACACAGGAATGTAGCAAGCGCAAGATGCCATGATATTTTCTTCCTTTGCTCAATATACGTATTTGCTTCTTCTATTGAGATTCTTTTTATTGTCGTATCCGAAGAAGTATCGGTTGTTGTTTTTTCGCCCTCAATCTCGTCTTTCAAAAGATAATCTGTAGTAACTCCAAACAATGCGGAAAGTTGCAATATCTTTTCTAAATCGGGAACGGTTTGCGAACCCTCCCACTTTGAAACGGCTTGACGAGAAACGTTCACCTTTTCAGCAAGTTCCTCCTGCGACCAACCATTCTTTTTTCGTAATCTAATAATTTTATCTGCTAAAATCATATAAACACCTCGCTTGAAACTTTCGTAAAGCACCGTACTTCATCGCATCCTTATTGTATCAAAAAGCACGGTTACATACCACCAACCGAGGGCTTTCAATGTGTCAACCAGCAGTTGCTTTTTACTATATATCGTATAATTTAACGTAAAATTCTGATTTGGTTAATTCTTATGATATCCTAACGAGACTTTTTTATCTTCCATTTCAGAAGCTCTAAGAACAACGGTGACCACATCATCGTCCCACGAAATAGATGCGATGTTGTGTTCACCCGCATTGGCCCCATCATCGAAAAGTTGAGTGGACACACGCTCAATAATTTTACCATTATGGTCTTTGAGTGTTAGTCTGACATCTGTTGGGCCAAAGGGCCATTGAGGGTCACCCATTTGTTCAAAAACAAGTGAATACTTTCCTTCGGGGCCATGATAAGTTTTAATTTCCTTTGGCTGTATCAAGTTAAATGCGCCATTCCAAAGGGCGCCAACAAAAAGGCAAACACCTATTAGGAAAACAATCGCAACGGATAATACAATCAATACAATTTTCGCTGTTTTGTTCATGGCAATCATTCACGTGCTTGTTTTATTGCAAGTGTAAGCACTCGTCTTCCTTGCATATTTGTGCTATCTGTCCGTCTTTCATCAGATATGCTTCTCCGTATAATACTGTTTGTTCATTATCAATCATGATATAGCTTCCATCGTTCAATGCCACTATCTCGTGTCCCATGCTATCAGCAAAAGTAATGTCCTCAATTAAGCGCATACCATCCAAATAATCATCTTTCAGTTTTTGGAAATGTGGAAAAATATTTATGTCTGTGATTCCAAGTCCAGTAATCCAACGTTCATAAAGCGGGTCAAGTGCCTCTCCTTCAAATTCTGGGCCAGCATAAACGATGTCTGCGCAATTGATAGAGCCAGCACTCCATGCCACAACAATTCCATGATAATTGGACAGGCGTTCTCTCAATCGAAGTTGTTTCAAAAAACGATTTTGTGTTGGCACATGCCCTCCTGCCAAAATGAGAACACCAACCCCCTCTAGGTTATCAACGGCATTAGGGTTTCTGTTATCACACTTGTCAATGCAGGAGATGCTTAAACCGCTCATAGTAAAAGATTCTGCTAAATTTTTGCACAGAATATCATTCTTTGCATGGTCACTAGGGTCTCCACAAATGATTAACACGTTCGCATTCTGTGGCCAAATGGATTTTAATCTGTCCAAAAATCCATTTCGCTCAATTAAGACGGAAGGTACTTTCGTTCCATTTACCTTTCGTGTAGCACCAAGGGCGCTTGCTAACATTATTTTCAAAATACCATCTCCGAAAATTTCAAGTGCCAAAGTTATCCGCCGTACCAACCTTCTTGTAGTCTGACACTTACGGCAATTCCGTTTTCAAAGTAGATTTCATACCAAAGGGAATCGTCATAACTCATCACCAGTTCTGGGGTGTTATCTCGAATTTTATATACCCCGCAGAACATTTCGCCCGCTTCATTACGGCGCACCACGGAAAATTCGCCATATTTTTCTGTGATTTCATCGGCGGTGCTACCAAGCACAAAGCGGTCATTGAATTGGTAGTAAGTTGGATGATAATACCAAAACACGCCGATGGCTAACGCCAAAATGAGGATGGCGCAAAGAGATATGGTGAATACTTTTTTCTTCATAAGATGACCCCTGTGATTGCGGTGTTATCTTCCATGGATTATGCTGCGGGGATGATGCGGAAGGGGGATGTTTCCCGCAAGGGGCGGAAACGGGCATTGACCACGGTGAGCATTTGAATATCCAAACGGCAAGTATCGGTACAAAGCACCATGCTTTCCACCTCCAACTGCATGGCAGTGGTGGTGGGAACCACTAAGTCTCGATCCATGATGCAGTAGCCCTCTATGCCTTGGCTTTGTTCTTGGGTGAGGCATGCCAAAAGGGTTTTATGGCCCGCAACAAGGCGCAGGGCATCGTTACCACGGCGGAGGGCGGAAGATACATCGGTTTCCCCCTGACCTACTGTGAGTCCCACCATGTAGCCCTTGGCACTGGCGGTGCGGACAAGCGAGGGGTTTTCCAGAATTTCATCGGCAGTGAAGAACACCGTCAGAGGAATGGTCACATTGGACAAAACATCCATGGCGATGGTGGCGTGTTCCACACCGAATGCTGTGAGGTACACAGTGGGAGGAAGTTGGTCGCCTGAGGGGAGATCGGGCGTCTGCCCACCCTCGTAACCATCCACACGATAGGCGATGATTTGTTCTGTCTTGGGGAGGAAATGGGCATCATCATAAATCTCCTGCCCGTTGGTGAGGCGCACTACAGTGTAGTCATTAGCGCCTTTGAGAAGCGATGCGGAAAGTCCAAAATAATTGGCGCACAATTCTAGGGGTACAAAGGCTGTGGAATCCCGCAGAATGCACTGGGCTTGGCGGGTGACGCCGTTTTCATCGGTCACGCGACCCTCCGTCAGGTCAAAGATGAGGCGCTGGCTACGGCTGAGGAGGGTAAGGGTATTGCGCTCTGCATGGAAGGTGGCGGTGATGCCGTCCATGGTCAAATCGAAGATGGTATGGGGGACGAAAACTGTGCCATCTTGCTCATAGGGCATCACTTCCCCTGGGAGAGTGAGGGGCAAAGTATCATTCCATGCCACGAAGAACAGTTTGGATGTATGACCCGAAGCGGGCAGAGTGATGGCGCAAAGAAGCGCAATTACCACCATAAGATGTAAGATTCGGCCTTTCATTCCGTCACCTCATTTCTAGGTTTATTATACAACATTCTCTCCCCTACCGCAAGACACTTGCAGGTGGCGGGAAAATATGCTATGATACCTAAGTAAAGACATAAAAGGAGTGGGATTATGGCACGAGTCGATAAAGAAAACTACTATCTGGATATTGCCCAAACGGTCATTGGTCGCAGCACCTGTCTGCGCCGCTGCTATGGCGCCATTATTGTGCGCAACGATGAAATCATCGCCACTGGCTACAACGGTGCGCCCCGCGGTCGCTGTAACTGCACCACACTGGGTCGTTGCATCCGTGAAGAACTGAGTGTGCCCAGCGGTCAGCGCTATGAACTGTGCCGCAGTGTCCACGCGGAAGCCAATGCTATTATCTCCGCCTCCCGTAACGAATGCATTGGCGCTACCATGTATTTGGTAGGCATTGATGCCAAGACGGGGGATTTGCTTCCCGAGGCAACCTCTTGTTCCATGTGCCGCCGCACCATTATTAACGCAGGCATTGAAAAGGTGGTCATCCGCCGTACTCCCACGGAGTACCATGTGACCATGGTGCAGGAATGGATTGACAATGACGATTCCCTGAATGGTTGGGATATCGACTTGGACGCACTGAAAAAATAAGGCTACATAAAGACCCGCCACCTATGAGTGGCGGGTCTTTTTGCATAGGTTTCCTTTCTTTGGGAATACTCACCATGGGAGGGATGACGATGGTGAAAGGAATTTCCAAGGAAGCGGTTTTGGTGCGTCCCCGTGGGGATGCGGTGTTTGAAGAGGCGGTCTTTATCCTGAAAGATGGGGTAACTGGAGTATCAGAAGAGGAACTACTTCGTCAAGCGGGGTATGCGGTCAATGCGTCCTATTTGGCAAAATACGGCAAAGTTCTTTCATTTTTGGCAGGCGCTGGGAGTATGGGGTTATTTTTCACACTGCTTTTTCTGTTTTAATTGACGAAAAGCGCCCCTAAGTGCTATGATAGCCTTGCAGAAAGGGGCGGTGGATATGAAGCTGAGATACCCGCATTTTTATAAGGATTTTCAGTGCATCGCTGAGGATTGTAGCGACAACTGCTGTAGGCAAGGGTGGCTGATTCCCATTGATGATGCCCATGTGGAATACTACGAAAATTACCCCGACCCCTTGGGTGCGCGCATCCGTGAGACCATGAAGAAAATCGATGGGCAGTGGTATCTTGCCCCCAAGGATGGAGTTTGCCCTCTGTTGGAGGAAGGTGGTCTGTGTCCCTTGGTGCGGGCATCAGGGGAAGAGGCCCTGTGCCACATTTGCCACAGTCATCCCCGCTTTTTGGAGGAATACGGACTGACGCGGGAGATTCATGTGTCCCTCTCCTGCCCCGAGATGGCGCGACTTGCCTTGGAGGGGACAGATGCCATCACCTATGAAGAGGAAATGACCGATGAGCCTCTCTCGTCCCCCAATGACATTGACCCGCAGGAGTATTTTGCACTCTTGGAAATCCGTGAGTTCTGTCTGAGATTGGTGCAACATCGAGAACTGAATATCTATGACCGCATGGCGCTATTACTGCAATTTGCCCGTCGCGTGCAACCCTTGTTGGACGAGGGTGAATATGCATTATGTAAACCTCTTATTCATCTGTTTACATATGCGCCCCAAGGCAGACGGCAACTGCTTGCAACCAAGCGGGCGCGGAAGAAGGGCTGTTCCTATTTTGCGGAGCGGGAACTGCTTTCCTCCTTGGAGCATTTGGCAGAGGATTGGGAAAATCTTTTAAAAGCCACCATATTTACCGCCCGTGATGGGGCAAAATTGGATGAAAACTGTCCCTATGTACTAGAGCATTTACTCACCTTGTGGCTGGGGCATTACATTCCCAAAGCGGTGTGCGATGGGCGTGTGGATACGAAAATCCGTTTTGCGGTGTTGATGGTCATGGCAGTACGGAGACTTTGCCTTTGCCACGGGGAAGAAAATCTGGCATTTGCGGAGAAAATGGCAGGTTGTTTGGCCCGCGAGGTGGAGCATTCCCAAGACAATATGGAGAAGGTCTACCGCACCCTCTCCTCTCCCCTTTGGCATGAGCATCTTATGATGGGGCTTCCTTTAAAATAAACTGTGAACAATGCCCCCTACTGTATTGCATTTGTAGGGAAAATTTGCTATTATGTAGTACGCTACCTAATTAGGGTGGCGTACTACTTTTTTCGAGGTGGAACATGCGACAAATTCAGCATGTGGGACGGCTATTCCGCCAAGCGGAACACGCCATTGCGCAGGAAATACACAAACACCATGAAGCCTTGGGCATTACCGTTTCCCAAGGGTATTTACTCATGTATCTTTCCCGCAGAGTTTTGGCGGGAGACACCCCCATTTACGCCAAGGATGTGGAGCAGGATTTGGGTCTGCGCCATTCCAGCATTTCGGGGGTATTACAGCGGTTGGAAGCCAAGGGTTTTCTCTTTTTTGAGACCGATGATGGTGACCGCCGTTGCAAAAAAATCGTATTGACGGAAAAGGCCATGGAAATCCGTCATAAAATTGAGGATAACATCCGCAAAACAGAGGAAAAAATCTTTCGTGGCATGACACCCCAAGAGGAGGCGGAATTTTTCCGTCTTTTGCAAAAAGCCACAGAAAATCTCACCGAGGGCAAGGCGGAACCTCATCCGCCTTTCTGCACAGAACAGGAGGAAGATGCCCTATGATACGAAAACTAGCCCGCTTTGTGGGCGGATATAAAAAAGAAGCACTGCTGTCCCCCCTGCTGGTATCCCTAGAGGTGGTCATGGAAGTGCTCATCCCCCTGCTTATGGCGGACCTCATCGACTTTGGTGTGGAACTGGGCGACATGGGATATATCCTGAAAATGGGCGTTGCATTGGTGGTGTGCTGTCTTTTAAGTTTGTTCTTTGGCGCGCTGTGCGGTAAAACATCGTCCATCGCATCGGCAGGTTTTGCCAAGAATTTGCGCAAAGAGATGTTCCACAAGGTGCAGGATTATTCCTTCTCCAATGTGGATAAATTCTCCTCCGCCTCCTTGGTAACGAGACTTACCACGGATGTGACCAACATTCAGCACTCCTTTATGATGATCATTCGTGTGGCGGTGCGTAGCCCCATTATGATGATTTTCTCCATTGTGGCATCCTTCTCCATTAACGCAAAACTTGCCACGGTGTTTCTCTACACCGTTCCCCTGTTGGCGGTGGGTTTGGTGCTGATTATGCGCTTTGTCAACCCCATTTTCCGCCGTGGTTTTAAGACTTACGACAAACTCAACAGCGTGGTGCAGGAAAATATCCGTGGCATCCGTGTGGTGAAGTCCTTTGTCCGTGAGCCCTACGAAATTGAGAAGTTTACCTCCGTTTCCCAAAAAATTGCAGGCGATTTCACCAAGGCAGAGCGGATTATTGCCCTCAACGGGCCTCTGATGAACATCTGCGCCTTTGGCAGTATGGTGGTCATTAACTGGCTGGGCGCGAAACTCATCATCCAAAGCGGTGGCACTGCCATGACCACAGGCGAACTCATGAGCATGCTCACTTTTGTCATGCAGATTCTCATGAGTCTTATGATGTTCTCCATGATTTTCATGATGATTATTATGTCCCGCGCGTCTATGGAGCGCGTGGTGGAGGTTTTGGATGAGGAGACGGAAATCCGCAATCCCGAACACCCTGTGACAGAACTCTCCGATGGTAGCATCGAATTTGACCATGTGGTGTTCTCCTATGCCCGTGAGGCGGAAAAGCCCGTGCTGGACGATATTTGCCTTTCCATCCGTTCTGGGGAGACCATTGGCATTTTGGGTGGCACTGGCAGTAGTAAATCCACCTTGGTGCAACTGATTCCTCGCCTGTATGATGTGAAAAGCGGTGCGGTGAAGGTTGGTGGCGTAGATGTGCGGGACTACGATTTGGATACTCTCCGCACAAATGTTGCCATGGTACTGCAAAAGAATGTGCTGTTTTCCGGCAGTATTAAGGAAAACCTCCGTTGGGGTAACGAAAACGCCACGGACGAAGAGTTAGTAGAAGCCTGCCGCTTGGCGCAGGCCGATGGTTTTATCCGTGAATTCCCCGATGGATATGACACTTGGATTGAACAGGGCGGCAGCAACGTCTCCGGCGGTCAGCGTCAGCGTCTTTGTATTGCCCGCGCCCTGCTAAAAAAGCCCAAAATCCTTATTTTGGACGACTCCACCTCTGCGGTGGATACCCGCACAGACAGCCTCATCCGTCAGGCTTTTGCGGAAAAAATTCCCAACACCACCAAACTCATCATTGCACAGAGAATTGCATCGGTGCAGGATGCAGACCGCATTTTGGTGTTGGATGACGGAAAAATTTCCGGTTTTGGCACCCATGAAGAACTCTTGGCAACCAACCAAATTTATCAGGAAGTGTACGAAACCCAATTTAGAAAGGAGGATTTGTAATGCCTCCCGTACCAACTCCCAAGGGACACAACGCCGCCAGCACTCACGGAAAAGTGAACTTTAAGGCGCTGAACAAAAAGACGGTTTCCCGTCTGCTGTCCTATTTATTCCGTTACAAGTTTTCCTTTACAGCGGTGCTTTTGTGCATTGTGGTCAGTTCTGTGACCACAGTCATTGGCGCAACTTTCCTGCAAACCATCATTGATGACTATGTAAAACCCCTGATGGTGCAGAAAAACCCCGTCTTAGACGGACTTTTGCAAGTGATTTTCACCATGGCATCGGTATATCTTCTCAGCACTGTTGCCACCTTCCTGCAAGGGTATTTAATGGCATCTTTAGGTCAAAAGGTGCAAAAGCAAGTGCGTGACGAGATGTTCACCCACATGCAGTCTCTTCCCATTTCCTATTTTGACACCCACTCCTTTGGTGAGGTCATGGGCACATACACCAACGATGTCAACACCCTGCGACAGATGATTTCCCAGAGTATTCCCAATGTGCTTTCCTCTATTATTACCGTGCTTTCTGTGTTTGTCGCCATGCTGAAACTCAGTTGGATTCTCACCCTGTGTGTGCTACTGTTTTTGGTGCTGATGTTGGCGGTAACGGGAAAAATTTCCATGAACTCCGCCAAGTATTTTGTGGCACAGCAGTCATCTCTGGGCAAGATGAACGGATATATTGAAGAGATGATTGAAGGGCAGAAAGTAGTGAAAACGTTCTGCTATGAAGGAAAAAGCAAGGAAGAATTTGACCGCCGTAATGAAGAGTTGTGTCAAAATGCCACCAATGCCAACACCTTTGCCAACATCTTAGGTCCTGTGAACAACAACTTGGGACACCTGCAATATGTGCTTTTGGCCATTGTAGGCGGTGCCGTGGCTGTGTATTCTGGTGAAGCCCTTATCACTTTGGGCAGTATTGCGGCATTTTTGCAACTGAGCAAGAACTTCACCCGCCCCATTAGCCAAATTTCCCAGCAACTCAACGCCGTGATTATGGCCATGGCAGGTGCAGAGCGCATTTTTGCCCTCTTGGATGAAACACCTGAACAGGATGAGGGCTATGTGACTTTGGTTCATGCCAAAGAGGAAGACGGCATCCTCACGGAAAGCGAAACCCGCACGGGTCTGTGGGCATGGAAGCATCCCCACGGAGACGGCACTACCACCTACACCAAACTCACGGGTGATGTGCGT
Source organism: Oscillospiraceae bacterium (assembly GCA_017935145.1). Classification (GTDB taxonomy): domain Bacteria; phylum Bacillota; class Clostridia; order Oscillospirales; family Oscillospiraceae; genus RGIG3566. The sequence goes on from JAGBIE010000012.1 coordinate 147,636, forward strand.
TTCTTTGAGGTGGACTTTGGCTACACCCCCGAAAAGCAAGTACTGCATGAGGTCTCCCTCTATGCCAAGCCAGGGCAGAAGATTGCCTTTGTGGGCGCTACAGGCGCTGGCAAGACCACCATCACCAATCTCATTAACCGCTTCTACGATATTGCCGATGGCAAGATTCGCTATGACGGCATTAATATCAACAAAATTCGCAAAAGTGACCTGCGTCATTCCCTAGGGGTGGTGTTGCAGGATGTGAATCTCTTTACGGGCACAGTCATGGAGAATATCCGCTACGGCAAATTGGACGCCACGGATGAAGAGTGCATTGCCGCTGCCAAATTGGCAGGCGCGCATGAGTTTATCCGCATGCTTCCCCAAGGTTACGATACGGTGCTTTCGGGAGACGGCAGTGGACTCAGTCAAGGCCAGCGCCAACTGCTTTCCATCGCCCGCGCTGCCGTGGCAGACCCCCCTGTGATGATTTTGGATGAGGCCACCTCTTCCATCGATACCCGCACAGAAGCGCTGGTGCAAAAGGGTATGGATCGCCTTATGCAGGGCAGAACGGTGTTTGTCATCGCCCACCGTCTTTCCACCATTCGCAACAGCAACGCCATTATGGTGCTGGATCGGGGACGGATTATGGAGCGTGGCGACCACGAGAGTTTACTGGCAGAAAAGGGTATGTATTACGCCCTCTACACAGGAACGGTTGAACTGGAATAAACCCAATGGGAGGTATTTTTATGGCAGAACAAAGCGCTGTGAGCCGTTATACGGCAGGAAAACACTCTGGCATTCTAGGTATTGTGTGCAATATTTTGCTCTTTGGGGCAAAACTGGCTGTGGGGCTTTTGTCTGGCAGTGTGTCTATCATTGCCGATGCCATTAACAATTTGACGGATGTGTCCAGTTCTGCGGTAACTCTCATCGGTTTCCATTTGGCATCGAAGCCCGCCGATGAGGACCATCCCTACGGTCACGCACGCATGGAATACTTGGCGGGACTTGTGATGGCGTTTCTTATTTTGCTGTGCGGATACGAATTGGCGAAAACATCCGTAAACCGCATCCTCTCCCCTGCCCCCGTGCTGTTTTCTTGGTGGCATGTGGCGGTGCTTGTAGCATCCATGGGTGTAAAATTCTTTATGATGCTGTATAACACACGGGTAGGCAGAAAAATCGGCTCTGCCAGTTTAATCACTGCCGCGGAGGATAGCCGCAACGATGTGCTGGCCACAGGCGCGGTGCTTGTGAGTTTGTTCTTGGGGCATTTTGCCCATTTGCCCACAGACGGCTACATGGGTCTCTTGGTGGCGCTATTCATCCTGTACAGCGGTTTTTCCGCGGTGAAAACCACCATAGATCCCCTTTTGGGGGCTGCGCCCGAAGAGGCACTGGTGCAAGCCATCGCTCAAAAACTCAAGAGTTATGAGCATGTGTTAGGGATTCATGATTTGATGGTCCATGACTATGGTCCAAAACAGCGTTTTGCCAGTGTGCATGTGGAAATGGACAAAAATCTTGACCCCTTATTCAGCCACAACATTATTGACAATATGGAACGGGATTTTCGAAAGGACATGGACATAGAAATGCTCATCCACTATGACCCCGTGACCACGGATGATGAGGAACTCAACACCGCCAAGAGCATTGTGGAAGCTATTTTGGCGGAGATTGATACATCCCTCACCTTCCATGATTTCCGCTTAGTGCCCGGTCCACTGCACACCAACATCATTTTTGACTTGGTGGTGCCGTTCTCCAAGGAGAAAGAGATTCCCCGACTGAAAGAAGCCATCACGGAGAAAATTCGCACCGAATGCCCCGATTACTACCCTGTCATTTGCGTGGACAGTGATGCATTTAACCACCTAACATAAGAAAAAAGACACCCAAAGGGCGGTTGGTTATAGGGATTTATCGGTTTTGACCGGTTCTTTTCCCGCTATACTTCACGAAAAAATGGCCACAGGCGTCAGCCTGCGGCTATTTTTTGCATTCGTCTATCTGGAAAATTTCTCGTTCAAAACTGCATTAGCACCTGTCAAGGGATGGCAGACGGTGATTCGGCGAGGCAAAAAGCCGAGGAATCCTGACGGATTGTGAGGTTTTTTAACGATGCCGAGCAGTGTTTGCCGCCCTTGCAGGCGACAAAGCCCTATGACCAACCGCCCAAAGGGTGTCTTTTTTTATACGCTTTGGAGGAGTGTTTGGAGGATATTTTGGGTCTTTTCCGCAAGATAGGGAAAACTTTGCAGGGGCAGAGGATTTTCTCCCAAGCCCAGTTCCACGGTAACTCCCCCACGGCGAAAGCGGTGGATAAACCAGTCCTTAAAACCCGCAAAATCTGCCCCCTCGGGGGTACGGCAGAGAGGGTAGCCCGTGGCATGAGAGAGGGCCTTGCCCAACTCTCTTGCACCTTTGGGGCAGTGGCCTCCATGGTTTACATAAAGTTCCTCTCCTTGGCTGTGGAGCGCCACAGCCACATGGGGCGAAAAAGACTCCGTCAGGGCGGTAAGGGCAATGGTTTCCCGCTCCGACAGAGGCGCAAAACCAGGAAAATCCCGCGGGGCGGGGGTGGTAAAACCCATCTCCCCTTTGCGCAGACGCGCCAGTTCCCATCGGGCGGGGTAGTTGAGATTTAAATCCACACCGCGGAGGTTTGCCTTATATCCCTCGGGGAATGGAATATGGAGATATTTCTTTCCAAGGGCACGAAACTGTTCTTCCTCGGCAGAGGGAGAAAGTCCCATGAGGAGGGATGCGCCATCGGGATTCACCCACGGAACAGCAAGAAGGGTGGTTTCTTCATAGGCACAGGAGGCGGAAAACACGCCTTTTTGCAGTTGGATGGCATAGTCCTCTAAGGCGGACCAGAGGCAGAGTCCTGTGAGAAATTCATTGGCATGGTGGCAGGCGGTAATGAGAATGCGCCTTTCTCCCCTGCCGATTTTCACCGCCCGCAAAGGGCGCAGACCCTCGCTCTCACCAAAGACCTGATGCTCCACGAAATTTTCCCGAAACCAGTGCATAAAAATTCCTCCCCCATGGGCAATGCCCATGAGAGAGGAATATGCTCTTTACTGCTCAAACAGAACTTTCATGGCGCGATAAGCCATGTAGCAATCCAGTTTGGAAACCACTTCGCAAGGGGCGTGCATGCTCAAAACGGGCACGCCTGCATCCAAGGTGTCGATATTGCGCTTGGCCATATATTTGGCCACCGTACCGCCACCGCCGGCATCCACCTTGCCCGACTGGCTGTTTTGCCAAAGGACATGGTGCTTATTCAGCAGATTGCGTACCAAGGCAACCGTCTCGGCAGAGGCATCGGAAGCGCCGGATTTACCACCGTGACCTGTGTATTTCTTGAGACCCAATCCGTAGTTGACGCGGCAGGCATTGTGCTTATCGTAGACCTCGGAAAAATTGGGGTCATAGGCGGTGGTGACATCGGCAGACAGGCAGAAAGAATTGGCACAGCAGGTGTTAAAATCTGCGCCCGTGGCTTTGCACAAATCCCCAAGGAAATAGTCAAAGGCGGCAGATTGCATACCGCTGACACCCTCAGAGCCGATTTCTTCCTTATCAGCAAAGACGCAGAGGGCGGTTTTCTTGGGGGCTTTCAGTTCCGTGAGGGCGGCAAGACCTGCATAGGCGCAGACGCGGTCATCGTGACCGTAAGCGCCGATGAAACTGCGGTCAAAACCCATATCCCGCGCCATGGCGGCAGGCACAGCCTGCAATTCGGCAGAGATAAGATCCTCTTCCGTGATGCCGTAGCGGTCATGGAGCAGACGGAGGACTTCCACCTTGACTCGGTTCTTGCCATCATCGCCACTGAGTGGACGAGAGCCTACCAAAATGTGGAGTTTTTCCCCAGCCACGCCCTCATAGAGGGGCTGTTTGCCCCGCTCCTTGCCCAAGTGGGGCAGAAGGTCGGTGATGATAAACTGAGGATCATCTTCCCCATCGCCCACGGAAACAGTCACATGGCTGCCATCCTTGAGCACCACTTCCCCGTGGAGCACCAAGGGGGTGGCCAGCCACTGATATTTGATGATGCCACCATAGTAATGGGTTTTGAAAAATGCCATTTCATCCTCTTCAAAGAGAGGAGTGGGTTTGAGATGCAAAGCGGGAGCATCGGTATGGGCTACCACGATGGTAGTGCCCGCGTTGAGGGATTCTGTGCCCACATGGGCTAGCATGATGGCGCGACCGCGGTTGTTGTAGTAGACCTTATCCCCTGCTTGGAGGGTTTCGCCTGCCTGCCAAGGGCGGTAGCCGAACTTTTCTGCCATGGCGATGGCGGCGCGGACACATTCCCGTTCCGTTTTGCCTGCGTTGAGGAAGGTTTTATAACCCTCACAATAGGCATTCATTTGCTCAAGTTCCTCTTGAGAGAGGACATCGTAGCCGTTTTTGGGGGAATAGAGTAAGGTATCCCGAAGTTCTTGTTGTTGCATGGTGAACATTCCTTTCTCAAATGAGGGTTTGCAGAGCAGAGGGAAGTTTCTGCAAAAATTCCTCCTGCGTGCCACTGTTATCCAGCACCAAAGTGGCGTGCTGATGGTAGAAATCATCTTTTTCTTGGGCACGGATGCGCCGTAGGGCATCATCCTGTGTCATGGCATCCCGCGCCATAATGCGGGAAAGGCGTGATGTTTCATCCGCCAAGACTGCCACAGTGCTGTGGCAGAGGGAAGCAAGACCACTTTGGATGAGATTGATGGCATCGATGGCCACCAAGGCTACGCCCTCTTGTTCGAGACGGGCGAGGGTGTTTTTCACATCCTGCGTCAAGTGTTCAAAGACGAGGCGGTTTAAGGTTTCTAATTCTTGAGGGTTTTCAAAGACGAGTTTCCCCAATTTCCCTCGGTCTAATTCCCCATGGGGGAAGAATTCTGCCCCAAAAGTCTCTTCCACCGCAAGGCGGAGGGGGCTGGGGCGAGACATGAGTTCTTTATAGAGGGCATCGCAGTCAATCACCACAGCGCCTTGCGACTGCAAATAGTGAAGGAGGGTGGTTTTTCCCGCGCCGGTAGGACCAGTGATACCAAGAATTTTCATCTTCTACACCTCCACCACACAGAAGCCCGCGGCTTTTTTCAGCCGATTGGACACGGCAAGACCCAAACCCTCCGTATCGGGACATTGGGCATAGATTGCCGTGACAGGCAGGCTATCGAAGGCACGGAGGGCATCAAAGACCCGTTGCGCCTGCTGATGTTTATTGGACACCTCGCCCAAAATTTGGGTGGCATACCCCTCGAACAGGGGCGCAAATTCCGTAAAGCAGATGACGCCATTGCCTTTCTGCAAATGCTCACGAATATACTCTGCCGTTTTGTTCGGTTCGCCACAGACCACTGTGACGGGGGCTTTGGGGGCATAGTGGCGGTATTTCATGCCAGGGGCACGAGGTTTTTCCCCCTCTTTCATTTTCTCGGTAACGGCTTTATCCACCACAATTTCGCCCAAGACCGATTGTAAATCCTCCAAGGACAGTCCACCGGGTCGAAGCAGACGCGGAGGCGTGACCGTCAAGTCCACGATGGTGGATTCCACACCCACACGGCATGCTCCGCCATCAAAAATGCCATGGATTTTGCCCTGCATATCTTCCAGCATATGCTCTGCCTTGGTGGGGCTGGGGCGACCTGAGGTATTGCCCGAGGGGGCGGCCACAGGAACATCCGCTTGACGGATAATCTCCAAAGTAAGGCGATGGTCGGGCATGCGCACACCCACAGTGGAAAGACCGCCTGTGGTGCGCAGAGGGACAATATCCTTTTTAGGGAGAATCATGGTGAGAGGGCCAGGCCAGAATTTTTCTGCCAGCAAATAGGCTTCCTTGGGCACGTTTTCGCAGTACCGCTCCAGCCAATCTACATGGGGAATGTGCAAAATGAGAGGGTTATCCTGCGGGCGACCTTTGGCCTCAAAAATGCCCTTTACTGCCTCTTCATCAAGGGCGTTTGCCCCAAGGCCGTAGACGGTTTCCGTGGGAATGCCCAAAAGCCCGCCTTGGCGGAGAATTTCCGCAGCGGCAGGGATATCATGTTCACTTTTGAAAAGTTTCGTTTCCAAAAAGCATCTTTCTTTCTGCGTTATGCTTGGTTTTCCATACGGAGTTTTTCCGCTTGGTCAAAGGTGACGAGGGCATCGATGATTTCGTCCAAATCGCCATCCATAATGGGGTCGATTTTATACAGCGTCAGCCCAATTCGATGGTCGGTGACCCGTCCTTGAGGGAAATTGTAGGTGCGGATGCGTTCGTTGCGCATGCCCGTGCCCACTTGGCTTCTCCGCTGGGTGGTCACCTCGGAATCGATGCGGCTTTGCTCGATTTCATAGAGTTTCGATGCCAGCATTTGCATGCATCGTTCGCGGTTCTGCACCTGACTGCGCTCTTCCTGACAGGCCACCACAATGCCCGTGGGCTTGTGAATGAGGCGCACAGCGGAGGAGGTTTTGTTAATGTGCTGACCGCCTGCGCCGGAGGAACGGAATACCTGCATTTCCACATCTTCGGGGCGGATATTTACCTCCGCCTCTTCCATTTCGGGAAGCACGGCCACCGTGGCGGTGGAGGTATGTACGCGCCCGCCGGATTCCGTTTCCGGCACTCGCTGGACACGATGGACACCGGACTCGAATTTTAAGCGAGAGTAAGCGCCATCGCCAATGACCATAAAGTCCGCTTCCTTGACGCCACCTAACTCCGTTTCGTTATAGTTGAGTAACTGAATTTTATAGCCGTGCTTGTCTGCATACATGCTGTACATGCGGAACAGGCTGTGGGCAAAGAGGGCACTTTCTTCCCCGCCTACGCCACCACGGATTTCCACAATAACGTTTTTATCATCGTTGGGGTCACGGGGTAAAAGAAGCAGGGTGAGTTCTTTTTCCAAGGTTTCCAGCATCTTCTTATTGGCGGTGAATTCTTCTTGGCACAGTTCCCGCATTTCCGCGTCCAAAGCGCCGTCCAGCATCTGCCGAAGGTCGGCATTTTCCTGAAGTGCCTTTGTGTAGGCGCGATAGGCGGTGACGATGGGTTCTAAGCGGTTTTTCTCCCGCAAAAGTTTGGTAGCGGTGGCAGGGTCGGCATAAAAATCCGGCTGAGAGGAGCGTTCTTCCATCTCCAAAAACCGTTCTTCCACCAATTTGAGTTTATCTAACATAAACTGTCTCCTTTTTTGCGATACAGACGGAACAGTACCCGTGCCGTATCCGTGAGAGATTGAGTTTCGGCTGTCCGAAGGGCGCCATCCTTGCTGATGCGCCAAAAATGGGGCGTCATGGCTAAAAGATTTTGCACCATGGCTGAAGATGTGAGGGTAAAGGAAAAATCCACAGGGATTTCCCGTTCCAAGGTAAAATCTTCATACTGGGGGGCAAGGTTTTCTTCTTTTAAAAGCAGTTGGGGATAGATGATTTCTTTCAGACCCAAAAGGTGGTCTCTGCGGGCGGTGACGATGACCATGAGTCCGCCCTTGCGAAGTACGCGGGAAAATTCCCCCTCTTCTGTAAGGGCAAACATGGAAAGGACACAGTCAAAACTTTCTTCCCCAAAGGGCAGATGGCTTCCTGTTGCCACAAGCCAAGAGGCGTTTTTGTTGCGGGCGGAGGCGTAGCGCACAGCGTCTTTGGAGATATCCACACCCCATCCTTCAGAGTCTTTCGGTAGGGCTTGGGTGAGATAATAACCCTCGCCACAGCCCACATCCAGCACGGCTTTCGGGTTTTCCTTGCAGAGAATCTCACGGAGAGTATGGGCAATGGGCAGATAGTAACCTGCATCCAAAAATTCCTTGCGGGCGGCAACCATTTCTTTGGTATCCCCCGGATGGAGAGAGTGCTTTTGGGTGACGGGGAGTAGGTTTACATAACCTTGGCGAGCCACATCGAAACTGTGACCGTTGGGGCAGTGCCACTGTTTTTCGTCCTGCAATAAATCTGCCCCGCAGATGGGACAAAGGGGCTGTGCCACAAAAACTCCTCCTCTCCCCTTTTTCTTAAATAGTGTACTCCATTTTTTCCCATTCGTCAAACAGTAGTAATTTGGGAGAAATGGGGTCTCATTGTCTTGCCAGTGGAGAAAAGGTGTGATATAATTGTCGAAAGGAATTTGATGGGAGGAACTTTCATGGATTATAAGAAATTGCAGAACGGCAGTGACATCCGTGGTGTGGCACTGGAGGGCATTGAAGGTCAGCATGTGAACCTGACAAAAGATGCCGTTTATGCCATTGGTCGTGGTTTTGCCCTGTGGCTGCAGGAGAAGAAGCAGAAAGACGCGCTGTATGTTGCAGTGGGTCGGGATTCCCGTCTTTCGGGTGAGACTCTTTCCGCTTGGTTGTGCGATGCCATGGTGGGAGAGGGCATTCATGTGACGGACATTGGTCTTGCCTCCACCCCCGCTATGTTTATGTCCACAGTGACCGAGGGTTATGAGTTTGACGCATCGGTGATGATCACCGCCAGCCATCTGCCCTTTAACCGCAACGGCTTTAAGTTCTTTACGGAAAAGGGTGGCTTAGAAAAGCAGGATATTAAGGACATCCTCACCTATGCTGAGGGCGATGGTCACACGGGTTTGCCCACAGGCAGTTTGGAAAAAGGCGAGTTTATGGATGCCTATGCTGCCATTTTGGTTGGCAAAGTCCGCACTGCCACAGGCTTAGAAAAACCCTTGGAGGGTTTCCGCATTGTGGTAGACGCCGGCAACGGCGCAGGCGGTTTCTATGTGGAAAAAGTGTTGCAGGTTTTGGGTGCAGACACCACAGGTAGCCAGTTCTTAGAGCCCGATGGCACTTTCCCCAACCACATCCCCAACCCCGAAGACGGGGCTGCCATGGAAGCCATTATTTCCGCGGTAAAGAAGAATCATGCCGACTTGGGCGTGATTTTTGACACGGATGTGGACAGAGCAGGCGCTGTACTTTCCGATGGCAGTGAATTAAACCGCAACCGCATCATTGCTATGCTGTCCGCCATTTTGCTCCGTGAGCATCCCGGTACCACCATTGTGACGGACTCTATTACATCCACAGGTCTTGCCCGCTTTATTGAGGGTTTGGGTGGTGTGCATCATCGTTTCCAGAGAGGCTACCGCAATGTGATTAACGAATCCATGCGCCTGAACAACCTTGGTCAGGACAGCCAGATGGCTATGGAGACCTCCGGTCACGGCGCACTGAAAGAAAACTATTTCTTGGATGACGGTGCTTATCTTGTGACGAAACTGCTCATTGAACTGGCTCGTGGCAAGAAAGAGGGCTACACCCTCCAGTCCCTCATCGCTGACTTGGCTGAGCCTGCAGAGAGCAAGGAATTCCGCATGAACATCTTACTGGATGACTTTAAGCCCTATGGGCTTTCCGTCATTGAAGAACTCACCCGCTATGCCGAAAGTCAAAATAGTTGGGAAATTGCGCCCAACAACTACGAAGGCATTCGTGTGAATTTGGACAAAGACCATGGTGATGGCTGGTTCTTGCTCCGCTTGAGTCTCCATGACCCCTTGATGCCCTTGAACATCGAATCTGATTCCGCAGGTGGCGTTTTGACCATCGCCAAAGAACTGTATGGTTTCCTCAAAACCTGTGAATTCCTAGATACTACAAAAATTGCTGCCTTTGTTGGATAAGCGAAAGGAGTCTTTTCTGTGAAACACATTCGTATTGTTGCGCTGCTTTTGGTTTTGGTCATGGTGCTGGGCATGTTGGCCGGTTGCAAAAAAGAACCCGCTCCCGTAGACCCTGTTGACCCTGCTCCTGTAGACCCTGTTGACCCCGTAGATCCCAATCCTCCCGTAGACCCCAATCCCCCTGTGAAGGTGTATCCTTTCTACAACCCCTTGACAGGCGAGGGTCTTATGACCGATATCAGCGCCAAGCGTCCCTATGCCATTATGCTCAACAACCTGACCCGCGCTCTGCCCCAGTATGGTGTGAGCAAGGCGGACATTATCTACGAAGTGCTGGCAGAAGGTGGCATCACCCGTATGATGGCACTGTATCAGGATGTTTCTGATGTGGGTAACATTGGCTCTATCCGTAGCGCAAGACACTACTACATTGAACTGGCGCAGGGTCATGACGCTGTGTATATTCACGCAGGTGGCAGCCCCATGGCTTATGACATGATTGCCAATGGTGCCATCGCTTCCGTGGATGGCACCAAGGGCGGTCTGAGCAACCGTGTGTTCTTCCGCGACCAAAATCGCATCCAGACCGCAGGTTTGGAACACAGCATGTTCACCAGTGGCGAACGGCTCACGGAGCATGTGGATACCTATGCGGATATCCGTCACGAACACTATGACGGCTACAACTACACGCAGAAATTTGTGGAAGACGGCACGCCCGCCAATGGCACATCCGCTTCTATGATGCAGGCTTTCTTCACTCCCAGCAAGAAGACCGGCTTCCAGTATGACAGCGCTAAGGGTCTTTACGGCGTTTCCGAATACGGTGCTCCCTATGTGGATGGCAGTGACAATGGTCAGGTCTTTGTAGAGAATGTGCTGATTCTCTTTACGGATGTATCCCTAATCCCCGGTGATGTCGCTGGTCGACTGAATGTGCGTACCACTGGTTCTGGTTCTGGCTACTATGCTTGCGGTGGCAAGTATGTGGAAATCTACTGGGCTCGTACCTCCACCTCGGAAAACTTCCAGTATTTGCTGAAAGACGGCACTCCCGTTTCCTTGGGCGTGGGCAACAGTTATGTGTGCATCCTCGGTGAGGGTAGCGAAGTTACCTTTGCCAACGAATAAGATACATAGAAAAAATCCCCTGCGGAATTTCCGCAGGGGATTTTTTAGTTCACCACATTTTGAGGTGTGCCGTTTATAAATTGGCGGAGATTTTCTGCCGATACGGCAATGAGGCGCTGTCTTGCCTCCACCGTTGCCCATGCAATATGGGGCGTGAGGAAGCAGTTGGGGGCGGAAAGCAGAGGGTTTTGCTCCTCGATGGGCTCTTTGGACACCACATCGGCACCCAAGGCGCCAATTTTGCCACTGTGCAGGGCAACTGCCACATCCTCTTCGCAGAGGAGCGGTCCACGACCTGTGTTGAGCAGGATGACGCCGTCTTTCATCTTGGCGATGGTTTCCTTGCGAATGAGGTGTTGCGTCTTTTCCGTGAGAGGACAGTGGAGGGAGATAACATCTGCCTTCTGAAACAGGGTATCCAAATCCGCAAAATGGATATGTTCTGTTTCCAATTCCTTACGGCTGGTACGGCTGTAGACCAGCACCTCCATACCGAAGGCTTCTGCCAACTTTGCTACCGCCTGCCCAATTTGTCCAAAACCTACGATACCCATGGTTTTTCCATAGAGCGCCATGGGGGCATAATCCCAGTAGCAGAAATCGGGACAGGAGGTCCACTTCCCTTCCCGTACCGTTTGGCTGTGATGACCCACCCGATGGCAGATTTCCAAAAGCAGGGCGAAGGTCATTTGCGCTACATCGCGTGTAGAATAGGCGGGTACATTACACACGGGGATTCCGCGCTCCCGTGCGGCGGCCAAATCCACCACATTGTAGCCTGTGGCGGTGACGGAGATGAGTTTTAACTGGGGATTTTGCTCTATATGCTCGCGGGTGATGATGGTCTTATTGGTGTAGACCACCTCTGCCCCACGGATGCGCTCCATGACATCCCTCGGGGCGGTGCGGTCATAGACGGTTAAATTTCCCATGACGGCGATACTATCCCAGCTTAAATCCCCAGGATTGGCGGTAAAGCCGTCCAAAATCACAATGTTCATACGGTTTCTCCTAGATGTTTTTCAGTTTATGGATATCCTTGGCTTCTTCGGCATAGCCCAGAAGATAGGCCATAACCTCTTTCGGGGTTTGGCAGACTTTGTAGAGGTCTAGGCAGGATGCCTGCATAAACTCCCCATCCACGCCCTTTTGGAGCATTTGAATCATGGGGTCATAATAGCCGTTTGTATTGAGTATGGCAATGGGTTTATTGTGTTTGCCCAACTGTTTGAGAGTGAGAATCTCGAAAAACTCCTCATAAGTACCAATACCGCCAGCGCTCATGACAAAGCCATCTGATTTTTCTTCCAACAGGGCTTTGCGCTGGCGCATGGTTTCTGTATAGATAAACTCGGTGCAATTATCATAGAGAATGCCGTCCACATTAAAAAAGGACGGAGAAATACCCAAAATCTCGCCACCATGGGCATGCGCGCCACGAGCGGCGGCACCCATCATGCCGTTTGCGCCACCGCCAAAGACAAGGCGATGCCCACCTTGGGCAATGAGCGCGCCCAATTCTTCCCCTGCGGCAATATAAGAGGGGTCAATGCGGTTGCTGGATGCACCATAGACACAAATATTCATGCTGATTCCTCCTTTTTTTCATCATAACATATGCTACGGAAAATGCCAAGAAAAAAGGTTGGGGAACACCTGTTCATGAAATATTTACCAATATTTTACGTTGAAAATATATACAACGAGGGTACAATATGGTATATTGGTAATCAACAAGTTTGGTTTTTGCAGAAAAGGTGGCAAAAGATGAAGCAAATGGCGCAAACCATTAAAATTATTGCTCTTGTAAGTCAGGCAGTTTTTGCCATTGCCGTTCCCATTGTCCTTTGCATATTGGGCGGAAAATGGCTCACCAAGGCTTTAGGCGCAGGGCGCTGGCTTATGGCGCTGTGCGTGCTATTGGGTGTGGCCACCGCCATTTGGAGTTTGTGGAAACTCATTGCTCCCTTTTTAAAAGAGGAAAAGGAGCAAACCTCTCCCACATCGTTTCGTGAACATCAGTAGAAAGGAGCGCCAAGATGAAGAACAAGGAAGTTCTAAGGCAGATTGCCCGCATCTTTGCAGGCGAGGTTTTTTGCATCGCCGTGATGTTGGGAATCTATGCCTTGCTGGACAAACTGAATAGCACTGTCATCTTGGGCGCGGTACTGGGCGGACTTGTGAGCATTGGCAACTTTGTGGCGCTGAGTATCATCGTATCCTCTACTGCGGACAAGGCCGAGGCACAGGCAGATGTGAAAAAATTGCAAGTGGGTTTGCAGGGCACAACCTTTTTGCGGCTTTTGTGTGTGGCGGGTCTTCTGATTTTGCTCATTAAGAGTGGAAAATGCGACCCCATCGCCACCATTTTGCCCCTACTGTTTGTGCAGATTAGCATCCCCTTGACGACTTTCTTCCGAAAGGGTGGTGAGGCGTCATGATTCAAGTGACAGGACCTAAAATACACTTTGTGATTCCCATTTTTGGGGGTATTCCCATTACCCAAACGGCCATTGCATCCTTTGTGGTAATGCTCATTCTCTGCATAAGCGGTTTCTTCTTGGGAAGAAATCTCAAGAAGAGGCCTTCACGCTTGCAGGTGGTCACGGAAAAACTGGTTTCCATGATTTACGGTTTGGTGGAGGAGACCATGGGAAAACACAACTCCCACTGGACGCCCTACATCGCCACGCTGTTTTTATCGTCCATATTGGGTTCGCTCATTGGTATGACGGGTTTTCTCCGTTCCACCACGGCAGACCTCTCCACGGTGATTGTGTGGGCGCTTATGACCAGTTTTTTGGTTTGGGGGAACACCATTCGATATCAGGGGCTAAAAGCATGGCTCAAGGGCTACATCAATCCCCTGAACATCGTCAGCGATATTGCCCAGCCTGTTTCCATGGCGTTCCGTCACTTTGGTAACATTATGGGCGGTGGCGTGTTGACATCCCTTATGTATTCGGCATTGGCGGCAGGTAGTACCGCCCTCTTGGGGGCGATTGCATCCTCTCCCCTGCTGGTGTCAATGGCAATCATCCTTTTGGGTGGGTATCTTCTCATTCGTGGGGTGAAAAAGAAGAAACTGCTTCCCAAGATTTTCGGGATTGCCCTCGCGGCCATCGGTCTCTTTGCCCTGTTGGAGCGTTTTGGCGTAGTCAGTGGCATTCCCATTTTATCCTTGGGTCTGCCTGCGGTATTATCTTTGTACTTTGACCTGTTTTCTGGTTTTGTACAGGCATTGGTGTTCAGCTTGCTCACCATGGTATATGTGGGCATTGCCTGTCCGCCAAAAGAAAGCACTTTGAAAGAAAAATAAAAACACAGTTTTTAGGAGGAAAATAGAATGGAACAAGCAATTATTAAAGCAGCATGCGCACTGGGTGCAGGTCTTTGCATGGGTTTGGGCGCTATCGGCCCCGCCATTGGTGAAGGTAATGCCGTTGGCAAGGCACTGGAAGGCATGGCTCGTCAGCCCGAGGCTTCCGGCAATCTGCGTACCAACATGATTCTGGGTTGCGCCATTACGGAATCCACGGGTATCTACTCTCTGGTTATTGCGCTCTTGCTTCTGTTTGTGTTCTAAAGGAGAACGCACAATAGAACAGAAAGGATGTGAATCCCAGTGAGCGGATTTGAAAGTGTGGTAGGCGTCAATTTTTGGACAGCCCTATTCACTTTTCTGAACATGGTCATCACCTTTCTTCTGCTGAAAAAGTTCCTGTTTAAGCCTGTGAAGAAGATGATTGATGACCGACAAGCGGAAATTGACCGCATGTATGAAGAGGCGGAAAGCGCCAAGCAGGACGCGCTCTCTGCCGAGGCGGAGTATGCCCAAAAGCTGAAAGATGCCAAGCAGGAAGCCAGCCGAATTCTCTCCCAAGCCCAGCAGGATGCTACGGCAAAGGGCGATGAAATCATCCGTGATGCACGGCAGGAGGCTTCTCGTCTCAAGGAAAAAGCCCAAGAGGATATCCGTCTGGAACAGAAAAAGGCTGTCAACCAGATGAAGGACGAAATTTCCGGCATGGCAGTTGCCATCGCCGCCAAGGTGGCGGAAAAGGAAATTCGGCAAGAGGATCACGAAGCTCTCATTGAGAAGTTTATCGAAGAGTTGGGGGACAAGGCATGAACAAGACAGCCATGACCTATGGACACGCTCTCTTTGAACTGGCGCAGGAAGAGGGAAAACTGGACGAATTTATGACCGATTTGAAGGTCATTTCCCATGTTCTTCAGGAAAATCCTCAATTTTTGGCGCTGTATGACAGCCGTAACATCCCCTTGGCGGAACGGCTGGGCGCTTTGGATGAGTGCTTTGGGGGACAGGTTGCGCCCTACATTGTGAATTTCCTCAAAATCCTCTGCCAAAATGGTCTTATGGAGATTTTGCCTCATTGCATTGAGCATTTTCGCAGTCTCTACAACAATGCCAGTGGCATTTTGGAAGTAAAGGTGGTTTCTGCCATCAAGCTTCTTCCTGCCTTGCAGGATAAATTGCGCGCAAAATTGCAGGATATCACGGGAAAGACCGTGGTTCTCATCTGCACAGAAGACCCCAATGTATTAGGCGGTCTGCGGCTGGATTTAGGTGGCACGGAACTGGATGGCACCATCCGCCGAAAACTGGACGAGTTCGGGAAAGACCTTTCCCAACTGGTTCTTTAAGGGAAAGTTGGTGACAGTATGGAACTGAAACCCGCAGAAATCAGCAAGATTATTCGGGAACAAATTAAGAGATACGAAAACCAGATTCAGCAGTCGGAAACGGGTACGGTACTCCTCATTGGTGACGGAATTGCCCGTGTTTCCGGACTGACCGACTGCATGGTCAACGAACTGGTGCAGTTTGATGGCGGTAGTTACGGCATGGCGCTGAACTTGGAAGAACATTCCGTGGCAGTGGTTATGCTGGGCAGTGACGAGGGAATCCGTGAGGGTGACACAGTGCGCCGTACGGGCAAGGTAGTCTCCGTGCCCGTGGGCGAATGCATGATTGGGCGCGTGGTGGATGCTTTGGGCAACCCCATGGACGGCTTGGGTCAGATTTTCCCCACCGAGTACCGCCCCATCGAGTCCCCTGCCCCTGGTATTTTGGAACGAAAATCCGTTTCTCAGCCCCTGCAGACGGGCATCAAGGCTATTGACGCTATGATTCCCATTGGCAAGGGTCAGC
Source organism: Oscillospiraceae bacterium (assembly GCA_017935145.1). Classification (GTDB taxonomy): domain Bacteria; phylum Bacillota; class Clostridia; order Oscillospirales; family Oscillospiraceae; genus RGIG3566. Next base: position 163,595 of record JAGBIE010000012.1, read on the forward strand.
GAGAACTGATTATTGGTGACCGCCAGACGGGTAAAACATCCTTGGCGGTGGACACCATTTTGAATCAAAAGGGCAAGGATGTTATCTGTATTTATGTTGCCATCGGGCAGAAGAATTCCACGGTGGCGGCTTTGGCAGAAACTCTACGGCAAAATGGCGCCATGGACTACAGCATTGTGGTCTCCGCACCTGCTTCTTCTCTGGCGCCCTTGCAGTATATTGCCCCCTATGCAGGTTGCGCCATGGGTGAGTATTTTATGGCGCAGGGTAAGGATGTTTTGGTCATCTATGATGATTTGACCAAGCATGCTGTGGCGTACCGTGCCCTGTCCCTGCTCATTCGCAGACCCCCTGGGCGGGAAGCGTATCCTGGCGATGTGTTTTACCTCCACTCCCGCCTGCTGGAACGGGCGGCTCGTATGGACGAAGAGCACGGTGGCGGTAGTTTGACAGCCCTTCCCATCATCGAAACTCAGGCGGGTGACGTTTCCGCTTATATTCCCACCAATGTGATTTCCATCACCGATGGGCAGATTTTCTTGGAGACGGAACTGTTCCACAGTGGCATTATGCCTGCGGTGAACCCCGGTATTTCCGTATCCCGCGTGGGTGGTAACGCCCAAATTAAAGCCATGAAACAAGTGGCAGGCAAGCTGAAACTGCTCTACTCCCAATATCGGGAACTGCAGAGTTTTGCCCAGTTTGGCAGTGATTTGGACGAAGATACCCGCAAGCGTCTGCATCAGGGCGAGCGCATTGTGGAAGTGCTGAAGCAGGGGCGCAATTCCCCTGTAGAGGTGGCGCATCAGGTGTGCATCCTCTATGCCGTGACCAACGGCTATTTGGATGAAATCGCTGTGAAGGATATCCGCGGTTACGAAGATAGGCTCTACCGCTATTTGGATAAGGAATACCTGCCCCTTTTGGAGGACATTCGCAAGACGGGTGTGCTATCTAAGGAACGGGAACTGGAATTGCAGGAGGCACTGAGCGCCTTTGGCAAATCCTTTGCATAATTTGCAGAAAGGAGGCACATCATGGCTGGAAACTCCATGAAGGACATTAAAAATCGAATTCGCAGTATGGAAAGCACACGGCAGATTACCAAAGCCATGGAAATGGTGGCTGCCTCCAAACTGCGCACGGCACAGGAAAAAGCCGTGGCGAGCAAGCCCTATTTGGACATTCTTCATGACACAGTGAAAAACCTCGCTACCGCCCAGCCGGAAGAGACCTCCGTTTTCTTCCAAGAGCGGGAGGGTGGCAAGACCCTCTGCGTGGTGATTGCCGGTGACCGTGGCTTGGCAGGCGGATACAACTCCGCCGTGCTGAAAATGGCGCAGGAAGCCATGGATGGGAAAGAAAGCGTATTTCTTCCCATGGGCAAAAAGGCTGTGGAATTCTTTGGGAGCCGTGGCATTGTGGAAAAAGACTATGCCGTGGCGGAAGATGTTCAGGTAGGTAGTTGTTTCTCCTTGGCGAAAAATCTCACGAAAGAGTTCTTAAAGGGCACTTACAACGAAATTGTTTTGTGCTACACAGAATTTCAGTCGGTACTGTCCCAAACGCCTAAGGCTTTGCGTCTGCTTCCCCTAAGAGATGTGGAGCATGAAAAAACGCGCAAAAAATCCCCTCTGTATGAGCCAGACGGCAACACTGTGCTCCACGCCATTGTGCCGGAGTATTTGGGCGGTCTTATCTATGCTTCGCTGTGCCAGTGCCGTGCATCGGAACAGGCAGCACGGCGCTCGGCTATGGATGCCGCTACCCAGAATGCCGATGAGATGATTGAGGACTTGTCCCTCAAGTTTAACCGCGCCCGTCAAGGGGCAATCACCCGCGAAATCACTGAGATTGTCGCTGGCGCAGAATCTTAAAAAGGAGGAAGAATCCTTTGAGCCATTCTATTGGAACTGTGGTGCAGGTCATGGGACCTGTGCTGGATATTCGTTTCCCTGAGGGGAAACTCCCCCAACTGCTCAACGCGGTTACCATCACCCACGGGGGCAAAACTCTCACCACGGAAGTTGCCCAGCTCATTGGTGACAATATTGCCCGCTGTGTTTCCATGGGACCTACGGACGGCCTTGTGCGTGGCATGGAAGCTGTGGATACAGGTAGCCCCATTCAAGTGCCTGTGGGGGAAGAATGCCTTGGTCGCATCTTTAACCTGTTGGGCGAGCCTGTGGATAATCAGCCCGCCCCGCAGGATGTGCAATATCGCCCCATCCATCGTCCTGCCCCCGGTTATGAAGAGCAGGAATCCACTACGGAAATTTTGGAGACGGGCATTAAGGTGGTTGACCTGATTTGCCCCTATGCCAAAGGCGGTAAGATTGGTCTGTTCGGTGGCGCAGGCGTGGGCAAAACTGTGCTTCTCATGGAACTGATTCACAACTTCGCTAAGGAACACGGCGGTATTTCCGTGTTTACAGGTGTGGGCGAGCGTACCCGTGAGGGTAACGACCTCTACCACGAAATGAAGGACTCGGGCGTGCTTTCCAAGACCGCCTTGGTCTACGGTCAGATGAACGAACCCCCCGGAGCAAGAATGCGTGTGGGTCTTTCGGGTCTGACCATGGCGGAATATTTCCGCGATGAAAAGCATCAAGACGTGCTTTTGTTTATTGACAACATTTTCCGTTTTACCCAAGCGGGCAGTGAGGTTTCCGCCCTTTTGGGTCGTATGCCCTCTGCTGTGGGCTATCAGCCCACTTTGGCTACGGAAATGGGCGCGTTGCAGGAGCGCATCACATCTACCAAAAACGGCTCTATCACCTCCGTGCAGGCGGTGTATGTGCCTGCCGATGACCTGACTGACCC
>JAGBIE010000013.1 GCA_017935145.1 Oscillospiraceae bacterium
AAAATCGTGTGAAATCGTATAAAGGGATAAGGTGAGCAGATTGCGAAAAACCCTTTATTTTCAAGGCTTTTAGAGGAATTCATTAACGCCCTACAATAAGCGATAATGATTTAAGAAAAGTTAGTTTTCAAATTCAAATTTGTTGGGCTGTTAATATCTGAAATCAGGCTACCTCCGTCATTAAGACGAAGGTAGTTTTGCTATGCTCAAAATCAACACAAAAGGTAAAAGGGATTTGCAGACTGAATATTGAGTTGTCTGTACAGTTTTGCGCAGGATAGAGCTTAAGGAAAGAAAAAGTCGGTCAATTCAGGTGAATTGACCGACCATATTTTTGCAATTCTCAGATGTCCTTTTCCTGAAGCATGACCAGGTCACCGTTTCTGTCATCGATGATAACGGTTTGACCGGGCAGGATCTCACCGGCCAGTAGCTTCTTACTAAGCATGGTTTCTACCGTGTGCTGTACATACCGGCGCAGCGGACGGGCACCGTACTGGGGATCGTATGCCGCATTCACAATAGCGGTCTTGGCGGCTTCTGTCAGCTGCAGGTGAATCTGCTGATTCTGAAGGCGGTTGTTCAGCTTATCGATCTGCAGGTCAATGATTTTGGTTACATTGTCTTTCGTCAGAGGCTTATAGAATACGATCTCATCCAATCGGTTCAAGAACTCCGGACGGAAGGATCTGCGCAGCAGCATATCGACCTGTGTCTTGGCACTTTCATCAATGCTGCCATCCGCATTGATGCCATTGAGCAGATATTCGCTGCCCAGGTTCGAGGTCAGGATCAGAATCGTATTCTTGAAATCGACCGTTCTGCCCTGGGAGTCGGTAATTCTGCCGTCATCCAGCACCTGCAGCAAGACGTTGAATACATCCGGATGCGCCTTCTCGACTTCATCAAACAGGACAACGCTGTAGGGCTTCCGGCGAACAGCCTCTGTGAGCTGGCCACCTTCCTCATAGCCAACATAGCCGGGGGGCGCACCGATCAGTCTGGATACAGAGAATTTCTCCATATATTCAGACATATCGATCCGGACCAGATTGTTCTCGTCATCAAACAGAGCCTGCGCCAGGGTCTTTGCAAGCTCGGTCTTACCAACACCGGTGGGACCAAGGAAGAGGAAGGAGCCAATGGGCCTGTTGGGATCCTGGATACCCGCACGGCTGCGCTGAATTGCCTCAGTTACGGAACGAACCGCCTCGTCCTGTCCAACAACCCGCTTGTGAAGTGTTTCGTCCAGATGCAGCAGCTTTTCCCGTTCGCCCTGTACCAGTCTGGATACCGGGATTCCGGTCCAGCGCTCCACGATCTTGGCGATTTCCTCCTCCGTAACCCGGTCAGCCAGGATGCTGCTCTCCCGGGCCGCGGCAGCCTTTGCCTCCTCGGCCTGAAGCTTTTTCTGAAGTTCCGGCAGTCTGCCAAATTTCAGCTCCGCGGCTTTTTCCAATTCATAGTTCTGCTCTGCTGCTTCGATCTGTCGGTTCAGATCTTCCAGTTGCTTGCGCAGCTGCTGAACATATTCAATGGCTTGTTTCTCGTTTTCCCACTGTGCCTTCATGGCGTTGAAGCGGTCGCGCTCTTCCGCCAGCTCCTTTTGAAGATCAGCCAATCTGGCCTTGGACAGGTCATCTTCCTCTTTCTTCAGAGCGGCTTCTTCAATCTCCATCTGGATGATTTTCCGGGATACCGCATCCAGTTCTGTGGGCATGGAGTCCATTTCTGTACGGATCTGAGCGCAGGCCTCATCGATCAGATCGATGGCCTTGTCCGGGAGAAAGCGGTCTGTGATATAGCGGTGGGATAGGGTAGCGGCAGCGATGATCGCAGGGTCCGCAATCTTGACACCGTGGAAGACCTCGTAGCGTTCCTTCAGACCACGAAGAATGGAAATGGTATCTTCCACAGTAGGCTCATTGACAAGCACAGGCTGGAACCGACGTTCCAGAGCGGGATCCTTTTCGATATACTGCCGATATTCATCCAGCGTCGTTGCACCGATACAGTGCAGCTCACCACGAGCCAGCATAGGCTTCAGAAGATTGCCGGCATCCATGCTGCCTTCGGTTTTACCGGCACCGACGATGGTATGCAGTTCATCAATAAACAGGATAATACGGCCTTCGGAGTCCTTGACCTCGTTCAGGACAGCCTTCAATCGTTCCTCGAATTCACCCCGGTACTTGGCTCCTGCAACCAGTGCGCCCATATCCAGAGAGAAGATGGTGCGGTCTTGCAGACTCTTGGGAACGTCTTTCTTTACGATTCGCTGGGCAAGGCCTTCAGCAATGGCTGTCTTGCCGACACCGGGCTCACCGATTAGAACAGGATTGTTTTTTGTCTTTCTGGACAGGATGCGGATCACATTGCGGATCTCTTCGTCACGGCCAATGACCGGATCCTGCTTTTGCTCCCGCGCCCGCTTTACCAGATCTGTGCCGTATTTTTCAAGTGCATCATAGGTGCCCTCTGGGTTGTCTGTGGTTACCCGTTGGTTGCCTCGAACACTCTGGAGTGCCTTCAGTGCGTTTTCCTTGTTGATGCGGTACATATCAAATAGTCTCTTTACACCTTCCCGGGCGCCGTCAAGCAATCCAAAAAAAATATGCTCTACCGATATGAACTCGTCATGCATGATTTCTGCCTGGTTCTGCGCTGCTGTGAAGGCAGCATCTGTATCGGAAGAAATGTAGAACCTGTCAGCTTCGCGGCTACCGCTGACCCGAGGGAGCTTATTCAGCTCTGCATTGGCCGCTGCTTCAAAGCTCTCAACAGGAACCTCCATCTTTTTTAGAAGCTGAGGGATTAATCCGCCTTCCTGCTGCAGAAGGGCAACAAGCAGATGGATCTGCTCCATTTGGGGATTGCCGTTTTGCACAGCCAGCTGCTGTGCACCCCGGACGGCCTCCAGGGATTTTTGCGTATAGTTTCCAAAGTTCATATGAAACCTCCGTTAATATGCGTTTTGTATGAAATAAGGGTCTGCTGCAGTGTGACGCAGCAGACCCGAGGAGAGGGTTATTCGATTTCTAGGCGTCTTCCTTCGGGAAGCTTCGGCTCGGCCTTAGGAAGGGTCAGGCGCAGGACGCCGTTCTCATATTTTGCGCTGATGTTGTTCGTGTCCACACCGGAGATGTCAAAGCTTCTGGTGTAGGAGCCGTAGGAGCGCTCCATACGAATTACCTTGTCCTTCTTGTCTTTCTCCTCAACTCTGGAATGTCGCTCTGCGTGCACGGCGAGAGTGTTACCTTGAATATCCAGTCTAATGTCTTTTTTCTCAAACCCGGGCAGGTCTGCTTCCAGCAGGTAGTGGTCACCTTCATCGATTACATCGGTCTTAAACTCGTCGAGACCCATGTTGCCCCAGAAGTTGCTGAAAGGGTTAGCGAAGAATGCTTTTTCAATTTCTTCCATTTCATGGAAGGGATTGTAGGTCCGCAGACCCTGGTTGTTATTTCTGGCAGTAAGTCCAAACATAATCATACCTCCATTGGATATAAAGTATTTTATGCTGACTTGTGGGAATTTAAGCGATATGGTCAGCGCATATCGGCGTTATAACGCGTCCCATAGGTTGGTCATCTCTTTTCTTTGGTATTTGACTTTCTTTTATCGTGAGCATTATAACGCTGCTTATAGATAAATGTGTTACGAAACTGTAAACATTTAGCACTCTCGACAAGAGAGTGCTAAATTTTCTCTGTTCTGAAAGGAAATAATGCGCTTTTTGAAATTCCGAATATAGCGAGAGCCATGCTTTCGCCGATTTTTGATGCTCTGTGTAATCGGCTCTTTTTGTTTTTTCTACATCTACCAACTGAATGACTGTCCGAATGGGATATGAAGTTTGCGACGACGAGAGCGAAGCAACGCCAGGGTGAGACTCCTGGGCAGGAACGACATTCGGATGGAACGGCAAATGGGGCTTGAAGCAAAAACGAGAATATGTGCTTGATGAAAACGGCAACCGCATCTCTGATGGCAATGGCGATTATGCATTCAACGCCGTATATGTTCACACGGCGGACAAGTCCAGCGGACACCGAGTGCAGGATGTGACGATTAGCTACAACTATATCGGCATACTCTCCGCCAATTTGCTCTATGACGCTATGAACGGAAAAGCGGCATGATTTCTCATGCCGCTTCCCGAAAACATTATTATACTGTTTTATCGGAACGCATCTAACGGGGTGCTTTTTCTTATCTTTCTATGCCAATCCTTTTGGCAGGCGGATGGTGAGGATGATTTCCTCCTCCGTCTCTTTTTTCTGGGTTTGGGCATTGAATCCCGCATGGCGCACAGCGGTGATGGCGTGTTCCACACTGCCAAAAAACAGCCGTAAATCCCGTAGCATCCCAGGTCGCCATGCGAATTTTGCCCCCTTGGGGGCAGTATCCAAAAACTGCTCCAGTTTGGAAACGCTCCAATCTTCCCGCACAATTTTTTCAATGAGAGCCAGTTTTTCATCCTTGCCCTTGAGGCGCAGTAGGGCACGGGCGTGTCGTTCTGTGAGACCCCTCTCCTCCAAGGCGTCCAGAACTTCCTCTTCGTGCCGTAGTAGGCGCAATTTGTTGGCAATGGCGGACTGGCTTTTGCCCAGCCGTCTTGCCGCTTCCCCTTGACTGAAGCCGTAGCGGTCAAGGAGGTTGCGGATGCCCCGCGCTTCCTCCAAAAAGCTCAGGTCTTTCCGCTGTAGATTTTCTATCATGGCAATGAGTCCGCTTTCCGCCTCCCCCGCCTCTACGGGCAGACACGGCACTTCCCGCAGACCTGCCAAGCGGGCGGCACGCAATCGGCGTTCCCCCGCCACCAGCTCCCAGCCATCGCTGACAGCCCGCACTGTCAGGGGTTGGAGCACCCCATACAGCGCAATGGAATCCGCCAAATCCTGCAACTCCTCCGTGACGAAATTGCGCCGTGGTTGTTGCGGATTTTTGCGGATGGCGCTCACGGGCAAAAACAGCACTTGCCCGACTTGCGACACGTGTTTCATCCCAAACACAAAGAACCTCTCCTTTCTTTGGTGCATGGTGAAGATATTTATGTTTTCTTCTCCCCTCCAAGGAGATTGTAGCCTATTTGGGGTGCAAATGCTGACGAAACAGGGGAGCAAACCCACAAATTGTAGGGATTTTTTTAGAAAGATACTACATGTTGAAAACCCTGTGGAATTGTGGAAATATGCAACAAAGTATGCAACAGAAATGTAGCAAAAAACAGCCCGTCCTGCCTTTCCTCCGTCTTGGCTCTCCCTATGGGAGAGCTGTCACCGCAGGTGACTGAGAGGGTGTTTCGTACTTTTCTTGGTTGCCAAGAAAAGTACCCAAAGAAGGCAAATTAGGAGGGGATTTTTTACCAGCCATCCCCTCCTAATAACCACCCCTCCTAAGGAATCACCCTCTGCGGTCTTACATACGGCAAAGGTGCTCCGCGACCGTTTGCCCTGCCGAGAACGCGCAAATTTGGTGGTCTGTGCGTAGGGGACGACATCCTTGGTGTCCCAAAATAAAAAAAGCCACCCAAAAGGGTGGCTTTTTCTAATATTTGCAAGATTAATCATCACTTCTGCGGGCCAGAAGCACCAAGCGGAGCAGTTGCAAAAGGGACGATGCCACAGCGGCAACATAGGTCATGGCGGCGGCGGAAAGGACCTTCTTCGCCCCCGACATTTCATCCATAGAGAGCATGCCCCGTTCCTCCAAAATGGCAAGGGCGCGTCTCGATGCATTAAACTCCACGGGCAAAGTAATCACCTGAAATGCCACCACAAAGGTGAACAGCACCACACCTGCCGTGGCAAGACCGCCCATGCCCAAGACAATACCCAGCACCAAAAGAGGCCAAGAGAGCATAGAGCCGATGTTTGCTAGTGGCACAGAGGCGGAGCGGAGTTTTAAGGGGGCGTAACCCCGCGCATGCTGGATGGCGTGACCGCACTCATGGGCGGCAACGCCCAAGGCGGCAACGGAGGTCTGACCATAGACACTGTCACTGAGGCGAAGCACCTTTTCCTTGGGGGAATAATGGTCGGAAAGAGAGCCACTGACCCGTTCGATGCGCACATCGGTGATGCCAGCGCCGTGTAGAATCATAGAAGCGGCATCCTGCGCCGTAAGACCACGGCGGTTGAGGATTCTGCTATACTTTTGAAAGGTGGATTTGACCGATGCCGAGGCAATGAGGGAGATGATTGCGCCCAACAGCACCAAAATATAGGTATTATCCCAGTAAAAATACATGATATCACTCCTCCAAAGGGCGTAATTTATGCGGAAAAATCCCGCGGGAATCTTTCATTCTCTCGCGAAACATGTTAAAATAGGCTCGGTACAAATTATACCGCAGGCAAAGGATGCTTGCAAGATGTTTTTGAGAGGAGGCGCTAGCGTGTTTTCCATGACCCTCATTGCCGTGGGCAAATGTAAGGAGAAATTCTATCTGGATGCCGTGCGGGAATACGAAAAGCGCCTTGGGGCATACTGCAAGTTCCGCGTTTTGGAACTGCCAGAGGTGCTCTTGGGGGAAAACCCCTCTCCCAGTGAGATTGAAAACGCCCTCAAAAAAGAAGCGGAAACGGTGCGAAAGCACATCCCCAAGGGTGCGTTTTTCTGCGTGTTCACCCCCGAAGGAGACCTGCTTTCCTCGGAAGATTTGGCGAAAACCCTTGGGAAAGTGAAGGTTTCGGGGAAAAATGAGGCCTGTTTTCTCATCGGCTCGTCTTTTGGCATGGCGGAGGAACTGAAAAAAGAGGCAAATCTGCGCCTTTCCATGGGTCGCATGACCTTCCCCCACCATCTGTTCCGCGTCATGGCAACAGAACAACTCTATCGGGCGGAGGCCATCCAAGCGGGCAGCCGCTATCATAAATAATCATCGCAAAGGAAGGAATTTTTATGAGAGGACTTGAAACGGGTAAAACCCGCATCCGTCATCAGGTGTTCACCGCCATCGCTCAGATGGCTTATGAGGGTGGCAACTATGCTGAAACTTTGGAGCGCCTGCCCTATACTATTATTCCCGGAGAAGTGGCAGAATATCGGGATAGTATTTTTACCGAGCGCGCTGTGGTGGGCGAGCGACTGCGCCTTGCCTTGGGTCTCGATGCCCGCAAATATTCTACGTATCATCAACTTTCCGCCCATTTGGACGAGGCGGTGGTGGCAGAAAAATATTATAATCCGCCCCTCATTAATGTGATTAAATTCGCCTGCAACAAATGTCCTGACAATGTGGTGACGGTCACCGATGCCTGCCAAGGCTGTTTGGAGCATCCCTGTATGGAAATTTGCCCCAAAAATGCCATTGTCAAGAAAAACGGACGGGCAAAAATTCTGCAAAGCGACTGCATCCGTTGCGGAAAATGCGTTTCCGCCTGCCCCTTCCATGCCATCACCCGCATGGAGCGCCCCTGCAAGGTAGCCTGCGGTGTGGGCTGTATCGGTTCGGATGAATTGGGTCGTGCGGAGATTGATTACAGCAAGTGTACCTCCTGCGGTCAGTGTCTGGTCAACTGCCCCTTTGGCGCCATTGCCGATAAGAGCCAGATTTTCCAGACGGTTCTTGCCACCAAGGAAGAAACCCCTGTCTATGTGGCCCTCGCTCCCGCTTTTGTGGGTCAGTTTGGCCCGAATGCCGCTCCCGAAAAGATGAAAGCCGCCTTCCGCCGTCTGGGTTTCAAGGATGTGTATGAGGTGGGCATCGGCGCGGATTTGTGCGTCATGGAAGAGGCGGAGGACTTTTTAAAGGAAGTGCCCGCCAAGCACAAGTTCATGGTTACCTCCTGCTGTCCCAGTTGGAGCGATATGGTGCGCAAGCACTTCCCCGAATTTGCGGAAAACATCTCCGTGGCGCTGACGCCCATGGTGCTCACCGCCCGCATGATTAAGAAGAAATATCCTAACAGCAAGGTGGTTTTTGTTGGCCCTTGCGATGCCAAAAAGTTGGAAGCCAGCCGCCGCAGTGTCCGCAGTGATGTGGATTTTGTCCTGACTTTTGAGGAAGTTTTGGGCATGTTCGATGCCAAGGGCGTGGACATGGCGGACATTCCCCCCGAGGAATATGAGCCTCTGTCCTCCTGCGGTGGCGATGCGCGGAATTTTGCCGTAGCAGGCGGTGTGGCGCAGGCGGTGGTCAACGCCATCCATCGCATCGACCCCACGCGGGAAGTGAAAGTCGCCCGTGCCGATGGCTTGGAGGAGTGCAAAAAACTCCTGATGATGGCAAAAGCGGGCAAATACGATGGCTATCTGTTAGAAGGCATGGCCTGCCCCGGCGGATGCGTGGCAGGCGCAGGAACACTGCAACCCATTGAAAAGAGCAAGAAAACCGTGGCGTCCTATGCCGCCACCGCCCCCTACGAAAACGCCTTGGACAACCAGCACAAGGATTATCTTCCCCTCATTCGGGAGTAAAATGCCCCAAAAGCGAGAAAAAGCACCCTCACAAGAGGGTGCTTTTTTGTTACATTATAAGTCGAAAGACCTGATAGGCGGTGGCGGTGAGGTTTTTGGTGGCATTTTCCCATGCGAGGGCTTCATCCAAGGTGGAAATATTCCGCAAAATGGGGAAAAAGGCGTCAATGCCGTGCTCGTTGCAGGCTTCTGCCCCATCCGCCACACAGCCGGAAAAGGCGATGACCTTTTTGCCATATTTTTTAGCCAGTTTCGCCACGCCTATGGGCGCTTTTCCCATGACGGTTTGCCCATCCAAGCGACCTTCGCCTGTGACCACGATATCCGCACTTTGGATGTCCTTTTCTAGGGATATTTCCTCCAAAACAATGTCAATTCCCGATTTTAAGGTGGCATTTAAAAAAGCCAAAAAGGCAAAGCCCAAACCACCTGCCGCTCCCGCGCCCGCGTGATGTTCATCGGCAGTGGGAGAAATGGCTTTGGAGAGGCGGGCATAGTGATGAAGCCATGCGTCTAAGTCCCGAATCATCTGCGGGGTCGCGCCTTTTTGTGCGCCGTAGACGGCACTGCATCCCTCTTCTCCGCAGAGGGGGTTTTTCACATCGCAGGCGATGCGAAATTCGCACTCTTTTAGGGCGGGGAGGGCATTTTCTGTGCGGATTTCATATAGGTCGCGCAGACCTTTGCCCCCCAAGGGGATGGGCGCGCCATTTTTGTCCAAAAATTCGTAGCCCAGTGCTGTGAGCATGCCCACACCGCCATCGTTGGTGGCGCTCCCGCCAATGCCCACAATGAACTTTCGAGCGCCCCGCGCTATGGCATGGGCAATCATCTGCCCCACGCCGTAGGTGGTGGTCTCCATGGGGTTGCGTTCGCGATCCTGCAAGAGGGTGATTCCCGCGGCGGCAGCCATTTCCATGACAGCAGTGCCACTGGGCAAAAGGCAGTATTTGGCATCGATTGGGCGGGAGAGGGGGTCGCAGACGGTGACGGTGACCAGTTCCCCACCCTCGGAGAGGGCATCCACCGTGCCCTCGCCACCATCGGCAAGGGGGCGGACAATGACATTCGCGCTGGGGTCGAGGCGAAGAATAGCCGTTTTTACGGCATTTCCTGCCTGCAAAGAGGATAAACTCCCTTTGAAGGAATCGATGGCAACGACAATTTTCATTCAGATCACCCAATTTCGTTCGGTTTTTTCTATTATAGCACAGATTCTCTCGCGCTACAACAAAAGCGCCCCGCCGAGGAGGCGAGGCGCATTGTATTTGAAAATTACTTCAAAACCTTCACGAAAACCAGAATGGAGAGGACGATGCCCACCAGAGCATACAGACCAATCAAAGAGCCCAGCAGGGAGAAGATGATGCCCAGGATGGGGAGTTTTGCCAGCAGACCGATGACAACGCCACAAACGATGTCGATGACCACATAGATGATCAGGGTGATGATCAAAGAGGCAACATCAGCAACCTTAAAAGCATGGGGGAAGAATTTTTTCAAAGTATCCATTTTTACGCATCCTTTCACTTTTTACACATCCTCCGCCACAGATTTGGCAGAAATGTTTTCCATATTATAGCACAAATACCTCCTCTTGGCAACAGGGGGATGAAAAAGCACCGCTCACAACAGAGCGGTGCTTTTTTGTTGTTTTTGCATTTTCGCCATCGGCGGGGGGTGGCGCTTGCACAAGGGGACAATTACATATCAAAAAGGAGCAATTCCAATTCCTTTTCAAAATCGGTACCTTCTCCTAAGCCTTCTTCAAACCACGTCAATGTTCGCGCGTCAAAGCAATCGAGGGCTACCGCCTTGACAAACAACAAATGACGCAAGTTCAGGTCATCCACATATGTGGAATGGTGATAGCCGTAGATGCCATGAGACTTTAAGACTTCTGTGCAGGTTTTGGCAACGGCATAGCAAAAATCCTGATAGCGAACCTGATAAGAATAGTGCTTTTCTTCATCTCTCCGAATACAAATGTCGATTTGCACCTGAAAATCCTCAGTTTCTGAGGGCAGGCGCAGGAATGACCAATGGCTCGAAGAACCCTCTTCATCCCAATTTAGTTCAATCTTTTGAGGTGTTTCGTCCCAAAAGTCAACCACATGGACATATTGTGGGTCGTGTTGGTCGGGGTGAAGGCAATAAAGCACTTCGAGCAATCTGGAAAACTGGTCACCCCAAACAGAGGTGATGATAAAATATAAGTTATCATCGCCAATCTTAAAATGGACGTCTGTCCAACCAGCGCCATAAGGGACAAGTTTCATTTCCATTCCGCAATCGCGTTTTTGCAGATTCATTTTATTCACCTCGTGCAGTTGTTTCTTTCAGCAATATCGGCATTTTTGCAAGGGCAGTATATCTCTCTGCGGGATGATTGTATTTTTGCAGAGTTTCCAAAGTGTTGAGCAATTCAAACGGGTCAACCCTGTGCTTCTTGAAGATATATGTTGCCTGCTCACAACTCATACGGTGTATAAGTTCGGTGACTACTTCGCCGTTTTCCATATATGCCGTTGTATCCGCGTGCTTTTGCCACGCTTCAATGCAATATGTAACCTCAAAACCTTCTGCGATTATTTTGAAGCATTTGTGCTCGGTGGTGAGGGTCTCGTCGGAGGAAAGAATGCTTTTCAGGCATTGGTAAAGAGATAGGGTTTGCTCCTTGAGGGATTGAGCATGATTTTTGGCAAGAGAAATGACATATGCATAGCAGGGTTTCTGATCGACAAGCGCGTGTTGTATCTTCCGCAGTCTATATACGGTTTTGACATTTTGCAGGATGCTTTCGTTGATTTGCTGAACGCGACTTTTCTCCTTGGGTGTATATACATATTCGTTCATTTCCATCACCTCTTAATGTCATTATAGCACACTTTGTGTCCAATAAAAGAGTCTCTACAAAAATCCCCGCCGATGGTTCGGCGGGGGTTTGCTTGATCTAAAGAATAAAACTCAGAGTTCCAGACGGAAGGCGAAATGAATCTCTTTTTCCGCAAGGCAGTACTGGGGGAGCAAAGCGGGACCACAACTGTGAGACCCGATGCCACTGTCCTTATAATCAATGCGAACATGGGTTTTTCCATCCTTCTGTAGTTCCGCGCTGTGCTTTTTGCAGAACAGTTCCATGGTGGAATATTGAGAAACACCCATTTCAAAGGGTTGTCTAGCCGTGATGCGGAAGGCGTTTTCCAAATCCAGATAGCGAACACCAAAGTGGTTGCCATGCTCTTGGGGACGGATGTAGGGCACATATTCCCGTGAGGCAGAGGATGCCCAAACGCCGTAGGCGCTGTGGCGACTGAGGTCGCAGTAGGTTTCCCCAGGACCTTTGCCAAAGTAGGAGAAAGATGCATCGGGGTCGGTTAGGGTAAATTCATAACCAAAGCGCTGTAGCCAGAAGGAGCGCTCGTTGACCTTTGCATCCACTTGGAACTCCACCGTGCCGTCCTGCCCGATGGTCAGTTTCTGCACAAAATGCAAATAGGGTTGCACCGTAATGCCAGAAAGGGAACCCTCGGTGATGATGGTGTTGTCGCAGATTTTGGTGGAGTAGATTTTGCACATGCCCTTATCCATGTGTTCTGTAGGACCATTATCGTGGTGAATCCAGTGGGTCTTGACCCGCCGTTCGTTATCCGTAGGCGCGCGGAAACAGGAAAGCGCCATGGGAGAAGCCAAAATCTCCTGCCCGTTTCTCACCATGGATACAAAAGTGCCGTAGAATTTGGAGAAGGTGTAGCAGAAATTCTCCCCTTGGGCAAGGATGGTCTTTTCGGTTTCCTGCAAGGTGATGGGAGCAATCGCCTTCTCTTTCACCGCCACAGGAACACCTAAATCCACTTGGCAGGTTGCAAATTCATAGCCCGCGCCATCCACCAACTGTAGGTTTACATAACAACCATAGTTGCAGATATTGGGGATGCCACTGGGAAGGGGAAGCACGCAACTTTCTTGGGGCGCAAGGTCCAAAACGGTGCGCTGAGAGGAGAGGGTTTCCCCATCGCAGACCAACTGATAGCAGAGGGAAAACTCTGCGAGATTGCGGAAAGAATAGCGGTTTGTGATGTTGAGACCGTTCTCCCCAAGTTCGGCTTTCATGGGCTGATAGGCATATTTCATTTCCAGCGTGCCTGCTTTGAAACTTCTATCGGGGAATACAATGCCATCACAGCAGAAGTTACTATCGTGGGTCAGTTCGGTAGGCCAGTCACCGCCGTATTTGGCAACGCCGTCTTCTATGACTGTGTGGTCGGCCCATTCCCAAACGCAACCGCCGATGAAATTGGGGTACTGCTCCACCAATTCCCAATAATCGCAAATATCCCCAGGGCCATTACCCATGGCGTGGACATATTCGCAAAGGAACAGGGGGTACTTTTTATCCGCAGTTTCGCAATAATTGCGACAATCTTCCAAAGAAAGGTACATGCGGGAGTGCGTATCAGAAAATTCCTGCTCCACAGCATATTCGGGATGATTTAGGTCGGCAGACTTGCGGGATGCGCATTCGCTGTGCACCAAGCGGGACGGGTCCCGCTGGCGAAGCCAACGGACCATGGACTTGTGGTTTTCGCCAAAGCCGTGTTCGTTGCCGATGGACCACATAATCACACAGCAGTGATTTTTGTCCCGCTCCAAGGCTCTTTCCATTCTCTCCAAATGCTCGTGTTCCCACAGGGGCTGTTGGCAAAGCCAATCGGGGGATTCCACATCGTAGCCAGGGTCCCATTTGCCGTTGCCGAAACGCTTGCAAAATCCGTGGGTTTCCAAGTCCGCTTCCAAAATCACATAAAAGCCCAGTTCATCGCAATATTCCAGCATTTTGGGCGAGGGGGGATAGTGGGAGGTGCGGATGCAGTTGACATTGAACTTCTTCATAAGGCGCAGTTCGGCAAGCACCTCATCATCGGTCATAGTCCAGCCGTTGAAGGGGTGGGTATCGTGGCGGTTGACGCCTTTGAGTTTGACGGAAATGCCGTTTACCAGCAGTTCGCCACGGGGGGAGATGGCAATGGTGCGCAGACCCACCTTTTGGGTGATGATTTCCCCTTGGCTTTCCAATTTCAGGGTATAGAGATAGGGTTGCTCCGCATTCCAAAAATGGGGATTTTCCACCGTGAATGTGGCGCAGTTGGTAACGGTTTGTCTATCCAGCACTGTGTCCCCATCCAGCAGGGTTACCACAGCGCTCCCCGCAAAGGTGGCGGTGATGGTGTTTTCCTTGGTGGTGATGTCAATATCCCCAATGTGTCCCGCGGGGCGGGAGAGAAGATACACATCGCGGAAAATGCCGTGAAAGCGGAAGCAGTCCTGATCTTCCAGATAACTGGTGCAGGCCCATTTATACACCACCACACGGGCGGTATTGGTGCCATCCACCACAAAATCGGTAATATCGAACTCCGATTGCATGTGGTTGCCAGTGGTAAAGCCCACATACTTGCCGTTTATGTACAGTGCGCCGGCAGATGCCACACCCTCAAAGACAAAATAAGTCTTTTCCGCGGGATGCAGATGAAATTCCCGCTCATAAACGCCACAAGGGTTGGCATCGGGAACATAGGGCGGGTCTACGGGGAAGGGGTAGCGCAAGTTGGTGTAGTTGGGATTTTCATAGCCACGGACTTGCCAACAGGAAGGAACATCAATCTCGTCCCATTGGGTGATGTTTTCTTCCAAATCAAAATCTCGCTCATAATAGTGGAATCGCCACGTGCCGTTTAAGGACAGCAGAGCCCCGTCATTTTCGGGAATGTAATAGGAGCGCTGGGGCAAACGATTCTCGCTGGTTTTGGCAGGATTTTCATAAAACCGCATAAGGACACCTTCTTTCTAAGGTTGTCTTTATTATATATCCCACAGCAGGAAAAAGCAATCACAACCCCCGCCGATTTCTCGGCGGGGGTTGTGGTGTACAGAGGGAAAATTAAATTTTGATTCTATCGTTTTTGTAGATGGTTTTCAGACCGTTGTTTTCGGTAAACACATAGCAAAAACCACGGTAAATCAAAATAACACTATTGCCGTATTCCAATTCCTTTTCTTCAATAATGCCTCTTTCGGACTTCATAAGCTGCAGTTTACTTTTGCCGAACTGATAGGCTTCAAATGCAAGCTCATTCATTCTTTGTGAATCATTGATACCCATTCGCTCGTACATACGCTCACGTGCGTGGTTGGTTAGATAAAGGGGATTTTTGCGAATGTCCAAAAACCCTTCTTCGCTATATAAATCAGTTTTGTAGCATTTTACATTATAGTAGCGATTATATTTACCTTGTCTGTTTCTGCCGACCTCGTTGTAGCCTTGCCGATTATATCCTTCGCCATCATATTCGGGGGAAATTTGCGGTTTTGGTTTTTGAGGCGTCTTTTCCGGTTTTCTTTTAGGTAGCAGTGAAAGACACAGGATGATTGCAACAACAAATATTATATGTATGTATTCCACCTTACTCACCTCTTTTTTCGATTCTAACAAAAATAAACATCTTTTGCAATGGGCATAGAAAAACCCCCGCCGATTTCTCGGCGGGGGTTGTGGTGCGGTATGCAAAAATTACTTGTCCGCGATGGCAGCCTGTGCGGCGGCGAGGCGGGCGATGGGTACACGGAAGGGGGAGCAGGACACATAGTCCAGACCCAGTTTGTGGCAGAATTCCACGGAGGAGGGGTCGCCACCGTGTTCGCCACAGATGCCCACGTGCAGGTTGGGGTTGTTTTCGCGACCCATGGTGCAAGCCATGTTCATCAGCTTGCCAACGCCAGTCTGGTCCAGCTTGGCGAAGGGATCGTTTTCGAAAATCTTGGCATCGTAGTAAGCCTCCAGGAACTTGCCAGCATCGTCACGGCTGAAACCGTAGGTCATCTGGGTCAGGTCGTTGGTGCCGAAGCAGAAGAAGTCTGCATTCTTGGCAATTTCATCAGCAGTGAGGCAGGCGCGGGGGATTTCAATCATGGTGCCCACTTCGTACTTGAGGGATGCGCCAGCGGCAGCGATTTCTTCGTCAGCGGTCTTGACCACAACGCTCTTAACATAGGAAAGTTCCTTCACATCGCCAACCAGAGGAATCATGATTTCGGGAACCACATTCCAGTCGGGATG
>JAGBIE010000014.1 GCA_017935145.1 Oscillospiraceae bacterium
GGTAACTCCACCAACCCCACCCGCTTCCAGCACCCCGTTGCAGGCACCTATAAGAAGGAATGCATCGAACAGGGCAAGAAGTACTTCTCCGTTGCCTCCGGTGGTGGCACTGGCCGTACTCTGCACCCCGATAACATGGCCGCTGGCCCCGCTTCCTATGGCCTGACCGATACCATGGGCCGTATGCACGGTGATGCTCAGTTTGCTGGTTCTTCCTCCGTCCCCGCCCACGTGGAAATGATGGGCTTCTTGGGCGCAGGTAACAACCCCATGGTCGGCATGACCGTCGCCGTGGCCGTTGCTGTCAACGAAGCACTGAAAAAGTAAATTGCAATTCTAAATATAAAAGGACACATCTTCGGATGTGTCCTTTTTCTTCCCTTTTTCCCGCCCTTGTCAAATATGGCGAACTGTGGTATAAAGTAAAAGGAAAAAATCACGCAGGAAAGGAGTAGCACCATGGACAAAAACAAGGATAGAAAATGGAATCGTGTCAGCAACATCATCACCTTGGCATTGGTGTTTCTGCTTCTCATTTCCCCCGTGGTCAAATCGTTTCTCTCGCCCGATTACCTTGTGGAAACGGAAAACCGCCTCGCCCAACGCATCACTGCCCCTACCTTGACGGCACTGTGGCAAGGGGAGTACCAAAGCCGATTGGAAAGCGCCCTCACAGACCAGTTTCCCAAGTCAGAAACGGTAAAAAAGAACTACAACAGCATCACCAAAAAACTCCTCAAAGCGGTGCTGGACCCCACCCTCGCATCCTCGCAAAACCGCTATGTAGCCTTTGATTCCCTCCACGTCTTTGACGAAGAATTTTTGGTCTATCAGCCCACGGATTTGTCCTCGCGCACGGAAAAACTGACCGCTCGCGCTGAGAATATCAATAAGCACATCGCCCAAAATCCCCAAGTGAACTTCTTTGTTTACTATGTGGAAAAGGATAACGATGTAAACTTCGAAACAGGGGAGCGCACGGGGGATTTTGAGTATCTGGCAAGCCTCCTCCAACTGGATGAATCCCGCATCGACAGATTCGAGATTCAAGATTTCACCCAGTATCAAAACTACTTCTACCGCACCGACCACCACTGGAATCATTTGGGCGCGTACAAGGCATATACGGAAATCATGACCCTTTTGGGCAACTACATTGTCCTCTCACCTACGGAAGAGGTGCAAATTGCAACAAATTTTGCAGGTAGCAAGTCCAAACAAGTGGGCGCAACGGATGTGTTCTATGAAGATTTCTTCGCCTACCGCTATGACTATCCCATGCTGTTCACCACCATCAATGGCGCGCAAGCCAGCCAGTATGGCAACGAATCCGCCTACCAAGATGGTACAGCCACCGCACCTCTGACCTATGCCTCTTATTATGGCGATGACCATGGAGAGGTTGTCATTTCCACCATCCGCGCAGGCAGAGGCAATCTGCTCCTTTTGGGCGAAAGTTACGATAATGCCCTTTTAAACCTGCTCGCCTCCTCCCACAGCAATACCTACAGTGTGGATTTGCGCCACTATGAGCGGGAAATGGGTCATCCTTTCAACCTCAGCGCCTATGTGCAGGAGCATGAGATTACGCAGGTTCTCTTCATCGGCAGTAACAGCTTTTTTACCATGGAAGAATTTAATTTAGGTGATTTTTAATGGTGTTTAGCAGTATGACATTCCTGTGCGCCTTCCTTCCTCTTTGCGCAGGACTGTACTACCTCTCTAAAAACAGAATATATCGCAACGCCATTTTGCTTCTTTTCTCCCTTGGCTTTTACGCATGGGGCGAGCCCAAGTATCTCATTCTCATTGTGGGCGCTACCATGGTAGCCTATGCAGGTGGACTTCTTATGGATAAGTGGCAGGGTGGCAAAAAGGCGACCTTTGCCTGCACTATTACCACAGTGATTCTCGTCTTGTGCATCGCAGTGTTCAAGTACCTGAATTTCCTTGTGGACTCTGTGAATTCGCTCACTGGTGCGGATTTGGTCTTGCGGCAGATTGCTCTGCCCATTGGCATCAGTTTTTTCACTTTCCAAATCCTCTCCTATGTCATTGACCTCTATCGTGGCAAGGTCAAGGTGCAGAAGAATCCCCTGTATTTACTGCTCTATGTCAGTTTCTTCCCCCAACTCATCGCAGGCCCTATTGTCCGCTATGAAACTGTGGAACTGCAGCTGCGAGAGAGACAGGAAAGCTTGGATGAAATCACCGCAGGCCTCCGCCGATTTGTGGTGGGTCTCGCCAAAAAAGTCATCCTTGCGGACAATGTTGCCAAAATCTTCACCGCTATCTACGCAGGGGGAGGGCATAGTGCCTATGGCGCTGCCGCCTACTGGCTGGCTGCCTTGTCCTACACCCTGCATATCTATTTCGATTTTTCGGGCTATAGTGATATGGCCATCGGTCTGGGACGGATGTTCGGCTTCCACTTCTTGGAGAACTTCAATTTCCCCTATATCGCCCAATCCGTCACGGATTTTTGGCGCCGCTGGCATATGTCCCTTTCCACTTGGTTTCGGGATTATATCTACATCCCCATGGGCGGTAGTCGCACCCAAAAATGGAAACACATCCGCAATATCCTTGTGGTATGGGCGCTGACGGGTCTGTGGCATGGTGCCAGTTGGAACTTTGTCCTTTGGGGGCTGTATTTTGCTGCCCTGCTTCTGCTGGAAAAATTCCTTTTGAGCAAAGTTTTCCCCAAAATCCCCGCCGTGGTTCGCTGGCTGTATACCTTCCTTGCGGTGAATGTAGGTTGGGTGCTGTTCCACATGACGGATTTCTCACAAATGGGTTATGCGCTGGGAAAACTCTTCTCCTTCGCCCCTACGGATTTTGCCCATGTGCTTATGGCAGATTCCGCCATCATCACAGCCCTGCCATATTTCGTGGTGGCGCTGGTGTTTGCATTCCCTGTGCAAAACTTGTGGAAGGGGAGACAGCAACTGCCCCTTTGGGTGAAGAACCTTTTCACCATCCTCCTGCTCCTTTTGTGCTTTGTCTACATGCTCAGCACCACCTTCCACCCCTTTATTTACTTCCGATTTTAACGCTTACCCCGAGAGGTTTTTCTCTCGGGGTAAAATTTTGCAAAAAATCGATTTTTTTCGTAAAAACAGGGGAAAAACCACTGCGACTCCCTTGCCAACCAAGGAATAATGCGATATAATAACCGAGTATGAAACATGGCAAAAACCATATCCCAGCAAATAAAAGATGGAGGCAGTAAGATGAACAAAATTGTCACTAGAAAATCCCTCAATCCTACCGTCACCCTGTTGGAGATTGAGGCCCCCTTTGTTGCGGCCAAGGCACAGCCCGGCCAGTTTATCATCCTGCGTGTGGATGAAACCGGCGAGCGTATCCCCCTGACCATCGCTGGTTACGACCGCGAAAAGGGCACCGTTACGATTATTTTCCAAATCGTTGGCGGCACTACCGAAAAACTCAACCACAAAATGGAAGGCGACTACATTCAGGACTTTGTCGGTCCCTTGGGCAAGCCCACGGAACTGGAAGGCCTCAAGAAAGTCTGCATCGTTGGCGGCGGTGTCGGTTGTGCCATCGCTCTGCCCATTGCTCAGGCGCTGCATGAAAAAGGCGTGGAAGTCACTTCCGTCATCGGTTTCCGTAACAAGGACCTCCTGATTCTGGAAGACGAATTCAAGGCCGCTTCCGACCGTCTCTTCGTCATGACTGACGATGGTTCTTACGGCCGCCACGGCAACGTCTGCGTGCCCCTGAACGAAATGTTCGAAGCCGGCGAAACCTTTGACGAAGTCATTACCATCGGTCCGCTGATCATGATGAAGTTCGTTGTCGCCGCTACCAAGCCCACTGGCATTCCCTGCACCGTGTCCATGAACCCCATCATGATTGATGGCACTGGCATGTGCGGTGGCTGCCGCCTGACCCTGAATCAGGATGGCAAGAAAGTTACCAAATTCGCCTGCGTGGATGGCCCCGACTTCAATGGCTACGAAGTTGACTTTGACGAAGCCATGTCCCGTGGCATGATGTACCACGCTTTCGAGCGCCACGCTCACGAAGAAGCCTGCAACCTGTTCAAGAAGGAGGTCAACTAATCATGGCACCTAACATGAATCCTAAGAAGAACCCCATGCCCGCACAGGAGCCCGAGGTTCGTGCTCATAACTTCTTTGAAGTTGCCACTGGCTACACGGAAGAAATGGCCATTGATGAGGCCCTCCGTTGCCTTACCTGCAAGAATATGCCTTGCGTTTCTGGTTGCCCCGTGAACATTCATATCCCCGAATTCATCTCCAAGATTAAGGAAGGCGATTTCGAGGGCGCTTACCAGATTATTCAGGAAACCTCCTCTCTGCCCGCCATCTGCGGTCGTGTCTGCCCCCAGGAAAGCCAGTGCGAAAGCAAGTGCATCCGTGGCATCAAGGGCGAACCCGTTGGCATCGGCCGTCTGGAACGCTTTGTTGCTGACTGGCACATGGCTCACGCTACCGAAGCCCCCAAGGCTCCCGCTTCCAATGGCCACAAGGTGGCAGTTGTCGGTTCTGGCCCCTCTGGTCTGACCTGCGCTGGCGACTTGGCTAAGAAGGGTTACGAAGTTACCGTTTACGAAGCCCTCCACACTGCTGGTGGCGTTCTGGTCTACGGTATTCCCGAATTCCGTCTGCCCAAGGCCATCGTGCAGAAAGAAGTGGATAACCTGACCGCCATGGGCGTTAAGGTGGAAACCAACATGGTCATCGGCAAGACCCTGACCGTGGACGAACTGTTCGATATGGGCTTTGAAGCCGTCTACATCGCTTCTGGCGCTGGCCTGCCCAATTTCATGGGCATCCCTGGCGAAGCTTATAAGGGCGTTTACTCCGCCAACGAATTCCTTACCCGTTCCAACCTCATGAAGGCCTATCAGGATGCTCCTGTTACCCCCATCATGAAGGGTGGCAAGGTGGCCGTGGTTGGCGGTGGCAACGTGGCTATGGACGCCGCTCGTACCGCTCTGCGTCTGGGTGCTGAAAAGGTCTACATTGTCTATCGCCGTAGCCTGGAAGAACTCCCTGCCCGTAAGGAAGAAGTGGAACACGCCATGGAAGAGGGCATCGAATTCCTGCTCCTCAACAACCCCGTGGAAATCCTCGGCTACAACAACCCCGATGACCGTCGTGATCCCAAGAACGGTTTCGTCACTGGCATGAAGTGCATCAAGATGGAACTGGGCGAGCCCGATGAAAAGGGTCGCCGCCGTCCCGTTGCCATCCCCGGCAGCGAATTCGTGCTGGATGTGGATACTGTGGTTATCTCCATCGGTACTTCTCCCAACCCCCTGATTAAGGACACCACCAAGGGTCTGGAAGTCAACAGCCGTGGCGGTATCATCGTGGAAGATGCCACTGGCGCTACCACCAAGGAAGGCGTTTATGCCGGTGGTGACGCTGTTACTGGCGCCGCAACCGTCATCTCCGCCATGGGCGCTGGCAAACTGGCTGCCAAGTCCATTGACGAATACCTCTCCAAGTAAAACCTACATAAAAACCCCACCTCATTTGAGGTGGGGTTTTTCTTATTTCGATTCCAGTAGCGCCTTGGCTTTCCGTGCCACAATGATTTCCTCATTGGTCTCCGCAAGGTAGATACGCACCTTGCTTCCCTCCACAGAAATGTCCTCCGCGCCCTCACGATTCTTCTCTTCGTCTAAGGAGATGCCCAAGAACTCCAGTTCTTTCAGTGCCAAACGGCGCACAAGGGCACTGTTTGTGCCAATGCCACCGCCAAAGACCACCGCATCCACACCGCCCATGGCGGCAGCGTAAGCGCCAATGTATTTGCGGATGGAGTAGCCGTAAGACTCTATGGCAATTCGGCAATCTTTGTTTCCTGCCTCTGCCGCCTTTTCTACATCCCGCAGGTCAGCAGAAACACCGCCACTCATGCCCAAAAATCCGCTCTTGGTTTGAAGCATTTCCTTAATTTGTGGCAGGGTCATGCCACATTCTTCCGCCAAATAGAAAATGATGTAAGGGTCAATATCCCCACAGCGATTGTTGTGCATAACACCACACTGCAAGGAAAGCCCCAAGGAGGTGTCCACACTCACACCGTTTTTCACCGCGCAAATGCTCCCACTGCCACCCAAGTGGCAGGTAATCACCTTGCAATCTTCTGTGCCCAAGCGCTCCATGGCATAGCGGGACAAATACTCGTGGGAAGCCCCGTGGAAGCCGTATCGATGGATTTTGTGTTTACGGCTCAGTTCTGCGGGAATGGAATAGTATTTCGCCTCAGGGGGCATATGGGCGTGAAAAGCCGTCTCAAAAGCGCCAATGAGAGGCACATGGGGCATCGCCTCACGGAACAGACGGATGGCGGCAAGATACGGCGGATTGTGGGCAGGCGCTACGGCATTAAAATCCTCCATGGCGCGTAGCACATCATCTGTAAGATACTGCGTGCCTGTCACTCCCTTGGCGTGAACCACCTTAAAGCCTACGCAATCCGCCTTTTCAGGCTCAATGGCTTCCAGCATAGCATAGATGGCCTCCAAATGAGTAGGGAAGTGGGCAATGTTTTCCTTCTTCTGACCGCTGACAGGGTCGGTGATGTAAAACACGCTCTCTTTTTGACCAACGCGCTCAGCCCCGCCTTTTTTTAGGACTTTTTCACCCTGATCCATGGCAAATAACTGATATTTGAGGGATGTAGATCCCACATTGCAAATGAGAATGTTCATAGCGTTCTCCTTTGTGCTGTTTGTGCTATCATACCCGTTTTTTGGGTCGAAATCAAGCATTATCCCTGAATGTTCAGCACATCGGATATGGTTTCGGGGTCTAAGGAATCGTCATAGATTTCCACAATCCGCTCCCAAGTGCCCAAATTGACCACTCCCGTCACAGGCAGACCGTACTCTCGCTGAAAACTGCTCACTGCTGTGCCTGTGTCCCTGCCAAAAATGCCATCGGGGATCACCATAGTGATGTTGGGATTGATGCGCCCTATGGCACGGAGCATGGTCTGCAGGGTGCGGATGGGTTTACCCACATAAAACAGGCGGGGGTGTAACCTTTCCTCACGGGTGAGTGGCTCATCCTGTTGCCCAAAACTCAAATCCCGCCCAGGGAACTGAAATGCCCGTGTGGACTCGGCAAAGGCCAAATCTCCTGCCGTGTCCGCTACAGAACGGAGCGTCTGCAAATTGGGCGACCCCGTCACAGGCAAATCCACATATCTCTGCCACGCGGCAATAGACTGCCGTGTTGCCCTGTCCAAACGCCCCGATACTGTGGGAGCGGGAATGGATGGGTAAGCATTGGAAATCCGCCTGAGTTGCTCCTGCAGTTGCCTGATGGTGGCGGCGTTTTCAGCCCGTTCAAAGGGGAATAGCGCCGCATCTTGAAACACCGTGTTCTCAATGGCAATAAAGGACTCATAGATACTGTCCCAAGTAATATTTCCCGCTGCCCCTGTAGGGGGCAGACCCATGTAGTTCTCATAGGCCAGCACCGCGTTGCGAGTGGTTTCATCAAAATTCCCCGTCACTTCGGGGATGGGGATTTGTGGCACAAAAAAACCGATGACCGCTAACATGTATTGCAGTAGTTCCACCTTTTGTCCACGGTCACCAATGGAAATGGCATCGGGATAGGCAAAGGAGTTGCTGTACCAAGTCTGCCCTAAGGATTGCAGTTCGGCTAGTCGTTTTACTGCCACATAAATGCGCACCAACTGGTACCATGTGGCTTTCCCCACCACCCCATCGGGGGTAAGACCAAAAACCTGCTGAAATGCCCGTACCGCGTTTTCCGTATTCTCTCCAAAAATGCCGTCCACAGGATATACCTTGGGGATGGCGGGATAATTTTGCCCAATGGTGTTCAGGGAAACCTGAATGGTGGTCACAAAACTGCTTACATCCCCACGGCGGATGGGTGTGCCGGGATAGGAGGGAGTAATGCCCCGCACATTGGCACCCGACACTATCTCCACATCTTCTCCATAGTAGGACTGTAAAATTTGCGGTGCGGTGTAACCTTGTTCTGCCAATGCCTGCGAGCCCCACTGACTCAGTCCATCACAGGTGGATGTAGTCCCGTTACAGAACTTTGCCGCCAAAGGCTCTACAAAGCCCACACGGCGGATGTAAGTGTCAAACAGTTCCTCAGCAATGCGGTCGGTAGTCTCAAAGGTACTGCGACCCTCCACAAAACTCTGGTCGTATGCCGTGGTGTTGGTAATATCAAAATCGTAACCGCGACTGCGGTAAAACTCCGTGTACACTCGATTGAGGGCATAAGAGTTGATGGCTAAAATGTTTGCTTGCAAGGCTGCCGTATCCCAAGTGGGATAAATTTCACTGGCGGCTACATTTTTTAAGTAGTCCACATAGTCCACAGTCACATTGGGCGCAGGGGAGGAAGGTGGCCCTAAATGTACCGTGATACTTTCGGGAACATAGGGAAAAACCGTTGACATGGGCTACCTCCTTATAAATTCTGCTCAGGGGTGTCAAATTCCAAGGTTTCATCTCCGTACATGGGATTGATAGGCACCATACGGAAATTCTGCACTGTAATAATGTTGGGAAATACCTGCACTCCCGATGTCTGTTCCGTCTCATAGGCAGGGTGGCTGATGCGAATACATACTGTGGTAAAGGGAGTAGCTTGGTCTGGGGACTGACTTTGGGATGGGGCAGATGTTGGAATACGCGTGGGCGGGATGTAGCCACTGCGGTCGGTGACGGCATCTGCTAATATTTCCGCATTTTCATCGCAACTACGGCGTATCGTTACTCTTGCACCCTCCACGGGCAGGCGTGCATCGGATGTATAGGCATACACTGTAAGCGTGCCGAAATTCTCCAAAAAATCTCCTCCTGAACTTCGTGATAGTACAGTGTATTTTCTCTTTGGGACATCCATGCTAAAGAAAGGGAAAAATTGACTTTTTCATTCCCGTGCCGTATAATCATTTTGACGGAATTCCGCCCAAATTAGAGAATTTTAGGAGTGAATGTCATGCATTACACCATCGATATTTGCGGCTTACAGCGGGACTTGCCCCTGTGCCCCCTGACAGACAAGCTGATGATTGGCGCATTTGTGATTTTCGGCGATGTGGAACTTACTGTCCACTGCGCCAAGGAACTGTTAAACCGCGCCCCCGCCTATGACTATATGATTACTGCCGAATCCAAGGGCATCCCCCTGATTCACGAAATGGCGCGCCAAAGCGGACAGAACAAGTACATCCTTGCCCGCAAAGCCCCCAAACTCTACATGAAAGATGTTTTTGATGTCACAGTCAACTCCATCACCACCGCCAAGGAACAGCATCTGTACTTGGATGGTGCCGATGCCCAACTGATGAAAGGCAAGAAGATTCTCATTGTGGACGATGTCATCTCCACAGGCGAATCCTTGGCTGCCTTGGAAAAATTGGTACAGGTCGCAGGTGGCGAGATTTGTGGTCGCATGGCAATCCTTGCTGAGGGTGATGCCCAAAAGCGCGAGGATATCATCTATCTCCAAGACTTGCCCCTCTTTGGCGCAGACGGTTCAGTCATTGAATAAGAAAAAGACCTCCTCATTTGAGGAGGTCTTTTTTATGTGTTTAGCGAATGTCAATTTCCACATCACCGCTGGTGGTCTTTATGGTGCATTTGCCTGCATCTGCCACTGAGGGAGGCGTGGTAATATCCCCGCTGGTGGTGTGACACTCAAAAGTCTTTCCGCTTTTGAAACTGCCTTCCACATCACCGCTGACAGTGGTAATATTTATTTTCTCCCCTTCGCAACGGGTAAATTCGATATCCCCACTGGTGCTTTCCATGGATAGTGTTTGTCCCACACAGCCCGCAAGGGTCATTTCACCGCTCAAGGTGTCTGCCACAAATTCGTTGGCCATAATACTTCCCAATACCAAATCGCCACTGGCAGACTTGGCTAAGAAGTTCTGGCAGGTGATGTCCGTAGCGGTGCATTTACCGCTGGTGCTTTGCACCTTGACATTTCCTGTGCTTCTCACATTGTGCAGAAGAACATCGCCACTGGTGCTTTGCAAATCGCAATCCGCCTTCACATTGGCATGGAATGCAATATCACCACTGACAGAGGTGACCTTCGCCGATACATACTCCACACCCAAATCCACGGCAATATCGCCACTGGCGGAGGTCAGAAGCAGAGCATCATACTGCTCGCTGGGCAAATACACCCGCACTTCTCGCTTTTTAAAGGCAAGACCAAAGGAAATCCAATCATACCACTTGCGATTTGTTTCATACTGCACCATCAGTACACCATTTTCTGTGGAAATGATGTAGTTAGAATACTTGTCCACGGGATATTCTACACGGCACACCCCGTCTTCTGCCCGCATGAGTCGGATATCCGCCTCCGCCGTATGAACGCGAATGGTGCGAAACTCTTGTTGGATGGTGGTGCTTTTCATTTCCATACCATCGTCTGCTTTTAGGTTTTCCAAATCGCCTGTTCCAATGACAATGGCGCAGAGAATGAGACCAAGCACCAACAAAATACCCGCCACTATCAGCGAAATCTTCGTACCTTTTTTCATGACTCATCCTCCTATCATACAAAAATGCCTTTTATGACTTTCCATAATGTCTTGGTGCACCATGCAACAGCCTTGACGCAAAGGTTGCACAGCAGGAAGCTGAATATGGTCAATCCCACCAAGGCAAGGCATGCGCCCAAGGCTAAAAGCGCAAAGGCAATCTGCCCTGTTACCGCGCAGATACCGCAGGCAACCGCCATGCCCAATGCGCTTACCCCCAAGGAAACGGGTAGGGCATAGAGAGAAATGACCGCTGTCCACAAAACGATGTACACGGTCAGCACCACTGAAAAAACGGTGACAATCAGCGGAAACCACAGGGGGAAGCCTAAAATGAGAAGCACAATCTCCAAAGCGCCCCATTTTTTCTTGGCTTTCTTTTCTTCCGTTTTTGGAGCGGGAGCGGGATTTTCCACAGGGATACTGGCAATCACTTCCTCCACCGTTCCCATGGCAGATACCGCATCTTCTTCACTCAACCCATCTTCCATGCGGTCCTCAATGCTTTCCTTGTAGTATTCTACAAATTTTTCAATATCTTCCAAAGGCATGCCTGCCAATCCTTTGCGCAGGCTGTCTAAAAATTCAAGTTTCGTCACTACGCTCACCCTCCTTCACAATATGTTCGTAAATGCGTTTCATTTCCTGCCATTCCGCGCGGAAATCCGCAAGACGAGCCCGCCCTAGGGCGGTAATGGAATAGTATTTTCTCAGCCGACCATTGTGTTCCGCTGTGCGCACTGTCAATAATTCCGCCCCTTCCAATCTCCGTAGAATGGGGTACAAGGTGGACTCAGAAATCTCCAAATAGGGCTTAATATCCTTGATAATTTGGTATCCGTAAGATTCTTCATCTTGAATGGCAGATAGAACACATAAATCTAAAAGCCCGCGTTTTAATTGAATATCCATACAATACCTCCTCTCACACAATACTATACAATGCGTAGTATGCATTGTCAAGAGGCAACAAAAAAAGACCGAGGATTTCTCCTCGGTCTTTTCGTGCTTTTACTGAATGAGGTTCTTCACAAAGCCCTTTTTGTCCTCTGCCTTAAAGAATGCAGAACCAGCCACCAGCACATTTGCGCCGTTTTCGATGCAAATCTTGCCCGTCTCTCCATTGACACCGCCATCCACTTCCAGTTCGCAAGTGGGATTCATTTCATCAATGTATGTGCGGATTTGCTTCAGTTTGGGCATCATGTCCGCCATAAAGGACTGCCCACCAAAGCCGGGCTCCACAGTCATGACCAAAATTAAATCCACCATGTCAATGTAGGGGAGAACAGCCTCAGCAGGGGTCTTGGGCTTGACGCAGATGGCGGGTTTCACACCTGCTGCACGGATGATTCTCAGTGCCTCTTTGGTATTTTCCTCCGTATCTGCCTCCACATGGATGGTCAGAATGTGCGCCCCTGCATCGCAGAAGCGCTGTACATAGCGGATGGGAGTGTCAATCATCAGATGCACGTCCATCACCAAGTCCGATGCCTTACGGCAGGCGGAGACCATGGGGAAGCCCATGGAAAGATTGGGCACAAAGTGGCCGTCCATAATATCAATGTGAACATATTCCGCGCCTGCAGCCTTGACAACTTCCAAATCCTTCGCCATGTTGGCAAAATCTGCAGAGAGGATGGAAGGAGAAATCTTAATCATAAGGAAAACCTCCAAAAATCAAAATTCTGCACAGGGACAATTCCCATGGCATAAAGTATCCATACGTGGTATTGCTCCCCACGGGGCAGTGCCCGTTGAGATAGGGGCTGCATCCCGCAGCCCCATAATTTATTATAAAACTCCCTCTTCATTCTGTCAATGAAGAAAGCTATTTTTCCCATTCCTTGCATTTGCTCGCAAAAAGTGATAGTATAGGAGAAACGAAGCATTTTTATGGCGAAGGAGAATGTTTATGGACGAGCAGATTTTGGAAATGGAAGAAACCGTGCAGGTGGAAGAACCTACCGTGCCTGAAGAAACCCCCGCCGCCCAAGTGGAAGAACCTGCCCAATCCGCCCCTGTGGAAGATCCCGCTGTGCAGGAAGAAAAACTCACTGCGCTCATGGCATCCCATATCGATATGTTCAGCGCGGAGAAAATTAACCGTTATGGTGCCGATGCTCAAATTGGTCTTGCCAAATTTGCAGATACCGCTGTCAATGGTGCCCGCAATCGCGCCCCCGTGGAACTGGATCGCAGAATTGGCGAACTGATGACGGAAATCAAGAACTTTGATGCCGTAGAACGGAGCAAAATGAGCTTTCTTGCCTCCCTTTTCTTTGGCGCAAGCAAGTACCTGGAACAGATGCGCCAAAAACATGCAGAACTCACCCTCCGTGTGGAAGCCCTGCAGGAAAAGACCGAAGATTACGGCACATTCCTTTCGGACGATTTTGCGCAATTAGATGAACTCTACAACAAAAATGAGGATTTCCTCCGTGCCCTGACCATCTACGTAAACGCAGGTCGCCTGCGTCTGCGCCGTGAGAAGGAAACCACGCTTGCCTCCATGCGGGAGATTGCCAAACGCACCGACCTGCCCTTGGATGCGGAAAATGTTCGTGCTTTTGAAGCCAACTGCCGTCTTTTGGAAACCAAACTCTACGATTTGGAACGCACCAAAACCATCTGCCAGCAGTTAGAACCTCAACTGCGGTATCTGAAAAACGGCAACAAGGTTTTGGCGGATAAACTCAGTGAATGCCTCTCTACCGCTTTGCCTGCATGGCATAGCGCCACCAAGGAAGCTTTGCACCTGCCCGCAAGAGAAGAGGATGCTACGGAGAAACTCACCGTGGACAAGGAAACCCTGCAGAAAGCCAACGGCGCACTTTTGTCCGCTTTGGATGATGTTCTTCAAGTCCGCGCGGAAGTCTCTCAAAAGCGCAGAGAAGCCGAGCGGGAACTGCAAAATATTGAAGGTCACATGAGAATGAAACTCTTGGAACTGGAAAATCAGTAAGATAGTAAAAACCCCTTCCACATTGGTGGAAGGGGTTTTTCTTATTCTTTGTGTCCGTAATGCACGTGGAGCAGTTCGTGAACCTTACCCTTGAGAACGCCTTCATAAAGTTCGTTCATCACGGGGTTCATCTCACTACTGCGCAGAGAGAACATCTTGTCTGCGCCATACAGTGCCTTACTGCGGTTTTCCACTGTCTTGGGCTTGTCATGATAGGGCTGACCAGCGCCGTTGATACAGCCACCGGGACATGCCATAACTTCCACAAAATCATAGTGGACATCGCCGTTTTTAATCTTTTCAATGAGTTTGCCGGTGTTACCCAAACCGCTGACGATGGCAATCTTCAGTTCACCTTCGCCAAAGGGAATGGTGGTTTCCTTCACGCCTTCCAAACCGCGCACGCCAGTGTAGGCAATGGCATCCAGTGCGGTCTTGGACTTGTCCGTAGAGACATAACGAAGCACAGCTTCCGTCACGCCACCGGTCACACCAAAGATGACGCCCGCGCCAGTAGCCAAAGAGAAGGGCATATCTACTGCTTCGGGAACCAGTTCCTTAAACACAATACCACTACCACGGATCATGTCAATGAGTTCCTTGGTGGTAATTACAGCATCTACAGGGTCCTGACCGTCCAACTGATATTCGGGGCGCTTTGCCTCAAATTTCTTGGCAGTACAGGGCATAACCGCCACATGGAAGTGCTTCTTTTCGCCATTCTTGTGGGTCTCATGGAGAATAGATGCAAACATCTGCATGGGACTACGGCAGGTGGAGATGTAGGGAAGCAGTTCGGGATATTTCTTCTCTGCGTACTGAATCCAACCAGGACAGCAGGAGGTGAATAGAGGCATCTTGGTGTCGCCAGACTGCACCTTCTGCAAAAATTCGTTGGCTTCTTCCAGCACCGTCAAGTCAGCGGTGGTGGAGGTATCATACACCTCGTCAAAGCCCAAGGCGCGGAGTGCTGCCACAGTGCGACCCATGGCATCGTTGTCGTTACCTAAGCCCAATTCCTTGCCAATGGCAACACGCACAGCAGGTGCAACCTGCACAGAAACCACGGAATCCTTGTCATCCAAGGCACGCCAAATGCGACCAATGTCGTTACGAATGGTAATAGCACCTGTGGGACACACGCTGGCGCACTGACCGCAACCTACGCAGGGGGATTCTGCCAAAGGATGGTCAAAGGCGGTGGTAATCTTCACCTTGGAGCTTCTGCCTGTGTAGTAGATAGCGCCAACACCCTGAATTTCATCACACATACGCACGCAAGCACCGCAGAGGATGCACTTGTGAGCGTTGCGGATGATGCTGGGGGAGGAGCGGTCCTCTTCGGGATTGGGAGCAAGGTTCTGGAAGCGGATATCACGCAGACCGTAGAGATAGCACAGTTCCTGCAGTTTGCAGTTGCCGTTCTTTTCGCAAGCGGTGCAGTCGCGGTCATGGTTTGCCATGAGCAGTTCCAGAATACCTTTGCGGTACTTTCTCAAACGGCGGGTGTTGGTGTAAATTTCCATACCAGCGCGAGGTGCCATGGAGCAAGCGGCATCCAAAGAGCCACGGCTGGTTTCCACCATGCAAAGACGGCAAGCACCGTAGATAGACAGGGAAGGCTGATAGCAGAGGGTGGGCATCTCAATACCCACTTTGCGGATCAGTTCCAGAACGTTCTTTTCATCATGGATTTCAACGGTCAAGCCGTTAATTTTCATTGTATTTGCCATGGCTTAGCCCTCCTTAATTGCATGGAACGGGCAGGTGGTAATACATGCGCCGCACTTGATGCAAACTTCGGGGTTGATGTGATACGGGCTCTTCAGCTCGCCGGTGATAGCGCCCACAGGACAGCCACGGGCACACTTGCTACAGCCCTTGCAGAGGGTGGGGTCAATCTGAATGGGAATGAGCTTCTTGCACACGCCAGCGGGGCAACGCTTATCGTAGATGTGAGCCTCATATTCCTTGCGGAACTTCTGAATGGTAGAAACCACAGGGGAGGGAGCGGTCTTACCCAAACCACACAGAGCAGTGTTGGAGATGACATCGGAGAGTTCTTCCAAGAGTTCAATATCACCATCGCGACCTTCACCATTGACAATGCGTTCCAGAATTTCCAACATACGGCGAGTACCCTCACGGCAGGGGGTGCACTTACCGCAGGATTCCTTCTGGGTAAAGTTCATGAAGAAACGAGCTACTTCCACCATGCAGGTGTCTTCGTCCATGGCGACCAGACCACCAGAACCGATGATAGCGCCAGCCTTCTTCAGACTGTCAAAGTCCAAAGGCATGTCCAGTTCTTCTTCTGTCAGACAACCACCGGAAGGACCGCCAATCTGCACAGCCTTGAACTTCTTGCCACCACGCATGCCACCGCCGATGTCATAGATGACCTCACGGAGGGTGGTGCCCATGGGCACTTCAATGAGACCTGCGTTGACCACGTTGCCGGAAAGGGCAAAGGTCTTAGCGCCAGGGCTATTTTCAGGACCAATCTTCTTGTACCACTGAGCGCCGTTCTTGACGATGTCAGCCACATTGGCAAAAGTTTCCACGTTGTTCAGTACCGTGGGCTTGTCAAACAGACCATGTTCCACCGTGCGGGGAGGTTTGGTACGGGGCATGCCACGCTTGCCTTCAATAGAGCCGGTCAGTGCAGAACCTTCACCGCAGACGAATGCGCCTGCGCCACGGTTAATGTGGAAATGCACGGAAATATTGGTGCCCAAAATGTTGTCACCCATAATGCCCAACTCTTCTGCCTGACGGATGGCGTTGGCAAGACGGGAAACAGCCAAGGGATACTCAGCACGAACATAGATGTAGGCTTCCGTAGCGCCAGTAGCCACGGCAGCAATGAGCATGCCTTCCAGCATGCGGTGGGGGTCACTTTCCATGACGGAACGATCCATAAAGGCACCAGGGTCGCCTTCATCGCCATTGCAAACCACATATTTGG
Source organism: Oscillospiraceae bacterium (assembly GCA_017935145.1). Taxonomy (GTDB): domain Bacteria; phylum Bacillota; class Clostridia; order Oscillospirales; family Oscillospiraceae; genus RGIG3566. The sequence goes on from JAGBIE010000014.1 coordinate 16,497, forward strand.
GGAATTCCTTCTGGCGCTTCACCTGACTCCATTTGTAACCGCAGGGGAAACCACCGCCACCTCTACCACGGAGGTTAGAGTCGGAAACTTCCTGCACAATTTCATCGGGGGTCATCTCGAACAGAGCTTTTTCCAAAGCTTCGTAGCCACCAACAGCCAAATATTCCTCAATGGATTCGGGGTCAATTTCACCGCAGTGCTCCAGCACCATGCGGTGCTGTTTTTCGTAGAAGGGGATGTGCTTCCTTTCGCAGTAGACAGTGCCATTCAGCTTGTATGCCAAACGTTCCACCAGTTCACCGCCGAGGATGGTTTTTTCAATAATTTCGTCACAATCTTCCACCTTGACCTTGGTGTAAAGCCAACCTTGGGGTTCAATACGAACCAAGGGACCCATTTCACAGAAACCAGTGCAACCGGTTTTGCACATGCGGATGTCGTCAGAGTGGGGATCTTTCACCAGCGCCAACTCGCAGACAATGTTGTTGTCCTTGATCAGCTGTGCCAGTTTGTTATAAATGTCCATAGAGCCGGATGCCATACAGCCCGTGCCCGTGCAGACCAAGATTTTCTTTAGTTCTTTGCTTCTTGCAGCAATGTATTCCTTGCGCAGAGCAATGAGTTCTTTTCTATTGTTCAGTTTCATCACAAGGACTCCTTCAACTCATTCAGCAGTTGGATGGCCTTCTCCGGTGTCATGGAGGGATAGACCTTATCGTTTACCATCATAGCAGGAGCAAGACCGCAAGCGCCCAAGCAGGCAACGGTTTCCACGGTGAAATTCAAATCATCCGTGGTTTTCTTGCTTTCGCTGAGCCCTAATTCATCCCGCAGTGCTTTGAGGATGGGGGTGGACTTACGCACATGGCAAGCTGTGCCATCGCAGACCTTAATGATGTACTTGCCCTTGGGTTCTAAGGAGAAATTCTCATAGAAAGTGGCAACGCCGTACAGTTGTGCTTCGCTGACGCCAATTTTGGCGGCAATGTAGGGAATGGTTTCCTGAGGAAGATAGTGATACTCCTCCTGCACCGCCTGCAAAATGGCGATGGTGGAACTGGGCTTAGCGCCCAACTGGTCGATGACTCTGTCGACCACAGCGGTGTCAAACGTCTTGCTCATAATTACCTCCATAAAAAAGGAAAGATGTGCAACAAAGGTTATGTAAACCAATCTCCTTACAACACATCTTTCCTCCTGATTCAATTTTAATATAACATTCTATGTCGCCAAAAGTCAATCAAAAAAACGCCAAAATTTGCAGGAATTCCAAGGGGTTTACGATTTTTCCTCATCCTCATCCAAGCACACCGCCACACCATTTACTTCCACCGATTCATCGGCACGAATGAGAATGTAAGGCACACCACCCAGCACCTTTTTTTGGAGCAGATGACCTTTGTCGGGCGCGATGCGAATGACCACATCGGGGGTTACTACCTCAATCTTTTTGTGGTCAATGATGTTTTTGGGACTCAATTCCTTTTCAGCGCCAAACTCTTCGTCCATTCTTTCACAGAATGCAGTGGTTTTTTTCTCGCTAATTCCGCATTCTTCCAGCATGGAAGAAATATCTTCTTTGGAAATCACCAGCGCCTCGGTGTCCTTGCTTTCCTTGTGTGCCTGAATCATCTGGCACAGTTGCTCGTGAACGGTTTTCACCGCCTCCAAGGTGCATTCTTTATCCAGCGTACTGCCTAAAATGCCCTGAAACGCATCTTTCTGCTGATTGGCAGGCATGGGCAGTTGCCCCTTGAACAGGGTGTCCATAAAGCCCTCGTGCCCATCATTTAAATCGTGGGAATACACCAGCGCGTTGTAGATATTTGTGCTTCTCTCATCAAAAGAAGGGAAGAGGAAACCCAGTTCCGGCGCAGATACTACCCATCCGGGTTCTGTGTTGTGGAACTCACTTTCCGATGCCTTGTAGGAAAGGGTCGCCTTGCTCAATTTCACAGGGCAGATGGCGCACTGAATGTAGGAATATACATCGGCGGAGTCCTCAGAATATTTACCATCCTTCTGCTTAAAAGGCACATCATAGCGGTTGTGGAGGAGCAAAATGAGATAATTTCCCTCCACAGGCTGGGTGGAGATGACCTTCTCATAGAATTCCATACGGGGCTTGTCCTCGCTGAGGGCAGTATCCCGCAGTTTTATCAGCAGGCTATGTTCCTCGCCCTCTGCCACCTGACGAGTAGAAAAGGCAAAATCCAACAGATTCTTGTTCAGCGTACCGCTCAAGCAACGGCGGAACAGCGCCAAATACTTCTCCGTCTCATCCTCAGGCATCAGCCCCAAAGATTGGGCAAAGGTAGTGATAATTTCCTTCTCTTCGTTTACATAACAACCATAAATGTGGGTGATGGCATGACGCTGGGGTTGGAGTTGACGGCGAATTTCCGCAATTTCTTTTTCTCTCATAAAAGTTTCCTCGCTTTAAGGTAAATCTACGAAGAAAGTATATCACACCAGCGACCAAAAAGCCATGGAAACTTTGTCACATTTTCCCGCAGAAAGACGTATGGTAAGGTTGAGACTCGCCGTAATCACGGCAGAAGAAGGGAAGTGTCTCACGATGGAAAATATCATGCCCCTATCCCAACTGCAGGAGGGCAGTCGCGCTGTGGTAGATGCCGTATTTCTCAAAAGCGCCATGGGTCGTCGAGCACGGGAATTGGGCTTTTTCCCTGGCACAGAGGTGCAGTGCCTTCGCCGAGCCCCCGCAGGCTCGCCCATTGTCTATAGCGTGCTGGACACCGCTATTGCGCTGCGAAAAACCGATGCCAAACAAATTCAGGTGCGCCTATGGGACTGACCTTTTCCTCTACAGGACGAAATCTACGAAAAACTCCCATACTGCCCCAAACAGGCATTACCATTGCCCTGATGGGCAATCCCAACGTGGGCAAAAGTACCCTTTTTAATGCCCTTACAGGGAAAAATCAGCACACTGGCAACTGGCCGGGAAAAACCGTGGAGTTGGCCACGGGATGCTTTTCCCACAAAGGTCAAAACTACACTTTGGTGGATCTCCCCGGCACCTATTCCTTGGTGTCCAAATCACCGGAAGAAGAGGTGGCAAACGACTACCTCCTATGTGCAAATCCCCGTTTGGTGGCGGTGGTCTGCGATGCTACTTGCCTTCGGCGCAATCTCGCCCTTGTTTTGCAGGTGATGCAAAAGCATCCTCGTGTCATCGTCTGCCTCAACCTCATGGATGAAGCAAAACGGGATGGTATCCGTGTGGATATATCAAAACTGGAGCGATTGTTGGGCGTGCCTGTTGTACCCATGTCCGCAGGCACGGGGCAGGGGATGGATGAATTCTTAGATCGCCTTGCCCCTACCTTAAAAAGCGATGGACATCAGCACACACTACTTTCTCCCCATGCCACTTTTACGGGCTCAAAAGAGCGAAAAGACCAGTTTTTAGCGCAGTATTTTGTCCGTGAGGGAGAAAAAATTGCCACCCAATGCCTCGGTGGCAATACCAAGAGAAAAACCCTGTCTCAGCGAATGGATACCATCGCCATGGGGAAAATCACAGGTCCTATCTGCATGCTCCTTTTGTTGTTTTTGACCCTATGGATCACCATCATCGGCGCAAACTACCCCTCGCAAATGTTGCAGGAGTGCTTCGACCGCCTTGGGCTCCTGCTTCAAAAAGCACTGACTTCTACACCCGATTTCATCCGCCTCCCGCTGTTGGACGGCGTCTACGCCACCATGACGCGAGTGATTGCCGTTATGCTCCCACCCATGGCAATCTTTTTCCCCCTGTTCACCCTCTTGGAGGATTGGGGCTATCTGCCCCGAGTGGCATTCTTTACCGACCATGCCTTTCAGTGTTGCGGTAGTTGTGGCAAACAGGCGCTCACCATGTGCATGGGTCTGGGATGCAACGCCGCAGGCGTTATGGGATGCCGTATCATCGATTCCCCACGGGAACGAAATATTGCCGTTATTACCAATGCCATGGTGCCTTGCAACGGCAGATTTCCCATGCTCATTTCGCTGATTTCAGCCTTTTTTGGTAGCAAGGGCGCATATTCTGCCCTGATTCTCATGGCATTTTTGCTCCTTGGTGTGGTGATGACTTTGTTGCAGTCTAAACTACTGTCCCACACACTTTTGCGTGGCGATGAAAGTTCCTTTGCCATGGAATTACCACCCTTCCGCCGTCCGCAAATGCGGAAATTGCTCTATCGTTCCTTTGTAGATCGCACCCTGTTCGTCTTAGGAAGGGCAGTGATGGTTGCCGCCCCAGCAGGACTTATTTTGTGGGTTTGTACCGCTATTGCGCCCAATGGCATATCCCTCTTAACCCACATAAGCAATTTCCTAGAACCCATGGGGCGTGGGTTGGGAGTTAGTGGTGCTGTACTTGCGGCATTCCTTTTGGGAACACCTGCCAATGAATTGGTGCTCCCCATTCTTCTCATGGCATTGGGAGTAGGGGATAGCGCCTTGGACCTATTGGGCGCAGGGTGGACGTGGCAGACCGCCCTTTGCGCTATGGTGCTTTGTCTGTTTCACTGGCCCTGTAGCACCACCATCCTCACAGCCTATCGGGAAACCAAGCGACTTTCCATTACCGCCCTTACCATACTTGTACCAACCGTCACGGGTGTTGCCCTTTGCCTCCTATTGCGCTACTTTTTCGCCCTCATGGCATAAAAAAAGAGCGAGTCCCAAAAGGGACTCGCTTTCTTTTTTTCGGAAAGTGAAATTACTTAATTTCGACTTCAGCGCCAGCTTCCTTCAGCTCGGCTTCGATCTTTTCAGCTTCTTCCTTGGAAACAGCTTCCTTCAGGGTCTTGGGAGCGCCGTCAACCAGGTCCTTAGCTTCCTTCAGGCCCAGGCCAGTGATGCCACGGACAACCTTGATAACGCCGATCTTGTTAGCGCCAGCGCTCTTCAGGATAACGTCAAATTCGGTCTTTTCTTCAGCAGCTTCAGCAGCGCCAGCAACGGGAGCAGCAACAGCAGCAGCAGCGGCGGAAACGCCAAATTCGTCTTCCAGAGCGTGAACCAGTTCAGCCAGTTCCAGAACGCTAAGAGCCTTAACTTCTTCAATCATAGCAGTGATTTTTTCGGATGCCATTTTAAATTACCTCCAATATGTGTTGTTTGTTGTGTTTAAGATTACTCGGCTGCAGCTTCTGCGGCAGCTTCGACAGGAGCGCCACCCTTGGCCTGGCAGATTTGATCCAGAACAACGGCGAGGCTGGTGATGGGAGCCAGGAAAGTACCAAGAACCTGAGCAACAAGAGCGTCCTTGGAAGGCAGTTCGCCAAAGGACTTCAGTTCGTCAACAGACAGAACCTTGCCTTCGACCATGCCACCCTTAATCTTGATGAGGTCCTTATTCTTCTTGGCGTACTCGCAGATGATGCGAGCAGGGGCGATGGGATCGCCAGTGGTGCGGGCCATGGAAGTCGTGCCGTTGAGCAGTTCATCAAACTCGCTGTAGCCAATCTTATTAGCGGCGAAGCGGGTCAGAGTGTTCTTGACAACAGTGTACTCCACGCCTGCGGCACGGAACTGATTTCTCAGTTCGGTATCCTGTGCAACCGTGATGCCTTTGTAGTCAACAAAGACAGCGGAAGTGGATTCCTGCAATTTAGCGGCCAGTTCTTCAACCAGAGCCTTCTTGCTTTCCAGTACCTTTGCGTTGGGCATTCAGTGTCACCTCCGAATTAAAATAAAAAATGCCTCATGCCAACAGACACGAGGACACAGACATAACATAAGAAATGTAAGCATCACCTCGGCAGGATGAGGACTCTCATTACGGCTTGCGCCTCCTGCTGTCTTTGGCAGCTTGTATACTATAACAGACAAAGATTCTCTTGTCAACAACTTTTGCAGAAAAAAATAAGCAAAATTATCAACTTTTTTCACAAAAAAGTACAGGCATCGCCGAAGCGATGCCTGTCTTTTGTAAATTAATACTTGGCGGTGTTCACGCGGATGCCAGGGCCCATGGTGGAAGCCACAGTGCAGCTTCTCAGGTACTGACCCTTAGCAGCGGCGGGCTTAGCCTTGACGATGGCGCCCATGAGAGCGTCAAAGTTTTCCTGCAGCTTCTGTGCGCCGAAGGAAGCCTTGCCGATGGGGCAGTGGATGATGTTGGTCTTGTCAAGACGATACTCAATCTTACCAGCCTTGATTTCAGCGATGGCAGCAGCCACGTTGGGAGTCACAGTGCCAGCCTTGGGGGAGGGCATCAGACCCTTGGGGCCCAGAACCTTACCCAGACGGCCAACCACACCCATCATGTCGGGAGTGGCAACGACCACATCAAAGTCGAACCAGTTTTCCTTGGTGATCTTTTCCACCAATTCCATACCGCCTGCATAGTCAGCGCCGGCAGCCTGAGCTTCTTCCAGCTTAGCGTCCTTAGCGAAGACCAGAACCTTGCTGACCTTGCCAGTGCCGTTGGGAAGCACGATAGCGCCACGGACCTGCTGGTCAGCATGACGGGAGTCAACACCCAGACGGATGTGAGCTTCGATGGTTTCATCGAACTTAGCAGTAGCGGATTTGACAACCAGCTCCATGGCGTCAGCGGCTTCGTACTGAGCGCTGCGGTCAATGAGCTTGGCATTATTTTGATATTTTTTACCTCTGAACAATGTAATTATCCTCCTTAGTGGTATTCGGAATAATCCTCCCACATATTGATGAGGCATCTGAGTCTTGCTCAGGCCTCGGTGAAGTTAAAATTAGTCGACAACAGTGATGCCCATGGAGCGGCAAGTGCCGGCCACCTGGCTCATAGCGGCTTCGATGGAAGCAGCGGTCAGGTCGGGCATTTTCTTTTCGGCAATCTCACGAACCTGAGCGGTGGTGATGGTAGCAACCTTGTTCTTGTTGGGAACACCAGAACCCTTGTCCGCACCAACAGCCTTGAGAATCAGGGTGGGGGTGGGGGGAGTCTTGGTGATAAAGGTGAAGCTGCGGTCAGCGTACACAGTGATGACCACGGGAATCTTGAAACCAGCCTGGTCCTTGGTACGCTCGTTGAATTCTTTAATGAACTGGGCAATGTTCACACCGTGCTGACCCAGAGCGGGGCCAACGGGGGGAGAAGCAGTTGCCTTTGCAGCAGGAATCTGCAGTTTAATATAACCAGTAACTTTCTGTGCCATGAAAAGCACCTCCTAAGAATTTGTGGTGATACGCAAATGCGTATTTTTGGCGGGGTCAAGCCCCTCCCACGTTCGCAATGAACTCATTCGTCCAGGGGTTCTACCTGATCGAGTTCCAATTCTGCGGGGGTTTCGCGTCCGAACATGGAAACAATGACGCGAACCTTGTTCTTGTCCACATCCAGCATGTCCACAACGCCGGTAAAGGACGTCAGAGGACCGTCGCAGATGCGCACATTGTCGCCAACAGCATAGTTGACAATGATCTCGTGCTTTTCCATGCCCAGCTGAGCCACTTCAGCCTCGGTGAGGGGAGTGGGCTTGGAACCGGAGCCTACAAAACCGGTAACGCCACGAACGTTTTTGATGATATACCAGAATTCATCGGTCATGACCATTTTCACTAAGACATAACCGGGGAAAACTTTTCTCTCAAAAACCTTGGGGCCGTTGTCGGTCATTTCGGTAACCGTTTCCATGGGGATGGAGACCGCTTGGATCACATCTTCCAGATGACGATTTTCAATGGTTTTTTCGATGGTGGCCTTTACAGTGTTTTCATACCCAGAGTAGGTATGGACCACATACCACTTTGCTGCTTCTGCCATGGATTAGCCCTTGAGCAGGTCAGCAAGCTGCAAAATGCCGTTGTAAGCCAGACCGGCGACCAAGTCGAACACCCAAATCACGATAGCTACTGCGATAGCGCAGGCGATAACGGTAAGAGTATTCTTGAGAACCTTGTTGCCATCGGGCCAAACGACCTTTTTCAGTTCGCTGCGCATTTCACGGAACCAACGGGCAATGCGAGCAAAAACATTCGGTTTTTTGTTGGCTTCTGCCATTTGTTTCACCCTTTCCGCAAAGTTAGCTTTGCATTACTTCGTCTCGTTATGAACCGTGTGCTTCTTGCAGAATCTGCAATACTTCTTCATCTCAAGACGGTCAGGGTCATTCTTCTTGTTCTTGATGGTGTTGTAGTTTCTCTGCTTGCATTCACTGCATCTCATAGTGATTTTAACGCGCATATCGGCACCTCCTTAAAATATTGCCTCCCTGCATTCCCACAGCTATGAAAAATTTAGATGATGCGGAAACTACTTCGCATCTCCTGTGGGTGAAAATGGGCGCAAAAAAATAAGCCCTTTTTCACAGGTAGAGACATTCTATCACATCCAAGCGCCCAGGTCAACCAGTTTTTTCACTTTTTTTCATTGAAAAAACACACTTTTGTGCTATAATGAGACCAATATGAAAAAACCCCTGTTTTGGGGCAGGGAAGGAGCGTATTCCTACATGAAAATCATGGCCATTGACTATGGTGATGCCCGCACGGGTATTGCTGTTTCTGATGCTTTGGGCATGCTGGTTGGCGTGACAGATGTTATCCATCAATATAATAAAGATAAGGTGGCGGAAGAAATCGCACGGCGAGTCAAGGAATACGGCGTAGGCGAATTGGTCATGGGTCTGCCCAAGAACATGGACGGCACGGAAGGCCCTCGCGCAGAACTGTATAAAGAATTCGCCGCCAAACTGGAACAGGTGGTCGGCCTGCCCGTTATCCTGTGGGATGAACGCAGAACCACTGTGGATGCTCATCGCATTTTGTCGGAAAACAATGTCCGTGGCAAGAAACGGAAAAACACTGTAGATGCCGTAGCCGCCGCCTTGATTCTGGAAGCATACCTTGCATTCCGCAAATAACAAAATCCCGATGCCATGGCGTCGGGATTTTCATTTTTTTAAAAATTTTTTCAAGAAATGTGCAACGGATGGCGCTTTATTTCCGTCATACATAGTGAAGGCGCCAATAACGAGGTGATAAACATGGATGAACAACAGATTATAGGGCTGCTTTTTCAGCGCTCAGAGCAAGCTATCACACAAATACAACAAGTCTACGGCAGAGCTTGCTTGGCAGTGGCCCGCAGAATTCTCCCTGATGCGAGGGATGCGGAAGAATGTGTCAGCGATGCGTGCTTGAAGGTCTGGGATACTATCCCGCCGGAACATCCCCGTTCCTTGGGTGCGTATCTTATGCGCATCACGCGCAACCTGGCTTTGGATCGGCACGATTATAATTCCGCTGCCTGCCGTGCAACGGCACTGGCCTCCGCCTATGAGGAGTTGGAACCTTTCCTTTCCTCCGTGATGCGGGATGATGCTGACGATGCTACATTTCGCCACACCCTGAACCGTTTTCTCCGCTCCTTGCCGGAGCGTACCCGAAACTGCTTCATTCGCCGCTATTGGTATGGTGAAAGCATCCGTGAAATCGCTGAAAGTTATTATCTAAAAGAAGAGACAGTCAAATCTATGCTCTTCCGCACAAAAAACAGCTTAAAGCGTGCATTGGAAAAAGAGGAGGTTTTTGTATGAACGAAGAGCGTTTTAAAAAATTGATGTCCGCCATAGATGATGACCTGCTGGAACAGGCCCGGCAGAAACCGTCTGTGAAGAAAGGGTTTGCGTTGCATCTTCTTGCAATGGCAGCTTGCCTGTGTATCGTCATAGGCCTTTTATGGTCACCTGTGGAAAAGGGACAAAATAAAATTATGTTGGAAGATTTACAGGTTCTGGGATACGAGATGAATCTTCCCATATCGGCAGAATCTGTGGATTATGCTCTTGTCAATCTAGGCGATGCTTATGCCGTTCCTATGGCGCAGGCAACCTTTGTTCAGAATGGTGCGGTTTATGTTTGCCGTGCCCAGAAAACGGAAACTCCTGCGGATTTAACCCAAATGGGGGACACCGTGGTCAGCGATATGACGTGGCGTTCCGATAATATGGAACTGCTTTTGAGCCAAAGTGAAACCACATCCTGTGTCAGTTGGTATGAACCTCGCGAAGGCATTCAGTGGTGCTTGCAGACCGAAGACGATCCCTTGGAACTGATTAACACTGCAAGTCAAATCATTATGCAGTTGGGCTATCAGATGGCCGTGGCACCCGAGGGCGCGGAAAAAATCACTTACACAGCCTTTATGGTGGATGAAATGACCACCGCGGAAACCACGTTTATCTATGATGGCATTCGTTATTCCTACCGTACTGCCGGCTCTGTCAGAATGGCAGACTTGTCCCAAAAAGAAATTGCCGGTGCTGTTACCGAAACAGCGAAGCTAGGCTGGTGCAATGCAGAACTGGTCTATGTAGAAGGCGGTCAGGGTAAAATCCTTTGGTATGATGTTGCACCTGGCTTGCTTTATAGTTTGTATATGGAAAGTGGCGCTTCTTATGAAGCACTGCTTACAATGGCCGATGAACTTTATACACCCGCACAGAGTGAAGTCGGCTGAATTGAAATTAAGGAGGTATAATATATGAAAAAAGTTAGTAGAATCATTGCTATTGTTTTGGTTGTTAGCAGTTTGTTGGTTTGCGCTTGCTGCGCGGCGTGGTATGACAATGCCGTCGAGTGGGCAGTGGAAAAAGAAATTACCGCCGAAGCGGTAGAACCCGAAAAGGAATTGACCCACGGCAAGATGATTGGTGCGTTGTATGCCGCCGCAAAGGCTTGGGACTACGATGTCAGCGCTTGGCAGAATGTGAATATTCTCAGCTATGATGATGCGTTCTTCCTGCCTGAGGGCACGGCTGAAAGCTTCCAGTGGGCCTGCTCCGCAGATCTCATTGCCGATGACGCTACCAAGCTGGAATACGACCGCGTTCTGACTCGTGAAGATATGGTGGATCTGCTCTATCAGTTTGCAGGCTGGATGAAGGTGGATCGCTCCGTGGGCGAAAGCACCAATATCCTCAGCTATAACGACGCATTCGATATCTCTCAGGGGAAATTCGCGGCCTTCCAGTGGGCCTGCGGTGAAGGCATTATTCAGGGTACCGGCAATCACAACCTGCATCCTCAGGAAGAAGCCACCAACGCACAGCTGGTTACTGTTCTGATGCGTTTGGGTAAGATTGTCAGTGTTGTGGATTATTCCACGGGCATTTCTCAGTGGATGTACCGTGTAGAAACCGATGATGCAATTACGAAGGTTCTCATCGCAATCGATACCTGCCCCTATGGCACCGCCGGTGCTGAGGCGCAACAGGTTGAAGCAGCTGTCCAACTTCTGAAAATCAGTGGCAATAGCGCCGTTGGTGAAAAAGTTTTCCACTACCTCTATGATATGGATGCCACCCAAAAGGACTATTTCTCCTTCCAATGGCAGATGAGCGTCAAGAAGGCCAAAGAGATTCTGGCAGCACCTCAGCGCTATGCAGATGCCCTCAACGGCATTGAAAACATTGACGCAACCAAGTTAGATGCCCTGAACAATGAAATTTTGCAGCTTTTGACTGGTCAGGGTGTCGCCGATGTTTGGAAAGATAACCTGCAAGAAGAACCCTTCTTCCTTTGGAAATAAACAATAAAAAAGGTCGCCTCAAAAGAGGCGACCTTTTTTTACAGCACTTTTGCCAGGAAATCCTGCAAACGAGGATGCTTGGGATGGTTGAAAATTTCATCGGGAGTGCCTTCCTCCACAATTTTACCTTCGTCCATAAACAGCACGCGGTTACCAACCTCGCGGGCAAAGCCCATTTCGTGGGTCACCACAGCCATGGTCATGCCTTCCTTGGCCAGTTCCTTCATGACTTCCAGCACTTCGCCCACCATCTCGGGGTCAAGAGCGGAGGTAGGTTCGTCAAAGAGCATTACTTCCGGTTCCATCGCCAGGGCACGCACAATGGCAACACGCTGCTTCTGACCACCGGAAAGTTGGATGGGATAGGCATTTGCCTTATCCGTAAGACCAACACGGGCCAAAAGTTGCATGGCCTTTTCCTCGGCAGCCTTCTTGTCCATCTTTTTGACTTTCACGGGCGCCAAAGTCATGTTCTCCAGAATGGTCTTGTGCGGGAACAGATTGAAATGCTGGAACACCATGCCCATCTTCTGCCGATGGTCATCGATGTTAATCTTGACCATCTTGCTGGACTTTTTGCCTGTTTTGGGATTGACCGTCTCCACACGAGTTTTCTTCTTGGTAATCTCCACATCGTGGAAGAAAATGCTACCTTCTGTGGGTGTTTCCAACAGATTCAGACTGCGGAGCAGGGTGGACTTACCACTACCCGAGGGGCCGATGATCACCAGCACATCGCCCACGTTGACATCCACAGTGATGCCATCCAGTGCGCGGACAGCGCCCTTGTTGTAGTGCTTTTTCAGATTCTCCACATGAATCAAATTAGCGCTTTGTGCCACGGCTCATCCTCCTCTCAAAGTATGCAATCAGTTTGGATGTGGGGAAGCACAGTAGGAAATACAGCGCCGTTGCCACCAACAGGGGCTCCATGACCAAGAAGGTTGCGCCACGCACGGCGTTGACCGCGGCCATAATGTCCGCCACACCAATGGTGTATGTAATGGAAGATTCCTTGATGATAACTACAAATTCGTTGGCGATGGCAGGAAGAATGTTCCGCAGTGCCTGCGGGAGAATAATGTTCGACATGGTCTTACCTTGACTCATGCCCAAGCTTCTAGCAGCTTCCGTCTGTCCGCCATCAATGGACTGGATACCGGAGCGGATAATCTCGCACAGATAGGCGCCGGAGTTGATGCCCAGAGCCACCACACCGGGGAAGAAACGCTCAAAGCGGATAAAACCGAAGAGGGTGAAACGGGGCAGTTTAATCAGCTGAGAGAACACGCCCAAATAGATAATCATAATCTGCACCAGCACAGGGGTGGAGCGGATGATTTCTACATAGGCCGTTGCCAAAAAGGACAGAGGATTAAATTTGCTGATGGTGAGCAAAATGCCGTTGCCACGCAAACGGCCGTTCTTGTCCAAACTGAGAAAACGGAAGGGGCGCACATCGGAAAGACGCATGATGGCCAAAATAATGCCCAAGATGAAGCCGATGACCACGGTGAATATGGAAAGCAGGATGGTCACAATTAGACCTTCCTTAATCATTTCGGCATATTTAAACGTTTTCTCAAAACCTACTTGAGTAATAAAACCTTTCATTGGTTACTCCTTGCGTAAAAAGTCTGTACAGACCAATATCCTCCCCATGGTTAGGGGAGGATATTGAGCATTTCGGTTTTAGGATTAGGCGTTGGGAACGATGCCTTCGCCTTCTACGTAGTTGGCGGTATCGCCAGCAGCCAGTTCCAGAGCTTCAGCAACGAACTTGGAGAATTCACCGGAGTCAACGCACTTGTTCAGTGCGGTGTTCACAGCTTCCAGCAGAGCGGTGTTGCCCTTGAGCACGCCGATGACGTTGCCTTCAGCTTCGTAGGGAACTTCGCACAGGGTGGTCAGCTGAGGATAGTTGGCCTGATAAGCAGCGGCCACGTCCCATTCCACATAAGCGCCGTCAATGGTGCCGGCAATCAGTTCGCCGATGATGTCGGTAGCCTTGGGCAGGGAAACATACTTAGCCAAGGGGCTGAATTCCTTTGCCAGGTCTTCCTGGATGGTGCCAGTCTGAGCAGCGATGGTGAGTTCGGCCTTGTTGGTGGAAGCCAAGTCAGTGAACTTAGCAGCGTTTTCCTTGGTGGTCACAAAAGCCTGCTTGCCTTCGTAGTAGGTGTCGGAGAAGTCCATTGCTTCCAGACGTTCGGGATCGGGAGACAGACCAGCAATAGCCAGGTCAGCAGTCTTAGCAGCCATTTCGCCCAGAATGCCGTTGAAGTCCATGGGAACAACTTCCAGCTTCAGACCCAGTTCGTCAGCGATGTACTGAGCCAGAGCCATGTCAAAGCCAGCCAGAGTAGCCTTGCCGTCTTTGTCCAGTGCGTAGAATTCATAGGGAGCGTAGTCGGGGCTGGTAGCCACGGTCAGAACGCCGGGAGTGATGGTGTTGTACTTGTTGTCAGCAGTGTTGGTGTTGCCGCAAGCAACCAGAGCCAAAACCATAACCAGTGCCAGCGCCAAAGCGATGATCTTTTTCATAATAATTTACCTCCATTTTTAGCGATGGGTCGCTTTATATGCTATGCATTATAGGTTGCATAAATATAAAAGTCAAGAGGCAAAAACCGCTTTTTTACAAAAAATATTCAAAAATTAGGGAATTTTTAACGGGAATTATGCATAAATGCATATAAAAAATGAATATTTACTTTTTCTGTGGCTTTTTGCGCCATTCCAGTACGCCAACCACCAGCAGGAAAAAACCAAAACCCTTCCGCAAAATTCCGCCATCTATGGCGCAGGCCAAAATCGCCCCCAAAATTGCTGCGCCCACACCGCCCAAGGAAGCAGGCAGGATGGCTTTTTTGCAAAGAACCCTATTTTTATAATGAAAGAAAATGCTTAGGCCCGCTGTAGGGAGAAAGAATAAAAGATTTACCCCCTGCGCTGCTCTTTGGGGCATGGATAGTACCGCAGTCATCCAAACCATGAGTAAACTTCCGCCCCCAACCCCGTAACCCGATAGCACCCCGCAGAGTGCCCCTGCTATGACCGATAATAATCCTCTCATGCCAGCACCAACCTTATTCCACCTAACAAAATCACCACAGCCAGTACCTTGTGAAGCAGTGTGGCAGAGACCTTCTTGTAACTCAGTCCCGCTACCACGCCACCCAAACTACCGCCCAAAAGATAGGGGAGTGCGCCTTGCAGTTCCAGTGTGCCCTTCAGCGCATATACCACAAGGGATACAAGAGAAATGGGAAGCACAATGCAAAGAGATGTGGCAAAAGCCTCTTTATCCTCCACTCCGCAAAAACGGGTGAGCAGTGGCACCATGAGCATTCCACCGCCCGCCCCAAAGAGTCCATTGACAAAACCCGTCAGCACACCGCTGAGGATAAACTTCCAATATTTCAAAAAAATCACCCCGATGCTATTGTGGCATCGGGGTGATGATTTATGCGGATATCTTATTGATAATAGGTAGCGGCAGTCTGAGTGGAGACGTACTTGAGACCGCTTTCCACCAAGCTTGCGTCCACCTTTTCGCGGACGGATTCGCAGAACTTGCTGTAGTTTTCAGCAATCAGCACTTCTTCAATGACCACTTCGCGGTAGTTTTCGCCTTCGCCCACATAGTAGGTCACATAGTAACCGGCAGTGCCTTCCAGAAGGGCGGTGTCGCCAGCCACACGGGATTCGTCATAGAGCCAAGCGGCCATTTCGTCAGAAATGTCATTCTTGCCCACGTTTTCGTACAGAGCCTTTTCAACCTTTTCGTCAGAGTTCTTTTCTGCGATGGCAATAAAGGCATCGGCAGTCTTTGCGCCAGCCAGATATTCATCCAAATACTTCTGGGCTTCTTCCTTGGCCTTCTTCAGGTCTTCTTCCTTGCCGTTTGCAATATCGGCAGAGACCAAGAGAGCGTGCAGGTTGCGAGCGGTGTAGTCGTGGTCTTCACGGCTTACAAAGTAGAGAGCGTAGACTTTGGTGTTGTCTTCGCGGACAATCACAGTGGCATCGCCCTTTTGACGCTGTGCGTCTTTCAGCCATTGGGCCACTGCGGGGTAGACATACTGTTCCGTCATGAGAGAGGGCTTCACATCTTCCATGAGGGTGGCGGAATCGTCTTTGTAGGATTCCTTGCGGTCTTCTGCTACCAATTCAGCAGCGTTCTTGGTGAAGGTGGATTCATCAACCTTAGCTTCGTCTACAATCTTCTGAGCAGCGGCCTTGGCAGCGTCCAAAGTCATGGTGTCATTGACATCGATGGTGAACTGACGATAGGTGAGCAAATCCAGCTCGTCCTTATGCTCGCTGTAGTACTTGCTGATATCGTCTGCAGAGACGGTGTAACCTTCGGTCTTGTCCTTGAGGTATCTCTGGGCGATGGTGGTAACTTCAATGTAGTTACGATAGTTTTCTTCGTTACAGCCAGTGCCGTAGAAGAATTCCATGTAGTCGTTAAAGTCATTAATGCCGATGTTGAGCGTCTTCAAGGTGTCAGCAGTTTCCTTAAAGGTCTTCACATCTTCTTCGATGGTTTCCTTTTCTTCAGCCGTCAGCTCATAATTTTCGGCCTTTGCAGCATCATATGCGGCGTAGGTCAGGTGAGCATCGTCCAAAGCCTGTTGCATAATCACTTCGCCCATATAGCCCATCACAGTGCTGTCAGTACCATACTGACTGCTGATGATAGAGTAGGCAGTTCTGTAGAAATAGTTCAGGTCAGCGCCGGTGAGGTTATGCTGACCGATTTTAGCGGCAGTCATGTTGTTGTAAGCCCAATTTGAGCTAAACAGCAGGGAAGCGCCAATGGCGCCAACCAAAAGCACGCAGACGAGCACGATGGCTACAATCTTTGGCACGCTACCGGACTTTTTCTGATTGTTCTGCACGGGGGCTGCGGGAATTGCCTTGCGCAGCTTCTTTTCACGGGATGCACTCATTGTTTCATACCAATCCTTCCTGTCCCTCATCGGGGATTTCCAAACCATTATAACGGCAAACTTCCTCAGTTGCAAGTAAAAAGACAAAAAGACGGAAAATTAAGAAAAAATTTACACCAATTTCACACAATATTCGCCAAAATTGGGCATAAAAAAGAAGATACCGAGAATAAAACGGTATCTTCTAACCCCGCTTTGGCCGTGTGAATCCAGTTATAACCTGCACGAAAAGGCAGGTGGGTTGCCTCTTGCGGCTTTCTCTGCTTCCAACGTCCGCTCACGGTCGAGCCGGAGCGGGAGGCCTGCAATCGGGCGGCAAAGTCCGGCATCCCTATCAAATGATGTGGGTTTAAGTGGACCCATCACGTACCAAGCAGGTAACGCACTTACAACATTCTATGTTCTTAGTCTTCAGATTGTTCCTCTTCGTAAAGAAGATCCATCATCACTTCATAGACTTTGTCCAGTTCGTCATCATCGTCAATGGTCACAAGGATTTCTTCCCCGTCTTCCATGACCTTTTTCAGGATGCTCACTTCCAATTCTTCTGTGCTATCATCATCCTGCGCGGGGACAACTGCCACATAACTGTTACCCTCATATTCCAAGGTGGAGAGGACTTCCAGTTCGTATTCGTTGCCTTCTTCATCGGTGATGGTGATGAAATCGTCGCCGTATAATTCAGCCATGTTTCTTTCCTCCGTTTGTGGATTTTTCTACTTCCATTGTAAGGGGGCAAAGGGAGAAAATCAAGTGAAAAATGGCGTGAATCTCAGCCAATGAAGTACAATCTTAGCATAACCCAAATCCTGCAAAATATTTTACGAAAATAGGTTTTTTTACATTGACACGTGTGTTATAATATTTAGATATAGAAAGAATGTTCAGCTTTCCGCTTTTTGATATGGCATCAGCTCATTTCACTTTGGGCTGAGATGGAGGTTAAGGTATGAAGAATCAAAATCCAAAAAAGGAATCTTCCCATGGTGGCAGACGGGCACTGCGCACCGCCCTCAAGGTCATTGGTACCTTGTTCTTGGTGCTGTTTATCACTGTGCTCATTTTTGCCTGCATTTTTGCAATTTATATCCGCACGGACTTGTCCGCCAAGGTGGACTTCTCTGTGGATTTCCCCACCATGAACCAAACCAGCATTATTTACTATCAAGATAAAGAAACAGGTCAGTGGCAGGAACTGCAAAAACTCTATGCCACAGAAAACCGCGTTTGGGTCACCTATGACCAGTTACCTCAAGATCTTTTGGATGCCTGCGTGGCAATTGAAGACAAGCGCTTCTATGACCATCCTGGTGTGGACTGGATTACCACAGCCAAAGCCTCTGTGGGTCTGTTCTTGGGCAATGCCGATGCTGGTGGCTCTACTTTGACCCAACAGCTCATCAAGAATATCACAGGTGAAAAGCAGGTCACCGTCCGCCGTAAGATTGCGGAAATCTTCCGTGCTTTGGACTATGAAAAGCGATATTCCAAAGAGCAGATTCTGGAACAGTACCTGAATGTTATCTATCTTAGCCAGGGTTGCTACGGTGTGCAAAGTGCATCTCGTATCTTCTTCGGCAAAGATGTGTGGGATCTCACCCTTGCTGAGTGCGCTTCCCTCATCGGTATCACCAATAACCCCTCTATCTATGACCCCTATCTCAATCCCGAAAAGAACCGCGAGCGACAGCTGATTATTCTCAATCAAATGTTGGTGCAGGAGAAAATCACGCAAGAAGAGTACGATGCCGCCGTGGCGCAGGAAATGGTCTTTACCTCCAAGCGCGCCGATGATACGGAAGAAGACAACAGCATCTACTACTCCTATTTTGTAGATCAGGTCATCCGCGATGTCACCACCGACTTGGCAAAGGAACTTGGCTGTTCCTATGCCATCGCAGAAAAAATGCTCTTGGGTGGTGGCTACCAAATCTACTGCACTATGGATGCAAAGGTGCAGGGAGAATTGGAGCGGGTCTATGAGAACTTAGATAATATCCCCAAAACCACCTCTACCCAGCAACTGCAATCCGCCATGGTGATTATCGATAATGAAACTGGCGATATTGCGGGTATCATCGGTGGCGTGGGCGAAAAGCAAGGCTCGCTGGATCTCAGCCGTGCTACCCAGTCCACCTTGTCTCCCGGCTCTGTCATTAAGCCTCTCACGGTCTACAGTCCCGCCTTGGATTTGGGCATGATTACCCCCATCAGCGTGATTGACGATACGCCTCTCTATTTTAATGGTGATGTAG
This sequence comes from Oscillospiraceae bacterium, assembly GCA_017935145.1. Taxonomy (GTDB): domain Bacteria; phylum Bacillota; class Clostridia; order Oscillospirales; family Oscillospiraceae; genus RGIG3566. The sequence continues at coordinate 35,243 of JAGBIE010000014.1, forward strand.
GCTACCCCAAAAACCAAAACAACACCTATCGCGGTCTTGTTTCCGTCAACTACGCTGTGGCGCAGTCTCTCAACACTGTGGCCGCCAAACTGGTGGACCGCATGGGTCCTGCGTATAGTTATACCTTCGCCAAGGATAAACTGGGGCTTTCCACCTTGGTTGCCAATGTGGAAATCGCAGGCAAAGTCTTTACGGACGCCGACCTGGCCCCCATGGCCATGGGCAACCTGACCCATGGTGTGACGGTGCGTGCCTTGACCAATGCCTATGCTACCATCGCCAACGATGGTAACTTCCGCACTGCCCGCACCTATACCAAGGTGACCGATGCCGATGGCGTGGTGGTCTTGGACAATCGCCAAGAAGCCTACACTGCCATTAAGAGCAGTTCTGCTTGGTATATGACCAGCATGATGATTGACGCTACCCAGACAGGTACCGCCACTCCCGCCAAGTTGGACGGCATTGAAGTAGCCGCCAAAACCGGTACAACCTCCAGCAGTAAAGACCGCTGGTTTGCCGCCTTCACGCCTTACTATACGGGCGTTGTTTGGTGTGGCTTTGACGCCCCTGAAGAAGTCATTTTGGTGGGTTCTTACACCAACCCCGCCTTGACCATGTGGAAATCCGTTATGACGGGCATCCATGAAGATTTGCCTGATCAAAAGTTTGACCGTCCTGCCGCCCTTGTTCAGTGCACCTATTGTGTGGATAGCGGTCTTTTGGCAACAGAAGCCTGCCGTAAGGATAGCCGTGGTAGCCGTGTGGCAACGGCATACCTCTTCCAAGGGGATGTGCCCACCACCACTTGCACCAGCCATGTTATGGTGGATGTCTGCACCAGTTCTGGCTGCCTTGCCAATGATGAATGCAGACTCTTCTCGAATGTCACATCTGTGGGCGTTTTGGACCTTCGCCGTCAATATTCTGTGGAAGGTCTCGTGGTCAGTGACGAACTGTACTCTCTGCCCATTCCCGAAAGCATGCTCAAACCCAACCATTTCCCAGCTGTGGCAGTAGGCACCAACCCCTTGCGGGAGTATTGCCCCATGCACGCCCCCTTGTTCTGGGAATAAACCACAACAGGAGAAAGAAATATGTGGATAGCCGACCGTTGGAAGGATTATGAAGTGTTAGATACCTCTTCGGGGGAAAAACTGGAGCGCTGGGGAAAGTATATCCTTGTGCGCCCTGATCCGCAGGTCATTTGGGATACGGAAAAGAAAAATCCCTTGTGGCGGCGCTACGATGCCCGCTACTCCCGTAGCAATACAGGTGGCGGACACTGGTCTGAGCATAAACTGCCCGAACGCTGGCAGGTGCGCTATGACGATTTGGTATTTAATGTCAAACCCATGAACTTTAAGCACACTGGTGTGTTCCCTGAACAGGCTGCCAACTGGGATTTTATTCGGGATTCCATCCGCAGTGCAGGTAGACCCGTGAATGTGCTGAATCTCTTTGCCTATACAGGTGGTGCTACCTTGGCAGCCGCCTCCGCTGGCGCTTCTGTCTGCCATGTGGATGCCGCCAAGGGCATGGTAGCTTGGGCAAAGGAAAATGCCAAATCTTCGGGCTTGGAAGAAAAGCCCATCCGCTGGATTGTGGACGATTGCGCCAAATTTGTGGAGCGGGAGATTAAGCGGGGCAGAAAGTATGATGCCGTCATCATGGACCCGCCCTCCTATGGCCGTGGACCTTCGGGTGAAATTTGGAAACTGGAAGAAAACCTCTATCCCTTTGTGAAATTGGTTTCCCAAGTGCTTTCCGATGACCCCTTGTTCTTTATTATTAACTCCTATACCACAGGTCTTGCCCCCTCCGTTTTGGGCTACCTGCTGGATACTATTATTTCTACCCGCCACGGCGGTCATAGCCAGTGCGAAGAACTGGGTCTGCCTGTGAAGGATTCGGGCTTGGTTCTGCCCTGTGGTAGCACTGGTCGCTGGATGAAAAAGTAAGGATTTTCTACTATGGAAACAAAAGCCATCTCTGTGGAACAACTGAATTTTGCCTACGCCGGGGGAGAGGATACCCCCACCGTGCAGGTGTTTGAAAATCTGGACTTTTCGGTGGAAGAAGGCTCTTTTGTGGCAGTGCTGGGTCGCAATGGCTGTGGCAAAAGCACCCTCGCCAAGCACTTTAATGCCATCCTGTTACCCTCTGGTGGCAAGGTCTCCGTTTTTTCCATGGATACCTCTGACGAGGATGCCCTTTTGGACATCCGTAAATGCGTGGGCATGGTCTTCCAAAATCCCGATAACCAGATTATCTCCAATGTGGTGGAAGAGGATGTTGCCTTCGCTCCCGAAAATTTGGGTATCCCTCGGGATGAAATCCGCCGCCGTGTGGACGAAGCCTTGGAAATCGTGGGCATGACCAAGTATAAAAACCATGCACCCCATCTGCTTTCTGGCGGTCAAAAACAGCGTATTGCCATCGCTGGCGTCATCGCCATGCGTCCCAAGTGCATCGTCTTGGACGAGCCTACCGCCATGCTGGATCCCCGTGGTCGCCGTGAGGTCATGGAGACCATCCGCCGTCTCAATGAGGAAAGTAAAATCACCGTGGTGCTCATTACCCACCACATGGCAGAAGCCGCCTTGGCAGACCGTGTGGTTGTCATGGAACACGGAAACATTCTTGCCGATGGCACACCCAAAGAAGTGTTTTCGCAGGTACAGCGCCTGAAAGATGCCCGCCTGACTGTGCCTGAAACCACCCAACTGCTCTATGAACTGAACCAAAACGGCTACGATTTTTCTCTGGACTCCCTGAGTGTGGAAGAATGCGCCCAAGCCATCTATAAGACCTTTGCATAACCCTTTGGAGGATATTGCTTTGACACCTATTTTGCAAGTTGTGGACCTCTGCCATACCTATGGCGAGGGTACGCCTTTCTGCCACGATGCTCTGCAAAACATCTCTTTTTCCATCGAGGAAGGGGAGTTTGTGGGCATCATCGGTCACACAGGAAGCGGAAAATCCACGCTCATCCAACATTTGAATTGCCTTGCCAAACCCTCCTCGGGACAGATTCTGTTCCGAGGCGAAGATGTTTGGAAAGATAAAGCCTTCACACGGGATGTCCGTTTCCGTGTGGGTTTGGTGTTCCAATATCCCGAATACCAACTCTTTGAAGAAACGGTCTATGATGATATTGCCTTTGGTCCTAAAAATATGGGACTAAGCAAGGAAGAAATCGACCGCCGTGTCCGCCGTGCCGCAGGTTTTGTGGGAATTCCTGAGGAGAACCTGCAAAAATCCCCCTTTGACCTCTCCGGTGGTCAGAAACGGCGTGCCGCCATCGCTGGTGTGATCGCCATGGAGCCCCAAGTGCTGATTTTGGACGAGCCCACAGCAGGTCTCGACCCTGCTGGTGGGGAGAAGATTCTCCAAAATATCCGCGCTTATCAAAAGGCGCTTAACGCCACGGTCATTATGGTCTCCCATTCTATGGAAGAGGTTGCTGCCTGCGCTGACCGCCTCATTGTCCTCAATGAAGGCGCTGTGGCCATGATGGGAACACCCCATGAGGTGTTCTCCCACGCGCAAGAACTGGAAAAAATCGGCTTGGATGTACCCCAAGTAACCCGTGTGTTCCTGCGCCTGCGGCAACTGGGCATGGATGTAGACCCTGCTGTTTACAATATTAAGGATGCCGTTTCGGCGCTTATGAAATATAGGGGGGTGAACGCTGATGCTTAAGGATATCACCCTCGGTCAATATTTCCCTGGCAATTCTGTCATCCACCGCTTAGACCCCCGTACCAAACTCCTTTTGGTGGTGGTCTATATTGTGGCGCTGTTCACCGCCAAATGGTTCGTGTCCTACGCTTTGGTGCTCCTTTGCCTTATTGTCATCATTGGTATCAGTGGTGTTAAGCCCCGTACTATCCTGAAAAGTTTAAAACCCCTGCTCTTTATTATCCTCTTTACGGGCATTTTGAATCTCTTCTATACTGAGGGTAAAACCTTGGTGTCCTTCTGGATTTCCACCATCACCTACGAGGGTCTCACTCGCGCGTTTTTCATGATTCTGCGTATCTCTCTCTTGGTCACGGGAACATTTATGTTAACCTATACCACCTCGCCTGTGTCTCTGACAGACGGCATGGAAAGCCTGCTTCGACCGCTCCGTCATCTGCACATTCCTGTCCATGAACTGTCCATGATGATGTGCATCGCTCTGCGTTTTATCCCCACCCTCACCCAAGAGACGGATAAAATTATCAGCGCCCAAAAAGCCCGTGGCGCAGACTTTGAAAGTGGTAATTTGGTCGCCCGTGCCAAGGCGCTTGTGCCCATTTTAGTGCCTCTTTTCATTAGTTCTTTCCGCCGTGCCGATGAACTGGCAACCGCTATGGAATGTCGCTGTTATCACGGTGGGGAGGGGAGAACCAAACTCAAACAACTGCAATATCGCGCGCGGGATGCCGTTGCCTTCTTTTTGGGCGCAATTGTTCTCGCATCTGTGATTTTACTGAGAATTTTCGGACTTTAACGGAGGAATTATGCGGAATATTGCCATTTTTCTCACCTATATGGGAACGGCATATCACGGCTGGCAAGTGCAAAAAGACCAAGTGAGCGTTGGCGAAACCGTGGAAAAAGCTGTTGCCATGGTGGTGGGGCATAGTGTCCATGTAACGGGCTGCGGCCGTACCGATGCCGGTGTCCACGCCCGCAAATATGTTGCCAATTTCCGCACGGATTCCCAAATTCCTGTGGAGAGACTTCCTTATGCCCTCAATACCCACTTGCCGGAAGACATTGTGGTCACCGGTGCAAGGGAAGTCCACGATGACTTTAATGCCATCGGCTCCTGTGTCAAGAAGGAGTATACATATCTCATCTATAACTCCCGTATTCGCGACCCGTTTTATGTAAACCGCGCTTGGTTCTATCCAAAACGCTTGGATGAAAACATCATGCAGGCCGCGGCGGACCAGTTTGTGGGCACACACGATTTTAAAGCCGTGCGCAGTGTGGGCACAGAAACCAAAACCACTGTGCGTACTGTCTACCATTTTAAGGTGCAACGCCACGGAGATTTAATTGAACTGAAAGTTTGCGCCAACGGCTTCCTCTACAACATGGCACGTGCCATGGTGGGCACAGTGGTCTATGCTGCCGAGGGCAAAATTGACCCTCTGGAAATTGGTGCAATTTTGGAAAAAGGCGACCGTACTGCCTCTGGTCCTACCGTACCCGCAGGCGGATTGTATATGTCGCAACTTTGGTATGATGACGGAAAGGTGAAATTCCATGTGGGCGAAGAAGAATAACGTTACCCCCTTGCGGAAAAACCCCCGCCTTTGGAAACGGATACTCATTGCAGCGCTGTGCCTTGTGGTGGTTACAGCGGTGCTTTGCGTAGCCTTTTTCTATGAAGAACTCAATGTGGATGCTGCCGTTCGCTGGTTTCGTTACCTCTCCGTGCAGGATGATGAAAATTACGGCGTTGCCAGTTTCGATGCCCATGCTTCCAACCGCTTTGCACCCTTTGGGGACGGATTCGCCGTGGCATCCATTGCAGGCCTAGAAACCTTCCATGCGGATGGTTCTCCTGCTGGCACCTATGCCGTGTCCTTGGAATACCCCATTGCACAGGCAGGAAAAAATGCCGTATTGTGTTACGATGTCAGCGGGAAATCCCTCGTTTTAGTGAAAAAAGGGGAGGGGCAGGTACTCTCCCTCACCTCGGATAACGGCTTCTACGATGCCAATCTCTCCACAGGGGATACCCTCTGTATCGCATCCAGCGAAAGCGGATATAAAACTGTCATCCGTGTCTACGATGATTCGCAAAAAGAAATCTATCGCTGGTTCTCTGCTACCCAGTTTATGCCTGTGTGCGCCGTATCTCCCAGTGGCGACTATCTTGCCACCATAGCGCTGGGTCAAAAAGATGGCAGTTTTGAATCTACCCTCTATCTCTTCTCCACCAAGGAAGAAGAACCCCTGTTCACCATCTCCTTAAGTGGTGAAATGGTCTACGATATGACCTTTACGGCGGAGAAAGAACTTTCTGTCCTTACGGAAAAATCTCTGCGGAAATTCTCCATCCAAGGGGAAGAACTGGACGCTTGGGAACACCACACCGCCGGATTAACGGATTATACTTTCCGTGGTGACGGATTTGCCCTTTTAAGCGTGAATATGTATGATGGTGAAAGCCCCGTAACCGTGCTGTCAGTGAAGAACGGCAAGGTGCTGGGCACACTTCCTGTGCAGGGAAAACTTCTTGGCATTTCTGCCTGCGGTCGCTATACTGCAGTGCTTACCAGCGATGAACTCATCATCTGCCGTAGTGACATGAGCGAATATGCCCGCACCCCCAACACTTGGCTTGCTACCCATGTCATCTGCCGTGATGATGGCACAGCCATTGTGTTAGGCGGTGGCGCTTCCCACATTTTCCTGCCGTAAAATCTCCCTTTTGTGCCACCATTTGGGCGGTGCAAAGGCTCAAAAACTGTGCTATACTGTGTAAAACCTTAGTGAAGGAGAAACACCATGCAACCAACCCTTTGTTCCAAATGTCAAAAAAATGTTGCCGTGATTTTCATCACGAAAATCGAAAACGGCGTTAGCAGAAACGAAGGTCTCTGCCTTAAGTGTGCAAAAGAAATGGGTCTCAAACCCGTGGATGATATGATGAAACAAATCGGTCTTTCCGATGAGGATTTAGAAAGCATCACCAGTGAAATGTCCGATATGATGGAAAATGGCGGTCTCATGAATATGCTCGCCACGCCCGATGCGGACCCCAACGAGGAAGACGAAAACGATAGCCGTACTGCAACCTTCCCCTTCCTCAATAAACTCTTCAACAACGGTGGCAACCAGTCCATGACTCCCGCAGAAGGGGAGGAGACTGCCTCCACACGGGAAAAACAGAAGAATAAAAAGAAGAAATTCTTGGACACCTACTGCCTCAACCTCACCCAAAAAGCACGGGAGGGCAAAACCGACCGCGTAGTAGGTCGTGATGTGGAAACTGAGCGAGTGGTGCAGATTCTCAACCGCCGTCAAAAGAACAATCCCTGCCTCATTGGTGAGCCTGGTGTGGGCAAAACCGCCATTGCGGAGGGTCTTGCCCAGCGGATTGTGGAGGGAAATGTCCCCTACAAATTGCAGGATAAAGAGGTCTACCTTTTGGATCTTACCGCCCTTGTGGCTGGCACCCAGTTCCGCGGTCAATTTGAAAGTCGCATTAAGAGCCTTATCGAAGAGGTCAAAAAACTGGGCAATATCATCCTTGTCATTGACGAAGTCCACAATCTTGTGGGCACTGGCGATGCTGAGGGTAGCATGAATGCCGCTAACATCCTCAAACCCGCCCTTTCCCGTGGTGAAATTCAGGTTATTGGTGCTACCACCTTCAATGAATATCGTAAATACATCGAAAAAGATGCCGCTCTGGAGCGCCGTTTCCAACCCGTCATCGTAGCAGAGCCTACCATTGAAGAAGCCTGCAAAATCCTTATGGGCATCGCCCATTATTATGAGGCTTTCCACGGGGTCACCATCCCTGCGGAAATCGCCCGCCAAACGGTCATCCTCTCGGAGCGTTATATCACTGACCGTTTCCTGCCCGATAAGGCTATCGACCTGATGGATGAAGCTTGCTCTGATGTCAACCTTCACAATCCCGAAATCGGCAAATTGGCCGCCCTCTATAAGGATAGAGACGATATCCGCTTGGAACTTCGCATGCTTTCCGAGGGAGAAGATGCAGACAATTTTGAACGCATCGCCAAACTCCGTAGCCGTGAAATGCAACTGGATGAAGAAATCATGCGTCTGGAAGCCATGCCCAAACCTGTCCTCACCATGGAAAACTTGGCTCGCATCATCGAACTGTGGACAAAAATCCCCGCCAGTAAAATTCAGGCGCAGGAGTTCACTCAACTGAAAGAACTCTCCCAAAAACTCAAAAAGCGCATCGTGGGGCAGGATGAAATTGTGGATGCTGTGGCCGCCGCTATTCGCCGTAATCGCGTGGGCATTTCTGCAAAAAAACGCCCCGTTTCCTTCATTTTTGTAGGCTCTACGGGCGTGGGCAAGACGGAGCTGGTCAAGTGCCTTGCTGATGAACTCTTTGACTCTGTGGAATCTCTCATCCGCTTGGATATGTCCGAGTATATGGAAAAACACTCCGTGTCCAAAATCATCGGCTCGCCCCCTGGCTATGTGGGCTATGACGAGGCTGGTCAGCTGACGGAAAAAATCCGCCGCCGTCCCTATTCTGTGGTGCTCTTTGACGAATTGGAAAAAGCCCATCCCGATGTGCTGAATATCCTTCTGCAAATTCTGGACGATGGCCGTATCACCGATGCCCAGGGGCGCGTAGTGAACTTTGAAAACGCCATTATTGTTATGACCTCCAACGCAGGCTCTGACCGCAAGGAGGGTACTGTGGGCTTCGGCCACAGTACCACCGACCAAAGCCGTGAAAAGGCCATGAAAGCCCTGTCTGAAATTCTCCGTCCCGAGTTCATTAACCGCGTGGATGAAGTCTTGTGCTTCAATAAACTCACCGAGGATAATTTCCGCGCCATCGCTTCTATCATGCTCAAAGAATTGCAGGATTCTCTCTCTGAGCGAGGCATTTCCTTTACTTGGGATGAGAGCATTGTGGACTATCTCACCAAAAAGTCCTATTCTCTCACCTATGGCGCGCGGAATCTCCGCCGTACCATCCAAAAGGACTTGGAAGACCCCATGGCAGCCCGTATTATCGATGGCTTTGCCGAACCCTTTAGCGCTATTTCCGCCCGTGCGGAAGAGGATAAGGTCATTTTGGAAACCAAATAATAAAAACACCGCTTCCTACTTTGGAAGCGGTGTTTTCTTTTTGTGGTGCGATCGGGTCTATAAGCCGGGTTCTGTAATCGACAGTCATCTATCTAGACCCACGGTTGCCCGTGGGTTCAAGCCACCTTACGGGAACGGTCGGGCCAACCTAATGTTCCCTCTGCGGTGTTGCTCCGGATAGAGTTTACAGCATCGCCATGTCTCCATGGGATGGGTGAGCTCTTACCTCGCCTTTCCACCCTTACCTCGTCGGTGCAAGCACCGAAAAGGCGGTATATCTCTGTTGCACTTTTCCGCAAGTCGCCTTGGGCGGGCGTTACCCGTTATCCTTGCCCTGTGGAGCCCGGACTTTCCTCATGAACGGCCTTTCGGCACTGTTCACGCGACTGTCCGACCCGGTCGCAAAAAACATTTTATCCTATCTGCGTCAGATTGTCAAACGCATTGCAAAACGGAAGAACATGGAGTATAATATGGCTAATGAGTTTGAATGGGAGCGTTCTTATGAAAAACGAACTTTGGAATCGCTATCTCACCCAATTGAAAGACAAAAACATTCTGGTGTTGGGTCTTGGTGTCAGCAACCGCCCCTTGGTGCGACTTTTGCTGGAAGCAGGCCTTCGCGTCACAGGCTGTGACCGCTGTAGCCGTGAGAATTTGGATGCAGAAGTGCTGGAATTGGAGCGTCTCGGCATGACCCTCAAAGCAGGGGAGGGCTATTTGGATGACGTTTCCGCTCATGTGGTGTTCCGCACCCCTGGCATGCACCCCGACCATCCCGCTCTCTGTCGTCTAAGAGAAAGTGGCGCTATCATCACCTCAGAAATGGAAGCCTTTTTTGAGGTCTGTCCTTGCCCCATCTTGGCAGTGACAGGCTCAGACGGCAAAACTACCACTACCACCCTCATTGCGGAAATGCTTCGTCAGGCGGGGCATACTGTTCATGTGGGTGGCAATATCGGCACGCCTCTTCTGCCTCTCGCTTCCCAAATGGAAAAGACGGATTTTGCCGTGGTGGAACTCAGCTCCTTCCAACTTATGACCATGAAGCGCTCCGCCCATGTTGCCGTGGTGACAAACCTTGCACCCAACCATTTGGATATGCATAAGGATATGGCGGAATATGTCTCTGCCAAGGAGAATATCTACCTGCACCAAAGCTCCGCCGACCGTGTGATTCTCAACGCGGATAATGAGATTACCGCCTCTTTTGCTCCCAAAGCCGTGGGCGCAGTGGAACAATTTTCTCGCATCCACCAGCCCAAGAATGGCTGTTTCTTCCGCAACAATGTCCTTTACCTCAATGGCGAAGCCATTTTGTATCGGGATGAAATTCGCCTGCCTGGCATGCACAATGTGGAAAACTATATGGCTGCCATCTGCGCTGTGTATCCCTATGTTTCTGTGGAGGATATCCGTACCGTTGCCCGCAACTTTGGCGGCGTGGAACATCGTATTGAGTTCGTGCGGGAACTGCGTGGCATGAAATTCTATAACGATTCCATCGCATCCAGCCCCAGCCGTACCACGGCAGGTCTCCACGCTTTCCCTCAAAAAGTCATTCTGATTGCAGGTGGCTACGATAAAAAAATCCCCTTTGACGAACTGGGGAAAGAGATTTGCGACCATGTCAAAGCCCTCATTCTCTGTGGCGCTACGGCAGATAAAATTCGCAAGGCAGTGGAATCTGCCCCCAATTTTGAAGGTCAACTTGCTATCCACACTGTGGAAAATCTCACCGATGCTGTGAAGAAAGCCGTAGCCTGTGGCGAAGCAGGGGATGTTATCACCCTTTCTCCCGCCTGCGCCGCTTTTGACCAGTTTAAAAACTTCATGGTTCGCGGTCAAAAATTCAAAGAAATTGTCATGGAATTGGAGTAATGCCATGCTGAACTTTTTGAAGAAAAAATTCCCCAAGTGCAGTGCCGTCATCGTGGCTGCAGGTAGCGCAACCCGCATGCAGGGCACGGATAAAGTCATGGCGCTTTTGGGAGATAAACCCCTTGTCTACCATGCGGTCAAGGCCTTTGAAGATAACCCCAAGATTTTCGAAATCGTGGTAGTCACGCGGGAAGAACTCATGGAGCCGCTGGGCGCACTTTTTACCCAAAGCGGTCTAAAAAAAGTCAAAGCAGTGGTCATTGGTGGCAAAGACCGCATGGAATCTGTCATGAATGGCGTTGCCTGCGTATCTCCCAAAGCTACCCATATTGCCGTGCATGATGGCGCTCGCCCCTTGGTGAGCCAGAATATCATCACCCAAACGGTCACTCTTGCGGTGGATAAAGGCGCAGCCGCTCCCGCAATCCCTGTGAAAGATACCATCAAAACAGCCCACGCCAATGCGGTTACCGCCACACCCCCGCGAGAGATTCTGCGGGCTGTGCAGACCCCGCAGATTTTCGATGCAGACCTGTTCCGCGCTGCCCTCACCAATGCACAGGAAAAGGAACTGGCGGTTACCGATGACTGCTCCTGCGTGGAAGCCATCGGCATGCGAGTCTTCCTATCAGCTGGGGAGGAACGGAACATAAAGGTCACCACCCCTATGGATTTAAACATTGCAAAACTCTATTGGGAGGAAAACCAATGAGAATCGGTCACGGATATGATGTCCACCGCTTGGTGGAAGATAGAAAACTCATCCTTGGTGGCGTGTGCATCCCTTGGGAAAAAGGACTTTTGGGACACTCCGATGCAGATGTCCTCACTCACGCCATTATGGACTCTCTTCTCGGCGCAGCGGGCTTGGGGGATATTGGCAAACTCTTTCCCGATACTGACCCTGCCTACGCAGGCGCTGACAGTCTTTTGCTCCTGCAAGAAGTCTGCAATCGTCTTAAAGAGCACGGCTTTGCTGTGGGCAATGTAGATGCCACTATCGTGGCACAAAAACCCAAACTCTCCCCCTATTTGGAGGAAATGAAACACAATCTTGCACCTATTCTTGGCGTGGAAGAATCCCGCATCAATGTGAAAGCTACCACAGAAGAACATCTTGGTTTCACGGGTAGGGAAGAGGGCATTGGCGCCCACGCCGTCAGCCTTATCACAGAAAGAAGCGAATAAACCTTGAACTCAGCAAAATTCCATATGCACGCACCTCGACTGGGTAGTCATCGTCAAGTGCTTTCCCAAGGTATGCGGGATGGATTTCCCATTGGGCTTGGCTATCTTGCGGTGTCGTTTTCCTTGGGCATCACTGCACGAAATGCAGGTATTACGCCCATACAAGGCTTTTTGATGAGCCTTTTGTGTAACGCATCCGCGGGGGAATATGTGGGCATCACCCTCATTGCCGCCAGCGCCAGTTTCATAGAGGTTGCCCTAGCAACTATCGTAACGAATCTGCGCTACATTCTCATGAGTTGTGCCATGAGCCAACGCATGGACCCCAAACTGCCACTACACCATCGAATCCTGGTGGGTTACGATATTAACGATGAAGTTTTTGGCATCACTATCGCCCGACCGGGCAACTTAGACCCGTGGTACAGCTATGGCGCCTTTGCCACTTCTGTGCCGTTTTGGGCAACAGGTACGGCCCTTGGCATTGTGGCAGGAAATCTTCTTCCACTCCGCCTTGTGAGCGCGTTTAGCGTGGCGCTTTATGGCATGTTCCTCGCGGTGATTATCCCGCCGGCACGGAAGGATAAGGTAGTGCTTCTTTTGGTGCTTATGGGCTTTGCTGCCAGTTTCGTGGGTAGTCTTATCCCATTCTTCTCCCAAATTGCAGAGGGCACTCGCACCATCATCCTGACCATTGTCATTTCCGCTTTGGCGGCGTTCATCTTCCCCAGAAAGCAGGAAGAGGAGGTGGCTGCGGAATGAAGAACTATCTCTACATCTTGGTCATGGGCATTGTCACCATCACCATTCGCATTTTGCCCCTGACCCTCATCCGTAAGCAGGTAAAAAATCGCTTTCTGCAGTCCTTTTTGTACTATGTTCCCTACGTCACCCTTGCGGTCATGACTTTTCCCGCTATCATCCATGCCACTCAAAGCAAAATCTCCGGTATTGTTGCCTTGGTGGTGGGCACAATTGCAGCGTGGCTTGGCTTTGACTTGTTCAAAGTGGCCGTCTCCTGTTGTGGAATTGTGCTGATTCTAGAACTGTTCTTAGTCTAAAAAAAGAAACCCCCGATGCCTTTTAGCATCGGGGGTTTTGTTACGTGATTTAAGCCTTGGTCTTGACACCAGCCACAGCCTTGATAATGAGCATTGTAGCAATCAGCAGGACAAAAGCTACAGGCAGGCAAATCCAAGCGTTAGGCACAAAGCCTGCCAGAATGAAGGATACGAAAGACACAGCGGCCACGGTGAGAGTATAGGGCAACTGAGTGGTGACATGGTCCACATGGTTGCACTGGGCACCTGCGGAGGACATGATGGTAGTATCGGAAATGGGAGAGCAGTGGTCGCCACAAACAGCACCTGCCAGACATGCGGAGATACCCACAAACAGCAGGGGGCTGGTCTCGGGGAAGACCGCGGTGACAATGGGAATCAGAATGCCGAAGGTGCCCCAACTGGTACCGGTAGCAAAGGACAGACCGCAGGCCACCAAGAAGATGATAGCGGGCAGGAAGTTAAACAGACCTGCTGCAGCGGATTTCATAACGCCTTTCACAAAACCTGCTGCATCCAGCACGCTGGTCATGTTCTTCAAACCAGTGGCCAGGGTCAGAATCAAGATAGCGGGAACCATGGCGTTAAAGCCGGTGGGCACGCAACCCATGGCGTCCTTGAAGGTAATAACACGGCGGAGGATCATGTAAGCAACTACCAGCACCAGGGTGATGGTACCGCCCCAAGGCAGAGCGATGTAGGCATCGGTGTTGCCGAATGCACCAACAAAATCGCCCGCATAGTCGGTGCCACCCCAAGCATCCACACCGAAGAAGCCACCAACATAAATAAGGCCGATAACGCAGGTAACGATGAGCACCACGATGGGCAGCAGCAGGTCAATGACCTTGCCCTTTTCGTTGCCGTCAATCTCTTCTGCGTGGCTTTCAATGTTTTCGGTGTTGCCGACAAGGTCACCCTGCAGAGCCTTCAGCTCGAAAGAAGCCATCTTGCCGTAGTCAAAGCCCATAATGCTGATCATGACCACAAAACCAAGCGTCAGCAGGGAGTAGAAGTTGAAGGGGATAGCGCGCACAAACAATTCCAAACCAGAGAAGCTACTTCCTTCCACGCAACCGGAAACAGCAGCAGCCCAAGAGGAAATGGGAGCGATCATGCACACGGGTGCGGCGGTGGCGTCAATGAGATAGGCCAGTTTTGCGCGGGAGACCTTCTTGGAATCGGTCAGAGGACGCATGACAGCGCCCACAGTCAGACAGTTAAAGTAGTCATCGATGAAAATCAGCACACCCAAAATAAAGGTGGCAATGCAAGCGCCAACCTTGGTTTTGATGTGTGTGGCGGCCCATCTGCCAAAAGCCTTGGAACCACCTGCTTTGTTCACCAAAGCCACAATGATGCCAAGTTCTACAAGGAAGACAAAAATGCCTGCATTGTCCGCAACAGCGGGAACGATGGCAGTGTTGATGGCCTGGTCAACAGTACCTGTGAAGGAGAAACCCGAACCCATAACGGCACCCAAAATAAGGCCGATAAACAGGGACGAGTAAACCTCCTTGGTGACCAATGCCAATGCGATGGCAATGATGGGGGGCACCAATGCCCAGAAGGTGGTGGTCAGTTCGCCGGCGCTCTGCTGATAGAAGAAAGCGGCGACCATTACTGCCACGATGACCACAGCGGCAATAATATAAGCCGTTGTGCGCTTTTGATTGCGGTTCATAAAAGAAACCTCCCAATAAAAATAGGTCATGACAAGCGTCATGACCCCATAAAACCCTTGGCTTTATTGGCCATGACAGCGCTCCACGAATATCGTGACAGTCTGCCGGATATTGTCCGTCAGACCAGGGTGTTTCTTCGTCAGGCAACTGGGAAACATCCTTCGGCAAAATCCCCTTTCGACCGCTTTTGCCTGTTTTTTGGCGGTCTACTCTTGTCATTTGCGCCTCTGTCATAACTGATACTTCCATTATACGGATACGGCGGAATTTGTCAACCCTTTGGGAAGCGACACCATTTTAGCGGAAAAACATAGAATAATGCGGGAGGGAAGTTTATGTATGACTATTATCTGACGTTTAAATCCATCACGGGCGCGCAACAAGGGGAGGGGCTTTTGCTCCGCCAAGGCATCCGTGTTCGTTTACAGCGCAGTCCTGCCTTTCTCAGTAAAAATGGCTGTGGTTATGCACTGAAAATGCGTAGCGGTGATGTTTCGAAGGCTGTGGGTTTGCTCCGTCTGGCACGGATTTCCTTTGGCGGAGTGTATCGTGTGGATTCTTCCGGAAATGTGGAGGAGACACTCCTATGATGTATCTAGATAATGCCGCCACATCCTTTCTCAAACCCAACTCTGTCCGCAAGGCAGTGAATGTGGCCATGATTCAGTGCGCATCTCCTGGACGGGGTGGCTATCTTCCCGCTATGGAAGCCTCTCGCAAAGTACTGCAATGTCGCCAAATGGCAGAAAAACTCTTTTCCTGTTCCGCGGAACAGGTGGTGTTTACATCCAACGCCACTCACGCGCTCAATGTGGCAATTCGCACCTTGGTGAGGGAAGGGGACTCGGTGGTGATTTCGGGCTTTGAGCATAATGCCGTTCTTCGCCCACTTACGGCGCTTCACGCCAATATCACTGTGGCAGGACGCAAACTATTCTCGCAGGAAGATACCCTCAACGCCTTTGCTGATGCCATCACGCCTCAAATCGCCTGCGTTATCTGCACCCATGTGTCCAATGTATTTGGCTACATTCTCCCAGTGAAAGAAATTGGCAAACTCTGCCGTGAACGGGGTGTTCCTTTTGTGGTGGATGCATCCCAATCTGCAGGGATTTTGCCCGTCTCTTTGGAGGATTTTTCTGCGGATTTTATTGCCATGCCAGGGCACAAAGGCCTTTATGGACCGCAGGGCACGGGACTTCTTCTCTGTAACCGCCTGCCAAACCCTCTGCTCTATGGTGGCACAGGTAGCCTATCTGCCAATGCCGAAATGCCCGATTTTTTGCCCGATCGTGCCGAGGCAGGCACTGCCAATGTGCCAGGTATTTGTGGACTCATGAAAGGCATGGAGTTTGTCTCTCAAATGGGCACAGAACGCATTTTTCATCATGAGCGAAATCTGTGCAAAAAGCTCTACAAAATGCTTTGTGATTTGGGTTATGAGCAGGTGTTTTTTGCTGATGATTCCGTCCAGACAGGTGTCCTTTCCTTTGTGCCACGGGAGGACTGCGAACTCTGTGCCCAGCGCTTAGGGGAACGGGGGATTGCCGTACGTGCAGGACTCCACTGTGCGCCCCTTGCGCACGAGAGCGCAGGCACCATAGAAACGGGAACAGTGCGCCTAAGCCCCTCTGTTTTTACTACCACAGAACAGCTTCCGCTTCTCTACCGCCTGCTTCACGAAAAAAATCCCTTTGAATTGGGAAAATAATTTCCTCTTTCACTTGCAACCACGCCGTATATAATGTATAATTTTAGAGACTATGTACGGAAACGGAGGCGAACTTTGTGCAGATTATCAAATCCTTCCTTCAAACACTGGAATACTCCATCCCTCGCATTGGCGTTGCGGATATTATCGACATGGTGGTCGTGGCATTCTTGGTCTATAAAATCTTGAGCACAGTGCGTTCCACCAATGCAAAAAATGTCGGCAAAGGACTTCTGTTCCTTGTGTTGGCGGCATTGCTAACCAGCATCCTGCAACTCAATGCCATGAACTATATCATCAGCCAAGTTTTGGAACTGGGCGTTTTGGCACTGGTTATCATCTTCCAGCCAGAAATTCGCCGCTTTTTGGAAAAGATGGGTAGCAGACGTTTGGCTGAGTGGATGGGCAATAAAGACAGCAAAAGTTCCTCTGCAGAACAAGTGGTGGAAATTGTGGTCAATGCTTGTGAGATTCTCTCTCGCGATCGCATTGGCGCACTCATCGTGTTGGAACGGGAAATGCGCTTGGATGAATATTTTAATACTGGCACAGAACTGGACTCTCGCATCTCCGTGCAACTGCTTCGCAGTGTCTTCCACCCCAATACAGCGCTACATGATGGCGCAGCCATCGTCCGTGGTGACCGTGTGGCAGCCGCCAGTTGTGTCCTGCCCCTTACGGCAAACACCCATCTCAATGCTGATCTGGGCACCCGCCATCGCGCTGGTGTGGGCATGAGTGAAGCCTCCGATGCGGTTGTGGTTATCGTTTCGGAAGAAACTGGTACCATCTCTGTGGCAGTGGGTGGCATGCTCAAGCGCCATTTAGCCCCTCAGATGTTACAGCGACTCCTGAAAAATGAATTGGTTGACACCAAGCAGGACGAAGAACTGACTCTTGGTGAAAAAATCAAAGCGTTTCTGGTGAGAGGAGGCAACAAAAATGAAGAAAGATAAAATTTTCGATCTGATTGTTGCCATCATCATCGCTTTGGGTTTGTGGATGTATGTAGTTACCGTGGTTACCCCTGATGATGATATCGTCATCACGGATATCCCTGTGGTTTTCGCGGGGGAAAACACCCTCCGCAGTGAAAACAACCTGATTCTTACCAATCGTTCCCATCGTACCGTTACTGTGACCTTCCATGGCTCCCGTATACTTCTCAAGCAACTTTCTGAGGAACGGGATAGTATCACCGCCGTTGTGGATGTAGAAACCCTTACTAGCGAGCGGGAGTATGCTTCGGGTTACGAGATTCAGCTTCCCACCTTCCTCCGTTCCGATCAGATTCAAATGGTGGAATATTCTCCCAAGACCATTCAGTTCACTGTAGAAAAAATGGCTACCCGCCAAATTCAGGTGCATGGCATTTTTGATGGCTCTGTGGTGGATGGCTATACCGCAGGGGACTTGGTCTATGACCAAAATGTGATTAAAATCACAGGTCCTGCTGAGTGGGTAGAGCAGGTGAGTTATGCACAGGTGATTTTGGGCAGTGAGCAGGATCGCCCCTTGTCTCGTACTACCACCCGTGATTTGGGCATTACGCTCATCAGCAAAGATGGCGAACCTGTTCGTAATGAAGATATTTCTCTCAGCACCAACACTGTGCAGGTGACTCTGCCTGTGTATCTGGAAAAAGAACTGCCCTTGACCGTGGAACACATCTACGATAATTCCACCAATGCTGACAACACTTCAGTACGTATTGAACCTGCCAGTATCACTGTGGTTGGCGAGCCGGACTTGGTGCGTGATTTGACCTCCATATCCCTTGGCTCCTTGGATCACTCTCAAATCACCGATGATTCTCCCATCATCATGCCCATTGTTTTGCCGGATGGTGTTCAAATCAAGGGGCAAGGCGCTACTGCATCTGTTCGTGTTGCATTCCAAGGCTTGGATACTACCACAGTCTCCGTCCATAACCTCTCTTGTATCGATGTGCCGGAGGGGAGAAAAGTCACTGTGCTGGATCAGTATGTTCCTATTTTGTTCCGTGGTGCTGCAGAGCTTTTGACGGATTATGACTACACTACCATCTCCGCCACTGCGGATATGAGCGAGTACACTATCCCCGGTCACTATGATGTTCCTTTGACGGTCATCGTCCCTCAAGGCGATTTGGCAGCACTGGGTAGTTACACCCTCTCCGTGGAACTGAAATAAACAAAGAAAATCACGCCACGGCGTAAAAGGAAAGTAGGGAACCATTTTGATCAAAAGTATGACCGGCTACGGCAACGCAACTCAAGTGTTTGCCAGCCGTGAGATTACGGCAGAAATTCGTTCTGTCAACAACCGTTATTTAGACTGCAATGTTAAAATGCCTCGTGCATTCTCCTTTGCGGAAGATGCCGTCAAGCAAACGGTCAAGCAATTTATCACTCGTGGCAAGGTGGATGTTTACATCTCCGTGAATCAGTTGGAAGGAACGGAAGTTGCTATCACCCTTAACCGCCCTGTGCTGGAAGGGTATCTCAAAGCCCTCAAAACCATCGCACAGGACTACGATGTGCGGGATGATGTGTCTGTGAACTCCCTTTCCCGTCTGCCTGATGTCTTTCTGGTGGAAAAAGCCAAAGAGGATGAAGACCAACTGATGGCAGATATCCTCTCTGTGGTCACGGAAGCACTGGAGAAGTACAACGCTATGCGTCAGAAAGAGGGACAAGCCCTCGCAGAGGACTTGGTCAGCAAGAGCGAGAATATCCTCTCCTTTGTAGACATGGTGGAAAAGAGAAGCCCCATCACCTTGCAGGAATATCGTCAAAAACTTACTTCCCGTATGGAAGAAGTCTTGCAGAATACCAGTTTGGACGAAAACCGCATTTTGCAGGAAGCCGCCATCTATGCCGATAAGATTGCTGTGGATGAAGAGATTGTCCGTCTTCGCAGTCATGTGGAACAGCTCCAATCCATGCTCCGTGGCAATGAGCCTGTGGGTAGAAAACTGGATTTCCTCCTGCAGGAAATGAACCGCGAAACCAACACCATCGGCTCCAAGGGCAACGATTTGGAACAGGCTCGTGTGGTAGTGGAAATGAAGTCCGAACTGGAAAAGATTCGGGAGCAAATTCAGAATATCGAGTAAGGTGTCGTTATGAAACTAATCAACATCGGCTTCGGGAATATGATTTCTTCCGGTCGCCTCATTGCCATTGTCAGTCCCGATTCTGCCCCCGTTAAGCGTCTTGTGCAGGAAGCTCGCGATCGTGGCATGCTCATCGATGCCACCTATGGTCGCCGTACCCGCGCTGTGATCATCATGGATACAGACCATGTGATTCTCTCCGCCATCTTGCCGGAGACTGTGGCAGGTCGTGCCAACGATAAGACGCAGGAAGTAGAGGAGGATGAAGATGAACGGTAAACTCATTGTGCTTTCCGGACCTTCGGGCACGGGCAAAAGCACTGTCATCGCCTCTGTTATGGCGCAGTATCCCAACCTGCAGTTTTCTGTGTCTGCCACGACCCGCGCTATGCGTCCTGGCGAAACAGACGGCAAGGATTATTTCTTTGTCACTCGTGAGACCTTTTTGCAGATGCTGGAAAATGGCGAACTGTTGGAGCATGCAGAATATGTGAATAACTTTTACGGCACTCCTGAAAAAGCCGTGAACGATGCTCTTGCCAGTGGGATTGATGTCCTCTTGGATATTGAACCCCAAGGTGCCCTGCAAGTCAAAGCACGGCGGGACGATGCCATCATGCTCTTCTTAGCACCGCCTTCCATCCCCATTTTGGAAAGCCGACTTCGTGGCCGTGGCGATACATCGCCTGAGGCCGTGGAAAAACGGCTTCAGCAAGCCCGCTGGGAACTGTCCCAAGCGGAAAAGTATGACTATATCGTTGTGAATGACCGTGTGGAAACTGCCACGCAGGAAATTCTGGCGATTATAACTGCGGAAAAATGTAAAACGCAGGATAGAATTCACCGTATCAAGGAGGAACCCTAATATGCTGTACCCCCCCATTTCCGAACTGCTCAAACATGTGGAAAGCCGTTACCTGTTGGTCAACGTGGTGGCACGCCGTGCTCGCCAAATTTCCATTGAAGCTGAACTCCGTCAGGAATCCCTGACCGAAAAACCCGTTACGCTTGCCATTGGCGAAGTTGCCAACGGGGAACTTTCTGCCACTATGAAGGCAGAATATCAGAGATAATTGGTGCTTTTACAAGGCGGAGGCTATATGCTTGCGCCTTGCACCTGTTTTTAGGGGGTGTGGGTTATGATTGCAAAAATTGCAGTTTCATCGGCAGTGTTTGCCATTGATAAGCCCTACTCCTATGCCATTCCACGGCATCTAACCCTTGTTCCCGGTCTGCGCGTTATGGTGCCCTTCGGGCGCGGAAACCGCAAGGCAGAGGGCATTGTCCTCTCGGTAGAAGAGGGCAACGAAGAGGGTTTAAAACAGGTAGATAAATGCCTCGATGAAACTCCGCTCCTCAGCCCCACCATGCTCCGCTTGGCAGCCTTCATGTGTCAGCGATATTTCTGCACATTTTACGATGCTGTCAAAGCCATGCTCCCTTCGGGGTTGTGGTTTTCCGTGCAGGATACTTACACGCTCACGAAGGATGCAGATGTTGCCCTTGCAGAATGTACCCGCAACACCAATGCTACGGCACTACTAAACGCACTGATTTCCCTTGGCGGTAGCGCATCCTACACCGACCTGCGCAAATTGGATTTATCCGAAGATGACCTGCAGGATGCGTTGCGCCATCTGCTGAAAAAGGACATTTTATCTTCTCAAACGGATTTTCTCCGCCGTGCGGAGGATAAAACTGAATATGTCATCACCTTAGACTGTGGCCCTGCGGAAGCGGAGGAATATATCCGCCGTAAAGCAAAATCTGCCCCCATGCAGGCAGAGGTGCTTCGCTTGCTCATTTCTGTGGGTAGCGCTTGCGCCAAAGAGGTGCAGTATTTTACTGGTGCGACCATGCAGACCCTGCGCCGTTTGGAAGAGCTGGGTTTTGTTGCCCTTTCCCAGCGGGAGGTCTTACGCAAGGTAGAAAGGGAAGAGGTCACGCTTTCTACGGAACTCACCCTCACCCCTGCGCAGGAATCGGTATTTTCCTCTCTCTCTACTCAAATGGATAAAGATGATAAAAAACCAGCCCTCCTCTATGGTGTCACAGGCAGTGGCAAAACATCGGTTTACATAAAACTTATTTCCCAATGCCTTTCCCAAGGGAAGTCTGCCATACTTTTAGTTCCTGAAATTGCCCTCACTCCGCAACTGCTGGGACTTATGGGCGCACATTTTGGCAAAGAGGTGGCGGTGCTTCACAGTTCGCTCCGCATGGGTGAGCGCTATGATGAACATAAGCGCATCCGCACAGGGAAGGCTCGCGTTGTGGTGGGCACTCGTTCTGCGGTGTTTGCCCCTGCAGAAAATCTTGGTCTCATCATTGTGGATGAAGAACAGGAACACACCTATAAATCGGAAAATTCTCCCCGCTATCACGCCCGAGAGATTGCCATTTGGCGTGGCAGTCGTGAAAACGCTTTGGTGGTGCTAGGCTCTGCCACTCCGTCTGTGGAGAGTATGTATCATGCCAAAAAGGGAGACTATATCCTTGAAACTCTCTCCGAGCGCTATAATGGCAAGGATTTACCTCAAGTCGAGTTGGCGGATATGCGTGCGGAACTGAAAAATGGCAATTCTGGTATTCTCAGCACCGCCCTTCTAGGTCGCCTGCAACAGTGCGTTGAAGATGGAAGACAAGCCATTCTCTTTCTCAACCGCCGTGGCAACAGCCGTTTTGTGGTCTGTGTAGATTGTGGTGAAGTGCCCCAGTGCCCCCGTTGCAGTGTGAGTCTAACCTATCACAGTGCCAATGGTCGGCTCATGTGCCACTACTGCGGTCATTCCCAAATTTTGGAGCAGACCTGTCCCTCTTGTGGCGGTCACCTAAAGCCTGTGGGCGCTGGCACGCAGAAAGTAGAAGAGGAACTCCACGAGAAATTGCCCCAAGCATCTGTCCTGCGCATGGATGCGGATACCGTTTCCGCCACAAACTCCCATGGGACAATCCTCAAAAAGTTTAAAGATGAAAAGATTTCCATCCTATTAGGCACCCAAATGGTTGCCAAAGGTCTGGATTTTGAAAATGTTACCTTGGTAGGTGTCTTGGATGCCGACCAAAGTCTGTATGTGCAAAATTTCCGTGGAGCAGAAACCACCTTCTCCATGGTCACCCAAGTGGTGGGACGCGCAGGCAGAGGCGAGAAGGAAGGGCGTGCGGTCATTCAGACCTTGACCCCTGAACATCCTGTGATTCTATCTGCCGCCCAGCAGGATTATGATGCTTTTTTCTCCAAAGAAATTTCTCTGCGTCAGTCCTTGCAACTTCCTCCATTTTCTGAGATGATTACCATTCATTTTTCGGGCGAATCCCAAGAAGTTGTGCCCTATGGCGCTATGCTCTTCCGCAAATGGCTGGAAAAGAGTTTGCAGTATCCCGATTATGAGAATCTACAGGTGCAGATTCTGGGTCCTGCACCTGCCCCCGTGATGAAAGTCAATGGCTGTTACTATTATCGTCTCACCCTTTGCACACAAAATGGGCAAAAACTGCGTCCCTTGTTGGCGCATCTCATGCGAGAATTCGCGAAAAATGCAAAACTGCGTGCAGTCCGTGTCTATGCTGACTGCAATCCTTATGAATAGAGGTAGAAAATCATGGCACTCCGCAATATTGTTACCGTGGGCGACCCTATCTTGGGCAAGCCTTGTCGCAAGGTAATTTTGTTTGATAAAAAACTTCATACCCTCTTGGATGATATGGCAGACACCCTCTACGAATCCAATGGTGTTGGTTTGGCCGCCCCCCAAGTGGGTATTTTGCGCCGTGTAGTCTTGGTGGATGCAGGGGAAGAACTTTTGGAACTGATTAACCCCGAAATCATTCATACAGAAGGGGAACAGACGGGTCTAGAAGGCTGTCTTTCCGTACCTGGCAAATACGGCATTGTCACCCGTCCTATGAAAGCCACTGTCCGTGCCCAAGACCGCTATGGCGATTGGTTTGAGGTGGAAGGGGAGGAACTCATTGCCCGTTGCTTCTGCCACGAACTGGACCATTTGGATGGCCATCTTTATACGGAAAAGGCAGAACGCATGCTCACTCCTGAAGAATTGGAAGAAATGATGTCCGAGGAGGATGGAGAATGAACATCATCTTCATGGGCACTCCTGAGATTGCCGCCACTTGTCTCAAAAAGATGCTAAATGCCAATCTCTCCGTAACGGCAGTCTATACCAAGCCCGATACTCCTAAAAACCGTGGCATGAAACTGGCCATGTCTCCTGTGAAGGAACTGGCATTGGAGCATGGAATCCCTGTCTATCAGCCCCTGAGTTTTAAGGATGATGCCGTGTACGATGAAATGCTTGCCTTAAAACCCGATTTGGTGGTCACTGTGGCCTACGGCAAAATTTTGCCCCAACGCTTCTTGGACATTCCCCAGCATGGCTGTATCAATATGCATGCCAGCATCCTGCCCAAACTCCGTGGCGCAGGTCCTGTCCAATGGGCAATCTTAAACCATGAAACAGAAACTGGCGTAACGGCCATGTATATGTCCGCAGGCATGGACGAAGGGGATATCATCGAAATTCGCAGGACCCCCATCGACCCCATGGAAACTTCCGATGAGCTCATGGCTCGTCTTGCCCTTATCGCTGCTGATTTGGCTGTGGATACAGTGCAAAACATTCAAAACGGCACGGTAACCCGCACCCCGCAGGATGCATCCCTTGCCACCTATGCGCCCATGCTGTCCCGTGAACTGTCTCCCATCGATTGGACACAGTGCGCAAGATTCATCACCGACCAAGTCCGTGGTCTGCAACCTTGGCCTTGTGCCACTGCGGTGCTGGGTGGCACGGCATTTAAAATTTTCCGTGTCGAGACGGAAGAAAAGAAAACCGATAAAACCCCTGGAACCATCCTTGCCCTCACCAAAAAAGGGCTGGAGGTCGCCTGCGGTGATGGTGAGGTTGTCACTGTGACCCAACTGCAGGCAGAAGGGAAAAAACGCATGCCCGCGGTGGATTATTTCCGCGGACACCCCATTTCACTGTAAGGAGAATCTTATGAGTGCCAGAGTAACCGCCCTCCATGCGCTGATCGCCTGTCGCAAGCAGTCCGCTTGGTCTGACGGCATCCTCAAAGAGTATATTCAGCGCGATGGTTTGGATCGGCGTGATGCTGCTTTGGCCAGCCGTCTTTGCTATGGTGTACTCCAAAGCAAAATACTTCTGGACTTTTATATCTCCCATTTTTTGAGAGGAAAACTCAAAGATTTACAGCCTGTTGTGCTGGATATTCTCCGCTTGGGTGTGTATCAAATTGTCTTTATGGACAAAATCCCTACCTCCGCCGCAGTCAATGAATCGGTGGAGTTGGGTAAAAAATATGCAAACCGTCAAGCATCGGGACTGATTAATGGTCTACTACGAAATGTAGTGCGTCAAAAGGACAATCTCCCTCAGCCAACGGATTTGGAGACCAAATACAGCCACTCCAAAGCCCTCACAGCGCTTCTGCGTGAAAATGTGGGCGATGAATTGCTAGAGCCACTACTTCTGAGCCATAATACGCCCCCCAAAACCATGTTGCAGGTGAATCCTCTTCGTGGTGAAACTCAGGCTGTTCTCCACGAATTGGAGGAGGCTGGGGCAGAGCCTCAACTCCACCCGTGGCTTCCCAACTGCATTGTGGTTAGTGGCACAGGCAATTTGGAGCGCCTGCCCTGCTTCCAAGAGGGTAGAGTCTATGTGCAAGACCCTGCGGCAAAGCTTTCTGTGCTTGCCGCCGCCCCTAAGGAAAACATGAAAGTGCTGGATGTGTGTAGCGCTCCCGGTGGCAAAAGTTTTGCTTCTGCCATGGAAATGAAAAATCGCGGTACAATCCAATCCTGTGACATTCATCCTCACAAGGTGCAACTAATTGAAAAAGGCGCTGCCCGCCTGGGTATCTCCATTCTCTCTGCCTGCCAGCAGGATGCCAAAACCTTTGTACCTGCATGGGAGAATGCTTTCGACCTTGTCATTGCCGATGTCCCTTGTTCGGGTCTTGGCGTCATTCGTAAAAAACCCGATATTCGGGAAAAGGATCTTTCCAAACTGGCGGATTTACCGCCTCTGCAAAAGGAAATTCTTCAAAATGTGAGTCGCTACGTCAAACCCGGTGGCGTGCTTCTTTATAGCACCTGCACCATTCTCAAGAGGGAAAATGAAGAGGTAGCGCAGGACTTTTTAAAAAAGAATCCGTCTTTTGAAGCTGAAGATTTCCATCTTTGCGGTGATCTCCACAGCCAAAACGGCATGCTTACCTTGCTCCCTTGCCTTCACGATACTGACGGATTTTTTATCTGCAAAATGAGGAAATGCAATGAAAACTGACCTAAAATCCATGCCCCTTTCACAAATGACTCTGTTTTTCTCCCAAATGGGTGAGCCCAAATTTCGGGCAAAACAGGTCTATACTTGGTTACATCGGGGTGTGACAGATTTTAGTCAGATGAGCGACCTTCCCCAATCCCTTCGCCAAAAGCTGGATGAAATTTGCTTCATTTCCGCCCCGAAAATTGCCCGCAAGCAGGTGTCCCAAAAGGATGGCACAGTCAAATACCTGTGGGAACTGGGTGACGGAAACTGCGTAGAATCTGTTCTTATGCAGTACCACCATGGCAACACCATTTGCATTTCTTCTGAGGTTGGTTGCCCCATGGGTTGTAAGTTCTGTGCTTCCACCTTGGGAGGACTTGTGCGCCGTCTTACACCTGCGGAAATGTTGGATCAGGTGCTTTTCGCCCAACTGGATTCGGGCAAAGAAATCTCTAACATCGTTCTCATGGGCATTGGCGAACCCTTGGATAATTTTGACAATGTCATGACCTTCTTGGAACTGGTCAACAGTCCTGAGGGTCTCAATATCGGCATGCGCCACATTAGCCTATCCACCTGTGGCATCGTGCCCAAAATTCTTGCTTTGGCAGAGAAAAAATTGCAACTGACCCTTTCTGTTTCTCTCCATAGCCCAGAGGATACATCTCGTAGCGCCATCATGCCCGTGAATAAAACTTATCCTGTAGATATGCTTTTGGATGCTTGCCGTGAATATGTTAAAATCACAGGCAGACGGGTATCCTTTGAATACACCATGATTGATGGTGTCAGTGATAGTCCCGCTCAAGCGGAACTTTTGGCAAAAAAACTCAAGGGCATTTGCGCCCATGTGAATATGATCCCCTTAAACACAGTGGCAGAAAGTGGACTAAAAACCAGCAAAAAGGAAGCCATCGCCAAATTCCAATCCATTTTGGAAGAACATGGCATTCCTGCCACCATTCGGCGCACTTTGGGGAGCGATATCGATGCATCTTGCGGACAACTCCGCAGAAACTATCAAAAACAGAAAGAGGAGGGATGAATATGCGCGCATGGGGACTGACAGACCCTGGCATGGTACGGCGGGATAACGAAGATGCGTTTATCTTGGAAAAACTATCGGAATCCTGTCTCATCGCTGTGGTCTGTGATGGTATGGGTGGCGCTCGCAGTGGCGATGTTGCCAGTCGCTTGGCGCTGAGTGTGTTCATCCGCACTTTGCAAGACTCTTGGCGGGAGGATCTTACAGCAGGGGAGGCAGAAGCTCTTCTCCGTACTGCTACCGCCGCCGCCAATACCGCTGTGTATGAAAAGGCATCTTCTTCCGAAGAACACCGAGGCATGGGTACCACCATTGTGGCTGCGCTAATCTATCCCACAGTGGCGTACATTTTAAATGTTGGCGATAGCCGAGCCTACCATGTGAACAAAAAAGGCATTGAGATGGTTACTTGTGACCACTCACTGGTGCAAATGATGGTACAGCGGGGTGAACTTAGCGCGGAGGAAGCCAAGGAACACCCCAACAAGAATCTGATTACTCGCGCCGTTGGAACAGATGCCATGGTGGAAAGTGATGTCTATTCCGTCACCGTGGAACAAGGGGACTCCTTCCTCTTGTGTTCTGATGGATTGACTAATGTTTTGGCAGACCAAGAGATTTTATTTGAAGTCGACCACGGTGAGTGCAAAGATGATTGTTGTCTACGGCTTTTGGATATTGCCAAGACCCGTGGCGCACCCGATAACGTTACCGTGGTGCTGGTACATGTATAAAAATGTTTCTTCGCCTAAAAAGGCGTGATCCGATTGGAGTGTGAACCGCTATGGACAGATACATAGGAACGCTGCTGGATGGTCGTTATGAGATCCAAGAAGTCATCGGCAACGGCGGTATGGCTGTGGTCTATAAAGCGTTGTGTCATCGGCTGAATCGTCCGGTGGCTGTTAAGATTTTAAAAGATGATTTGAGTCGGGACGAGGAGTTCCGCAGAAGATTCCACGCGGAATCCCAAGCAGTTGCCATGATGTCCCATCCCAATATCGTCAGTGTGTACGATGTTTCCGAGTCTGAAGGCGCGGACTATATCGTCATGGAACTCATTGACGGCATCTCCCTCAAGCAGTATATGGAGCAAAAAGGTGTCCTCAACTGGAGAGAGACCTTGCATTTTGCTACCCAAATCTGCAAGGCGTTGGAACATGCCCATGGTCGTGGCATTATCCATCGGGATATTAAGCCCCACAACATTATGATTCTCAAGGATGGTAGCGTAAAAGTTGCTGACTTTGGCATTGCCCACATTGGTGCTTCGCAAACCACCCTGACTTCCGAAGCTCTGGGCTCGGTGCATTATATTTCTCCCGAGCAGGCTCGTGGTGGAAAAATGGATTTCCGTGCTGACCTCTATTCCTTGGGCGTTGTTATGTACGAAATGCTCACAGGTCGTCCTCCTTTTGATGGAGAGACTCCAGTGTCCATCGCAATTCAGCACTTTAACGCTACAGCAACACCGCCCCGCGCTTTGAATCCCTCTGTGCCGGAAGGTTTGGAGCAGATTACTCTGCGCGCCATGGAACCAGATTTGGCAAAGCGCTATCCCTCTGCTTCTCAAATGTTGCAGGATATGGAAGCCTTCCGCCAAAACCCCATGATGATCTTTGGTGAATCCAAAGAAGTAACCCCTGTGGCACAGCCTAAAAAGAAGAAAAAACCCGCCCCCAAGAAAGCGCCTGCCCCTAAGAAAAAGCGTAGCAAAACACCTTCTCTTGTCATGGGCATTAGCATTGTGCTTTTGGCAGTAGGTGCATTGGTATTTATGTTTGTAACCCTCATGCAGGAAACCTTCCGCCAGCAAGAAGATGCCATTGTGCCTGATTTGTACCTCTACTCGGCAGAGGATGTCATGGAACGCTATAAGGACTATTTTGAGTTCGAGATTATTAGACAGACTCCACAGGGCAATGTGGCAGAAGGTCTTATTATGAACCAAAAGCCCAAGGCGGATATGACGGTGAAAAAGGGTTCTACCATCACCCTCACCGTTTCCACGGGTGTGCAGGATATTACCATGCCCCTTTTGGAAAACCATTCCCTTGCCGATGCTCGCCGTGCCCTTGAAAAGTTCAATGTGAAAGTCCGTGAGGTTTTGGAGAATAGCGATTCTTTTGTCACGAACTATATCATTCGTACCGAACCTCCTTATGGCACACTTCTGACTCCTGGTCAGGAAGTGGTGCTGGTGGTCAGCACGGGCAGTGAAATGTGGCACTTGTCCACGCCCAAACTGACGGGCATGAGCATTACTGATGCCCTTGCCACCATGGATGCTAAGAAACTCACCCAAGGCGATATTACCTATCGTGAAAGCGTTGATGCTAAGGATACGGTCATTGAGCAGTCCATTCCCGAGGGCGAAATTATTCGTCCTGGTACAAAGATTGACCTTGTGGTGTCTTTGGGTACTGCCGCCAAGGCGCAAATGCCCGTCATTCACGAACTTTCGGAAAGCACTGAACTGCAAAAGGATGATCTCTATGTTCTCAATGTAGAAGCCAGCGTATCTGATGGTGGTCTTCTCAGCTACGAATGGTTCGTCTCTGCTACAGATTCCATGGCGGATCTTCGCTCTGTGGGCATAAGCCAAAGCATTCTTGCCAATACAGAGATTGCTGGTGTCCAGCATTACTGCTGTAAGATTACCAACACCTGTAATGGTTATTCTGTCTCTACCTACACGCCCATGATTCGGGTGGAAGTGAAACAAATCAGTGTGGAAAGCACCAAGGAGCTGGAAGTTCCCATTCCTGCCGAAGGGGAAGAATACGCTGAGGTTATCGTTACCATCGATGGGGAAGAGTATGACCTTCCTATTATGGTGCTTCGGGAAGAGGGCACGGCGTCTATCACTGTGACCAGTTCTGGCGTACGGGAGATTGAGGTCTATGTGGATGGCGCGGTCGTTTTGACCTTGACGGTGGATTTTAGTCTATGACAGAAACAGGACGCTTGATGAAAGCCTTAAGTGGCTTCTACTATGTAGAAACAGCCAATGGCTCGCTTCTGCCTTGCCGTGCCAGAGGACGTTTCCGCAAGGAGGGACTGAGTCCTCTTGTGGGCGATATGGTGCGCTACACCCGTGAGGGAGATGGAGGCACTGTGGAGGAGATTTTGCCCCGCAAAAACTCCTTTGTGCGCCCCGCCATTGCCAATTTAGACTTGCTTGTGGTGTTTGCCTCGGGGGCGATTCCCGTCACAGAACCTTTTTTACTGGATCGCATCTGCGCCATCGCGGGCAACCAAAATGTGCCTGTTGTCATTTGTATCAATAAGTGCGATTTGGAATCGGGTCTCCGTCTGGAAGAAATTTACACCCGCGCGGGGTATACTACCATCCGCACCAGTGCAGAAACGGGCGAGGGAATTGACCGTCTGCGGGAATTGCTCCACGGGAAACTCTGCGCCTTCACAGGTAACTCCGGCGTGGGGAAAAGCAGTATCCTCAACCGCTTGGATGCCAAACTTTCTTTGGAAGTTGGTGAGGTCTCCCAAAAACTAGGACGAGGACGGCATACCACTCGTCATGTGGAACTCTACCATCTGCCCAATGGCACTTGCGTTGCGGACACTCCTGGTTTTTCCTCCTTTGATACAGAACGAATGGACTTGGTGCTCAAAGAGAATCTGCAATTCGCTTTTGTGGATTTCGCACCCTACATCGGCAAATGCCAATTTCACGATTGTGCCCACTTATCGGAACCCGGTTGCGCCATTCGTCATGCCGTAGAGGCAGGAGATATTCAGCCTACACGCTACGAAAGCTACACGAAACTCTACGAAAAAGCCAAGGAATACAAACCTTGGGAACAGGGATAATCTATACCGCCTCCTGCGTATGATGATGCAGGAGGCGGTTTTTATGTGCAGACAAAACAAATGGATTGCAACCTTGCTCATTGGAGCAGGTGTTGGACTATTGCTCGCTTTGCTCTTACCTAGTTCCTTCCTCACATTTTTAATTGCTGCTATTGCCCTTGCGGTGGGGATTATTCTTCTCAATCGCTAGGAATAACCTTGTCCTTCACTGCGTATATATGTGGTAGAAATTACAAGGAGTGAGGAGAATGGAACTAGCCTTTACGCCAAAACCCATGGATTCCCTCAAGCAGGTCTTGCGGGAATATGTCTGCCGTGAAGAAACGGCAGATACCATCGTACCCGATAGTTTTCCCGATGTGGCCCGTATTTTAGGCGCTAATGCTGTAGCGGTCATGCGGAGCAAAGAAAGTCGTAGCGGAAGTGTTTCCATCAGCGGTGGAATTCGCTGTCACGTCATGTATGTAGCAGAGGGGGAAACAGCGCCCCGCTGTCTTGAGGTCTATCTGCCCTATACTTTGCAGGTAGACAATCCTGCTTTAACAGAACAAACTCAAATTCAGGTGCGCTGTCATGTGAAAAGCGCAGACGCGCGCATGGTAAACTCCCGCAAGATTGCCGTAAGAGTCAATGTCTGCTGTCTGATTTGTGGCTATGAACCAACGCAAATTACCATCTTTGACCATGAAGCGCTTCCTGACCAACTGCAAATCCATCAGGTGGATTATGCATTTCTTCAGCCAGTGGAATGCAGTGAACGAAGTTTTCAGGTGATGGAGGAGATTTCTTTACCTGCCAATCGCCCCCTGTGCGGAGTGGTTTATCGTTATGAACCTACCGTGGAGGTTTTGGAAAAACGAATTGCAGGCAATAAGGCAGTGTTTAAGGGTGTGGTTCGTTTAGACATTCTCTATGCCACAGAAAATGGCGCGCTGAGCACCCATTTGGCGGAAATTCCATTTTCTCAATACTGCGATTTGCAGGATTTGTATGACGAAGAGGAAATGAAACTCCTCATGGAAATTACAGGCTGTGACTTGGAGCGGGCTACCCTGCAGGACGGGGAAGGACTACAATTGACGCTCCACCTCTTAGCCCAGTGCCTAATCTCTCGCAAAATACCCATGACCTTCTGTGAAGATGCCTACGCACTGAATGGGGAACTGCTTCCCCAGTGGCAGGAATATCAATTTCTCAATCGCCTGGACCATGATGTGATATCGCGCACCCTGCGGGAAAGCAAGGAACTACCCGCCACAGATGTGGTAGATGTCCAAATGCAATTGGATATGCCCCGTGTGAACCGAAAAGGGGATAAGGCTGAAATTGCTGTGCCTATTTGCCTTCATGCCCTTTATTACGATGATCAAGGGCAACTGCAGAGCGTGAATCATCGCACGGAAGTTCGTGAGGAACTGTCCTTGGCGGAAGATGCCCACTGCTTTGTCACCGCCTTAGCAGGAGGAGCGCCCACTGTCTTGCCCACAGGAAACTCACTGGAATTCCGTTGCCCTATTTTGTTAGATGTAGAATGCATGGCAAAAGAGGACTATCGTAGTCTCTGTGGTGGAGAAATTCGCCAGATAGAGCAGAAAAAAGCAGAAAAACCCGCAGTGGTAATTCGGCGCACACAAGGTGGAGAAAGACTGTGGGATATTGCCAAAACTCACAACAGTACTGTGGAGCGAATCCGCCGTGCCAATCATCTGGAGTCAGAACAGACAGAAAACGGTATTCTGCTCATTCCCACATAAAATATTTTGGGCGGTGTCGGTCAGTTGCGACACCGCCCTTGCATAACCATCAGTTTGTCCGAATAGTATTGAAATACAATCAGTAAGGAGGAATATCCGTGGAAACGAGAAGCATCTACGAGGTTCTCGGTGCGCGCACCAAAAATGCGGTACTGTTAGGGGTAACCGGCCCCACTAGAACGGGAAAATCAACTTTTGTCAAACGCTTTATGGAGCAACTTGTCATCCCCAACATCCAAGATCCCTATTTGGCAGAAAGGGCGCGCGATGAACTACCTCAGTGTGCTTCTGGACGGACAATCATGACCTCCGAGCCTAAATTTGTCCCTGAAGAAGCGGTAGAAATCAGTCCCGATGGCGTATCCAAACTGGCGGTGCGTCTTATTGATAGCGTGGGCTATCTGACCCCGTCTGTCATGGGTGCAGAAGAGGACGGACAGCCTCGCATGGTAACCACTCCGTGGTATGATTATGAAATCCCCATGGTGGAAGCGGCAGAATTAGGCACAAAGAAGGTCATGGAGGACCACTGCACCGCTGGTATCGTCATTACCACCGATGGTAGTATTACGGATTTGCCCCGCGAGGATTACATCACCGCAGAACGCATGGCCATTGAGGATATGAAAGCCACAGGAAAACCCTTTGTGGTGTTGGTGAATACATCTTCTCCCACCTCGCCTCAGGCGCAAGAAGTCTGCAACACGCTTTCCCAACAGCATGATGTTACTGCCGTTGCAGTGGATTGCCTTCGTATGGAGGAGGGACAGATTCGTGGCATTCTCTCGGCTCTCCTTCACGAATTCCCCGTCACGGAACTGCGGTTTTTTATGCCTGGCTGGGTATCCGCATTGGAGGATGAACATCCCCTAAAGGAAAGTCTGTATGAAGCTATGCGCCGTAGCGCCCAGGAAATTGCAAAGGTTAGCCAAGCAGAACCTGCCATGGCAAAACTGCTAGAGGGTAACGCTCTTTCCGGATGTCGGATTCGCGAGGCAGATTTGGGCACTGGCAGTGTGGATTGTGTGCTGGATTTCCCCGAAGAACTGTTCTATGAGGTGCTCTCTGAAAAAACAGGCTTCCCCGTGGAAAATGATGGTGAACTTATGAGTTTGCTCACCACCCTTGCCCAAGTGAAACAGTGCTACGATAAGGTGGAATCCGCCTTGGAGCAGGCCAAAGCCACAGGTTACGGTATTGTCATGCCAACTCCGGATGAGGTAAAGTTGGAAGTGCCTGAAATTGTCAAACGGGGTGGCAACTATGCCATCAAACTCAAAGCCAGCGCCCCCTCTATCCATATGATTCGCACGGACATCAAAACAGAAGTCTGTCCCATGGTTGGGGATGAAAAACAATCCCGCGAACTGGCAGATTATCTTCTCTCAGAATACGAGGGTAACACGGAAAAACTGTGGGAGAGCAACATCTTTGGTAAATCTCTCTATGACCTAGTCAATGAAGGCTTGGGGAGCAAAATCATCGGTGTGCCCGAAGATTCTCGTTACAAGTTCCGCGATAGTTTGACGAAAATTGTCAACGAGGGTGGCAGGGGACTGATCTGTTTGATTTTGTAAAAAAAGGGTCTGTGGAATTTCCACAGACCCTTTTTTGTATATTAGATTATGCCAGCAATTCCATTGCCTTTTGGATGCGCTTGAGGGATTCTTCCTTGCCCAAAATGGCACACAATTCCGTTGCACCACCGGGAGTAGACGCCTTGCCGGAAACTGCCACACGCAAGGGCCACAGAATCAGGGAGTTTTTCACTTCCATCTTCTCTGCTAGTGCCATGAGTGTTGCATAGAGGGCTTCGTTTGTCCATTCGTTCAAGGCTTCCAACACGGGATATACCGCCTTGAGGGACTCTAGACTATTTTCCTTGGTGGTTTTGGACTTCTTGTGAACATACAGTTCCGTATCATAGGCAGGAACTTCCTGCAGGAAATCAATGCGTTCGGGGATATCAGAAAGAATCTCGCAACGGGGCTGTACAAGGGCTGCCACCGCCTTAAGGTCAATGGCGGGATTCTGAATGGCTTTCTTCAAAATGGGCTCTGCCATGGTGTAGAACACCTGAGGATCCAGTTTCTTCATGTATTCGGCATTCATCCAACGGAGCTTCTGAATATCGAACACAGCAGGGGACTTGGAAATACCGCTAATGTCAAAGGCTTTTGCCAATTCAGGCAGAGAGAAGAATTCCTGCTCTGCCAATTCCCCACGGGGACTCCAACCCAAAAGTGCCACATAGTTCAGCACGGCATCGGTCAAATAACCCTCACGAATCAAATCTTCATAACTGGGGTCACCGTGACGCTTGGACATTTTGTGCTGAGCATCTCGCATGACAGGGGAGCAGTGGACATAGGTGGGAACTTCCCAACCAAAGCCCTCATAGAGCAGATTGTACTTAGGTGCAGATGCCAAATATTCACTGCCACGGACCACATGGGTAATACCCATGAGATGGTCGTCAATGACATTGGCAAAGTTGTAGGTGGGAAGACCATCGGATTTTAAGAGTACCTGCTCATCCAGTTCGCTGTTTTCCACAGTGATTTCGCCAAAGGATGCATCGCGGAAGGTGGTTGTGCCTTCCGTAGGAATCTTTTGCCGTACCACAAAGGGGAGACCTGCTGCCTTTTTCTCAGCAACCTCTGCTTCCGTCAAAAGGGGGCAACTGCAAGAGTGCTTTACCACATTTTTGGGATCAGCATTTTCGGGTTCTTCTGTCTTTTGGCAGAAGCAGTAGTAAGCACCGCCACGGGAAACCAACAGGTCAGCATACTTGCCATAAGTATCTCTCCGCTGGGACTGAATGTAAGGCGCTACAGGACCGCCTACATCGGGACCTTCGTCATGATCCAGTCCGCATTCTTTCATGGTGCGGTAAATTACATCTACAGCGCCTTCCACAAGACGACCTTGGTCAGTATCTTCAATACGCAGAATGAAAGTGCCACCTGCATTACGAGCAATCAGCCATGTGTAAAGAGCGGTACGAAGATTGCCTACATGCATGTAGCCCGTGGGGCTGGGTGCAAAACGGGTGCGCACCTTGCCGTGGGGGATTTTCTGCTCCATTTGTTCAAAATATTGCATATCCAGTTCCATAAAGGTATCCTGCCTTTCGTAATCTCTCTATATAATATAATTTTATTCTCAGAAACTGTCAACGGGATTCTTGCGAAAATTGCATAGATATGGTAAACTAAACTAGAAATCGTGGGAGTGTGCCCAAATGACAGGGTTTTCCCACAAACACTCTATGAACAAACGCGAGGTTTTGGATATGGAAACGAAAAAACGCATCTTTAGCGGTATTAAACCCAGCGGGGAACTGACCCTGGGTTCGTATATGGGTGCCATCAAAAACTGGGTTAGTTTGCAGGATGAGTATGAGTGCCTTTACTGCGTTGTGGATATGCACGCCATCACCGTTCGCCAAGTGCCTGCGGACCTGCGCCGTCGCAGTCTGGAGCAATTGGCGCAGTATATAGCCTGCGGTCTTGACCCTGAAAAGAACATCATGTTCATTCAAAGCCATGTCCCTCAGCATGCAGAACTCAGCTGGGTTTTGGGTTGTTATACCCAGTTTGGCGAACTGAGCCGTATGACCCAGTTTAAGGATAAGTCTCAAAAACACGCAGATAATATTAACGCGGGTCTTTTCACTTATCCCGTACTTATGGCGGCGGATATTCTCCTGTATCAGTCTGACTTGGTGCCCGTGGGCGATGACCAGAAACAGCATGTGGAACTCTGTCGCGATATTGCAAGCCGTTTCAACTTCCTTTTCCCCGATACCTTTACCATGCCGGAACCCTTCATTCCCAAAATGGGCGCTCGCATTATGAGCTTGGGCGCGCCGGATACCAAAATGTCCAAGTCTGACCCCGAAGGTTGCGTCATTCTTATGGACAAACCTGAGGATATTATGCGCAAGTTTAAGCGCGCTGTCACAGACTGTGAATCTGCTGTGCGCTTTGATAAGGTGAATAAACCCGGCATTTCCAATCTGCTCACCATCTACTGCGCTGCTACAGGCAAAACCATGGAAGAGGCAGAAGCAGAGTTTGCAGACAAGGGCTACGGTGTCTTTAAGCCCGCTGTCGGCGAAGCGGTTGTGGAACTACTCCGTCCCATTCGGGAGGAGACAACTCGTCTGCTTACCGATAAAGCATATTTGGAATCCATTTACAAGGAGGGTGCAGAAAAGGCATCCTACCTTGCCAATAAAACCCTGCGTAAGGTCTATAAAAAGGTGGGCTTTGTACCCCGCGGCTGAGGTAATTCACAGTGGATAGAAGTGTCATTATAAAATTAATTTTGGCATTGGTTGTGGCTTGTGTGGCATCCTTTTTCTCCACACCCATGGTCAAATCCCTCGCTTATAAAGTTGGGGCAATCGATGTCCCTAAGGACAACCGCAGAATGCATAAAACACCCATTCCTCGCTTGGGTGGTCTGGCTATTTTCCTTGCGTTCCTACTGGCAACCCTCCTCTTTGCGGAAATTTCCCGCGAAGTGCGAGGCATCCTCATGGGTGCAGTGCTTATTGTAATTTTGGGCGTGATGGATGACAGCATGGCGCTCCGTGCGCTCCCTAAGTTTTTGGTGCAGATTGTTGCCGCCATCGTGGTGGTTGCCCATGGCTGTAGTATTCAGTTCTTGTCCAACCCAAATGTGTTCAGTGAGTCTCTCTATCTGGATTTGGGCTGGCTTTCTGGACCTCTCACGGTGATTTGGATTGTCGCCATCACCAATGCAGTAAATTTTATCGATGGCTTGGATGGTTTGGCGGCAGGTGTTTCTGCCATCTCCACAGCAACGCTACTGGTGATTGCGCTCATGCTTTCTGAAATCAATGTGGCCATCATTTTGGCTGCCCTTTTGGGTGGTTGTTTGGGATTTTTACCCTACAATACAAACCCTGCCAAGATTTTCATGGGGGATACAGGTGCAACCTTCTTAGGATTTATTCTGGCTTGTCTCTCGGTACAGGGCTTGTTTAAGTTCTATGCGGTCATTTCTTTTGCTGTGCCCTTCCTTATTTTGGGCGTACCCATTTTCGATATCTGCTTTGCAGTGATTCGCAGAGTCATTCGTGGGCAAAATCCCATGCAAGCTGACCGTGGACATGTGCATCATCGGCTCATCGATATGGGTTTTAACCAAAAACAATCTGTGGCAATTATCTATGTGCTCACGGGGCTTTTGGGTCTCAGCGCTGTGGTGCTTACCACATCGGGTGAAATGAGAGCAGTTATGCTTTTGGGGGCAATCTTACTGGTTTCAGTGGCTGCCTTCCAGTTGATAGCACCCCACCATTCCTCGCATTCTGCAGAGCAAAACACTGAGGATGCAGAAACCAAAGAGAAGAATCAAGAAGAATAAAAGGAGGCGGTAATCATGAAGGAACAATATCGGCGTGGCCGAACCATTTTCCTGATGATTGCCGCCGCTGTTTTTGTTGTGGCTGTGGTATTCCTTTTGGCAGAGTTCTCCAATGGCTCACAAAAAAAGCAGGGCATCGTTCTGCCTCCGGAATCTTCTGGACCTATCACCAGACCCACCGAAGGGGAAACGAACCCTGATTTTGTGATTATCACTGCCGAAAATCTTGAAAATTTAATTGAAAGCTTCGAAACACCTCTTTACTACACGCAGACCCTCAATCGTACAATCTATGGTGATGGCGCGGTAGATATTTCAGTGATTCAAATTTGGAACTGTGATAAAATCCGTAAGGTTGAAATCCTGCAAGGTGGTGTAACCCGTCATTTCCTTTCTGATGGTGAAACCCTCTACCTTTGGTATGGTGACGATACAGACACGGTGGATCAAATCACCCTCTCTGCAGGCTTAACCATGGACGATATCTCTGGTATCCCCACCTATGAATCCTCTGTAAATCTGTTGGCAGAGGATATTCTGCAAGCTGCATACATTCCATATACCCAAGCGGTGGATGTGCACTATCTCTACCTGAGAACCAAACAGAGTAAAAGTATTACTACGGATTATTGGGTAGATATGTCCACGGGTCTTTTGCGCATGGCAGAAACCCGTGAGGGTGATGTGGTACTCTACAGCACCGATCAGGACGCTCTCACCATCTTTGACACCCAAGACGAACTGTTGTCCCGTCTGCAACTGCCTGACGGCACCGCACCTTTCATTACTGGAGCAGAATAAAAGCGGCGATGGTGATAAGCAAAGAGAGCCCATCACCTGTGTTTCCTTGCAAAAGGAGTAATACTAGCACCAACAGCACCAAAATATCCTGCATATCCAGATGGAGCGGAAATAACGGTGTGGAAGCGGTGGATTGTGGCGCAATTTTCATGGGGGCTGGGCAAGTCTGCTCCCGCGGATAAGATGGCAACTCTTCCTTGCTTGCAGGACGGATGACCTCTCTGCGGTAAGTTCCCTCCGCTGTGGGAATATATCGGTTATACAAGTATTCACCCCCGCACTATGTGCTGTCATTTTCCCGTTGCAAGACAGTGCCTGCCAAACGGGAAAGTCTGCCAATCTGCATGGCTCGTTTGAGTTTTCTCTGTCGTGCATCATCCAAATAGGGTAGAAGCGCATGGAGAAGATTCTCTTGTTTAGGGTCGCATTTTT
The DNA here is from genome assembly GCA_017935145.1 of Oscillospiraceae bacterium. Taxonomy (GTDB): domain Bacteria; phylum Bacillota; class Clostridia; order Oscillospirales; family Oscillospiraceae; genus RGIG3566. Next base: position 74,269 of record JAGBIE010000014.1, read on the forward strand.
GCAAATCCTGCAAGATGCCCATAACGGCTCCAGCCATTTGCAAATCCTCTTGTGGTGGGGAGATGTTGCCTCCATCCCCACTGAGTCCAAGACTCTGTGCGATGGAGAAAATTTCATTCATCTTTTCGGGATCATTTAGCACATCTAAAATGGCGTTTTCCAAATTCTCCATAGCTATTTTTGCCCATTTAACCGCTCAATGAGTTTTGTGGCATCTGGCGATTCCATCACAGGTCTCACCAATTCTTGCGCGGTTTTGATATCGCCAGATTTTACTGCCGCTGCTGCTTTTTGCAGAAGCGCTCCACCATCCTTGTTGAGCATTCGGAGCAGTGCCTGCCCCTCGGGCGAAGCCAGAACCTTCTTAATATCCGCTTGACTGAATGAGGGCAGGGGATTCGGTTTTTCCATCATAACACCTCCGAGCAATGTCTTATCTGTATCACTATATGCCATCAAAAAGGCAAAGGTGCAACAAATGAAAATTTTAATTCTCTCCGATTCCCACGGGGAACAATGTTATATGGAACAGGCTGTGCTACAGGAAAAGCCGGACTGCATCATCCACTTAGGTGACCATAGCCGTGATGCCGATACCTTGGGACAAACCTTCCCCAGCATTCCCATGTTATCTGTGGCAGGCAATTGCGATTTTGCTTCCATGGCGGAAGAAACTCTTGTCACAGATGTTCGAGGTGTGCGCTTTTTCATCACTCACGGTCATCGCCATGGCGTGAAAACGAACTTGCTTCGATTAGGCTACGCTGCCCAAGAACATTTGGCGCAGATTGTCCTTTACGGACACACTCATGTGGCGGATTCTCGGCAGTTGGGGGATATCCATTTTCTCAATCCTGGCGCTTGTAGCGGTGCAAAACCCTCATATGCAGTGGTGGAAATTCCACAACAAGTGGAGTTTACTTGCCGTATTGAATATTTTCTGTAGGAGGAACAAATATGCTTTTAGTCATTGATATTGGCAACACCAATGTTGTGGTGGGCTTTGTGGAAGACAAAAATATCATTCGCAAGGCTCGCATTGCTACCGATCCTATCAAAACCTCAGACCAGTATTGGATTGAACTGAAGAATATTTTGGAGTTGTTTGAGATCTCTAAGGATTCCATCGAGGGTGTTATTATCTCCTCCGTGGTCCCTCCCGTGCTCAACTCCTGTCGTACTGCCGTGCTGAAACTGACAGGTATCGAACCCATGGTGGTTGGCCCTGGCATGAAAACTGGTGTCAACATCCTTTTGGATAATCCCGCACAAGCGGGTAGCGACCTGATTTGCGCAGCTGTGGCAGCGGTCAAGGAATATCCTATGCCCGCGGTGATTATTGATATGGGAACAGCCACCACCATGATGGTGCTGGATAAAAATGGTGCTTTTTTGGGTGGCAGCATTTGCCCCGGTGTCCGCATTTCCTCGGAAGCGCTTACCAATCGCACTGCGCAGCTGCCGGGCATTAGTTTGGAGGCCCCTAAAAAGGCAATCGGCAGAAACACTGTGGATTGTATGCGCAGTGGTGTCATGCTTGGCGCTGCCGCCATGCTTGATGGCATGGTAGAACGCATGGAAGCGGAATTGGGGCAAACTCCCACGGTAGTGGCAACAGGTGGCATTGCCCGCTATGTAATTCCCATGTGTCGCCGTGAAATTTTGTATGATCATGATCTTTTGCTGAAAGGACTTGTGATTCTCTATGAGAACAACCGCAGATCCTAACAAAATTCATGCGGATGTAGACGATACTTTCATTTCGGCGGAAGAATTGCGCGCAATTTCCAATCGTTTTGCAACACCATGGTTTCTCTATGATGAAAAACAACTCCGCCAAAGGGCGGAGTTGTTACATAACTTGTTTCATCTACCAGAGCATAAGCACTATATTCCTGTGTGCCGTTGCCCGCATATGGCATTACTTCGCTTGTATCGTGAGTTAGGTTACGGCGCGCAGTGTTGCACGCCTGAGGAATTGCGACTTGCCTTGGACTGCGGTTTCCGTGGCGAGGATATTCTCTATGCCACCATGAGCTTATCACAGGAATTTGCAAACATCCTTGCGGATTTGCAGGTGGGATTGCTTGCAGGTTCTACCATGGCGCTTAACCATCGTTTGCCCGATTCGGTGTATCTTTTGGTGCAACTTCCTACCAAACGCAATCGCCCAGGCGCTTCCAAAGTGGAACGCTATCGTCAGGGTATAAACGCAGAAGAACTTCCTAAGATTGCGCAGGACTTGCGGAAACGTGGTGTGCCTCGTGTTGGTCTATGGCATCGCTACGAGGGTAATGTGACGGAGGAGGATTTCCTCTCTGACCGCATGAATAAACTTAAGAGTCTCTGTGAGGACATGGCGGAGCAGGGTGCTGAAATTTCTGCGTTTCACATGGATGGTGGTTTGGGTGTAGCCTTTGACCGCTACAAGCCCAAACGTATCGATTTGGATCTGCTCTCCAAGAATGTAAGCGCCTATGTTCCATTTGCCCACGAAAGGATATCCTTCTCCTTGGGTGATTTTGTCCTTGGTCCTTGCGCGCTTTATGTTACCACCGTATTGGCGGTGGAGCGGAAAGCGAATCCTGCTGTCATCGTGGATGGCACACCATCCCACATTCGGTTTACCAGCATTGACCACTACCACCATACCTCCTTAGCGGGCATGGATTGGCTCAATGGCAGACAAATGTGTAGTGTCTACAGCAATCAGGCAGGGAACAATGAATGGCTTGCCCGTGGTCGCCTGATGCATCATCCTGAGGAAAACGATATCATTCTGATGCATGACATGGGCGCTTCCATCCAATCGTGGGAGAATTGTACCGTGCTGTTTCGGGATGAAAACGGCAAGGTCGGTCGCCTATAAGATGGCGAAAAGCGTCAACGTACACACGCAGACACAGAGGGCGATCACCACTCCCGAAAGAGTCTCCACTGCATCGCAAACATGCTGCCAAATGCGGCATTTTGCGATGCTTTTTGCTTTTGCCGATTCTTGTTTCTGTAAATTTTGGAAGTAGTTTGTCATATCAATTACGTTATTGTGCTTCATGGGATGTCCCTCCTTGTTCGTTGTGCTTTCAATATAAGACATATTGTGTACAATAAAAGGGACATAAAAAGGTGTATTATGGCAACCGTAGCTGTTTTGGGATAATTTAACGGAAATGTAACATAAAAAGATTGCAAATTGTAACCTTTCCCGCTATACTTTCCCAAAGAAGAAATCACCCATTTCCGTGCAAACGGGCTGAGAAAGGATACTTTTGTGAAAAAAAGCATTTGCTGGTTTCTGATTTTGCTGACTGTTTTAGGTTGTCTTTCCGGTGTAACATTGGCAGCGCCCAATGAGTACTCCATCAGCAATAGCGGAATCAACTTTATTAAAAATCAAGAGGGCTTCTTGCAGTACAAAATCTGGGATAATACCCAGTACAGTATTGGCTACGGCTCTGCCTGCTCTAAGGATGCCTATCCCAACGGCATTACGAGGGAAGAGGCGGAGGTGCTTTTGCGCCAGCACTTAGTTGGCGTAGAAAAGAAACTCAATGAATTCTTGGTGGGCAATAACATCCCCGTGGGGCAAGCTCAATATGATGCGTTAGTCTCTTTCTCCTACAACGTTGGCGTCAACTGGCTCAAAGATAGCCGTTTGGCTGACCTATTCTTGGATTCCAAGGACGGCATTGGCTTCAGCGCCTTTGACTTTGCCAGCGCCATCGGCGTTTGGTGTCACGTGGGTAAATCTATTGCCAGCGGTCTGGTTATTCGCCGAGTCAGAGAACTGAAACTCTTCCTCCATGGTGACTACACCGGCAACGATTCTCCCGACTATGTATATCTGCAGGTGGATGTGGCTGGTGGCGATTTCCTGCCGGATATCTATTTCTATCCCAAGGGAAAAGCCTTTGGCGTTCTCCCCAAAACCACAAAGAAGAATGCTCAATTCCAAGGTTGGTACGATGGTAACGGTAATAAAATTACCGAAGCCTCCATTGCCCAGGGCAACCTCCGTGTAACAGCCCGTTGGCAGAACCCCCAAAGCGCCAGCAAGGTGTTTTCTGACCTGTTGGAAACGGACTGGTACTATGGCTACGTGGACGAACTGTACAACGGCGGTGTTGTCAACGGCTTTACCGATGGCACCATGCGTCCCAAGGGCATCGTCAGTATCGGCGAAGCGCTGAAGATGATTTTCCTTGCCAGTGGCTATCCCGAGCGTCCCCCCACGCTGTTAGACCCCTACCAGTGGGCTAGTGGCTATCGCGCGCTTGCCATTCAGCTGGGTATCTTAGATCCCGATGAAGCCACTGTACTCAGCGAGCCCGCCACCCGTTCTTTGGTTGCCGAGGTCGCTGCCAAGGCACTGAAACTGACGGAAACCGCAGGCGTGGAAGATGCCTTTGTGGATACCAAAGACCCCAACGTCTTGGCTCTGTATTTGGAAGGTATTGTGCTTGGTAGCTTGGATGCCCAAGGCAACCGCTATTACCATCCCAACAATTCCATTACCCGTGCAGAGATTTTTGCCATCGTCTCCCGTATCATGAACAGATAAACATATCCCCTCCAGCAGGAGGGGATATTTCTGTACGTTTTATAGGACTCAAGTTGTGTTATCCTTAGATCATCCAAGAAAAGGAGATGATCTTATGGGTTTTACACTTCGATATATTTATGATCACGTAGCGGTGTACTCTCCGGAGGGCGCATTCATTTTGAGCGCCGATACCCGTGAGGAAGCACTGCGCTTTATGGAGGAGTATCTTGAAGAACTTCAGGATTGATCTTTGCTATGACGGAAGCCGTTATAAAGGCTGGCAACGTCTAGGACAAGGCGAGAACACCATTCAGGCGAAACTGGAACAAACCCTCAGCCGTATGTTAAACGAGGCTGTGGAGGTCAGTGGGAGCGGTCGCACCGATGCTGGCGTCCATGCAGAGGGACAGGTGGCGAATTTTCACAGCAATACCACCCTCTCTGCGGAAGAAATTTGCTCGCAACTGCGTCAGTATTTGCCGGAGGATATCGGCGTGCTTTCCGTCACCCAAGTGGATGACCGTTTCCATAGCCGTCTCAATGCGGTAGAGAAGACCTATCGGTATCGCATTTGGAATGAGGAGACGCCCTGCGTGTTTGAACGGAAATAGGTGTGGAAAATGACACAGCCGCTGGATATTCCCCGTATGGAAGAGGCGGTATCACACCTTTTGGGAAGTCATGATTTCCTTTCTTTTTGCGCCAATAAACATTTTAAGAAATCTTCTGTTCGCACCTTGCGGGAACTGAACATTCAGCGCTGTGGATGTGAGGTTGTCTTTACCTTCAAGGGTGATGGTTTTCTCTACCACATGGTGCGCATTTTGGTTGGCACATTAGTGGAAATTGGACTTGGTCAGCGAGATCCTAACGAAATCCCCCAAATTCTTGCTTCCCGCCAGCGGGAAAATGCAGGCGCTACAGCACCTGCCAGCGGACTTTGTTTAGTGGAGGTGCAGTATCCTTGAACATTCAGATTTTTGGCAAAAGCAAGTGCTTCGATACGAAGAAAGCTCAACGCTATTTTAAAGAACGGCGCATTAAAGTGCAGGATATTGACCTGCTCCGTTACGGCATGTCTCCTGGCGAGTTTGATTCTGTGCTCCGTGCTGTAGGTGGCATTGATGCCCTCATTAATTGGGACAGCAAGCACGAAGATATTACCCTTATGAAATACATGGATAACCCCCGCGCCAAAGAGGATAAGGTGTTCGATAATCCCGCTCTCATGAAAACGCCTATTGTACGCAACGGCAAGAAAGCCACCGTTGGCTACGCCCCTGAAATTTGGGCAACCTGGGAATAAAAAAGGAAGCATCGTTACGATGCTTCCTTTTCTTTTTGTTTTTTCTTGCGGTACACCACAAAGGCCAGCAGAGAACCCAAATTCACGGTAATCTCAATGGCGAGGGCAATATAGAAGTTGGGCGAACCAGTATCGGAGACTGAAAGCCCCATCACTGTAAAAGTCACAATGGATACCGCCATGCCTGCCAAAGACCCGAGAATATAGTCCCGATATTTAGCACGCACAGTACCCATGTAGGCGCTGACCACATCCAAGGGTAAAATGCCAATAATACGAGCCACAAAGTTCATTAAAAATTTATTGGTGCTGGGGAATCCTTGCAGAAATTTTATATTGGGATATTTATCTGCCAGTTTCTTAACATCATGGGATGCCCCAAGGCGAGCCACGCAGTAGGGGAGTGTGAACATGATAAACGAACCAGCTACACTCATAACAAGTGCAATGGGGGTGGAAAACAACACGCCATTGGCGGCATATAAAAGACCAGCATAAACCACAACCGTGGCACTTTTGAGCGCAAAAAGCAGGAGCATCACCAGTACTGATACCCAAGAATTCTTGGGTACAAAAGATACAATGGCTTCCATGGTAATATTCTCACGATATACCAAAAGGAACAAAATCACTAAAAGCCATAGGCATGCACCGATGATTTTTGCCACAGCGCCTTTGGTCAAATTCTTTTGCAGTTGTTCCCATCCCTTTTTGACCAAATCCCAGAAGAAATGGATGTAAAGGACAAACGTCAAACACAGAGAAACTGCAGTCAAGCCAATGAGAGCATTGACCCATTGGGTGGGGAGTTCAGGGAACAAAATCAGCGCCAACATGACAGCATACAGCAGAGCGGTGTTGATTTTGCCATACCACTGAGCGCCCGCTACTTCACCACTTGCCTGTAAGGATAGATAGCCAAGGCTGGCAGAAACCAGTTCCTTCAGCACAAACAGGGCAATCAGTAGCCACATCAGAGGATAGCGGGAAATGAGGCAAATAATCATTGCCGCTTGGGTCAATTTGTCCGCCACAGGGTCTAAAATTTTACCCAAATCTGTAATCATATTGTACTTTCTGGCAATTTTTCCATCCAAAAAGTCGGTAAGACCAGACAGAGCAATGACGGCTACCGCGCCGTAGTAACTCTCAATGCTAATATAGAGCCAAATGATTACGGGGATCAGCACCAAGCGAAAGAAACTCAGCAGATTGGGGATGGTCCAAAGGTCTTCTTTTTTCACTTTTAACGGCATGGTATCACCTCTCCGTCACATAAGATAGTACCATTATGATAAAAAGAAAATGCTAAGTCAAGCGGAGAAATGCAAAAAAGGTCAAAATTTACAGCATATTAACGATTTATCACGAACAAAGTGTCATGAAAACGTCATATATTCAGTTTTACCAAAAAATGTTAGAATATTCTTCGCACCCGCGGGAACAATAGTCATGCAAAATAAAAAAGGAGGATACAAACATGCATCAAAAAGAATGTGCAAACAAGAGCATTGAATGCACTGTCACCCAGTGCAAAAACCATTGTGAAGTAGAAAACTACTGTTCCTTGGACAAAATTAAGGTCGGCACTCACGAATGCAATCCCACCATGGATCAGTGCACCGACTGCCTCTCTTTCATGAAAAAGTAAAAAAAGACGGATGGATTTCCATCCGTCTTTTTTTATTTACCCTAGCATGAGGGGACGAAGTACACAGAAATAATCGCAAGCAAAGAAACTGTCTGGGATAGGCAAATCCACAATTTCAGCCTTGCCCAAGGCAGATTTTACACAGCGGTTTGCGCCAAGACATAAATACTGTTCTGCATTTGAGTGCTCCAGCTCCATGTGGCGACAGACAAGAACGATGTCACCAGGTTGCAGGTGTTCGCCACGGAATTCTAAAATGCGTTCATAGCGACCCACACACACCAAGGAACGACCACCCTCCATCCCGCAGATGGCGTAAGGATGTTTCACTTCGTCCTCTTTTTTGTCCAGTAGAACCTTTGTGGGGTCATCGGGTTTCGATAGATACTCTCGGCGAGTAAAGCGCTGATTCAGGAGTTCTTCCAATGTGGGAATGGTAACATCCTGTCCTAAAATGTGGCGATACACCCAAGTGGCAACACCATCATCTCCATACTCACGATTGGTGGGAAGACCATTTTTCTCTAAATCACGTAACGCATTCCACTGCTCAAGGGTTAATCCGCTTCCCACAGGCGTTAAGATGGTGTTGGATGGAATGTCCGCCACATAACCGCCCTTAGAAACGATGGATGTACCGAATTTCGCTTCCTCTGTTACCCGAACAGTGTACTGCAAGACCACCGTCTGCTCTGTGCCGATGTCCACCATCCAACGGAGGGTTTTGCCGTCAAAATCCACATCGTTGGTCAGACTGGAAAGTACTAGTTCTGTGCCTTCTGGCAAAACTTCGCACACGGAAATATTGTGAAAATCCCGATGGGTGGTAGTATGATTTTCCCGCCAAGGATTGTGGTTTGTTAGGCGCAGGGTATATGTAATGCTCTCCCCAGGACGCACAACTTGCCAAGCACGCTTATCACAACGGCGGTCAATATCCAAACCCTTGTGTTTGAGGCGGGATAGTGCTTGCGGAGTCAAGGGATATTGCACGGGGTCAATGGCATCGATGAGACGATAAATGTTAAAGTAATCATAGTGCGAAATGGGCAGTTCGCCCAAGGTGTGGAGCATGAAATCTTCGATTGTTGTCTTGCGGACACCGCCATTGTACTCCCAGTTTTCCACGCCTTCCGCAAAATTGTAGTTTACACCGCAGGAGTGGAGAAGCACATCATTTTCCGCAACCAGCATAATGTGTCGCCCAGCAATATTGTGGTGAGAAAACTCAATGGCATCGCCAGGCTGTAGCAGGGGAAGCGCCTCTCTCATGGCCATGGTTACGGTCTTGCCACTTTCTTTTTCCCAGTGATAAATGCAGTAATCCTTATAATAGGCTTCCGATGTTACACACAGATGGTTCAGTTCACAATCGCAGAAGCGGTAGCGGAACGCATCCCACAACAGATTGTAAAAGAAAGAGGAACACACGGTAAACTGATAGTTATCTTGGGTAGCATCTTCTGGAGAGAAACCATCCGTTCTGCGGAAAGGACCGCCTTCGTAACGGCTTACAGGTGTCAGTTCCATTTCATTGTACTGAATGGCATCCCCACGGCGCACATAGGCATAGCCAGTTTCAATCATTGCGTCAATTCGCATTTGTCGAAGCGCTTTGTCCATCTCTCTCTTCTCCTTTTGCATTAACAGCAGAATAAAAACGGGAACCATGGCAGTCTACCGCCACAGCAGAAACTCATCACCGCGCAGGCATAACAGCAGGTGCGTAAGGTTCCTGCTGAAGCAGAAAAACCGCGGGCGCGGGTCTCTTCATACACATTGCCATTGTTGAGAATTTGCTCTTGAGCCCGTGCATAAATAGGGTTGCCAGGCTCCATGTTTACCGCTTTGCGGATATGCTCTGTTGCGGTGACGCGGTTACCTAAATTTACATTTGCCACAGCGGAAAGATAGTACCACTCAGCAGTTCTCTGTTCTTCAGGCACTTGCGAAAGGACATTCAGCGCGCTTTGGAAACTGCCATAGCGAATATAGTGTTTTGCAGTTTCCAAAGGTGTGGAGCGACTTTGACCATAATACTGTCCCTGCCAGCCACTAAAGGGATTGTACGCTCCGCCATAGGGATTCTGATATCCACCATTCTGCGGAGGATTCTTAATTTGGTCATAGGCAGCATTGATTTCGTTCATCTTCTGTGCCGCCACAGGGTCTCCAGGATTCACATCGGGGTGATATTTCTTTGCAAGACGGCGATAGGCCTGCTTGACTTCATCGTCTGTTGCATTGGGGCTCAACCCTAAAATCTTGTAGGGGTCGTCAAACAAGACTATCCCTCCTTTTGTTGTTTTTTCTTGCTTGTATAGGGCAACCAAATGCCCGAATAGAGAATGTTTCGCAGAATATCCACATCCTGCACCAGTGGCAGAAACTCTAAATCTTTCATTAGGTCTCCAAGAATGCCATGCAGTACAGGGAGAAAATCATCTTTGTGGGATAAATCCACATGACCCTTTAAGGGATTGTAGTGATTTTTCTTAATATCTTGCTCTAGGTCAAGAAATGCATCGTAAAGATAGATGAATTTTCCCAACTGTTGACCAATTCGTCTTAGATGTTCTGCCCAGTGGTCATTGGGGTTTTGGCAGAAAAATTCACCAGTCAAATTGCCAAAAAAAGCAGCCGCTAAATCAGCGTTTTCTACTTGAGAACGCTCCAATTCCGTGAGATTTTTTAGTTCCTTCTCCATGGTAGCGCACTGACGGGGATATGCTTTTTTCACTTTATTGGCAGACTTCTTAAGTGCCCAAGCTTGCATCAGTCGCAGAATGTTTCTTTCATCCTGCCAATCGTCAAGACATTTGTAGTATGCCAGCGCTACATTCATGGCTGCGGCATAAGAACTCACAGAGGAGGAAAAATACTCATGCTTTTTCGTAGGATGCATGGCGCACCACTTACAGCCTTTTTGTTCTTCAGGCTCATATAGAGAACCCAAAAGTAGCACCAAAAAGGTCATATCGTAACTTAGCACCAACCGTGCAATCGAACCGTATTCTGCCTTTAACGTTCTGCACAGCCCGCAATAGGAAGCCTGATAGCGAGAGAGCGATTCTTCACTTAGTAGACTCTTATCAGCAAGTACTGTGCCAAACATATTGGTTTCTCCTTAGTGACGGAAATAGTTGCGCAGTTGTTTTATGGGGTGGGGGACTTCTCGAAGAACATAGTTAAATAGTCCACCATAGAAAATGAGATTCAGACAGAAGTAAAGCCATAACAGGGAAATCACCACGGCAGTTAAACTACCGTAGAGATTGGCGTAGCGGGAAAAGTTTTCCACATAGAAACCAAACAAAAGAGAATATCCCAACCAACCAAGGGTTGCCAAAAGAGCACCAGGTAAGTTCTCACTAAATTTTAGTCGTCTGTAAGGAAGCACCGTGTAAAACAGACAAAAGACTAATGTGAGAAAGGCAAAGGTAAAGAACCATCGCACTCGTAGTACGGACAAAATCAAACTGCCATATTTCCAGTCTTGCTGTAGCGCAAGCGCATAGAGAGAGTCCCCAAAGACCTGCAGAAGCAGTGTTGCCAAAATGCTTACAAACAACACCACAGCGCTGAGAAAACTAATCGCAACCTTCTGCACATACGGACGGGCGCGAGGGGAGCGGTACACTGCATCCAAGCCGTTCATAATGCTCATCATTGCACGGGTTACAGACCACAGAGTACCAACAGCAGAGACAGAAAGAATTGTAACCGAACCGGCTATGGGAATGCCCGATATGACCGCCTCCAAAAGGGGATGAATGGGAACGGGTGTGATTCCTTCCAGTAGATTTTGCAAATCACTTACTGTGGCAGGCAGATGTTGCACTGCTGCAAGAAGCACCATGGTGGCGGGGAGCAAGGAAAGAACAATGAAAAAGACGGCATTGCCTGCATAGATGGCAATGTGTAGTTCTGAGATACTTCTTCCAATTCCAAATATTTTTTGCAGGAAGTGTTTCACCGCGAACCCTCCGTTTCTGCCAAATATTATACAGGATAAACTATATTTGCGCAATGTTGTACTTGGAAATATTCTGTAAACTCTTGCGAAGAAAGAAGAAAACTTGTATGATATTCTCAATAACAAAGGAGGCGTTTTTTATGACGGATAGTTACAGCAAATGCCAGGAAAGCGCAAAATATATTTTAGAACGTGCAGGCATGGTGCCAGAAATTGGCATTATTCTGGGCTCTTCTCTGGGCCCCTTGGCGCAAGAAGTTGAGAATCCCAAGGAGATTCCTTATACAGATATTCCCCATTTTCTTCGTTCTACAGCCCCTGGTCATGCTGGGAAACTGGTGTTTGGCAAGATTGCGGGCAAGAATGTGGTCTGCATGTCTGGCAGATTCCACTCCTATGAGGGATATGATTTTACACAACTTGCCATGCCTATTCGGGTAATGAAATTGTTAGGTGTGCAGAAAATGATTGTCACCAACGCTGCTGGTGGTGTGAATATGGACTATCGCCCTGGCGATGTCATGATTATTAACGACCATATCATGTTCAGTGGATTTAGCCCCATGCGTGGTGAAAATGCCACCGAATTTGGCCCCCGTTTCTTTGATACTACCACCATGTACACCCCTGCTTTGCGAGAAATTGCCAAAGCATGCGCAAAGGATTGCAAACTCAATGTCCATGAAGGTGTGTACTTCTTTATGCAAGGTCCTCAGTTTGAGACTCCCGCGGAAATCCGCGCCATTCGTACCTTGGGTGGCGATGCCGTTGGCATGTCCACCGTAACAGAAGCACTTACTGCTGCCCATTGTGGCATGCCTCTGTTGGGACTTTCCCTGATTACTAACATGGCTGCAGGCATTTTGGCACAGCCTCTGTCTGGTGAAGAGGTGGACGAAACTGGCGCTCGCGTGTCTCGTGAATTTAGTGCCTACGTCAAGGACATTATTTCTAAGATGTAAAGTGAGAGATTTTTATGGAACGTGCCGATCAAAATTTGGCATTTATGCTCCAATATGAGAATATTGCATGGTTTTCCGATGGTGAAGTGCGCATTCTAGACCGCAGATGCTATCCCGCCAAGACGGAATTTGTCCGTTGCAAACACCATAGGGAAGTGGCACAAGCCATTACGGATATGGTGACCCAAAGCGCAGGACCTTATACTGCTGCGCCCATGGGTATGGCGCTGGCGGCTTGGGAATGCCGTAATATGCCAAAAGAAGCGCAAATGGACTATCTCCAGGATGCCGCAAATGTGATATCCAATGCCCGCCCCACCACGGCAAAGCGCATGGCAGTGCTTTGTAATTCCTGCCTCCAGGTGGCGCAAAATGCCTTAAAGCAGGATAGAAACGTTGCAGATGCTATCGTTGCCCACACTGTGGATGCTAATAACCGCCGTTATAGGCAAATTGAAGAGATTGCCAAGCACCTGACCGCCAAATTCCCTCAAAACGGCACGGTCATGACCCACTGCTTCGCAGAAACCATTGTGGGCATGATGCTAAAACAGTGTCAGCTACAGAATAAGGAAATTCGCCTGTTCTGCCCCGAAACCCGACCCTATTTTCAAGGCGCTCGCCTCACTGCAACCGTCTGCCGTGATATGGGCTTTGATGTCACTGTTATTTCTGATAACATGGCGGCGTTTGTCATGGAGCGGGAAAAGGTGGACGTGTTTACCACGGCAGCTGATGCCATCTGCTGTGATGGTCATGTGGTCAACAAGGTGGGCACATTCCAAAACGCCATCTCAGCCAAGTACCTTGGCGTGCCTTACTATGTAACGGGCGCTCCCGATGCAGGACATCCCACGGTGGATACCATTCATTTGGAGTTCCGTGACCCCGAATTTACTTTGCAGGCCATGGGTGTTCGCACAGCGGCTGAGGGTGTCAAGGGATATTATCCCGCCTTCGATATTACACCGCCTCACTTGGTTACTGGTGTGGTGACGGACAGAGGGATTTATTTGCCCACTCAACTGAATGACTACTTTTTGGATAACCCGCAGGCAAAAAATGCCGTTGTGGTGTAAGGAGGAACTATGTTTCAAGGTTTCAGCCCCGAGACCATTGATTTTCTCTGGGGCATCCGTATGAATAATAACCGCGAATGGTTTGGGGAACATAAACAGCAGTATGTGGATACCCTCTATGAACCCATGAAATCCCTTGCAGCGGAGATTTCTCAGAAACTTGCCAAACACCCTGGTATGATTTGCAAAACATCCCGCATTTATCGGGATATGCGCATCCCGCACGATACTCCTTACAAGGAGAGTCTGTGGATTTGTATCCGCAGAGATAGCACATGGTGGATGCGTGAACCGAGCCTATATTTTGAAATTACCCCTGATGGTTTCTCTTATGGCTTTTTGTTCTATGATCCCACAGTGCAGATGATGGATGAAATGCGTAAAGATATGGCAACTCATCCCGATGAATTTCTCAAAATGGTAAAATGTGTGCAAAGGAGAAGTGGACTTCGTGTGACAGGCAAGACCTATAAACGAAAAAAACCTTGTCCTGAACAGAAAGTAGAGGAGTTCTTCCAACTGAAAAACATCATGATGATGCATGAAGAACCCGTGTCGGAGAAACTTTTCTCCCCAGAACTAGCGACCACAGTGCGGAAATGTTTGGAAGCGCTGTATCCTCTGTGTCAATACTGCCAAAGATTTGCGGACATGGGGTAAATCATAAGTGGAAAGATAACATTGCAGGTCTCTGTGGCCTGCAATGTTTTTTTCAATTTAATGCCAATTTTTTATCAGATGAAATTTCCTTGCAAACAAGGGAAAATACCAAATTTCACAAGGAAAATTTGCTTGCTTTTGCTAAATGATACGGCGGGAGAAAGAAACTTTAGCGGGCATATTAATAAGGCATGATGGCGAGAGATGAGGTGAAGGAACATGCAACTCAAAAGACGCATTTGTGCGCTCTTATTACTTCTATTTCTTTTACAAACAAAGGCTTTTGCTACAGAAACCAAAATGCTCATCCCAGGTGGGCACACGGTGGGAATAAAAGCCTATGCGCAAGGGCTTGTGGTTTCGGGTGTGGAAAAAGATTCGCCTGCTGAAAAGGCGGGATTACGGCAAGGCGATATACTCCTCGATGCCAATTCAGTAGAGCAACTACGGGAACAAATGAAGAACAATACGCAATTAACCCTTTCGGTTCTTCGTGGTGGCGAGACCAAAACCATTTCCTTTTGCCCAGCGATCAAGGAGGGGAAACGGCATTTAGGCGCTTATGTGCGCGACAGTGTGGCGGGTATTGGTACTGTTACCTACTATGATGCCGAAAACAGCACCTTTGGCGCTTTGGGACATGGTATTAGCGATTTTTCGGGGACACAGACACTTCCCATCAGCGGTGGGGAAGTGGTCTCTTCCGCTGTCCGTGAGGTTGTGCGAGGCGTCAGTGGCACGGCGGGGCGTTTAAAAGGAGAGTTTGACACATCCAAGACCCTCGGTGTGATTCTTAAAAACACAGATAAGGGCATTTTTGGCGCAGCGGAAGCTCCCACAATTGAGCCCATTCCTATAGCGAACACAGAAGAGATTCATGCAGGCAAAGCGCAAATTTATTCCAATGTAAAGGCAGACCAAGTAGAGATGTATGACATTGAGATTGTAAAGTGCTATGATGGTCGGCAGAGTCACGGACGGGACATGCTGATTCGCATTACAGATGAAGAACTACTCAAAACCACAGGTGGCATCGTGCAGGGTATGTCGGGTAGTCCCATCATTCAAGATGGAAAATTAGTCGGTGCGGTAACCCATGTGCTAGTCCATGACCCCTCACTGGGGTACGGGATTTATATTGAAAACATGTTAGACGCTGCGGCATAAAGGATTTGACAGGGGTAAAAGTACCCCTGTCCTTTTCTTTCATTGTGTGTTATAATCGTTTCAGCAGGAATGAGAGACCTGCGTGTAGAGAAAGAGAGTATTATTATGAAAATTAATACGAAGGAATTGTCCTACGAAGAAGTGCTGAAATTACCTCGCCTTCAACACAAGACTCCCATGAAGCCACAGGCGTGGTTGGCTACCATTGTCCGCATCGTGTGCGCCCCCACACTGCGCAAAATTAAGTTTTCTTATACCTCGGAGCGCATGGAGCTTGTAAAAAAGCAACCTTGCCTCATTTTAATGAATCACTCTAGCTTCACAGATATGAAGCTGGCATTTGGCATTTTCTATCCCAGAAAAATGGGTATTGTCACATCTGTGGATGCTATGAGTGGCATTCTTGGCAAGCTGATGCGCTTGCTGGGATGCACGCCTACCCACAAATATGTTGCAGATATGACCCTCATCCAAGATATCCAGCATATGCTCAAAAAGAATAAGACCAGCGTGCTGATGTATCCTGAAGCGGGATATTCCTTTGATGGTTGTGCGACTGCCATACCAAGGAAGATGGGCGTTTTAATGAAACGCCTTGGCGTGCCAGTTGTGACTGTGATTACCCAAGGCGCATTCCACAGAGACCCGCTGTACAATATGCTCCAAATTCGCGATGTGAAAGTGAGCGCCCATGTGAAATGCATTGCAACAGCGGAAGAAGTGAAGGAAAAGTCAGTTGAGGAACTGGATGCTTTATTGGATGAAGCTTTCTCCTTTGATAACTTTGCATGGCAGAGAGACAACCGCGTTTCTATCGATGTGCCCTTCCGCGCAGATGGTCTGCACAGAATTCTTTATAAATGCCCTCATTGTGGTGCAGAAAATCAGATGGAAGGCAAGGGAATCCATCTTATCTGCCATCATTGTGAAAAACAGTGGCTCATGGATGAATACGGACAACTGTCCGCCACGGAAGGGGAGACAGAATACCCCCACATCCCCGATTGGTATAGATGGCAACGGGACTGTGTTCGTGAGGAATTGAAAAATGGAACCTATTCCTTGGACACGGAAGTGGAAATCGCCATTCAGGTGAACCTGAACGGTGTGTATAAAATTGGCAGTGGTCGATTGACCCACTCCTTAGATGGTTTCCGCTTGGTCGGTGCTGATGGGAAATTGGATTATATTCAGCCTCCCACATTCTCCCATACGCTGTATGCAGACTATTACTGGTATGAAATCGGCGATGTCATTGGGATTGGCAACAATGAATTTTCTTATTTTTGTTTCCCCAAGGGGAATGTGTCTGTTACCAAGGCCCGTTTAGCAACAGAAGAACTCTATAACATGAAAAAGAAGCGCAAAACAATTCCCCAAATGGCTCAATAAGGAGAATGGATATGAGAAAAGTTGTTGTGATTACTGGTGCAACGGATGGCTTAGGAAAAGAACTTGCCATTTTGCTTTCTTCCAATTACGATTTGGCACTGTGTGGAAGAAGCAATGAAAAAATGCAAAATCTCTTAAGTCTACTCGATGAAACCTGCACTGTGTATTCCGAATGCTTTGATATTACCGACACTGAAAAACGCTCTTATTTCTGCCAAAATGCCCAAAAGAATTTGGGTAGAATCGATATCCTCATCAACAATGCAGGCGCAAACACGAAAAAAGATAAGGTGACAGACATCCAGCTAGATGACCTGCGCTATATGTTTGAATTAAACTGTGTGAGCGCCTTGGCGATGATTCAAAATTGCTATCCCGCTCTCTGTCGGCAGAAAGGTCTTGTTGTTAACATTCTCAGTAGCTGTTGTCTTTTTAATAACCCCTTGACGGGCAGTTATTCTGCCTCCAAGGATGCCATGGAGGGTTTGAGTAAGATTCTCCTAAAAGAAGCCAAGCAAGATGGCGTTGGCGTGTGTAATGTGTATCCCGGTGGTATTGATACCAATTTTAGAGCTGTGGCAAATCACACATATCTGCGTCCTAAAACGGTTGCAAAAATGATTTTGGCTTGCATTGAAAACGAAGAGGGCTGTGTGCATGATATTGTCATCCGCCCCGATTCGGAAATGAATATTTGCTGATCTGTCTGTAAACTTCAGGAAAGGAGTGCGACCATGACTTTGCAGAAAAGACCTTTTGGGCTTTTAAGCGGAAATATGCTTAAGTGTATTGCGGCATGTTCCATGCTACTAGACCATATAGGCTACTTTCTCTTTCCGCAGTATGACATTCTCCGCATTTTAGGTCGCCCTGCATTTCCTATTTTTGCGTTTATGATTTCTGAGGGTTGCCGATACACTAAAAACAAGAAGAGGTATTTTCTTACCGTCTTTCTTTTGGCAAGTTTATTACAGCTGATTTGCTATTTTGCCATCGGCATGACAGACCTCATTAGCCTGATGGGCTTTGCCATAGGTATTTTGCTTGTCTATGCTTTGCAGTTTTGGAAACATCAGCTTTTCATGCCGAATATTCCTCTTTGGAAAAAAGCAGTTTCTATTTTGCCCCTTGTGTTGGGTGTAGTGAGCACTGCCATCCTGTGTAAATATGTTTATTTAGACTACGGCTTTTGGGGTTGCACCATGATGCTTTTCCCATCCCTCGTAGATAGCAGTGATGCAAATGCTCCCCAGTGGCTAAGAAAAGCAGACCGCCTGTGGATTCGGGTGTTATGGATGTTACCGCCCATGCTCCTTTTGATTCAGGAAAGTGTATCGCTCCAAATTTGGTCTCTTGTGGCACTGCCCCTACTGTTTCTCTATTCCGGTAAGCGCGGAAAGCGCCCCATGAAATACTTCTTCTACATTTTCTATCCTGCCCATGTTGGAATTTTGGCACTACTGAGCATGGTGCTGTAGAAAGCCAATGAAAAAGGTGTTTTGCAACCCTCAGTTGCGCAAATTCCAGTTTCATTTGGTGGTGTGCTACTGCATTGTGTGAGATAATGCAGATACCATCAAAGGAGGAACTACTATGAATTTTAACGAACGACTTGTTTCTTTTCGAAAAGCCCGCGGACTCAACCAAGAGACTCTTGCGGACCAAGTGGGCGTATCCCGACAGGCTGTCAGCAAATGGGAAACAGGGGAGGCGCAACCCGATTTTGCAAAACTCCTTGCTTTGGCAGATGCCTTGGAGGTCAGTTTAGATGAGCTCTGCGGTCGCGTGCAAACTGATATGTCTCCGTTTACACCTGTAGAGCAATCCACTCACAAGAAAACTGGTACAAAAATTGCCATTATTTCTCTTGCGGTAGTGACGGCATTGCTCCTCTTGTGCCTCGTTGGTTTGCTGCTTTTTGGACGTGCTGATACCATACAAGAGGAAACATCGTCCGTTGTGCTTACCACACCTATCACTGTTTCAGGCATGGAGTTTTCTCGACAAGGCAATTTGGTGCAGTATAGTTTCTCCATGAGTGTTGTAGATGAAACCTGTGCCTATGAGGTGACATTTACCAATCATGATGGCACGGTAGAAACATCCAAACCCCAGTTTACTAGTGGTGTATTTCATGGCACTGTGAAGATTTCTGAGTATAGCACCTATCGTGTGAATGTTACCGTTACACAGGGGGATCAGCATCGGGTTGTTCCTGTGCTGATAGACCTGAGTTTTGGCCCAAATGGCTATTCTTACAATACAGTAGATTAAAAAAGGCTCGTGAGAGCCTTTTTTCTTTGCATTTGGACGGATGTTTGGTATAATGCACTTAAGAGGTGAAAGTATGGAGTATCTGCTGTTGACCGCTGCGGTTGTGTTTGCAGCAGGTCAAAATGTGGCAAAGAAATCATATCAGCATAAAACAGAGCGATCCACCATGTTCTTTTTCCCCTTGGTGGCTTCTCTTACGGCCCTGTTGCTGTTTGTTCTTTTGTCCAAATTTCAGCTCTGTTTTACCTTGGATTTGTTGCCGTATAGCATTGGGTTTGCGGTATCTTACGCTTGCGCTTTATGTAGCAGTGTTCTTGCCATGAAGTATGGTTCTATGGCCATTACGCTCTTGGCTTCGTCCTATTCCTTGGTGATTCCCACCCTCTATGGTGTGACTGTCTTGCGAGAAACCATGGATGCGCTGATGATTGTAGGTTTTGTAGCACTCCTGATTTCGCTGTTTTTGATTCGCAAACCAGCAAAGCACGAAAAATTGGATGGGAAGTTCTTTCTGTGCTGGATTCTTTCCTTTTTTGGCAACGGATTTTGTTCTGTGGCGCAAAAGATGCAACAGATTGCCTCTGAGGGGAAACAGAAAAGTGAGTTCATGATTCTCTCCTTGGGGCTTTGCGTACTGTTTTTGCTCATTGGTGTGCTTGCAAAAAGGGAAAAGCCGTTATCTCCTCGCACGGAGTGGCCTTTCGGCATATTGTGCGGTGCATGCAACGGACTTATGAATTACTCTGTGCTAGTTCTCACAGGACTTTTACCCAATGTGATTTTGTATCCCAGCATTTCCGCAGGTGGCGTGGTCATCGGTTTTTTGATTGCCACTTTGGGTTATAAAGAACGTCTTTGTACGCGCCAATATGCGGGCTATGCCATGGGACTTATATCGATTCTTTTGCTGTCTGTATTCTGAAAAAAGGGGGAAACGCTATGAAGAAAACGATCATCGTGATTGCCGTTTGTGTTGTGCTATTGGGGATTGTTGCCGATCTTTTTGGCTTTGGCCTGTTCCCTAGATACGATGTCTACCTTTCGGATTATCGTGTCTCGGCCGATGGCTCTTCACTGACCTTTGCTGTGGGCGTTAGTTCTCCTGCGGGCTATGTGCGCAAAATGGATTGGAAACAGACCAATGGAACATTGTATTTAGACTTCTATCCTGCCTTTGGCGGCATCAATGGGAACTGGGGCGCGCAGAACCAGTTTACCGTGCCCCTCCATGAAGAGACAACCACCATCTCCGTCTGCCGTGGTACAGATGTCTATGTTGAAATTCTGCGCAAGGATTTTAACGGCAACTGGCTGGATGCCAGAGAAGTGGATTTAGAAAATCTTAAAACCATATATCATGCAGATCAGCCTATTTTTGAGGGTCCCAGTTACGATACCAACTATCTGGGGGTAATAGAAACAGCGGGCAATTACGCATTTCCAGAGGTTGCCAAGGATGATGAGGGTAACCTTTGGGGTCACTTGGCGGATGGACGCGGATGGGTGGATTTGACCTATGCCGAGGAAAGCAAGGATGCTCCTCTCACCGCTGGCTTTGCTTGGAAGTCCTTGCTGGATGGTGAAAACTATCATGAGTTTATTGGCTCTGAGCATGACTACACCAATGATATTGCACTGATTGCCCATGATACGCTCACAGATTTTACTCTTTATGGTATGACCATTGCCTGCAGTTTGCAGGTGGATCGGGAACTGTTTTCTCTGGAAACGCTGACACCTGAAAAACCATTGGTGGCAACCCTTATGTTTCCTGGTGATTTGACCACCTACGGCATTGGTTTTATCTGTGATGGCACTGAGTATTTCTATACGATTAGTCTCAGTGGTCGTAATGGCACTGTGGTGTTTCAGCCCTTTACGCCCTCCAATCTTCACTTATTCCGTTCTTAAAGGAGAGAAAGTATGAACGTAGGCTTTATTGGCGCAGGGAACATGGGTGGCGCAATCGCTATGGCGGTGCGCAAATCTGTTCCCCATGCGAAAATTTATGTGGCAGAGCACAACGCAGATAAAGCACAGCGCCTTATCGATACTGTTGGTGCTGTTGCGTGCGATGTGCAAAATATTGCTGAGATATGTGATTTTGTGTTCTTGGGTGTGAAACCCCAGACCATTCGCACCCTTTTGGAAGAAATCTCAAACATCTCGTCCCGCAAAGAAGACGCTGTCTATATTTCCATGGCAGCAGGCGTTACCTTGGAAACCCTTTGCGGATATTTGGGTGCATCTCCCGTGATTCGTATTATGCCCAACACTCCCGTGGCGGTGGGTGAGGGGATGACCCTATATGCCTGCTCTTGTGGAGTTAGTCCCGCACAGGAAAAGGACTTCTTATCCCTCATGGCGCAATCTGGAAAGGTGGACTCGCTGGATGAGGCGCTCATTGATGCAGGTTGTGCTGTGGCGGGTTGTGGACCAGCCTTTGCATTTCTCTTTGCGGAAGCTTTGGCAAAAGGTGGTATAGCTTGCGGTCTTACAGAAGAAAAGGCTATTTCCTATGCCGCACAAATGCTCTACGGTTCTGCAAAACTTCTCATGGAGAGCGAAAAAAACGCAAGACAGTTGCGTGAAGCGGTGTGCAGTCCTGGCGGTAGCACTATCCGCGGAGTGCAGTCTTTAGAAGAACATGGCTTCGGTGAGATTACTGCAAATGCCGTTCAAAAATCCTTTGAACGAACAAAAGAATTGGGCTGATTTGCGAATTTTGTCGAAAAATGTCGAACGAAAGTTGGCAGAAAACGGCTTTTTTCCATTGAAAAAATGAGAGTATTGTGTTAAATTGTAGACATCGCGAGCGATATGGAAAAGACAGTGTCTAAAAACCAAAATAATCATTTACAGGAGAGTTGTGCAATGAACCGCGTGACAAGAATAGTCATCGCTGACAGTAGTCAGCAATTTGGCGAAACGCTTAGAGATAGACTCAACGGGATTGACGGATATGATGTTGTCGCGGTAACTCAGGATGGCAAGACAGCCACAGAACTGCTCACGACCTTACAGCCTGATGTGTTGGTTGTGGACACCATGTTGCCTGTGTTGGATGGTCTTGGCGTTGCTAAAGTAGCAACAAAAATGGAAAAATGTCCTGTGATTTTAGCCCTTAGTGGCTATATGACGGAGTTTTTGTCCTTTATGGCAAAAGCAGTAGGTGTGCAGTATTTCTTGGCAAAACCCTGCAGTGAAGATCTTGTGGTCGAGCGCCTAAACGAAATTTTGTCTTTCGTAGAACAGAATGGCACCAAAGAAGAAGTCAGCATTGAGGCTATGGTTACATCTGTGATTCACGAAATTGGCGTTCCTGCACATATTAAAGGCTATCAGTATCTGCGGGAAGCAATTATGATTGCCGTGAAGGATATGGATGTCATTAATGCTATCACCAAAGTGTTGTATCCTCAGGTGGCGAAAACCTTCCAAACCACACCCAGTCGTGTGGAGCGTGCCATTCGCCATGCCATCGAGGTGGCATGGGATAGAGGCGATTTGGAAACTCTACAACAGTTCTTCGGCTATACAGTTTCCAACACCAAGGGCAAACCCACCAATTCGGAGTTTATTGCCCTGATTGCAGACAAACTCCAACTGCAACTGAAAAACGCATCTCGCAGTGCAGTTATGGCATAAAAAAGTGTGAAAGAAGACGGTCTTTGACCGTCTTCTTTATTTTTTGTGGACAAAATGGGGAAAGTTTGTTATAATATGCACAATCATTGTTGTGAGGTGCTATTTCATGAAATGTCCGTTCTGTGGTTTTCAAGAAAGCAAGGTTATTGATTCCCGCCATTCTGAAGATGGTAGCAGCATCCGCCGCCGTAGAGAGTGTCTGTCCTGCCAAAAACGGTTCACTACCTATGAAACAGTAGAGAGTCTGCCCATTGTTGTGGTGAAGAAGGACAACAGCCGTCAATCCTTTGATCGTTCTAAGATTCTTAACGGCATGGTGCGTGCTTGTGAAAAGCGCCCTGTTTCCATGGCAGATATGGAAAAAGCTGTGGATGAAATCGTGCAGACCGTGCAAAACTCTCTGGATCGCGAAGTATCCACAGATCGTATTGGCCAGTTGGTTATGGAGCAACTGAAGGAACTGGATCAGGTGGCTTATGTGCGCTTTGCATCCGTCTATCGCCAGTTTAAGGACTTGAACACCTTCATGGAAGAACTCAATAAGATTTTGAAGAACAAATAAGAAAAATCCGGTGCCTCAAGCACCGGATTTTTTATTTCATATTCTGCACAAATTTTTGGATGGCATAGAATGTCTCATCGCTGATAGCATGTTCCATTTTGCAGGCATCTTCTTCTGCAACAGCAGGGGAGACTCCCATATTGATAAGGAAATTCTCCAGTAAGGTGTGTCGCTCATAAATCTTCTGCCCGATTTCTGTGCCTAATTCAGTCAGTCGGAGAAAACCGTCCTTTTCCACAGTCAGGTAGCCACCATTTTTGAGCAGACCCACGGCACGGCTGACACTGGGTTTGGAATAGTTGAGCGCTTCTGCTACATCCACACTTCGCACAGTGCTTTTTTGTTTGGCTAGGACATAAATTGTTTCTAGGTACATCTCAGCGGATTCGTGAAGAGCCATGGGGACACCTCCATGCTTTTTTCTTATTGTAGCATAACTTTTTTGTTTTCACAAGTCCGCGTTTCTCTGCATAAAATTCTATAAAAATTGGAAATTTAGCCTTGACAATTCCCAATTTTGGTAGTATGATTACCAACGGTTAGCCAAGGCTAATCAATATTCAACCATTTCAGTTAGCATTTGCTAATTTGGAGGCGTTATTATGACCCTACTATCCGCCCAAGAGGGCAGAGAATATATTATTGAATCCCTGAACACGGAAGACGAAGAACTGGAATCTTTTTTGTTCTCCCTCGGTTGTTATGAGGGTGAACCCATTACGGTGGTTACCTTCCGCAAATCGGGATGCACTGTCTCCATTAAGGATGGCAGATACAATATTGACAACCAGTTGGCAGAAGCCATCATCGTGAAAGAATAAAAGGGAATCCGCTTTTGCGGATTGTCTTTTTGCACTGCAGTTAGCGGTGACTAACTCGTGTTTTTCAGAGCAATCTGTGAGATAGCAAGAACCGAACAAGGAGGAAAACATCATGAGAATTGCTTTAACTGGCAACCCCAACAGTGGCAAGACCACAATGTACAATGCCCTTACTGGCAGAAACGAAAAGGTCGGCAACTGGGCGGGTGTTACCGTAGAACGCAAAGAACATCCTATTAAAAAGGCCTATACAGGTGGCGCGGACGATATCATTGCCGTGGACTTGCCTGGTGCATACTCCATGAGCCCCTTTACCTCGGAGGAGAGCATCACCAGTTCCTATGTGAAGAACGAAAATCCCGATGTGATTGTGAACATCGTGGACGCTACCAACCTGAGCCGTAGTCTGTTTTTTACCACTCAGCTTTTGGAGTTGGGTGTTCCCGTGGTTGTTGCCCTCAACAAGGCAGATGTCAACGAGAAGAAGAAAACACAAATTGATGAAAAACTTCTCTCTTTGAAGCTGAACTGTCCCGTTGTGGAAACAGTTTCCACCTCGGCTGATGGTCTTGCAGATGTCATCAAAGCCGCCATGGAGCAGGCAGGGAAGGGACAGAAGGCACCCTATGAACAGGGTGATGTGGACCTTAGCAGTAAGAAGGCTGTTGTAGCCGCTGACCGCGCCCGCTTTGCTTTTGTCAACGGCATTGTCAGCGAAGTGGAAAGCCGAACTGTTCGTACGCGCGATAAGAATTTCCAAGACAAGATTGATGCTGTGATTACGCACCCTCTTGCAGGTCTGCCTATCTTTGCGGTGGTTATGTTCTTGGTTTTCCAGATTTCCCAAGCTTGGGTTGGCCCTTGGATTGCGGAAGGTTATGAATTTGCCAATGGTACGTCTATCCCTGGTCTTGTTACTCTTATCGACATGTTCAAGGAATGTGTAGCTGGCGCACTGGAAGGTGGCAATGATTTCTTGGTTGCTCTCCTCACGGAAGGCATCATTGGTGGCGTCAGCGCTGTTGTTGGCTTCCTGCCTTTGGTCATGGTCATGTACTTCCTCATTGCGCTCTTGGAAGACTGTGGCTATATGGCTCGCGCCACCGTTGTTCTTGACCCCATCTTCAAGAAAGTTGGCCTTTCTGGTAAATCCGTGATTCCCTTTGTCATTGGCACTGGTTGTGCCATTCCTGGCGTCATGGCTGCTCGTACCATCCGCAATGAGCGGGAACGCCGTGCTACCGCCATGCTTGCTCCTTTTATGCCCTGTGGTGCAAAACTGCCCGTGATTGCTCTGTTTGCTGGCGCTTTCTTTGGCGATGCATCGTGGGTTGGCACACTCATGTATTTTGTGGGTATTGTGATCATCCTCTTGGGCGCACTGTTGGTGAACAAGATCTCTGGTTACAAGAACCGCAAATCCTTCTTCATCATTGAACTGCCCGAGTATAAAGTTCCCTCCCTCAAAAGAGCTGCATTGTCCATGCTGAGCCGTGGCTGGGCATACATTGTCAAGGCTGGTACGATCATTCTTCTGTGCAATGCCATCGTCTACATTATGCAGTCCTTCAACTGGAACTTCCAGTTGGTGGAAGAAGGCGCTGAAAATACTTCCATCCTTGCCAGTATCGCTAACCCCATCGCCGTTGTGCTTGTTCCTATCATTGGCGTTCAGGCATGGCAGTTGGCAGCCGCCGCAGTTACTGGCTTTATCGCCAAGGAAAATGTTGTGGGCACGCTGGCTGTTTGCTATGGCATCTCTAACCTGATCGATACGGAAGCACTGGAAATGGCAGAGGGGGCAGGTGCAGAGGTTGCTGCTGTGTTTGCCATTACGAAAGTCGCTGCCTTGGCTTACCTGATGTTTAATCTCTTTACGCCTCCTTGCTTTGCTGCCATGGGTGCTATGAATGCAGAAATTAAGGATCGCAAATGGTTCTGGGGTGGTATCGCTCTGCAACTTGCTGTTGGTTACAGCGTGGGCTATTTGGTCTACACCATTGGCACGCTCATCACTGCTCCTGCCACCTTGAATATCGGTGTCGCCCTTGGTGGATTGTGCTTTGTTCTTGCGTTTGCGGCAGTGCTCATCTACCTTTGCGTCAATGCCGATAAAAAAGTGAAAGCAGAATACGCTCTTTCTGGAAAGAAGTGATTTATATGACAGATGTCATTATCATCGCAATCCTTGTCCTCATTCTTGGCGGGGCAGGACTGTATGTCTACAAAGCAAAGAAAAGTGGGAAAAAGTGCATCGGTTGTCCCGATAGCGGCACTTGTTCTGGCACTTGTGGAAGTTGTACTTGCAACTGCGGAAAGAAATAAAAAAAGCCCTCCGATTACTCGGAGGGCTTTTTTTATGCATTATTGTGCAGGTTTAAAACTATCCTTCAAGGATACAGCGCGGTTAAAGACCAAATGTTCGGGGGAGGAGTCCTTGCTGTCAGCACAGAAATAGCCAACGCGCATGAACTGGAAGCGGTCTTCTGCCGTGGCAGATGCCAGCGTTGCTTCTACCTTGCAGTTTTGAAGAACTTCCAAAGAATCGGGGTTCAAGCATTCCAGGAAATTCTTATCTGCACCATCGGGAGAGGCATCAGAGAAGAGATTGTCATACAGACGAATTTCAGCATCCAAGGCGGTTTCACTATCCACCCAGTGGATGGTAGCGCCTTTAATCTTGCGACCATCGGCAGGGTCACCGCCACGGGAATTGGGGTCATAAGTGGCAAGCACTTCTGTGATATTGCCATTTTCATCGCAGTTGTAGCCCGTACACTGGATCACATACGCACCTTTCAATCGGCACTCAGGACCATCGGGATACAAGCGCTTATACTTGGGTACGGGTTCTTTGAGGAAATCATCTGCTTCAATGTACAGATGACGGGAGAAGCTGACAGAACGAGTGCCGTCCTCAGGATGGTTGGGATTGTTTTCCACCTCAAAGACTTCACTTTGACCTTCCGGATAGTTGGTGATGGTCAGGGGAATGGGGCGAAGCACTGCCATAACACGGCGCGCGTTGTCATTGAGGTCCTCACGAAGGCAATGTTCCAAGAAGGCATATTCCACCGTGGAGGGATTTTTAGCAACGCCAATGCGTTCACAGAAATTGCGGATAGAGGCGGGGGTATAACCACGACGGCGCAGACCGCAAAGAGTGGGCATGCGGGGGTCATCCCAGCCAACCACAAGGCCCCCCTCTACCAGCGCGCGCAATTTCCGCTTAGACATGACCGTGTGGTCAATGCCAAGACGGGCAAATTCAATCTGGCGAGGCTTGGAGGGTACATCGCAATTCTCAATGACCCAGTTGTACAGAGGACGGTGGTCTTCGTATTCCAAGGAGCAGAGAGAGTGGGTAATGCCTTCCAGTGCATCCTGAATAGGATGGGCAAAGTCATACATGGGGTAGATGCACCACTTATTGCCCTGGCGGTGATGCTCAATATAGCGAATGCGGTAAATGACAGGGTCGCGCATATTGAAATTGCCGGAGGTCAGGTCAATCTTGGCACGAAGGGTCATAGAACCTTCGGCAAACTCGCCCTTTCTCATACGGCGGAACAAATCCAAGGATTCTTCCATGGGTCTGTCGCGCCACGGAGAAGTAGCGGGCACATTAATATCGCCACGATTCTGCTTAAACTCTTCCGGAGTCAACTGGCACACATAGGCAAGACCCTTTTGGATGAGGGCTTCTGCCAGCTCATAGGTCTTTTCAAAGTAATCGGAGCCGTAGTACATACGGTCGCCCCAATCAAAGCCCAGCCAGTGAATATCTTCTTGGATGGCTTCTACAAATTCGTTATCTTCCTTGGCGGGGTTGGTATCGTCAAAGCGCAGATTGCACAGACCGCCAAATTTTTCAGCTGTACCAAAGTCAATGCACAGGGCTTTGCAGTGACCAATGTGCAGATATCCATTGGGTTCGGGCGGGAAACGAGTATGTACTCGCATACCCTCACAGCGACCGCCTTCTGCCATGTCTTCTTCCACAAATGCGTGGATAAAGTTTTTGCTTTCAACATTCTTAATTTCGTCCATTTGGTGTCATCCCTTCGGGCGTGATTTTTGACCATTATATACCATTTCTGACTTTTGTGCAATTTATTTTGTGCCCTTTCTCGAGGAATTTATCAAGAAATTATAAAAAATGTAAATTTGCTCTTTTCAAGAGCGGAAAATTATTATAGAATAGGTGTAGCAAATTAGAGGGAGTGGTAGGATATGACACAACCTAAGTACAAAAGAATTCTCTTAAAAATCAGTGGCGAGGCACTGGCTGGGGATGCCCACAGAGGCCTCGACTTTGATGTGATTGGTGGCGTTTGTGACGTTGTCAAAAAATGCTCTGAAGCTGGTGTGGAAATCGGCATTGTTGTGGGCGGTGGCAACTTTTGGCGCGGCCTGAAAGACGGTGGCGAGCATATGGAACGCACCCGTGCTGACCATATGGGCATGCTGGCAACGGTGATTAATGCCTTGGCCATTGCAGATTGCCTGGAACAGCGTAATGTTCCTGTGCGTGTGCAGACCGCCATTGAGATGAACCGTATTGCAGAACCCTACATCCGCAACAAGGCTATCCGTCATTTAGAAAAGGGCCGTGTTGTCATCTTTGGTTGTGGCACTGGCAATCCCTTCTTCTCCACAGATACCGGCGCAGTGCTCCGCGCCGCGGAAATCGGGGCTGATGCCATTCTTTTGGCAAAGAATGTGGATGGCGTTTACAGCGCTGACCCTGCTCGTGATCCCAACGCTGTTCGTTATGACACCATTACTTATGACGAAGTTCTCGCACAGCATCTTGCTGTTATGGATACTACCGCTACATCTCTCTCTATGGATAACCATTTGCCCATCGTTCTCTTTGCCCTGAAAGACCCCGAAAATATTTATCGTGTGGTCATGGGGGAAGATATTGGCACTGTTGTGAAGGAGGAAAAGTAATATGTTTGAGATTTCTACTTATAGCCACAAAATGGACAAGACCTTGGAAGTTCTTGCTTCCCAGTTTTCCGCTGTTCGTGCCGGTCGCGCCAATGCAAAAGTTCTTGACCGCATCACTGTGGAATATTATGGTACGGATACTCCCATCGGCCAGGTGGGCACGATCTCCTCTCCCGACCCCAGAAGCCTGCTGATTCAGCCTTGGGATTCCTCTTTGCTCAAACCCATCGAGAAGGCTATTCAGCTTTCTGATTTGGGCATTAACCCCCAGAATGATGGCCGTGTGATTCGCCTTGTGTTCCCTCAACTTACCGAGGAACGCCGTATTGAACTGACCAAGCAGGTCAAGAAGTATGGTGAAGAAGGAAAGGTCGCCATCCGTAACATCCGCAGAGACGCTGTGGATGCCGTGAAGAAGGATCTCAAGGCATCCGAAATTACGGAAGATGACGAAAAGAAGTTGCAGAAGGACATTCAGGACCTTACCGATAAATACATCAAAAAGGTCGATGAAGCTTGCGCAGCCAAAGAAAAGGAACTCATGGAACTGTGATTTTTTACAAAAGCCGCCGTACGGCGGCTTTTGTTTAGTAAGCAGGTGAAAAGAATGCTATTTTCCAAAAAACAAAAGAAAACAAGGGAAACGTACCATGTACCCACCCATATCGCTATTATCATGGATGGCAATGGTCGCTGGGCAAAGAAGAGAAACCTGCCCCGTAGCGCAGGTCATGCTGTTGGCTGTGACGTCTTTGAACGCATTGCCACATACTGCCGTGATTTGGGTGTAAAATATTTGACGGTCTATGCATTCTCCACTGAGAACTGGAAACGTTCTCAAGAGGAAGTGCTGGCCATCATGAATCTTCTGCGGAAATATCTGGATGATGCCGTAAACACCATGG
The DNA here is from genome assembly GCA_017935145.1 of Oscillospiraceae bacterium. GTDB lineage: Bacteria > Bacillota > Clostridia > Oscillospirales > Oscillospiraceae > RGIG3566. Next base: position 104,171 of record JAGBIE010000014.1, read on the forward strand.
AGAAGAAACAAATTCGTCTCCGCTTCTTTGGTGATATGTCCCGTTTGGATGCTGATTTGCAGGAAAAAGTTCGCCAAGCAGAGGAAATTTCTTCTCGCTATACTGGTTTTCAGGCAAACATCTGCCTTAATTATGGTGGACGGGATGAAATTATCCGTGCAGCTCGCCAAGCAGCATCCAAATGCATGGCAGGGGAGTGGACGTTGGATGATATTACGGAATCCTCTATGGCAGAACTTATGGATTCTGCTTACATTCCCGACCCCGAACTTATTATCCGCCCCAGTGGTGAAGTGAGAACATCCAATTTCCTTTTGTGGCAATCCGCCTATAGCGAATACTACTTTACAGATGTTCTTTGGCCCGATTTTTCTCCCAAAGATTTGGATAAAGCCATTACCGCATACAACGGGCGCTCTCGCCGGTTTGGAGGGTAACTATGAAAACAAGAATTATTGTAGCTGTGGCGCTTTTGCCGCTGTTTTTGGCTGTTTTACTCCTGTGCCCCGTGTGGGCAACCGCCATTATGGTAGCGGGCATGGCAGCACTGGCAGTTTATGAACTGCTGTATACAGCAAAGCTCTGCGTCCACAAGCGCATCGCTATCTATACGGCTGTTGCTGCTGTGCTTACGGTTGCTTGGTGTTACTTTGGTAGCCCCAGATTGTGGGGAATGGCGCTTGTCTTTGTCTATCTTTGCCTTTTGGTAGCAGAACTTCTGCATGCCAATACTGCGCTGCGTTTTGAAAGCGTTTGCGTTGCGGTTATTTCTGCATTTGTGATTCCTTTTGCCTTGGGCGCTTTGCTACGCATTCGTAGCATGGAATTGGGGAAATACTATATCATTGTTTCCTTGATTCTTGCCTTTTCTTCGGATTCTGGCGCATATTTTGCAGGCAGATTCTTTGGCAAACATAAGCTTGCTCCTGTTATCAGTCCCAAGAAAACTGTGGAGGGCATGATTGGCGGTGTCATTACCTGCGTTGTCTTTATGATGGCCTATGGTCTAATACTGGACTTTGGATTCCATCTGCGGGTGAACTATTTCTATGCTACTATCTACGGCATTGTGGGTTCTTTTGCCTCTGTGGTAGGCGACCTTGTGTTCTCTGTGGTCAAACGCCAAACAGGCATTAAGGATTATGGCAAACTCCTCCCAGGTCATGGTGGTATTTTGGATCGCTTTGATTCTACCATACTGGTAGCGCCCCTGACAGAACTGCTCATTTTGCTTTTACCGCTGATGATGTAAGGAGTCACTTATGACGAAACGAGTTGCAATTTTGGGAAGCACTGGCTCTATCGGTCGGCAGACCTTGGATGTCTGTGACCTTTTGTCTTTGCAAGTGGTTGCTTTGACCGCTGGCACCAATGTGGACAGAATGGAAGCGCAGTGCCGAAAATATCGTCCCATTTATGCTGTTATGGCAGAAGAATCTTCTGCTAAGGAACTGAAATTGCGCCTAGGTGATTTGCCCATCACTGTTCTTTGTGGCGACGAGGGGTTAATCCGTGTGGCGGAAATGGACGAGGCAGATACTGTGGTAACTGCTGTGGTGGGCATGCTAGGACTAAAACCTACCCTTGCCGCCATACGCAAGAAGAAACGTATCGCTTTGGCGAATAAGGAAACCTTGGTCTGCGCAGGCGAACTTGTCATGGCAGAAGCAAAAAAATATGGCGCCGAAATCATCCCTGTGGATTCGGAGCATTCTGCTATTTTCCAGTGCCTTATGAATAGCGGTAAACGCAGTGAGATATTAAAACTCATTCTCACTTGCTCTGGTGGCCCGTTTTTCGGTTATAGCAAAGACCAACTGGAAATGGTAACTAAGGAAGATGCACTCAAACATCCCAACTGGAAGATGGGTCCTAAAATTACCATCGATTGCGCTACCCTTATGAATAAGGGCTTAGAAGTCATCGAGGCTATGCGTCTTTACTCCGTGCCTGTGGAACAGATTCAAGTGGTGATTCACCGCCAAAGCAATATTCACTCCATGGTGGAATTTTGCGATGGCGCAGTCATGGCACAGATGGGCACGCCCGATATGCGTCTGCCCATTCAGTTGGCGCTGACATACCCCAACCGCCTACCTTCTCCTGCAGGACAGTTGGATCTGTATTCCATGGCAGATATGACCTTCCACCGCCCCGATTTAGACGCTTTCCCAGCTCTTGCTCTTGCCCTAGAAACCGCCAAGGTGGGTGGCACAGCCTGCCCCGTACTCAATGGCGCCAATGAGGCTGCTGTGGGTCTGTTTTTACAGAAAAAAATCGGGTTTTACGATATTTCTGACGGTGTAAAAGCTGCATTGGACACAATTCCTGTTGCACAGGCAACGGATTTGGAAACTGTACTTATGGCAGATGCCAAAGCAAGAGAAATTGTGCTAAAACGTTATTCTTCATGAATGGGTGATGAATTTTGATTGGCTATATCCTCGTGGCGGTACTCATTTTTGGTGTGCTGATTTTTGTTCACGAATTGGGTCACTTTTTGGTGGCAAAACGCACGGGTGTGCAAGTCAATGAGTTTGCCCTTTGCATGGGACCTACTCTGTGGAGCAAAAAATGGGGTGAGACCACCTATTCTCTCCGCGCAATTCCCATTGGTGGTTTTTGCGCTATGGAAGGGGAGGACGAGGACAGTGAAAATCCCCGTGCTTTCACCTCTGCTGCTGTGTGGAAGCGCTTTTATATCCTCATTGCTGGTTCTGCCATGAATTTCTTGGCTGGACTACTGATTCTCGTGATTATTTTTAGTTTCGCTGCTGGATTTACCTCTACCACTCTCTCAGGTTTTACGGATGGTGCAACCATAGCGGAAGAAACGGGTTTGCAAGAGGGGGATACTTTCTATCGCATCGATGGACAGCGGGTCTATTTCTTTCAAGATATCTCACTTCTTTTGAACCGAAACTCCACAGGCAATTATGCGCTGGAAGTGATTCGTGACGGCAAGGTGACTGATTTGGGCACTGTTCCCATGATTCCCAAGGAGTTTGATTTTGATGGTGAAAAGCGCTTGGCATATGGCCTGAAATTCGTAGCTCGGGAAAAGTCTGTTGGTGCAGTGCTCGAAGAAGCTTGGTTCTCATCGATCTATTTTTGCAGACTTGTTTGGATGGGGCTTGGTGATCTGGTTAGTGGCATGGTCGGTTTGGATGATATGTCTGGCCCTGTGGGTATTGTGTCTCAAATCGCTCAGACGGGTAAGAATTCTGCAACTGCCACAGATGCTGCGCTGAATATTGCATATTTTGCAGCGTTTCTTGCAGTGAACTTAGCCGTGATGAACATGCTTCCTATTCCTGCATTAGATGGTGGTAGAGCCTTCTTTCTTCTGATTTCCGCAGCCATCGAGAAGATTACAAAGAAGAAAATTAGTCCTAAATTTGAGGGATATATTCACGCTGCAGGCATGTTACTGTTACTTGGTTTTATTGCTCTCATTACGCTCAAAGATATTGTAAAACTCTTTCGGTAGGGTGACTTGTTATGACTCGAAAAATTATGGTGGGTAATGTGCCCATCGGTGGAGACGCTCCTGTCTCCCTCCAATCTATGTTAAATACCGCCACAACGGATGTGGAGGGAAGTCTTGCCCAGCTTGTGGCACTTCATGACGCTGGATGTGAAATTGCGCGCTTGGCAGTGCCTGACATGGATGCAGCTCGTGGTTTTGCAAAAATTGCAGCACAATCACCTCTGCCCTTGGTGGCAGACATTCACTTTGATTATCGTCTTGCCATTGCTGCCGCGGAAGGTGGCGCTGCCAAGATTCGCATTAACCCTGGTAATATCGGTGGGGAAGACCGCGTCAAGGCTGTGGTGGATGTCTGTAAGGAACGAGGTATTCCTATCCGCATTGGCGTCAATGGTGGCTCGTTAGATAAGGATTTGCTTCAAAAGTATGGCCATCCTACTGCAGATGCTTTGGTCGAGAGTGCGTTTTCTCATATCCGTCTATTAGAAAAATACGGCTTTTATGACATCTGCGTTTCCATGAAATCCAGTAATGTACCTGTGATGATGGAGGCCTATCGTAAATTTGCCTCTCAAGCAGACTACCCCCTCCATGTTGGTGTGACCGAGACGGGAACAGAGTACATGGGCACTGTGAAATCTGCCATGGGTATTGGCGGGCTTTTGTGCATGGGCATCGGCAATACGATTCGCGTGTCCCTCACGGCTGACCCTGTGCGTGAGGTCTACGCCGCCAAGGCTATTTTAAAAGCCGCTGGACTCCGAAATGAAGGTGTAAACATTATTTCCTGCCCCACTTGTGGCAGAACAAAAATTGACCTGATTGGTCTCGCCTCCCGCGTGGAAGAGGCGCTGAAAGATTGCAAAAAGAATCTCACCGTTGCGGTAATGGGCTGTGTTGTCAACGGCCCTGGTGAAGCCAGAGAAGCCGATATCGGTATTGCAGGCGGTGAGGACTGCGGACTGATTTTTGTCCGTGGTGAAATTCGAGAAAAAGTGCCCTACGATGCACTACTACCTACGCTACTGCAGTACATAGATACTTTGTAAGGAGAAATCCCTCATGAAAGAGCCAGTTCTGTTTTTGGATATGTTTTCCCGCTTGCCCAAACAGCAGTGGGATCACTTTGCCTCTGTTCAAGTGACGGAAGCACGGGTAGATGCCGTCAATCGGGAAATTACCTGCCATATTCAAAATGATCGCTATCTTTCTCAGCGGAAGCTTCGACAGGTTGCGGACGCTGTGCAATCCGCCTATGGCATACATAGACTGACCCTTTTACCCCAATTTCCCGCTGAAACTTTAAGGGACATTGAACCCGAGGAACTAAGCGAATTTTTGACCGAAAAATACCCGCCTCTTCTGTCTGTCTTGGCTGGGTGTCGGTGGGATATAAATGGTAATACACTTACTGTCCACTTGCGTGCCAATGGTGTGGATCAGCTTTCTCCTCAGTTGCCGTTTTTAAAGCAATATCTGGATGCCCGCTTTGTTACCAGTGTATCCATTGAAGTGGATGCCAACAAAGAGGGGAGCAGGGAAGACCTTTTTGCAGCAACAGAAAAACTGCGTCGTGAAACTTTGCGTCAAATGCCCGCTGTGGAAATTTTGGCCACTGATTCGGATAAATCTCCTGCAAAGGCAAAACAATCTAAGAGCACCATTTATGGTCGACCCTTTAGCACGGCTTCTACACCCATTGGCGAACTGAATTTGGACATGGTGAAGGCGACTGTCACTGGTGAAGTGTTTGCTGTGAACCACAAAGAAATGAAGAAGCGCAACGCTTGGGTAATTTCCTTTGACCTGACGGACTACACAGGCTCTGTTCGCGTGAATCAGTATATGGAAGCAGAGCAGGCAAAGCCTATTTTGGACTCCATCAAAGTCGGAATGTGGGTCTCTGTCATGGGTAAAATGACCCATGATCGTTATGAAAATGAGATGGTCATGCAGCCCAATGCCATTATGCCTGCAGAAGACGCCCGCACTCGTAAAGACGAGGCAGAAGGTGAAAAGCGTGTGGAACTCCACTTGCACACCCAAATGTCCAGCATGGACGCCTTGACTGTCACAAAGCAAGCGGTAAAACAAGCCGCAAAATGGGGTCACCGCGCTATTGCCATTACGGACCACGGCGTAGCACAGTCTTTCCCTGATGCCATGTATGCTGCCAAGGGCACAAAGGTAGCAGGTACAGATGAGGATATTAAGATTCTCTATGGTTGTGAGGCTTATTATTATAACGATGTAGCAGACCGCATCGCTGTGTTTGGCACAAAAGATATTCTCCTCACGGGGGAATATGTAGCCTTTGACTTGGAAACCACAGGTCTTTCTGTGCGAGAAGAAGAGATTACAGAAATTGGCGCAGCCATCTTTAAAAATGGCGAAGTGATTGCGGAGTTCAAGGAGTTTGTCAATCCTGGCAAGACCATGAATCCCAAGATCATAGAACTGACAGGTATTACAGACGAAATGGTGAAAGATGCCCCTCCCATTTCTGAAATTCTTCCTCGCTTCATTGAATTCTGTGGCAATCGCCCCTTGGTCGCGCACAATGCGCAATTTGACGCAGGGTTTATTCAAGCAGCCTGCAAAAAGTGCGGTATTCACTATGACTTTACCTATGTGGATACACTGATTCTTGCACAAACTCTTATGCCCCAACTGAAGAAGCATAAACTGAATTTGGTGGCAAATGCCCTCAGCCTGCCTGAGTTTAATCATCACAGAGCATTGGACGATGCCTTGACTGTGGGACACATGATGGCGCGTTTTATCTGCATGCTGGAAGAAAAGGATGTTACCCGTCTGCAGGAGATCAATTCTTGCCTTTCGGAACTGACCTCGGGCAGTATTGGAAAGAAACGCGCAAACCACATGGTTCTCTTTGCCAAGAATCAAATTGGCCTTAGAAATCTATATCGGCTTATTTCCTACTCTCACCTGCGCTATTTCTATCGCAATCCGCGCATTCCTCGCACAGAACTTGTGAAGTATCGCGAAGGTCTCATTATTGGCTCTGCCTGCGAAGCAGGTGAACTGTTCCGCGCCATTGTGGCACGGCGGAGTTATGATGAACTATTAGAGATTGCCTCGTTCTATGATTTCTTAGAAATTCAGCCTATTTGCAACAACCGCTTTATGCTGGAAAATGGCATGGCAAGAGACGAGGAAGAACTGCGTAACTTTAACCGTATGGTGGTGCGCTTGGGCGAAGACCTGAAGAAGCCTGTTGTGGCTACGGGTGACGTCCATTTCCTCAATCCGCAGGATGAAATCTTCCGCAAGATTCTTCTTGCGTCTAAGGGTATGGATGAGGGTGACCGAGAATTGCCTCTCTATTTCCGTACTACAGATGAAATGCTTGAGGAATTTGCCTATTTGGGCAAGGAAAAGGCATACGAAGTGGTGGTCACCAATACCAATTTGGTTGCCGATATGTGCGAAAATCTTCGCCCAGTTCCCAAGAATCTTTTTGCTCCCACCATTGAGAACTCTGTGGAAGACCTGAAAAACTTGGTCTACGGAAAATTCCACCGACTTTATGGTGACAACCCACCCGAACTCATGCAAAAGCGTGTGGATACGGAGATGAATGACATCGTTTCCTGCCATTACGATGTGATTTATATGTCCGCGCAGAAACTAGTCAATAACTCACTGGAGAATGGGTACTTGGTTGGCTCCCGTGGTTCTGTTGGCTCGTCTATTGTTGCCTATTTGGCGGATATTACAGAGGTTAACTCATTTCCGCCCCACTACAGATGTCCCTCCTGTAAATATTCAACATTTGACGTACCTAAAGAGTGCGCATGTGGTGCGGACCTTCCCGATGCCAAATGCCCTCACTGTGGTGCGGATATGGAAAAGGATGGCTTTAACATTCCCTTTGAAACCTTCCTTGGCTTCGGTGGCGATAAAGTTCCCGATATTGACCTGAACTTCTCAGGTGAATATCAGGCACGTGCGCATGAGTACTGCGTGCAAATGTTTGGAGCAGAGCATGTGTTCCGTGCGGGTACTATTGGCACCATTGCGGATAAAACCGCCTTTGGCTATGTGAAGAAGTACGCCGAGGAAAAGAACCTGATACTTTCCAAGGCAGAGGAAAACCGCCTTACTGTGGGCTGTACTGGTGTAAAACGCACCACAGGACAGCACCCTGGTGGTCTTGTGGTCATTCCGCAAGAGAATGAAATTTGGGATTTCTGCCCCGTTCAGCATCCTGCTGACGATACTGCAGAAGATGCTTGGATTACCACGCACTTTGAATATCACAGCATGGAAGAAAATCTCCTAAAACTGGATATGCTGGGTCATGATGACCCCACCATGATCCGTATGCTGGAGGATCTCACAGGCGTGGATGCTCGACACATCCCCTTAGACGATAAGGACACCATGTCCATCTTTACATCCTCTAGGGTGCTTGGCTTTGAGAACGACCCCATTCTTGGACCTACTGGTGCAGCTGCTATTCCTGAATTTGGCACACGCAATGCTAGAAACATGCTCATGGAGACCAAGCCCACCGCATTTGATATTTTGGTGCGTCTTTCTGGCTTCTCCCATGGTACGGACGTGTGGCACGGAAATGCCCGCGAACTGGTGCTCAATGGAACGGCTAAGGTTAGTGAGGCTATCGGTTGCCGTGATGACATTATGCTGTACCTCATCTCCAAGGGTATGGACGAAAAACGCGCGTTCAAATTCATGGAAGCCGTGCGTAAGGGCGCTATCCACAAGGGTAAAAAATGGCCTGATGGCATTGTGGAAGAGATGCAAAAACTGGGTGTGCCCGAATGGTACATTGAGTCCTGCCGTAAAATTCAGTATCTGTTCCCCAAAGCTCACGCGGTTGCTTATGTGATGATGGCATTCCGCATCGCTTGGTTTAAGGTACATGAACCCTTGGCGTTCTATTCTGCATATTTCTATCGCCGTAGTCAAAAAGATAACTTTGATGCGGCAATGATGACCCAAGGGAAAGAACGAGTCTTGGAGGAGATTCGGCGCATTGAATCGAACCCTGATGCTACCGCCAAAGATGAAGGTCTTCTGGCAACATTGGAAGTTTGCTACGAATTCTACCTTCGTGGATTTTCCTTTGCGCCCATGGATCTGTATGAATCTGACGCGCTGAAGTTCAATGTGAAGGGCAATCAGTTGATTCCTCCCTTTGTCTCTGTAGCTGGCTTGGGTGAAACAGCTGCCCTAGATATTGCAGAGGGCCGTAAAGGTAAGAATTTCATCTCTATTGAGGAATTTGCTATGGCATGCCCGAAGGTTTCCAAAACACACATTGAAAATCTTCGTGCGGCGGGCGCTTTTGGCGATATGCCAGACACCAGCCAAATTACCTTGTTCTAAAAGAAAGTCGGGTTATTGCGCCCGACTTTCTTTTATATTTTGCGTATCATGATATAGACTAATTTCTGCTCCAAAACCCCCTTTTCATTTAGGCATTTTACCAGTTTACAAGAGGAAAAATGGAGGTTAAAATATTTTCCATAGTCATGAAAAGGGGGATACAGGATGATTATTACTGTGTGTCTCAATCCTGCGCTGGATAAAACCCTCTTTGTGGATGGTTTTTGGGTAGACGGTGTGAACCGTGTTCTCAGCACTCGCAAAGACCCCGGCGGTAAAAGTGTAAATGTTGCCAAACTGGTAAAGGTTCTAGGTGGCGACACCCTTGCTACGGGTATTGTGGGTGGCGAAAGTGGCGAGTTTATCCGTCGCGAACTGGACAAAATGGGCATTTGCCATGATTTTGTCACCAGCGAATATCCCACACGCACCAATCTAAAAATCAATGACCGCTTGCGGCACACCACTACAGAACTGAACGAACCAGGTGCGCCTGTAACGGAGGAACTTCTATCCCAAGTGTGGGGAAAAATTGATTCTGCGTGCAAGGCAGGGGATACGGTTGTAATCTCTGGTGCAAACCCGCCCGGAATGCCTGACGATGTATTGGCAAAGTGGATTACTGCCCTAAACCAAAAAGGCGTTTTTACTGCGCTGGACACTGTTGGTATGCCGATGAAATTAGGCGTTGCCGCAAAACCTAATTTGATTAAGCCTAATCTTAACGAACTTTCAGAGTTGTTTGGTGAACAACTGCACTATCAACGCGATGTGATTGCGGCTGCACGTCAGCTGGTTCAGCAAGGTGTGGAGCGGGTGGTTGTTTCCATGGGCGCGGAAGGTGCGCTATTTGTAACCAAGGAACACGTGCTTCACAGCCGTGGTGTTCACGTTGCCATTGGTAGCACTGTTGGCTCTGGTGATGCCATGCTGGCTGCAGTGGTGCACTATCTACAACAAGGAGCTTCTTGGAAAGAGGCGGCTCATTGGAGCGTGGCTACCGCCTGTGCAAACGCCATGTGTGAAGGTTCTGCCACCCCCACCATGGAACAAATTCAAGATGTTTACGACAAGGTTTCAGTTAACGTTTTACTGTAATCACATATGTGAAAAAAGACCGCAGCACTGTGGTCTTTTTTTGTTTGATTGCCACTGGCAATATTTGACTTGTTTTTGCGCATGCTGTATAATGAATTCAAATCCCTTACATGCTGCAATCATGCGGAGAGAGGAGAAGATGAAGATTGGATCATAAAAATGCAAAAGGCTGGCTGTATCTGCTTCCTGCTTTTTTGTTCCTCGGCGTTTTCATGGTGTATCCCCTTGTGGATGTGGTCATCTATTCCTTTGAGGAATCCTTTAATTTTGCCTCTCAAACCTATGTTGGCACAGGTTGGTACAACTACTCTTATGTGCTTCACGACCCTTACTTTTTACAGGCACTAAAAAACACATTTCTGTTGGTCATTATCACTGTGCCTGTTTCTACAGGGTTGGCACTTCTTATCTCTGTGGCGCTCAACTCTATCCGTCCTTTGCGTAATCTCTACCAAACGGTATATTTCCTGCCTTATGTCACAAACACCCTTGCTGTTGGCTTGGTGTTTATGATTCTTTTTAAGCCCACTGCGTATACAGATGGCATGGTGAACCTGCTGATTCGTCTTTTCGGCGGTGAATCTGTTGACTTTATCGATGGTCCCTATTGGGCAAAGATGTTTGTCCTGTGCTTCTACACCGTGTGGGTGGTTATGCCGTTTAAGGTGCTTATCCTGACGGCAGCACTGGCATCTGTGCGCAAGGACTTTTACGATGCCGCACGTATCGATGGCACACCCAAATTCCGTGTGTTTACGAAAATTACGCTACCCATGATTTCCCCCTCGCTGTTCTACCTTATCGTGACGGGCTTCATTGGCGCGTTTAAGGCCTATAGCGATGCTGTGGCATTGTTTGGCACAGACCTCAATGCGGCGGGCATGAACACCATTGTCGGCTATGTCTATGATATGCTCTATGGCAACAGCGGTGGCTATCCGTCTTATGCATCCGCTGCGGCAATTTTGCTCTTTGCGATTATTTTGACCATCACATGCCTGAATCTGATTATCCGCAAACGGCATGTGCATTACGGTTGAGGACACTGCTATGAGTAAGAAAAACAACATTCTGAAGCATGAGCGGGAATCTCTTGCCCGCAAAAGTGTTACCCGTGTCATTACCTATTCGTTTTTGACCCTGTGGGGCATTATTGTCCTTTTCCCATTTTACTGGATGCTTCTCACGTCCTTAAAGGGGTATGGGGCATATAATGCGGAATATATTCCGCAGATGTTCACCCTTGCCCCCACGCTGGAAAACTACATTCTTGCGTTCACATCTGTGCCACTAGCAGATTACTTCCTCAATACACTTATTTTTACTGTGTTGACGACAGCAATCATGCTGATTATAACAGTACTGGCGGCATTCGGTTTCGCGCGCTTGGATTTTAAAGGCAAGAACCTAGCGTTTACCTTATTGCTGGCGCTGATGATGATTCCCAGTGAACTGGTCATTATCACAAACTTTGTGACCATTACCACCATGAATCTTCGCAACACTTTCATGGGTCTCATCCTGCCCTCTGTTGCCTCTGTGTTCTACATTTATTTGCTCAAGGAAAATTTTGCACAAGTACCTGATGAACTCTACTATGCTGCCAAGGCTGATGGCACGTCTGACATGAAGTATCTGCTAAAAGTCATGGTACCAATTTGTCGTCCTACCTTGGTGACTATCACTATTTTAAAAGTGATTGAGTGCTGGAACTCTTATGTTTGGCCTCGTCTCATTACAGATGAGGAAGCGTATTTCCTCGTTTCTAATGGCATTCAAGCCATTCGGGAGAGCGGATTTGGCCGTGAAAACATTCCTGCTATGATGGCGGCAGCATTTGCTATTTCTGTGCCACTGATTGTGCTGTTCTTGGTGTTCCGCAATAAAATCATGGAAGGCGTGGCAAGAGGAGGGACCAAGGGATGATGAAAAAAGTACTAGCCCTTCTTCTTGTATGTGTTTCTGTGTTCTCTCTCGTGGCCTGCCATGGTAAACGCCAAAACCCTGAGTTTGTGATGCCTGAGACATTTGATGCGGAAAAGCAACATGAAATTACATTTTGGGCAAAGAACGATACGAACGTTCATCAGGTTCAGGTGTATGAAAAAGCCATAGAAGACTTTGAAGCCCTCTATCCCAATGTAAAAGTGCAACTACGGCTGTATACAGACTATGGTGTCATCTATAACGATGTCATCACCAATATTGCTACAAACACAACACCGAATGTGTGCATCACATATCCGGACCATATTGCAACCTATATAACGGGTACGAATTGTGTTGTCCCCTTGGACGTGCTTATGAATGACCCGTCTTATGGGCTTGGTGGTTCTGCACTTGCCTTTGACGGGCCTACCAAAGAGGAACTTGTACCGCAATTCTTGGAGGAGTGCAAAATAGGGGACACCTACTTTGCGTTGCCCTTCATGCGTTCTACCGAAGCTTGCTATGTGAACGCAACCTATCTGGAGAAGCTGGGTTATACATTGCCTGAGGTTCTCACATGGGATTTTGTGTGGGAAGTGTCGGAGGCGGCCGCAAAGAAAGATGAAGAAGGCACGTATCTTCTCAATGGGCAGAAGGTACTTCTGCCGTTCATCTATAAGTCTACCGATAATATGATGATTCAGTATCTTCGCCAATGTGGCGCCGGATACTCTACAGACGCTGGCGATGTGGAGATTTTTAATGAAACTACAAATGCATTTCTTGCAGACATTGCAAAGCACGTAGAGGCAGGCGCATTTTCCACCTTTAAGATTGCTGGCTATCCAGCAAATTTCCTCAATGCTGGCCAGTGCGTTTTTGCAGTAGACTCCACGGCGGGTGCTACATGGATGGGCAGTGACGCACCACTCATTGACATTAGCGAAGATCGCCTTGTGGATTTTGAAATTGCAGTGTTGCCCATACCTCAAATAGACCCTGAAAATCCCGTCATGATTTCTCAAGGTCCTTCCGTCTGTGTCTTCAACAAGGAAGACCCGCAAGAGGTTTTGGCATCGTGGCTCTTTACGCAGTTCCTTTTGACCAACGATGTGCAAATCGGCTATTCTTCCACGGAAGGCTATGCCCCTGTTACACTAAAGGCTCAGCAGGACGAAAAATACACCACATACATCGCAAATCGTGGTGTGGATAATGATGAGCATTATTCCGTTAAGATTGATGCTACAAACCTGCTCACGAAATACACAGAGAACACCTTTGTGACACCTGTCTTTAATGGATCTACTTCTTTGCGTAATGCGGCAGGACAGATGATTGAGAATGTCACAAAATCTGTAAAGCGGAAACAGACTGTGGATGATGCGTATCTAGAGAAACTCCAGCAAGAGGTGACGGCGCTTTACCGTCTGGATCAGCTGTCTGCAGGTTCAGTAGGGCAGGGAAGCCTTGGCAAGTTGCCTACGGAAGCTGTTGCTTTACTGGGTGTCCTTGGCGCAGTGTGGGTATTTCTTGCTTTGTATTTCGTGATAGGACAACTGCGCGCCAAACGCAGAAAAAACGGCAAAAACTCTTGATTTTCTATTTTCGCCCGTGTATAATGATGACAATCATTTCTTTGGTATAAACCAAATTACAAAAAGGAGAATGATCATGAAAAAAATCGTTGCACTTATGCTGGCACTGGTTATGGTGTTTGCCCTGGTGGCTTGTGGCACCGAACCCAAGAAAGACATCCATGCAAAAGGCGAAGGCGTTATGACTTATGCTCAGTATGAAGCTGCTGCCATGGACAGCGAAGTCGTGGTTGAAACCTTTGTGCAGGCTAAGCAGGGCTGGTGGGAAAAGGACGGCGTTGGCGTTGCTACCCTCTATACTCAGGATAAAGACGGCGCTTACTTCCTGTACAACATGCCTTGCTCCAAGGAAGACTATGACAAGATGGTCACTGGCACTAAGCTGAAGGTGACTGGCTTTAAGTCCACTTGGGATGGCGAAATCGAAATTATTGATGCTACTTACGAAATCCTGGAAGGTAACTATGTCGCAGAACCCATTGATGTGACTGATCTTCTGGGCAAGGCTGAACTGGAAAAGAAGATGAACATGTTCGCTTCTTTCAAGGGCTTGACCATTGAGGCTTCCAACGATGAAGGCGCTGCTTTCCTCTACAAGTGGAACGGCACTGGCCAGGATGGCGATGATCTGTATTTCAACGCTTCTCTGAATGGCGAAACCTACACTTTCTGCGTGGAATCCTATCTGTGCGGCAAGGACACCGATGTCTACAAAGCTGTTAAGGCTTTGAAGGTTGGCGACAAGGTGGATATGGAAGGCTTCCTGTACTGGTACAACGGTGCACAGCCCCACATCACTTCTGTAAAGTAAGAAAAACTTTTACCCCCTTGGAGATATCTCCGAGGGGGTTATTTTTTCATCTATGTCGATATGGTGCATTATCGACAAAAATCTCTTGCAAAGAAAGCGGAAATTTGGTATACTAAATCAAAGTGTGCACATTTTGGTGTGTACGATACTTTAATTCTGGGTGGAGGTTTCTGGCATGAAGCGTTTGAATGTCAAATGGCTGCTGGTTGGATATGATTTTATCATTCTAACTGCGGTGCATATGCTTCTCATGTTTTTCTATGAAAGCGCAAACCCTATTACCCGCAATGAACTCATTATTCAAATTGCCACCGCTTCGGTTTGTATTTTTTCGGCCCGTTTTGTGGGTGGCATTTATCGTCAGATTTGGCGATATGGTGGCGTACAGTGCTACATCCGCCTCGCGGTTGCTGACGGCTGTGGTTTCTTACTGAACTATACACTGCATCGTCTTATGCCGTTTCAGCAAGTCTTGGGATCTTTTTTGCTGGCAATTGCCTGCATGAATCTTTTGGCTTGCCTCATTATGCGCATGATGTATCGCTACGCTTATAAGGGTGCCAATAAGAAGAATCAAAAAGGACGCTTTCTCAATAAGCTTCTGTGGGTTTTCTCTGGCTTTACCCTGCAAAGTGAAGCACGGGAAGAAACAAATAAAGTTAGAATTGCCATCGTTGGCGCAGGTCGCGTTGGCGTAACTTTGGCAGAAGAACTGCTCAACAATAGTGCCGCGGCATATGTGCCGTGTTGCTTTGTGGATATTAAGAGCGAAAAAGCGGGCAGGGAAGTCCATGGCATACCTGTCTTCTTGGAAAACGAGGATGTTTTTGAGCATTTGCGTGAACATGGTGTACAAGAAATTGTATTTGCATTGCCCAATCTGCCAAACGGCAAGCGAAAAGAACTCTTTGAGTCCTATCTGAACGAAGGTTACCGCATTAAAGCATATGACTATCCTGTCATGCAAACTGCGGATGGAAAACGTCAGCTCAGAGAATTTGATGTTGAAGAACTCCTGTTCCGTGAACCGGTGAAAATGGCTGACGCTAAGACAGAGGCCTATTACCGCGATAAAACTATCTTAATTACTGGTGGTGGCGGATCCATTGGCTCTGAACTTTGCCGTCAGCTGGCAAAGATGCAACCTCGCAAGATTGTGCTTGTAGATATCTACGAAAATGGTGCGTATGATGTCCAACAGGAATTGCGCATGTTTTACGGGGACACACTGGATCTGCAGGTGGAAATTGCCTCCATCACCAACCGCCGAGCCATGGAACGCGTTATGAAAGCTCATACACCGCAAATTGTCATTAATGCGGCAGCGCATAAGCACGTTCCCCTTATGGAGAATAACTGCATCGAAGCAGTTGAAAACAATGTCTTTGGCACAGCTGTTCTGGTGGACCTGTGTGAAGAGTATGGCGTGGAACGCTTTATGATGGTTTCCACAGATAAGGCTGTGAATCCCACCAATGTTATGGGTGCCACAAAGCGCATGTGTGAGATGATCGTGCAGAGCGCCAGCACCAGTGGCAAGGTTAAATACAGCGCAACTCGCTTTGGCAATGTTCTTGGTTCAGCTGGATCGGTCATTCCTCTGTTCAAGAAGCAGATTGCCAACGGTGGTCCCGTGACAATTACTGATAAGCGGATTATTCGATATTTTATGACCATCCCTGAGGCGGCACAGTTAGTACTTCAGTCCGGTGCTATGGCAAACAATGGCGAACTTTTTGTTTTAGATATGGGACAGCCTGTGAAGATTTTGGACTTAGCTATTAGCATGATTCAACTGGCGGGTGTTCCTGGTATTGAAATTGTGGAGACTGGTCTTCGTCCCGGTGAAAAGCTCTATGAAGAGCTACTTGTTAAGACAGAAGAACTGGATAAGACTGAAAATGCAATGATCTTTATCGAGCGCGATACTGCGTGCAGCCAAAAAGAAATTGCTGAGAAACTTGCCCTTTTGCGCGATGCGTGTCGCACGGAGGACGATAAGCTTGTGCGTGAGACGCTGAAAAAGGTTGTGCCAACATTCCGAGCCCCTGAAATCGTCAATGGTTCTGCGAATGAAGATTTGGCGACAAACCGTGATGAGGATGTTGCTGTTGCAACCTAGTAGCTCGCTAACACTATACGTGAGCGTGAATTACATAGATAAGCTTGCTGCCAACTAAATGTGGGCAGCAAGCTTACGTTTTTTACAAATTTTTTAATGTGTAAATTGCCGTATGTTATGTGATTCCTTGCAAAAAACGCATAATTTTTAAAAAAATTTACAATTATTTTTTTGGCTTAAAATGGCAAAACGCCAAATAGCTAGGAATTCCTTAAAAAATTGATATATATTTATAAGGATATATATCTATATAGACGGATTGCCAAACGTATGGTAAATCTTGTACAATAAGTTGAATTAATGTATAGGTGGGGTTCTGTCTTTTGTAGAAAAGCCCTACAAGGAATACACGTTGTGAGGGAATAGCATGAACGAACAAAACACGGAAAGAAGAGAAGTTGAAATTGATCTTCAGAGAATTTTCAAAGCGGTGTTACACCGGCTTTGGCTTTTGCTGCTTGTAGCGGTTTTTTGTGCAGTTGCAGCTTTCTTCTATACCAAGTCTACTGTTGTGCCCATGTATCAGTCCTCTGCGCTGTTCTATGTTAATAACTCAGTGTTTGGTCAATCCGTTAGTATCAGCTATGCGGACCTGACTGCATCTAAGGGCTTGGTTGGTTCTTACATTGTAATTTTGAAGAGCCGTCCCACGTTGGAAGAAATTGCTGACTATGCCGATTCTCCCAGAAGTTCTGCTGAGTTGCGTGGCATGCTTTCTGCTTCTTCTGTGGATGATACAGAAATTTTCCGTGTCACTGTAACAAGTCAAGATCCTCAGGAAGCTGCCGATCTCGCAAATGCTGCGGCAGTGATACTACCCAAAAGGATCTCTAGTGTGATTGATGGCACATCCGCTAAGGTGATTGAAACGGCAGTGCCTGCTGGTAGTCCAAGTAATAACGACAGTTATACCACCAACGTGCTTCTAGCGTTCATGCTGGGCTTTGTGTTTGTAGCTGCAATTATTGCCATTCGCGAGATTTTTGATACAACCATTCGCACAGCAGAAGATATTAAGCAGGTCTGTGATCTGCCCATTCTTTCCGAAGTTCCTGATATTGGCAGTAGTGGCAAAGAAAATAGATACTATTATGATCGCGCTTATGCACCTCAGAAACAGCAGGAAAAGCCTCATGGCGCTGAAAAAGGGAAGATTGTACATGGTGTCATTGGTGATGACACGCCCTTTGTTGTATCTGAAGCTTACAAACTGCTTCGCACCAAGGTAGAATTCTCCTTTGCTGATGGTAAAAACAGCCATGTAATTGGCGTGTCTAGTGCTCTCTCCGGCGAAGGCAAGTCTGTTTCCTCGATTAACCTTGCTTATGCGCTGGCGCAGATGGACAAACGTGTTCTTTTGGTAGAATGTGACCTTCGCCGTCCGTCTATCTCCATGAAACTTGGACTTAATCGTATTCCTGGTCTTACCAACCTTCTGTCTCAGAAGATTACCGCCAAGGAAATTGTGCAGGTCTGCGAACAGAAGAATGGTAATCCCATTCACGTGGTCACAGCTGGTCGTATTCCTCCCAACCCCATTGAACTTCTTGGTTCTGCAAAGATGAGTGAAATCTTGGATTCCTTCAAAGAATCTTACGATTACATCATCTTGGACCTGCCTCCTGTGCTGGAGGTCAGTGATGCATTGGTTACTGCTAAGTTCGTGGATGGCATGCTGTTGGTTGTTCGCGAGAACTATTGCGACCGTACTGGTCTTTCTGCGACCATTCGCCAGTTCCAGTTTGTTGGCGCACACCTCCTTGGCGTGCTGGTTAACTGCACTATAGATGATTTGAGAAGATATCCCAAGAGTTACGATGGTCACTACGGTCGTCATAAGTATGCAGGTGCCTACGCTAGTCGCAGTCGCGCATACCGCCGTTCCTATCGCAAGTATTCACAACCGCAGGAAGTAGAAATGGCGGAAGCAGAGGCCGAAAAGGAACAGGGTAAAAAGTGAAATACACCGGTCTAACTGATGTACATTGTCATGTGCTTCCCAACATGGACGATGGAAGTCGTAGTGTGGAAGAATCGATTGGCATATTGAAGACAGAAACGGCTCAGGGGATAACCCGCGTGATTGCAACCCCTCATTTCTATGCCGATCGTGATACTCTGCAGTGCTTCATAGCACGGCGACACGAAGCAGAGCTCGTTCTTAGACAGGAGATGACGCTCCACTCTGATATGCCGGAGCTATTTCTTGGGGCAGAGGTTCTGTTCTTCCATGGCATAAGCAATTGGGAAGGATTGGAAGAACTCACATTAAATAAAAGTGGCTATCTACTTTTGGAAATGCCCTTTGTTGAGTGGACCGATGTGTTGCTGGATGAAGTGGAAGAGATTTCTGTAAAACACGGAATCACCCCCGTTCTTGCCCATGTGGAACGCTATTTGTACCTATTCAATGCCAAACGCGTTTTAGACGATTTGCGCCGGCGTTCTATTATGATTCAGTGTAACGCGGATTTCTTCCTTCAGCGAAACACCGCTCGCACAGCACTGAAATATCTACGCGAAAACAGAATACATTTTATGGGCAGTGATTCCCATAATATGGGACGTCGCAAACCTAACATAGGAGATGCGACAGAGATTATCCTCGCCAAGCAGGGGAGTGCCCCGCTGGAGCGCCTGTCACAAATGGCGGAGTTCCTGTTTGACGAACAATAACCCAGTTATATTTTCCCTTCGGGGATGTATATAAGCATAATGAAAAAATGGAGTTGAATGTTGCAATGAAAAAAGTAGTCACAATTCTTGTCGTGCTGCTGTTGTGCATTTCCCTCATGGCTCCGGCATTTGCCGCCGGTGAGGATTTTGTGCGCAGCATCTCTTACAAGGATGGTCCTCAGACGGTACCTGTTACAACTGTGGATAACAAAGTTGTAGTTGCCGTCTTGGTGAAATCGGGTGAAGATGACGTGCCTGTTTATAAGGACCAGTTGGTCATCACCCCCATCTCTGCCGTGGATGAAGCAACGAAAGTGCCCGCAGAAGTTATCGATACTCTGAAAAAAGCGTATGATGGCTTGAACAAGGGAACTACAAAGCTTCCTTTTGAAGAATACGGCAACGATGCCCCCAAGTCGCCTGTAGTTCGCGATATCTTTGATGCTACTTTGATCCACGATGATCACGTTAAATACTTAGCAAACGAAGATGTCCATATTGAATTGACCTTCCGCCTTGGCGTGGATGCTGATGTACAGGTCTATGCCATGTCTTACCTCGATGGCCAGTGGGATCCCGCAAAGGATACTGTTAACAATGGTGATGGTACTGTAACCATTTCCCTTGATCACCTTTGCCCCATTGTTTTTGCTGTGGAAGCAGAGGATCTGCATGCATCCCAGTTGCCCGAGAAGAAGGAAGACAGCAACCTGATGCTGTGGGTCATCCTTTTGGTGATCTGCGCTGTGTGCATTGTTGTTCTTTCTATTGTTGCCTCTAAGAAGAAAAAGAAGAAAGCTGAATAAGACATTTGAATGGATTGGATTGAATCATGAAGATTAGAATTCCGCGCCGTGGCTTTTTGCTAATGTGCGCTGTACTGATTCTTCTGGTGGTCATGGTCCTCTGTGTGGCACAGATTTTGAAAAGTGTAACCCCAGGTGGCGTGGCACCAGAAACTGATTATGCATCCAAAACCATTATTCGTGACGGCGTTCCTTATTTTCCTCGGCAGGATATCACAGTTATGCTAGTCATTGGCATTGACCGCTTTGGTGCAATGCAGGGGAGTGAATACTCCTCCAATAAAGGTGACGCAGACATGGTATCACTTTTGGTTTTTGACGAGCAGGATAAAACCATTGATATTTTGGCACTGAACCGTGATACCATGGTGAAAATGCCTGTTTTGGGTTTGGGAGGAAAACCTGCTGGTTCGCGCTATGCACAGCTGACCTTGTCGCATACCTATGGTAGTGGCCTGCATGACAGCTGTGAAAATGTGCGAAAAACGGTTTCGGACCTGTTTAATGGTTTGCGGATTGATTATTATCTTTCCATGAACATGGACGCTATTTCTCGCCTTAATGACGCAGTTGGCGGTGTAACTGTTCATGTTACGGAAGACCTCTCCTCCGTAGATCCTACAATTTCCATGGGCGAACAGACACTCAACGGCACACAGGCTGTGAATTATGTGCGCGCTCGTAAGGAAGTAGGCAACCAGCTTAATACATCCCGCATGGAACGTCAGAGTAAATATATGAAAGGTTTTCTGAATGCTGTGTGGTCAACCTTGGATGAAAGCGAAACTTTTATCTATTCGGTTTATGAAGATGTAGATGATTACATCGTGACGGACTGCACACTGGCATCTCTCAGTTCCTTACTTACTCGCTATCGGGAATATACCCTTAACGATGTTATTACGCTCAAGGGTGAAAATGTCCTGAACGATTCCTATATGGAGTTCCATCTTGATAAAGAAGCGTTAGATCAACTAATGCTCGAACTCTTCTATAGCGAAAAATCTTAAAACTTCACTCCAAAATATATATTTAGACTTTGGGCGCCCAAAGTCATGCTCTGCTTGAAACAGAGCATGATAGTTGCCTGTCCCCGCCAGCATCCGCAGAAATGCGGGCAGGGGAGAACAACTCCCGCACTAACGGTTTCGACCGAAACGATAGCAAAGAATTTCTTTGAGAAAGGGTGTATCCTCTTGAGAAAAGCGCTTTTCCTGGTCCTCACTCTGGTAACAATTGTTGCCTGCCTCACTGGCCTTGCCATGGCAGTAGACAAGCCCACCACTGTTGAGGAATCTGCTGCTACTTGGAAAGCAGTGGAAAACACTAGTGGTACTGTATCCTATTTTGCTGCGCTGAATAACAGTGTTGCAAGCTGGGCAGTAGAAGTTGACGGTGGTGTAACCTTCACCTTGTTGGAGGACTTCACTGGCAACGCCTATGTAGAATTCCCCAACACTTGGGTCGTTGAAAATCATCCCATTGTTTTGGATCTCAATGGCCATTGCATTACCAATACTGGCACAAGTCAGGCATTCTTGCTGAAGGGCCATGGTGATCTGACCATTAAGAATGGTACTATCGTCCAGAACATTACTGCCCGTGCCATCGGCATTGGTTACAGCAGTAGCTATTTGACTGATACCAACGGCGATTACTACAAGGGCATTGTGACTTTGGAAAACATGTTCCTGTATGGTCCTAAGACCGATGCCAATGGTGGTATCATTGAGTCTAAATATAAACTGGTTGATCTTACTCTGAACAACTCTTATATTTGGTCTTCTTATAAGTCTACGAATCATCCTGAAGGTTACGGTGTGATTCAGTTTGACAATGCGGAAACGCTCAACGTTACCGTAAACAACTCTGTCATTGGCGGTACCAATGGTGCCTTCCGTCAGGCTTCTGGCGTGATGAATCTCACCTTTAACAATGCGGTAATTGTAAACAATTTCTATTCCCGTGTTGCTTTCGGTGGCGGTACTACCTATATCAATGGTGATACCAGCAAGAACTCCAATGGTCCATACGTTTACTGTTGGAGTACTGCGCCCACCGCTACCCGTGCAGATGATGACAAGGACGTTCTTCTGCCCAATGGTGTTAAGATTGTTGCTGCTACCGAAGGCGAAAACTTCCGTTCCGCAGTCTGGGGTACAGCAACTACGTCCGCTGCTCCTGCTACCACTACTGCTGATGCAGCAACTTACATGGCAGTTAGCTCTGCAGGTACTGTGTATTTTGAAAATTTCACTACCGATGTTGCAAACTGGGCATCCACAGTGCCCGGCGGTGTGACTTTCTACCTGTTGAAGGATGCTACTCACTCTAATGCAGTAGTCTTCCCCTCCACTTGGATGATGGAAAACCCCGTCACCTTGGATCTCAATGGTCACACCCTGACCAGCGATGCCAGCCAAGCTGACTTCTCTTTGTATGGCGATGGCGTTTTCACTGTGCAGAATGGTGTTTACAAGCACAATGGCAGTGGTCAGATGTTCACTGTCGGTGGTACTAGTGCCAGCACAGCGGCTAAAGACGGCACATTGATGAATATTGTTACTGTGAATGTTAGAAATGCATTCCTGCACCATACTAAAGAAGGCGCTGCATATAGTGACCTGGTTCTTTGGTCCGTTTATAACAGACCCGTTGTGAACGTAGAGAACTCTGTGATTTGGTCTGAGACCAACGCATTTGGTTGCAACATGCGTTTTGAGCAGCTGGTTTGGCTCAATTTCAATGTGAAAGACTCCATCATTGGTAACAGCGGTGATTCTACCTCTGGTATTATCTCTCAGGCAAAACCCGCCAACTCCGCTGCGGATTTTGTTATGAATGGCGTCCTCACCTTTGAGAACTCCGTGATTGCTACCTCTGACGGCACCTTACAGCGTGCTGGTTGGCGTGTGAATGTCAACGGCTTCCAGTGGGGTGCAGGTCAAGATCCCGTCGATATGACTTTGGCAGGCGGTACTCTTTTGGATGCTTGGTCTGGCACTGCCCCCGATGGCACTGCTATTTCCAACCTGAAGGCACAAAGCTTTGGTGATGCCCCTGTAGTCACGCTGAATAGCAATGTCATCTTTAAGATGGCTGATGGTCAGTTCATCTCTGCTGTGGAAGCTCCTGTTGGTAGCACTGTTACTGTGTCTGCTTCCGATATCGCAGTAGGGGAGGGACAGGTTGCTGGCTGGAACACCATGGCTAATGGTAGTGGCGTGTCCTATATTGCTGGCGACAATGTTGCTGTTGGCACTACGCTGTACCCCTGCGCTGTGGATGTTCGCACCATCACCTTTGAAACCGCTGGTGGCACAGCAGTGGATGCTATCGTCAAAAAGGTTGGCGACGCTGTAATTGCTCCCGCTAACCCCACTAAGACTGGTTATCAGTTTGCAGGTTGGGACGTAGATGTTCCCGCTGTCATGCCTGCAGAAAATATGACCATTACTGCTTCTTGGTCTCCCATTAACTACACCGTAGAATTCAACGCCAACGGTGGTGACGGCGAAGTTCCCAATTCCCTGTACATGACCTATGATATTGCAGATGAACTGCCCGATACAGTGCTGACCATGGATCGTAAGCTCTTCGCAGGCTGGAACACTGCTGCAGACGGCAATGGTGAATCCTATGCAGTTGGTGACTCTGTCAACAATTTGACCGATGTCAATGGCGATGTTGTCACACTCTACGCTGTTTGGATTGACGATCCCACTGCGGATGCTCCCACTTCTTGCGACAAGACTGTTGCAAACTTCAAGTTGACCGTTCCCGTAGTTCCCGGCAAGGTCTTCTACTATGAAACTCTTTCTGCTGACGTCATCAACTGGGCTGTTACCGTTGGTGGTGGCGTGAAAATTGAAGCTCTGAGAAATGTTTCCCTTGCTGAAACTGTCGTATTCCCCGCAGACTGGAATGGCGCTAACCCCATTGTCATCGATCTGAATGGTACCACCATTAGCAATGGTGCTGCCAACACCATGTTCCTGCTCAATGGTAATGGCTCCTTGACAATCAAAAATGGTTATGTGAAGAACAATCAGGCGACTGTGACATTCACCCTTGGCGTGAGTGGCACTCAGCAGGATGGCACCGGCGCATACTATCATCCCGCTCTGACCTTTGAAAATGCTGTAGTTGTTCACGAAGCAGGTAGTGCTGCTACCATTTACAACTATCTCGCAGGTGCTGATATTACCATGAACAACAGTATCCTGTGGACTTCCAAGGCTGCTAATTACAACCTTGCTACTATCGTGGCTGTGAACAACCTTGGTTCTGGAGCTGGTATTACCTCCACAGATAGAACCACCTTGGTTCGTTTGACTGACTCTATTTGCGGTGGTGCATACAGCCGTGTCATTCATGCAAACACCTCTGGCTTCGCAGGCCGTATTGAAATTCATGCGGATAACTCTGCCTTTGTTACTGCTAAGCTTGGCGATCCTTATATGAACATGGCTGTCGGCGGTATTATCGCCCGTAACACCAACTTTATCTTCCTCAATGGCAAGCAGGTTGACACTAGCAAGGGTTGGGAGTTTAACGGTGACCATGCTCCCTTTGCTGAATTGGGCAATGTTGAAGTGGTTGATGACTGGGCAGGCACCTTGCCTGATGGCACTGCCATTGCAGGTACTGCAACCACTGTTGGCACTTCTGTGACTACCACGAATATTGCCTACACCGTGATTTACGATGCAAACGGTGGCGAAGGCACTGTGGCTTCCACCAACGGTTTGAACTCTGTCGCTGTTGCTGCAGATGGCGCTGCTCTTGCTCCTTCTGGCAAGGTCTTCAAAGAATGGAACACCCATGCCGATGGTACTGGCACTTCCTATGCTGCCGGCGAAAATGTGCCTCATGGTGGCGTGCTGTACGCACAGTATGAAGTAGATTACAGCTCTGTTGCTCCTACTCAGAGCGGCAGCGTTTACAACGCTTCCTTCATGATTAAGCCTGCTGGCTCTACGCAGGAACTTTACTACGATGCCTTGACCGCTGAAGTGGTCAACTGGATGATCACTGTTCCTGGTGGTGTTGAGGTCAAGGTGCTGAAAGAGGTCTCTTTGACAGCATCTGTCACATTCCCCACTAGCTGGGATAAGGCCAACCCCGTTGTGATTGATTTGAATGGTCATACCATTACCAACGCTTCTGGTGCGGCTATGTTCCAGGTTCTCGGCAACGGTACCTTGACAATCAAAAATGGTTATGTGAAGAACCTCCAGAACGCACAGATGATTACCTTGGGTGCTGCACCTGTTGAAGCTGTTGTGGCTGGTACTGCATTTGCATCTCAGTTGGATGGCAGTGGCGTACCCTACAAGCCCTATGTGAACATTACCAACGCAGTGTTCTACTCTGAAGCAGTGGGTAGCAGTGTTCCCATTATCTACAACTACCAGGCTGGTGCAGATATTAACCTGACCAACAGTATTCTGTGGCTTGCTAAGGTTCAGGTCTACAACGAAGGCGTTATCATGTGCATGAATAACGTTGGCTCTACTAATGCTCCCAATGGTGCTGACAGAACTACCTTCATTCGCTTGAACTCCTCTGTTTTGGGTGGCGCACACAGCCGTGCAATTCAGGCAATGAATGGCGGATATTATGGCCGTGTTGAAATTCATGCCTATAGTGCAGCCTTTGTTACTGCCAAGAATGGCGCTCCCTATCAGAACATGGGTGATGCCGTTGGTATGATTGAACGTGGTGCTTCTTGGGTTTTCATTAAAACTTCCAAAACTGGCAACTCCTATAAGCAGATTACAGACATGAGTACAAAGCTGAATGCTGCGCATCCCGAAGTTGCAGAAATTGGTGGCGTTGTGGTTACCGATTGGGCTGGCACTCTGCCCGATGGCACTGCCATTACTGGTTCTGCTTCCGTCTTTGACGGTGGTGTGACCTCCGTTAATGTTCCCTACGTTGTGACCTATGATGCCAATGGTGGCACGGGCACTGTTGCTCCCACCAACGGCAATAACATGGTTGCAACTGCAGCTTCTGCTGATGGTCTTACCAATGGTGATTTGGCCTTCCGTACTTGGAACACCAAGCCCGATGGTACTGGCGTTAACTACAGAGTTGGCGCAAATGTGCCTTATGGTGTAACGCTCTATGCAATCTGGGGCGATGATTTCCTGTCTAGCGCACCTGCTCAGGTTCCCGAAGCTGTTGCAAACTACAAGATTACCCTGAACGATACCCTTATCAGTGCTGTTCCTTTCTACTACGCAGAGCTGACTGAAGATGTCATCAACTGGGTTGTGAGCGTTGACGGTGGTGCTACCATCACTATGCTCCGCGATCAGACCATCTCTAAGGAAATTGCATTCCCCTTTGGCTGGGATGCTTCCAACCCCATTGTCTTCGACTTGGGCAACAACACCTTGACCAACAATAACGCTAGCGAGAAGAGCTGGTCCTTCTTGGTCTATGGTAATGGTGATCTGACCATTAAGAATGGTACTATGCACCAGATCAACAGCGCTCACGCTGTGAACTTGGGTCGTTACAGTAATCAGACAACTGATGCTGAAGGCAATCCCTACAGCGCAAAGCTGACCATGGAAAACGTATTCGTTTACGGCTCCAAGGTTGACTCCAACGTTCCTCTGATTGAAACCAAGTTCAATAATATTGAAATCGTACTGATCAATTCTATCGTTTGGTCCGCTAACAGAGATACCACTGGCGGTCATGGCGCTATCACCTTTGATAATGGTGTGAACCTGACTATGACCATGGAAGGCTCCGTTATTGCTGGCGCAAACCGTGGTATTAAACCCTCTGGTAACCTTGATCTGACCATCAGCAACTCTGCTGTTGTTGGTCTGGTTGGCACTAGCGGTGTTGCTGGTGCTAACGGCGCAACCGTTTCCATCAATGGTACTGAAGGCATGAACTGGAAGTTTGGTACTGATGCAGGCGGTGTCAAGAAGGATCCTTGGGCCACAGTGCTTCCCAACGGTGTTGCAGTTTCTGGTATTGCAACCGTTTACGGTACTGTACCCAACGCTTCTCCCGAAACTGTTCCCGCAGCCAATGCTGCTATCAGTGCTGTAACTGCAACTGGTAACACGGTCTACTTCGCTGGTTTGGATACCAACGTTGCTACTTGGGCAGCATCTGTTCCCGGTGGCGTAACGCTCACCCTGTTGAAAGACATCGAACTGTCTTCTCAGGTAAGCTTCAACGGCATGAGCGCAGATAGTCCTGTTGTGATTGACCTGAACGGCTTCACCATGACTCACACTGCTTCTGGTATCGGCATCTACACTGGCGGTACTCCCGACCTTACTGTTAAGAACGGTACCTATATCAGCAACGGCGGCATCCGTGCCTTCTGCATCGGCGGTTCTCAGACTACAGATTCTGCTAAGCTTACTCTGGAGAATGCCTTTGTTTATGGTCCCGTGACGAATACCAATCAGCCCCTTATTGACATCTACTACACGGATATTACCTTGAATATCCTCAACTCTGTTGTTTGGTCCGCCAACACAGAAACCGGTGGCGGTCAGGGTAGTATCACCTTTGGTTACGCAACTACTGCTGCAGTCACTTTGGAGAACTCCATCGTAAACGGTCCCAACCGAGCCTTTAGAATTACCACTGGTACCACGAATCTTACTGTGACCGATTCTGCAATTGTGACCCTTGCTAGCGGCAATCAATATGTCGTTGGTGGTAATGGTTCTATTAGCATCAATGGCGGCAACACTTTGACTTGGCCTCTGTTTAGTCAGGCTGGTGCTACCTCCATCGTCAGCCCCTGGAATGCAACCCTGCCCAACGGTGTTGAGGTCACTGGTCATGCGGCAATCTTCGGTTCTGCTCCCTCTGGCGCATTGCAGACCAATCCCGTTGCAACAGTTGGCGGTGTTGAATACAACACTCTTGCTGCTGCAATCGCTGCTGCAGAGGAGAATGCTGTAATTACTCTTCTGCGCAATGCTGAAGGCGGTCCTGTCTCCCTTGAAAAGTCCCTGACCTTGGACTTCGGTGGCTATACCTACTCGGTAACCACTCCTGAGGAAGGCGTTTACAGCGCCATGACCATTGCCGAAGGCGTAACGGTCACCTTGAGAAATGGTACCTTGGAAGTCGGTTCGGCGTACAAGGCATACTACGATGTGCTGGTGGATAACCTGGGTGCAGACCTGACCATCACTGACATGACTCTGGATGGCACCAACCTTGACCTCTTGGTTGGCACTACCACTGATGATTCCTATGTCCTTGCCAATGCTGGTGGCACGGTACTGATTTCCGGCGAAACCTACATTCTGGCAAATGACGAAGGTACTGGCTATGCATTTGACGTGTGCGGTACTGCCAATGTCACTGTTAACACCACTGGTTATATTGATGGTTACATTGTTGTGGCTGACACTGCAAAGCTCACCATCAACTCTGGCTCCTACAGCAAGATTCCCAATGCTAAGTGGCTGCCCGCAGGTAAGGTTCCCGTCTCCAATGCAGATGGTAGCTTCTCCATGATGGACGGCGTCATAAAGAATACAATGTTCTCCTTGTCGCTGGAAGATTGGGTACATGTAAACTTGTACACCATCTTCGAAGGTTATGCTGAAAGCTTTGTGGAAGACAATGGCGGTATGCTGGTATGGCACTCCGATGTGATGCCTGGTGATGCATTCTACGCCAATGCTGACTATGTGAGCGAAGCTCTCTACGCATCCACTAGCGCAGCTCGTGGTTACGGCGGTCAGTCCGACGGTATTCCCGTTGCTGAATATGGTGACACCATTTACATGCGTGCTTACCTGAAACTGGCTGACGGCAACTACACCTACGGTCCTCTGGTTCAGTACAGCGTGCGTCAGTACTGCTTGAGCAGATTGGCCAACTCCACCTCTGCCGCAACTAAGGACGTTTGCGCTGCCATGCTGAACTACGGCGCTGCAGCACAGACCTACTTCAATGTAAACATCGACAATCTGGCTAACGCTGGCGTTTCTCACAGCCTGAACGCTTGGAGCGATTCTCTCCTGACCGCTCTGGAGCCTGTGAACAGCAGTCTTGTTGCTGACGCCAAGGTTTCTGTGCTTGGTAAGTCCTTGTCCTTGAACGAAAAGGTCTATGCAAACTTCTACTATGATTACCTTGGCGCGGAAACCATCGAAACCGCATCCTTGCTGGTTTGGGACGGTGTCACTGAACAGCTGACTACCGAAAATGTTTCCTACACGGTTGACATGGAATCTCTGGTGGATGAAGAGACCGAAAACGTCTACTACGGCGGTCAGTCTGAAGGCTTTATCTCCACTGAGTATGGCAAGACCATCTTTGTGTGCGCTAAGTTCACCGATTCTGAAGGTGTTGATCACTACAGTGAAGTGACAGCCTACAGCCCCGAAGCTTGGGCATCCAACAGACTGAACAGCGACGGCGTAACTGATGTTGAAACCGCACTCTGCAAGGCTCTTGTTCAGTATGGTGACTACGCAATCAAACTGTTCAGCAACTGATTCGGATTGTGAGGTGTAATATCATGAAAATTTTTGAAACTCCTAACATGGAAATTCAGAAGTTTGTTGTAGAGGACATCATGGATGGTTCCGGTGTTTTCGATAACGAAACAGAAGGTGACCTCATTCCCGATGGCCTGGAACTTGGTTTGAACGACTAAATGAAAATTTCCCCGGGCGGTCTCCGCCCGGGGAAATCTCCCATCTAGAAAGGAAAGGCGATTATGCATAAATCCAAATGTCTACCTCGCATTTTTGCAATTGTTTTGGCGGTTTGTTCTTTGGCTTCTGTGCTGATCACCGCATCTGCTGCAAATCCTTTTAATGATATCAGTGCAGCGGATTACTTTTATGATGCCGTCTTGTGGGCTGTAGATAAGAATATTACCAATGGTGTTGGCGACGGTCAATTTGCTCCCTTAAAGACTTGTACTCGCGCTGAAGCTGTCACATTTTTGTGGCGTGCCATGGGCAGACCTGCACCTAAAGCAACATCCTGCGCGTTTACTGATGTGGTGAAAGATTCGTACTACTACAGTGCGCTACTATGGGCTGTTGAGAATAAGATTACCACTGGCACATCTGCAACAACCTTTGCGCCCGATATGACATTGACACGTGAACAGTTCGTTACGCTTTTGTGGCGCACAGCTGGATCACCTGTAGAAAGTGCAAAGACGAATTTTACTGATGTTCCGGATGATGCATATTATGCTACTGCTGTACAGTGGGCAGTTGCTAAGAAAATCACCCAAGGTGTGGGGGATAACATGTTTGGCCCGCGCAGAGACTGCACAAGAAGTCAAATCGCGACTCTCCTCCTGCGCGTTTCTGAAAATACAAACATTATGCCCGAGAACCCTTCTTATCCTCAGGACCCTGTGTACCCAGATGTTCCTCAAACACCGACTACCCCCGAAACACCCAGTGAACCGACAGATCCTAATAAGCCTGCTGTAAATCCCTCTGTTGGCGTAGGCGGGAAATACGAGACAAACTGGGATGTTTAACACAAAACGACCGGAGCAATCCATATGTCGCCCAGACTCCGGTCTGGGGCAAGGGTTTTGTTTTTAGAACCTTTGCCCAAGACCGGAGTTGTTTCCTTTTTGGAGGTTTTATGAAACAGACTTATCGCATCGCTGGTCTCGTTGTTGAGATGGATACTTTTGGCAGAACGGAACAACAGGCGAAACCGTATATGTGTGAATACACCACACCTGACATGACGATTTCTGCAGATTGGCGTGCATATCAGCAAATCCATCCGCATCTTTCTGCGGAAGAATGCGAATATATTCTAACTGGTGCCACTTTCTATAAAAGACTCATTCAAAACAACGGCATTATGCTCCATGCCTCAGCTGTGGTTGTAGATGGTCAAGCCTATTTATTTTCCGCTCCTAGCGGTACGGGAAAATCAACCCACACTCGATTGTGGCTGAAAAAGTTTGGAGAACGTGCGCATCTACTCAATGATGACAAACCTGCACTACGCCAAGAAAATGGAACATGGTATGCGTATGGTACTCCATGGAGCGGTAAGGATGATATTAGTGTAAACGAACGTGTCCCTGTAGCTGGCATCTGCTTTATTAGGCAAGGATTGACAAATCGAATCGATCGGTTTTGTGGCAGTAGAGCGGTATTTGCCTTTTTAGACCAAACTGCACGACCTGCTGAAACAGACTATCGCGAGAAGATTATGGATGTTCTTGACCACATCCTTGACTCTGTTCCCGTATGGCAGATGGAGTGCAATATGGATTTGGAGGCTGCGGAAGTTTCAAGTAAAACAATGATGAGTGTATAAGAGGTGTACCCCATGCTACAACTGAAACCTGGATTTATCCTGCGCGAGATTGCAGGGGAGACCGTGGTAATCCCATCTGGGACAGAACTGGATGTCAATATGATGATTACCCTTAACGATACTGGTGCGTTTCTTTGGAAACACATTGCAAATGGCATTGAACGTGAGATGCTAATTTCGCTATTGTTGAGCGAATACGATGCAAACGAAAAAACAGCCACTGAAGCTGTAGATGCCTTTGTTGCACAACTGAGAGAAAACGGATTTTTGTTATGAGCAAGCAAGTTGCATTAGACGACCTGATGCCGATAATTCAGGAACAATTAGATAGGGGAGATCTTGTCCGTTTGATTCCTCAGGGCACAAGTATGCTTCCTATGATTCACCCTGGTGAAGATACTGTCATTTTACGGCGGGCTGATGCTACAATTCGTAAGTATGATATTGTCCTTTATCGCAGAAAGGATGGCAAATATGTTTTGCATCGTATTGTGCGTGTAGGGGAGACCTACACCGCCCTGGGTGATAACTGCGTTATGCTGGAAAAGGGAATCCAACACGAGCAAATTCTTGCGGTAGTATTCCGTTGCTATCATGGCGATAAGGAGATCCCTATGCATGGACCCAAATATCGCATTTATTGCCAAGCAAGGTATTATTCAAGATTCCTTCGGCGTATTGTCGCAGGATGCCGTGTTCGAATGAGGAGAAACGGATGAAAAAAGATTCTGTTTTACTGCGATGGCTGTGGCGCAGAACTGCCAAGCGTATCCCAGCGCTGATAATGCTGCTTTTGACCAATGTGGCGGTAGCGCTGTTGGGTGTTGCTTTTGCTGTTGCCAGCAAGAATATCGTGAATCAAGCTGTCAGTGGGACTAGAGCAGGGCTTTACCATGCTGCCGCTGTACAACTTATCTTTGTGGGCGGAATCATTGTGTGCCTTACTGTGCAAAGATATCTGCACGCTAAGACTGCGGCGGAATTAGATCGTGATTGGAAGCACGACTTGGCAGGACGGATTATCCACGGAGAATACTTGAAGGTTACTAAATTCCACACTGGTGAACTTTTAAACCGCCTGAACAACGATGTTCGTGCTGTGGACGAGGGAATTCTTGCTGTCTTTCCTGGATTTCTGTCTATGCTGACCCGCATTATTGCTGTTGGTGTCATGTTGTTCGTTTTGGAACCGATTTTAGCGAGCTTCCTTTTGGCACTTGGCTTTGTTGTCGTGTGCATTGCGCTTTTAGCACGAAAGTATCTCAATGATCTCAATAAGAAAGTCAGTACTGCTGATGGAAAGGTATCTGGTTTCTTCCAAGAAGTCTTTGAAAAACTTCTTGTGGTGCAGGCGATGAACCTACAAAAGGAAGTTCTGCGCCGTGGCGATATTCTTATGGAGGATCGCTATCGCTTGCAAAAAAGACGCTGGGTTCTTACACTCACCTCCAATACCTTCCTCAGTTTTGTTGGGTACTTCACCGCTTTTGCAACATTAATTTATAGTGCGTTTGCCTTGCAAAAAGGAGTAATGGATTTTGGAGAACTGACGGTGGTCACTCAACTGGTTGGTCAGTTCTATGCACCTATGGTGCACTTGTCGGGTGTTCTACCAAAGTACATACTGCTCTTATCTGCCTGCGAACGGCTATACGAACTAGAGCAACTTTGTGAGACCACCGTGCAAGCAGAATCTGCTGAGTCGGTTGCGTATGAAGATATCGCCGCCATTTGCGCCGAGGATGTTTCCTTCGCCTATGATAAAGATAAGGTCCTAGAAAACGCAACATTTTCTCTACCACGGGATTCCTTTGCTGTCGTCACGGGGGCTTCTGGTATTGGCAAGAGCACGCTACTGAAACTGCTGTTGGGTATTTTCCCAGAAAATGGTGGCGAACTCTATCTGGCAACTGAAAATGGTCATGTACCGCTCTCAGCGTCCACCAGAGAGCTTTTTGCCTATGTACCCCAGGGTAATCTTCTATTTAGCGGAACCGTGCGGGAAAACCTGCTTCTGGCAAAAGATGACGCAACGAACGAGGAAGTGGAAACGGCTCTGTACGTCAGTGCATTAGATAGCGTTGTAGAGTCGTTACCTCAAGGCTTGGACACGGTACTTGGTGAGAATGGAAACGGGCTTTCTGATGGTCAAGCGCAACGGCTTTCCATCGCTCGTGCCGTTCTGAATGGTGCCCCAATTCTCCTGCTTGATGAATGCACATCCTCTTTGGATGAGGATACTGAAAGAACTGTACTGCAACGCATTCATGACTTACCGCATAAGACTTGCATTGTAGTAACGCATCGTCCCGCCGCCCTTGAATTTGCTCAGTGGCAACTTCAAGTGGATGACGGGTGGATTACCTGCCAAAAGATATAAAAAAAGAGACCGCCTCATTGAGGCGGTCTCTTTTTTGTGTCTATCTATCTTCGCGGAAGTAGGAAAGACCGAGACTCTGAGGAGGCTGGTGTTCCCGTTTCTTTCGCATGCTGGTAATAATCAAGACCAGCAAGGTAACGATGTAGGGGAGCAGTTTGAACAGTTCCTGTGTAGCATCACCAAGACCACGGATGTAGTTATTGGCGTTGCATAGCG
The DNA here is from genome assembly GCA_017935145.1 of Oscillospiraceae bacterium. Classification (GTDB taxonomy): domain Bacteria; phylum Bacillota; class Clostridia; order Oscillospirales; family Oscillospiraceae; genus RGIG3566. The sequence goes on from JAGBIE010000014.1 coordinate 137,992, forward strand.
CACCAAACAGGAAAGAACCAAAGATGGCCATGGAAGGCTTCCACAGAGCAAAAATGACCAGTGCAATTGCCATCCAGCCACGGTCGCCGAATGCGTTGTTAGACCAAACACCATTGGCGTATGCCATAACATACTGCAATCCGCCAAGACCTGCGATAGCGCTACCAACGCAGGTGAAGAAGTATTTGTACTTAGTGACGTTAATGCCGGCAGCATCGGCTGTGGCAGGATTTTCACCAACGGCACGGAGATTCAGACCAACTCTAGTCTTGTTCAGCACATAATTCATCACCAGTGCAATGATAATTGCTGCATAGGTGAGGAAATCGTGGGAAAGGAAGATCTCCCCAAACCAACCTAATTTACCAGCAAAGGGAAGAGATGTTCTAAAGTAGGAACTGGTGGCAGTGAGGATGATGGAAGGCATATCGCTATCTACCAACTTAATGAGAGAGCCACCGAAGAAGTTACCCAAGCCGATACCAAAGGTGGTCAGTGCAAGGCCAGTGACGTTTTGGTTTGCCCGCAGGGTTACGGTGAGGAAGCTGTAGATAAGACCCATGAGAACAGAACCCAAAATGCAGCACAGAAGGGGAATGAGGATTGCCAAAGCAGGAACCATGGCCTCTTTCACATTACCACAGGACATTTCATAAAGAAACGCGCCAATCACGCCACTAATTGCGCCAACGTACATAATGCCGGGGATACCCAAGTTCAAGTGGCCGGATTTTTCCGTTACAATTTCGCCCGTAGAGCCGAACAGCAGGGGCACACCAAGGGGAATTGCACTACTAATAAAAGCAACAAGCATATTCATGCGGTAGCGCCTCCTTTCTTGGAGTGACGGAGCTTGATGGAGTAGCGAATGAAGAACTCGCAACCAACCACAAGCAGAATGACAATGCCAGAAACAATATCAGCGTAGGAACTGTTCAAGAAGCAGGTATCTGCGATTTTGGCGGCACCTGTTTCCAAGAATGTGACAAGACCTGCCATTGCAGTCATAATGAAGGGGTTAAACTGTCCCAGCCAAGAAATCATAATGGCTGTAAAGCCCTGTCCACCAACGGTGTTGGTGTTAATGGAATGGTCTGTGCCAGCAACCAACAGCATGCCTGCAATACCACAGATGGCACCAGAAATCATCATAGTGCGGATAATGACCTTCTTCACATTAATGCCGATATAACGTGCGGTATTTTGGCTTTCGCCTGCAACGGTAATCTCATAGCCATGTTTGCTGTATTTCATGTAGATATAGAGCACAATGGTCAGTACCGCCACAATGACAATGTTCAGAAGGTATTTCTGACCGAACAGCAGGGGAAGGTTGCCAGTTTTTACGGGCTGAATAATACCGGATCCCGAACCAGTGATATAAACATAGTAAGCAACAATCTGCGTTGCAACGTAGTTCATCATCAAGGTAAAGAGGGTCTCGTTTGTCTTATAGTGCGCTTGGAAGAGCGCGGGAATAAGCCCCCAAACTGCACCAGCAAGAATGCTGGACACTGCAATAATGGCAATCAGCACGCCACTGGGTACGGCATCGCCAATTTCAATCATGCAAACCATAGCGGCTAAGCCACCAATCAGTGCCTGTCCTTCTGCACCGCAGTTCCAAAAACGCATGCGGAATGCAGGTGTTACAGCCAGTGCCAAGCACAGCAGGATGGAGGTTTGCTGCAGATATCTCCACAAAAGTGTAGTTTTGCCTTCCAGCAAACGACCAAACGTGCCACGGAACATGATGTTGTAAACCTCGCCCAAGGACATCTTTGTCATAAAAGAAGACATGAGACCAATGACCAGGAAGCCCACGAGGATGGCTGCAATACGAACAAGCCATGCTTGCCAAGTGTTCATATCATCTCGCTTGACGATATGTAGCAATGGCTCATGATTCTTTTTTGCTACATTAGCCATTTTCGCCATCTCCTTCCATGAGAGTATCCATGGCCTCGGTCTTGGTCATGAGCAGACCGACCTGTTCCTTGGTGGCGGTACGTGCGTCAACAAGACCTGTAATTTTGCCAGAACCAATGACGAGAATACGATCGCAGAGTTCCAAAAGCACGTCCAAATCTTCGCCAACGAAGATAACCGCAACGCCATTTTCTTTCTGCTGATTCAGCAGATTGTAGATAAGATAAGAGGAGTTAATGTCCAGACCGCGCACAGGGTAAGCGGCCATGAGAACAGTGGGGGAGGAGGAAATTTCACGTCCCACCAGCACTTTTTGTACGTTACCACCAGAAAGACGGCGCACAGGAGTTTCGGTGCCAGGTGTAACAACTTCCAACTCTTCAATGATCTTTTCAGCCAAATCCTTGGGGGCTTTGCGTTCCAAGAATACGCTTTTACCACGGCGATATGAACGAAGCATCATGTTGTCCACAATGTCCATATTGCCCACGAGACCCATACCAAGTCGGTCTTCAGGAACAAAGGAAAGCCGAACGCCAAGTTCACGTATCTGCAAGGGTGTCTTGTTCCGCAGGTCATCGACTTTGCCAGTTTTGGGATTGTGATAGTAGATATCGCCCTCTGTCAGGTATTGCAATCCGGCAATGGACTCCAACAGTTCACGCTGACCAGAACCAGCAATACCCGCAATACCGAGGATTTCACCGGAACGCACCGTAAAGGATACATTATCCAACACCTTAGCACCTTGGCGATTGACACAACTCAGGTGGCGGACATTCAGGCGCTCCTCAACATTCTTGGGTTCGGAACGATGGATGTTCAGTTCCATCTTCTTACCGACCATCATTTCGGTAAGTTCTGCTTCGCAGGTCTCAGCAGTATTCACGGTGCCCACATACTCGCCCTTACGAAGCACAGAAACACGGTCAGAAAGGGACAGAACTTCATGGAGTTTGTGGGTAATGATAATAATGCACTTGCCGTCATCACGCATACGGCGAAGGATAGCGAACAGTTTTTGTGTTTCCTGCGGAGTGAGAACTGCAGTAGGTTCGTCCAGAATCAGGATGTCAGCACCGCGATAGAGGACCTTGATGATTTCAACAGTCTGTTTTTCCGAAACGGACATGGAGTAAATCTTTTTCTTGGGATCAATCTCAAAACCGTACTTTTCGCAGATTTCAGCCACTTTTTGTTCGGCTTCTTTTAGATTGAATTTACCCTGATTTTCTAAACCAAGGATGATATTCTCCGTAGCTGTAAACACATCCACAAGCTTGAAATGCTGATGAATCATGCCAATTTTGTAAGCAAAAGCATCCTTTGGAGAGGTAATGGTAACCTGCTCTCCGCCGATATAAATTTCGCCTTCATCGGGGAAGTAGATGCCAGCAATAATATTCATCAGTGTGGTCTTGCCACTGCCGTTTTCCCCGAGGATGGAAAGAATTTCTCCGCGGTTTGCAGTGAGGCACACATTCTTGTTGGCAATGACCTTTGCACCGAATGTCTTTGTAATGTTTTTCAGTTCAATGGCAGCAGTTTTCAAAGAAGGTTCCTCCTTTTTCCAAGTCTCAAGATTGGGCTGACTTCAGTCAACCCAGTGTTCAAACTTGGAAATAAATCGGGTAAGGCGGGGCAAGCATACGCTTGCCTCGCCTTATCGTTTATAAAATATTAGCCGTAGTTACGATCCAGCAGAGTAATGCCGTCGATTTCAACATCCCAGTAGGGACCGGAGCGGAACTTGGATTCCATGAAGATGCCGTTTTCGATAACTTCGGTATCCTTGGTGAAGGCTGCATCGTAGTCAACGTCAGCCATGTAGGAGGTCAGGGTTTCGCCCTGTACGGTGAAGTTAGCAGTGTCGAACACTTTGATGGTGCCATCCTTCAGACCCTTGATGGTCTCGTCCAGCTTTTCCTTGGTGCCAGCAGCAACGTTCTTGCCCAGGTCGGTGAGCATGACGGAGCCAGTTTCCAGAGTGCCAGTCCAGTCAACAGCGATGGGCTGATTGTTCTTAACCTGGGTGATCATGTACTCAAAGTAGGGAACCCAGTTGATACGGGAGGAGATGAGGAAGGTCTCGGGGCAAGCAGCGGCAGTAGAGCCGTTGTAGGAGACGTTGGGAACCTTTGCGTTTTCGCAAGCAGTGGGAGCACCCATGGAGTCAGCGTGCTGGGAAATCAGAACGCAACCGCCATCGATCAGAGCCTGAGCGGCCTGCTTTTCCTTCTGTTCGTCATACCAAGAACCGGTGAACTTCACGTCCATGGTGACGCTGGGGCAAACGGACTTGGCACCCAAATAGAAAGAGGTGTAACCAGACATAACTTCTGCGAAGGTGAAGGCGCCAACATAGCCCATCTTAGCCTGTTCAGCAGTGATTTCGTTGTTAGCGATCATTTCGTTGAGCTTCAGACCAGCAACAACACCAGCGGCGTAGCGGCCTTCGTAGATAGAAGCGAAAGCGTTGTGGAAGTTCTTCAGTTCGGTAGCGGTGTGAGCCTGAGTACCGGTAGCATGGCAGAACTGCACATTGGGGTATTCCTTAGCGGCCTGCATCAAGAATGCTTCATGACCGAAGGAGTCAGCAAAGATGATGTCACAGCCTTCGACTTCGATGAGTTCCACAGCAGCGTCGTAGCAAGCATTGGACTCGGGGATCTGGGTCTTCTGAACCATGGTCACGCCCATATTCTTGCAGGCTTCCACAGCGGCATCGATAAAGTTCTTGTCGTAGGTGGAGTTTTCGTCATGCAGGAAGATGAAACCAACCTTCATGGTCTTGTTTTCGTTCTTGGTTTCGGAACCGCCACAAGCGACCATGCCGAACACCATCAGAACTACTAACAGCAGTGCGATGATTTTTTTCATGTTATTTTTCCTCCAATTTTTATCGCTTTCGCGATGAATTACAAAAAAGAAAGACCCGGATAATGAAAACACGGGCGAACCCCTGAACTTATCCGGTCAAAAAGAAAAGGCAGCATGTGAAATCACAAACTGCCAGCATCCCACATGGGGGATAAAACCAATAGTCGTGACTTACGGCGTCACGGTAGAAACATTTTGGCCCAACGGAAGAACCGTTACTCAAAAACTATACTGGCAATATATGAACTTACGGGTACATCTTAGCACGAACAATTGTCGTTTGTCAATGGATTTTGGCGGTTTTTGACGATACTGTGAAAATGACTTAATTCATCAAGATGAAACGCCATATGTTATGGATTTCGACTAAAAATAGCAAGATGTGCCGTTTCTCCACAATCCTACTTGCAAGGATAGATGACAACTGTTATAATGTTTACAACATGACGGACAAGTTTGTTTTGTCAATTCATAACAGAAAGTGATGTGCGATTATGAACTGCTTAGAAGCTAGAATCGTTAAAGATGGCGTTGTAAAAGAAGGCAACGTTCTCAAAGTGGACAGCTTTCTTAACCACCAAATGGATATTGAATTGCTCAACGAAATGGGCAAAGAGTTTTACGCACGTTTTCAAAACAAGCCCATCAACAAGATTTTGACCATTGAAGCTTCTGGCATTGCGATTGCTTACGCAGTTGCGTTGCAATTTCATGTCCCTGTGGTATTTGCTAAGAAGTCGAAATCTATCAACATCTCTGGCGATACTTATGTGGCAGAGGTAGAGTCCTTTACTCATAAGAATAAGAACACAGTTGTGGTATCCAAACAGTTTCTTTCTGCGGATGACCATGTGCTGATTATTGATGACTTTTTGGCAAACGGTTGCGCCTTGCAGGGATTAATTTCCATTGTCAATCAAGCGGGGGGCACGGTAGAGGGCATTGGCATCGCTGTGGAAAAAGGTTTCCAGTCCGGCGGTCAGATTATCCGCAACATGGGTTACCATCTGGAATCTCTCGCCATTGTGGAGTCTATGGATCATACCACAGGCAAGATTGAGTTCCGCGAACAAGCATAAGAAAAAACACCCGAACGGCCGTTCGGGTGTTTTTTGTTACATTTGGACAGGCGCAAGCAGAATATATATTTTGCGGAGGTGAATGTTGTGCTTCACTCTGCGGCTTGGCTTCTGCTTCTGCCGATGATGTATGCTCTGCGCCTTTCGGGTGGGGGCGTATTTCCCAAACCCTTGTCAGCGCAGGAAGAGGCTTACTATTTGGAACGATCTGCAAAGGGAGACTTGGAAGCAAGAAATATTCTAATTGAACGAAATCTGCGTTTGGTTGCCCATGTCATGAAAAAGTATTACACCCAAAGTAATGAGCAGGAGGATTTAATCTCTATTGGGACAGTGGGTCTTATTAAGGGCATTTCCACCTTTGATGGGAGTAAGGGCGCACGTCTTGCTACGTATGCTGCCCGATGTGTGGAAAATGAAATACTCATGTATTTTCGGCGACAAAAACGCGTAGCAGGAGAGATATCTCTTTCCGACACCATTGAAACCAATAAAGATGGAAGCGCCTTATCCCTTATGGATGTTATTTGCTCCGATGAAGACCTGTTTGAGGATCTGTCCAATCGTGAAACCTATGGAAAACTCTACGAGGCGTTGGATAAAGTACTAAGCAGGCGAGAAAGAACGATTATCACCGCCCGTTATGGATTGGATGGGAAGATGCCGAAAACACAACGCGAGGTGGCTGATGAGAATGGGATATCTCGCAGTTATGTATCGAGAATTGAGAAAAAAGCCTTACAAAAACTGGAAGAGTATCTTGGTAGAGATGGACACTGAGACCCCTTGAAAATTTCTGCAAATTTTGTTACAATAAGAGCACGAAAGAAGGGGATTATTTGCATCCAATTAAGCATTTTTTGACCATTACAAAGCACCGCCATATGGTTATGTGGAACTGTTTTCGCATAGGTCTTTACTGGCAGGGTCTCTGTCATGACCTTTCCAAATACTCTCCCGCTGAGTTTATCCCTGGTGCAAAGTATTATAATGGGCACTATAGCCCCAATGCTGGACAGCGTGCCGTGGAGGGCTGTTCTTCGGCATGGATGCATCATAAGGGGCGCAATCGTCACCATTTTGAATATTGGACAGATGTGCGAGAAGGGGAGATTGGATATCATCCATTTCCCATGCCCAAACGCTATGTGGCGGAATCTGTCATGGATCGTATCGCTGCCAGTAAAGTATACCGCGGGAAGGACTACTATGTTGGCTGTGAATTGGATTATTTGGAGAGATCGCAGGAATCCAATGTTATGCACCCTGAAACCAGAGAGGCTTTGCGGGAGATTTTAACCCGCTTGCGTGATCACGGCGAGAAAGAGACATTTCGCTGGCTGAAAAAGGAATATTTAAAATAAAAGTAGCCGACAGAAAAACTGTCGGCTACTTTTTTATGAAGGAGGAAAAGTGATATTGCTATCACTATGGTTAATATAATGGTTACGATAAATGCAATGGTGTTGAACCTCTTGGCTTTCCGAATTTCTCGTTTCATTTCTTCTTCTGATAGTCGCATGTAACCGCCTCCCCAAGGATGTAATGTGATTGTACAGTGCGTCTCCCGTGATAATCCATCGAAATCCGTTCCCAAGAGATGGATAATTTACATTCCTTTGATTTTATGTTATGCTTACATTAGAAATTAGTCAGGAGGGAACCGCTATGGCAAAATACAGTTTAGGCATTGAGCTTGGCTCCACCCGCATCAAAGCAGTCTTAGTTGACGAAAAGAATAAACCTATTTCCAAAGGCGAGGAAACATGGTCTGCATCCTTTGAAAATGGCATTTGGACTTATGATATCTCCCGTGCTTGGGATGGACTCAAAACAGCCCTGAAAGCAGTATCCTATCGGGATGAAATTGGTGCGGTTGGTATCTCAGGCATGATGCATGGCTATCTTGTCTTTGATGAGAACTGGAATTTGTTGGTGCCATTTCGCACATGGCAAAACACCATTACAGCCCAAGCAGCGGCGGAACTGACGGAAAAACTGCAATTTAATATCCCGCAACGTTGGAGCGTTGCACACCTGTATCAGGCATTACTCAACCAAGAGGAGCATGTGCCACAGATTGCCCATGTAACAACTCTTTCTGGCTGGGTGCATTATATGCTTACGGGTGTCAATGCTGTTGGTCTGGGTGAGGCCAGTGGTATGTTCCCCGTTGACAGCAATGCCATGGACTATGATGAAACCAAGGTGCAAATATTTAATGACCTTGCGTCTCAACGTGGTCTCAAACGTTCTTTGCGCGAAGTGTTCCCCAAAGTGCTTAAGGCTGGAGAGATTGCTGGTACTCTCACAGAAGATGGGTATGCCCGCTTGGATGGGCTTCTTCCTCTTGGTGTACCCTTTGCCCCACCTGAGGGCGATGCTGGCACCGGTATGGTTGCAACCAATGCTGTTATGCCCAGAACAGGTAATGTATCTGCTGGTACGTCTATTTTTGCCATGCTGGTGATGGATAAAGCCCTAAGCCGTGTGTATGAAGAAATCGATATGGTTACTACCCCCGCGGGCAAGCCAGTGGCTATGGTACACTGCAATAACTGCACTGGGGATATGAATGCATGGGTCAGTGTTTTGGAGAGTACCGCACAACTATTTGGCGCTCAGCCAAATAAAAATGAACTCTATACCAAACTCTACGAATTGGCGTTACAAGGGGATGCCGATTGTGGCGGAGTTATCACCTGCAACTACTTGGCGGGTGAGGGGATTACACATATGGACAGTGGTAGACCCTTGGTGATTCGCCGTCCGAACAGCAAATTTACCCTTCCTAATTTCATTCGCTCGCAACTGTATTCCACCATGGCAACCATGCATTTGGGCATGCGTATTTTAGAGGCCGAAGGCGTGAAAATCACATCGCTAACAGGTCATGGCGGTTTGTTCAAAACGCCTGTTGTGGGACAAAAGCTTATGGCTGCGGCTTGTAATGCCGATGTCACCTGTATGGAGACAGCAGGCGAAGGAGGGCCATTCGGCATGGCACTTTTGGCATCCTACATGCAACACAAGACCGATGGTGAGACGCTGGAAGAATTCCTTGAGAAACGTGTTTTTGCCCAAGCAAAAAGCACTACCCTAGCACCTACGCAGGAGGATGTAGATGGTTTCCGTGCCTACATGGAAAGGTATGAAGCCATGCTCCACACAGAGCAAACAGCCATTGAGACATTTTAAGAGAAAAAGAGAGTCGCTATCCATGATAGCGACTCTCTTTTTTGATGGTGCGGGTGTTCATAACGGACTTGATTAAAAAGTGTTGAAATGCCGGCAGAAACACACATATTTTTCACCCACACATTTGTGTATTTCAATGTTTCTTCGTAAAATAAAAATTACAGAAACGAGGAAACAAGATTATGTCAAAATTTATTGAAGAATTCTATTATGGTAACATTGATCCCCAAGCAAGGAGCACAAGGCAGAACAAAACAGTTCAGAAGCAGATGGAAGTTCTAATGCTGAATGAAGAATTCCTAACAGAAGCACTCACGGGCGAAAACAAAAAGAAGTTTCTTGATTTCGTCAATGCTTGGAGCATCGTAAACGGGGAATCGAATCTTGATAGTTTTATTATGGGGTTTCGATTAGGAGCAAACTTTACATACGATACTTTCGTATCAACTGAAGCACCGTTTAAGGATTTACTGAAGGAGTGAAAAATATGTCAAAGAAGTATTACGTAGCACTCGACGACTATGAGCGAGGAACGATTCTCAACTGCCTTAATGAAAAGCGAAACAAACTTATCGCAGATAGTAAATACACAGATGCAGTTGACGAAGTATTACTCAAAATTCTTAACGCAAAACAAAAGAAATTCAAAGTGGTTTATA
>JAGBIE010000015.1 GCA_017935145.1 Oscillospiraceae bacterium
CACCATAGCAGTTATCCACCATGCAGATGACATCGGGCTTTATGCTCTTGCAGAAAGCAATCAGCTCACCGATGGCTTTCACGGAGAAAGAGGGGCGGGTATCATAACCCTTGGAGCGCTGGATGGTAATGAGTTTGGTCTTTTCACTGATAGCCTTGCGGATATTTTCATAGTCAAAAGTGCCATCGGGAAGCAAATCCACTTGGCGATAGAGAACGCCATACTCCTTGAGGGAGCAAGGAGAGGGACGGATACCGATGACCTCTTCCAAGGTATCGTAGGGTTTGCCCACGGGGGAAAGGAGTTCATCCCCAGGCAGAAGGTTGGCGGACAGCGCCACCGTCAGGGCATGAGTGCCACAGGTGATTTGGGGGCGCACCAAAGCTGCCTCCGTATGGAAGCAGGAGGCGTAGACCTTTTCTAAGTTCTCACGACCCATATCGTCATAGCCGTAGCCTGTGGTAGCGGCAAAGCAGGTGGCATTGACGCGGTTATCCTGCATGGCTTTTATGACCTTTAACTGGTTATACTCCGCCACACGGTCAATTTCCGCAAATCGGTCGCGCAAGCCTTCCAGCACAGTTTCGCCATAGGCATAGACTTTTTGGGAGATACCGAGGTTTTCATACATGGTTTCTACGTTCATTTTTTAACCACCTTGCAGAGGGGACACCCTCCCCTTTTGGAAAATTCATGTACATATTATAATATTTGGTGAAAAATTGCAAGAAATTACCGTAAACGGCTGTATTTTTTCTTTGGCTGTGCTATACTTTTTTCATAGAATTGTAACCAAAAAAATGTGGTGATAACAATGTGGAAACAAAAATTAGGCGTATCTGTCAGTAAGCAGTTTTCCCTGCCCCCTGCGGAACTGATGACACTTCTGCGGGAAGTGGGTTTTCATGCCATCTCTCCCCGTTGGTACGAGGGCTATCCCATGGAGGAAACGGCCATCGCCTGCCAAAAAGAGGGACTTGCGATCCAGTCTCTTCATGCACCATTTCAAAAGGCCAATCTGTTGTGGAACGACAAGGAAGAAGATTCCGCAATCCCCCTCCATGACCTCATGGGCACGCTGGAGGATTGCCGCCGCTATGATGTGCCTGTGATGGTCGCCCATGCGTGGATTACCTTTGACTACGACCAAGTTCCCAATGAGGCAGGATTCCGCAATTTTGACCGCGTGGTGGAACAGGCGGAAAAATGGGGCGTGAAACTGGCCTTGGAAAACACTGAAGGTCGAGAATTCTTAGACGCTCTCATGGAGCGCTATGAAAACACCGACACAGTGGGTTTCTGCTGGGATTCGGGACATGAAATTTGCTACAACCACAACGAGGACATGCTGGCCCTTTACGGCAAGAAACTCTACATGACCCACTTAAATGACAATGTGGGCATCCGCAGTTTGGAGGGCATCATCTCCCCCTATGACGATGCCCATCTGCTTCCCTACGATGGCATTGCCGATTGGGATGAAAAAATCGCCCGCTTGAAGCGCGCACCCCGTCAAGAGATTCTCAATTTGGAAATCAACAATTTCTCCCGCTCCGGTCGTCACGACAATGACCGCTACGGCAAAATGACCTTGGAGGAATATTTTACCGAAGCGTATCTCCGTGCCTGCCGTATCGCCTTGCGCTACCATCAGTAAACAAAGATTAAGAGAGATAGAGATATGAAACGATTATTTGCCGTTATCGCACTCATTTCCCTGCTTATTTTGGCAGGATGCGGAGCAGTAGCGGAGGATGTACCTCTCGTGCCCATGGACCCCGCTCCCGTAGCGGGAGATGAGGTATCCGGAGGAGAAGAGACCACTCCCTTGCCCGTGCATGTCCACGAATTTTCCGATGCAACCTGCGTAGTACCCAAGACCTGCAGTGTTTGCGGTAAAACCGAAGGTGCGGTGGTGAGTCACAACTATCAAAATGGTACATGTAGTGTCTGCGGGGATGAACAGCAAGCGCCAGCGGTAGAGCATATGGTTTGGATTCCCAAAAGCGGGAATAAATATCACTCTTCCTCTTCGTGCAGTAACATGAAAAATCCCTCACAGGTTACGGAAGAAGATGCCATCGCGCGAAATTATACCCCTTGTAGTAAGTGTTATGGATAAAAGAAAAAGCCTTCCCAAACGGGAAGGCTTTTTTGCGTTTATTTTATTTGCCAGGGCCTGCGGTGTCTGCGCCATCGCCAGTGAGATTGTAGCGTTTTGCGGCATCTTCCCGCATCTTGTACTTGAGCACTTTGCCTGCGGCATTCATGGGGAAAGCGTCCACAAACTCAATATATTTGGGCACTTTATGCCGTGCCATGCTGGCGCGGATATACTCGTGGAGTTCTTCGGTGGTGATGGAGTCTTTTTCCTTCAAAATCACACTGGCAAAAATTTCTTCGCCGTATTTTTTATCGGGCACACCGATGACCTGCACATCCTTCACCGCGGGATGGGTGTAGATGAATTCCTCAATTTCCTTGGGGTAGATATTCTCACCGCCACGGATAATCATATCTTTGAGACGGCCAGTGATACGATAGTTGCCGTTTTCATCCTTGCAGGCCAAGTCCCCAGAGTGAAGCCAGCCATCGGCATCGATGGTATCACGGGTGGCTTCGGGCATTTTGTAGTAACCCTTCATGGTGTTGTAGCCACGGGCGCAGAATTCGCCATTGACGCCAACGCCCACCTCTTCGCCCGTTTCGGGGTCGATGATTTTGCACTCCACATGGGGGAAATCGTAGCCCACAGTTTCTGTGCGAACTTCCAAGGAATCCGTCCAAGAGGACATAGTGTTACCAGGGCGCATTCCGTCTGTCCGTAGACAGAGACGATGCCGTACATGTTCATTTCGTCCTTTTGGGCGGCGCGCTTCATCAGTTCCGGAGGACAGCCTGCGCCTGCCATGATGCCCGTACGCATGTGGGAAAAGTCCGTCTTGCGATAGTCGGGGTGGTTGAACATGGCGATGAACATGGTGGGCACGCCATTGAAGCAGGTAATCTTCTCCTGATGGATGCAAGCAAGGGATGCCTTGGCGGAGAAATAAGGCATGGGACACATGGTAGCGCCATGGGTCATGGCCGATGTCATGGAAAGGGTCATGCCAAAGCAGTGGAACATGGGCACCTGAATCATCATGCGGTCCGCTGTGGAGAGACCCATGCGGTCGCCGATGCACTTGCCGTTATTGACCACATTGTAGTGGGTTAACATAACACCCTTGGGGAAGCCCGTGGTGCCAGAGGTATACTGCATGTTGCACACATCATCAGGGCGGACACCCGCCGCCATACGGTACACTTCCTCGATGGGGGTGAGATCCGCTCTAGCCATGGCTTCGTCAAAGGTCAGACAGCCGTTTTGGCGGTAATCCACCGTGATGACATTGCGCAGGAAGGGCAAACGCTTGCAGTGGAGAGGACTGCCTGCCTTGGTTTTTTCGATTTCGGGGCAGATTTCGTTGATGATGTTCTTATAGTTAGAGTCCAGCGCCGATTCAATCATCACAAGAGTGTGGGTATCGGACTGGCGCAGGAGGTACTCTGCCTCATGGATTTTATAGGCGGTATTGACCGTGACCAGCACAGCGCCAATTTTGGTGGTTGCCCAGAAAGTGATGTACCACGCAGGCACATTGGTGGCCCAAATGGCCACTTTCATGCCAGGGCGCACACCCAAGGACACCAAAGCGCGGGCAAAATTGTCCACATCATCGCGGAACTGCTCGTAGGTACGGGTATAGTCCAGAGTGGTGTACTTAAAGGCGTACTGGTCGGGGAATTCCTCCACCATGCGGTCCAGCACCTGAGGAAAAGTCAGGTCAATGAGGTCGTTTTTCTTCCAGACATACTGACCCGTGCCGTCATGGTTGTAGTAGAGGGATTTTTTGCGACTGCGGGTACTGCCGAAACGGCTCATATAGTTGACAAAATGAGGGAAAATGACCTCTTTATCCTGCAATTCTTCCATCCATTCGGGTTTCCATTCCAAGGATACAAAGCCGTCATAGTTGATGGAGGACAGGGCGCGAATCATATCCGCCACGGGCATATTCCCCTCACCGATGAGGTTGTAGGTGTCCTTATCATCGGAGTCCCGCAGGTGGACATGCTTCACATAGGTACCCAAATTCTTGATGGTGGTATCGGCACTTTCGCCAAAATCCCGATAGGGGTGGTGCATATCCCACAGAGCGCCCAAATAGTCGCTGGCGAAACTTTCCAAAGCGGAGCGCAGGCGGGCGGTATTGGCATAGATGCCACTGGTCTTGATGAGAAGCGACACACCGATTTTCTCTGCCATGGGTTCTAACTTAGAAAGATTTTCCAAAACCTGAGGCTCGTTATCACTCAAAGCACAGGCGACCACATAGGGCACATGGGCACCGTGCGCCACCTGCATGAGGGATTGGAGGGTTTCTACGCACACATCGTCTGCGGAGAGGTCGATGGAGGTATCAAAGCAAGGGATGGAGAGTTTGAGGTCGCGCAGTTGGCGGACTGTGGCCGCCACTTTATGTTTGTGGAACGGACCGCCTTTTTCCAACAGGGGGTCAAACTTGGGCAGATTGTACACTTCAACGCCCGCAAAACCCATTTCCCGTGCGGTGGAAATCATATCATCCCAAGTTAATTCGGGCCATCCACGGGTTGAAAAGGAGAGATTCATACAGTTTCCTCCTCATAGACAATCTTGTTCAAGGCGCTAAGATAGGCATGAATGCTGGCGCCCACAATATCGGTAGAAATGCCTTTGCCAGAGTAGAGTTTACCGCCAGAACGGAGTTTTACCACCGCCTGACCCATGGCCTCACGGCCCTCGGTAACGGCTTGAATCTGGAAATCGTCCAGTTCGTAGTGGCAACCTACAATGGATTCAATGGTCAAAAATGCGGCATCGATAGGACCATCACCAATACACACACCTTCCATGATGGCATCTGCTTTGCGCAGACGCAGGTGGGCGGTGGCGGAAATGGTGTTGCCAGCGCTAATGACATAGGTATCCAGCGCGTAGGTGGAGGGCACTTGCATGGCGGCAGAGGCCACGATGGCATCCAGTTCCTTGGCACTGACTTTTTCTTTTTTGGCGGCGATGGTTTGGAAGGCCTCGTAAACCTTAGCCCCATCCTCTTCGGAGAGGTCGTAACCCATGCGTTCCACGGTTTTCATAACACCAGCAAGGTCATCGTGGGCAGTGAGGTAGATGGCGGAATCCTCTTCCTGCACGCCGTTATCGAAGGGAGATGTCTTGCTGCGACCTGTCTGGCACAGCCAAGTAATCTGATTCATGGTGCGGTTCAGTTGAGTCACACGCACAGAACAGGAAGCGCCAAAACTATCGCCACGGCTGTGGATGATGTGGGAGACATTGGCCAAAGAGGCGGTGTTGAGGGGATAGGCTGCGGTTTTGACCTCCCCTGCCCCCTGACAGACAGCAGCGATGACGCAAGCATCTGCCATGGAAAGTTCATTGGCGCAGGACACGCCCACGCAGACATCGCGGAGGGCGGGAACGGCTTCGTACAAACCCTTAACAAAGCCCGCAAACTCATCGGGCATCATGGTGCCAGCGGTATCGCAGACGGTGACGGTGGTTGCGCCTTTCTCCACAGCCACAGAGAGAATCTGCGCTAGGAAAACGGGGTCGCTGCGGGTAGCATCGTCCGCCACAAATTCTACATCTTTGCACAGGCTTTTGCAGGTGGCGATGGTGTCGCCAACAGCCGTGAGCATAGCATCGGGC
The DNA here is from genome assembly GCA_017935145.1 of Oscillospiraceae bacterium. Lineage (GTDB taxonomy): Bacteria > Bacillota > Clostridia > Oscillospirales > Oscillospiraceae > RGIG3566. The sequence continues at coordinate 5,753 of JAGBIE010000015.1, forward strand.
TTTTTATGATAGAGGTATTCCATCTGCACGGAAGAAACAGGGGCGCAGACCTGCAAACGGGGGTGCTTTGCAAACTGCATGGCGCTCCAAGTGTCTTCCACGCTGTCCTTGTCCAACTGCACAGGCACGGACAGAATGCTGTTCTGCACAGCAAAGGCAATGGACTTAATCCGCAGGCTGTCAATCTTGCGATTGTGGATGCCCTCCAATTCAATGACAGAAACATCCAGCTTGTCCAAAAGTTTGGCCAGTTCAATCTTTTCTTTAAAAGATAGGGAAAGTTCCCGTGCGGCCTGCTTCATGGTTACATCACTAATTCGAATGTTCTTCATTTTGTTCGCTCCTTGCAGTATAGAATGAAAAAATCCCCGAGGTCTTATGACCTCAGGGACGAAAAAAACTTCGCGGTACCACCCTGATTACTCCTACAAAAGGAGTCCCTCACGGACTTCTGACAAAGTCCCGCCCTGTAACGGAGGCCACCGTGTCTTATTACTGACCCAAAAGGTGTTCACAAGACCAACTCGAGAACCAGATCATCCTCTCCGTCTAACTCGGCTCGCACCAACCGCCGTCTCTCTGGATTAGAACTTGGAAAGGACAAGTTTTCTGTCATCGTCTTTCTAGATTAGTGTTATTGAAACACAAACCGCCCTTTTTGTCAATGGAAAATTCAAAATTTGCTTTTGGTGATTTTGCACAAATGTGCGTGATATCCGTTCTGATTTTTTGGAATTATGCCACGGAGAAAAATATTTGACTTTCTCGCTTTGGTGTGATAAAGTAGAGACAATATTTCAAAAGGCGTTGACGAAGTCGGTCAGACAGATTTCCCTTGCAGAGAGTCGGTGGTTGGTGCAAACCGATAGTGAAATGTCTAAGACCTATCCCTTCCGAGCCGGAGTGCTGAACCATGTTTAGTAAGCCCTCCCGTTTGTCCGCGTTAAGGAATAGCGCTTATTGGAGCGTGAAGTGACGGCTTTGGCCGTAATTTGAGTGGTACCGCGGGTATTATCATACTCGTCTCAAGAGTTCTTGAGACGAGTATTTTTTTATGTTTAGAAAGGAATGATCGCCATGACCAACCAAAACACATCCACCCAATTAATGGATATCGCCGCCCGAATTCGGGAAATGCGCGAGATTTTGGGTCACAGTGAACAGAAGATGGCAGAGATGACGGAAGTAACACTGGACACCTACCACCTGTATGAATCCGGCACGGTGGACCTGCCCTTTACCTTTATGCACAAGTGTGCCAAGGCCTTTGGTGTGGAAATTACCGTTCTGTTGGAAGGTCACAGCGCAAAACTGGACGGCTACACGGTCACCCGTAAGGGCAAGGGTCTCACCACTGCCAGTGAGGACGGCATCACCATTCAGGATATGGCTCCCATGTTCCGTCAGAAACTGGCCACCCCCTACTATGTTACTTATGAGTATTCCGAAGATTTGCAGGATGAGCCCATCCACACTGTAACCCACGATGGTCAGGAGTTTAACTTGGTCATCAAGGGCGCTATGCGCATTCGCGTGGGCGAGCACGAGGAAATCCTCCACGAGGGCGACTCCATCTTCTACAAATCCTCCACTCCCCACGGCATGATTGCCATCGAGGGTAAAGACTGCGTGTTCCTTTCCATGATTATGGCCAGCGACAAGCGGGATACTGCTCTTTCTCTTTCCTCCCCTCGCAAGGTCAAGGAACTCACCGCGGAACAGCGTCTTTTGTGCAACGAATTTGTTTGGGGCACAGAAGACAGCGTTGGCGCTATGACAGGACTGAACTACGCCAACACCGACCGCTACAACTTTGCCTTTGACACAGTGGATGCCATTGCCCGCAAAGACCCCGAAAAACTGGCCATGATTCATGTGGCAAATGATATGACCGAGCGCCGTTTCACCTTTAAAGATATGAAGGACGCCTCTTCCCAGTGCGCCAACTATTTTAAGAGTTTGGGCATTAAGCGGGGCGACCGGGTCATGTTGGTACTCAAACGCCACTACCAGTTCTGGTTTGCCATTCTGGGCCTGCATAAGCTGGGCGCCATCGCCATCCCGGCGACCAATCAGCTTATGGAGCATGACTTTACTTACCGCTTCCAAGCAGGCGGTGTCAGCGCGGTTCTGTGCACTGCCGATGGGGACACTGCCCATCAGGTGGATTTGGCAGAAGAGGTCTGCGGTCTGAATCTCACCAAGATTTTGGTGGGTGGCAAGAAAGACGGCTGGCACGATTTTAACGAAGAATACTCCCTCTTCAGTCGCCGTTATGTGCGCACGGAGGATGCTCCCTGTGGCGATGACCCCATGCTGATGCTCTTTACCTCCGGCACCACAGGCTATCCCAAGATGGCCTTACATTCTTATAAGTATGCTTTGGGTCACTATGTCACCGCCCGTTACTGGCATCTGTGCGAGCAAGACGGACTGCACTTTACCATCTCTGAAACCGGTTGGGGTAAGGCACTGTGGGGCAAGCTTTACGGCCAGTGGCTGTGCGAAGGTGCTGTGTTTACCTATGACTTTGACCGCTTTGACGCAGAGAAGATTCTGCCCATGTTCGCAAAATATCACATTACCACCTTCTGCGCACCTCCTACCATGTATCGCATGCTCATTAAGCAGGATTTGAGCAAGTACGACCTCAGTTCCATCCACCATGCCACCACTGCAGGTGAGGCGCTGAACCCTGAGGTGTTCTATCAGTTTGAAAAGGCCACGGGTCTGCGCATCCATGAGGGCTTCGGTCAGACGGAAATGACCCTTGGTATCGCCAACCTCTATGGCACGGAGATTAAGCCCGGTGCTATGGGCAAGCCCGTTCCCGGCTACGGCATTGACATTGTGGATGCTGACGGCAATCCTGTGGAGGACGGCATCAACGGCGAAATCGTCATCCGCACAGAACCCAAACCCACCTGCGGTGTATATTTGGGCTACTATCTCAATGAGGAAGCCACCCAGACCGCTTGGCACGATGGCATGTACCACACAGGCGATGTGGCATGGCGGGATGAGGACGGCTACTACTGGTATGTGGGTCGCGCGGACGATGTGATTAAATCCTCCGGCTACCGCATTGGGCCCTTTGAGATTGAATCCACCATCATGGAACTGCCCTATGTATTGGAATGCGGTGTTTCTGCCGCACCCGATGAAGTTCGCGGTCAGGTGGTCAAGGCATCTGTCGTGTTGGTGCCCGGTGTGGAGGGTACAGAAGAACTGAAAAAAGAAATTCAGAACTATGTCAAGACCCACACCGCCCCCTATAAGTACCCCCGTATTGTGGTGTTCCGTGAGGAACTGCCCAAGACCATCAGTGGTAAAATCATGCGCAACATGCTTTGATTTTTTATTTCCTGATTCTTGACAAAAAAACAGAATAGTGTTATGATTCCTTATCATAAAAAGCAATGATGGAGAGAAGCTTTTGTTTTTTAAGCCCACAGAGAAATGGCGGTAGGTGCAAGCCACGGCAGAGGGCAAGGGTTTGTCGCTCCGGAGTTTGGGGGAAGAAAGCGCTTTTCGCGCCGTAGAACCCTCCGCGCAAGCTGCGAAGTGCTTAGGATGCAGTAGCACCCGATGAGTGGTATCTGCTGTGAGGCAGGTGCAATTTGAGTGGTATCGCGGGCGTTTCATGCTCGTCTCAAGGAATCATCTTTGAGACGGGCATTTTGCTTTTTATGAGGTGCAATATGGAAAACACAATCACCGGAATGGATTATAAAATTCGAGAGGTTGCGGGTCGTATCCGTGAACTGCGTGAAATCAGCGGCATTTCCGTGGAAGAAATGGCTCAGCGCATCGGTATTACGGTGGAAGAATACACCGCCAGCGAAACCGGCAACCGCAATGTGAGCATTGCCTTTTTGTATCACTGTGCACTGATTTTTGGCGTGGATATGAGCGACCTGTTGGAAGGTCACAGCCCCAAACTCCGCTCCTACGCCCTGACTCGCAAAGGCGAAGGTCAGCGCATTGAAGAAGCGCACCACATGGTAGGCTACAACTTGGCCAGCGGTTTCCGTAACCGTATCGCACTGCCCTTGTACATGGAAATTAAATATCGCCCCGGCGCAGAATATGAAGATATTCAGCTGACCACCCACGAAGGTCAGGAGTGCGATATTGTCATCCGTGGACATATGAAGATACAAATCGGTGAAAAGACCGAAGTGCTTCATGCCGGCGACTGCATTTATTACGATTCCAGCGCCCCCCATGGCATGATTGCCGTGCAAGGCGAGGATTGCGCTTTCTATGCCATTGTGCTGAGCAATTCTGCTGCCCGTGAAACGGAACAGGCGGCAGAAGTGGCAACCCCCGACCTCCACCCCCATGCTGCCGATGTGCAGAGTCGCATCTACCACAAGTTTATTACTCCCACGGTGGAGGATGGAAAACTCACGAAAATTCAGTTCCACAACGAAGAGAAGTTCAACTTCGCCTTTGACATTGTGGATGCCTTGGGTAGACAGAAGCCCGACAAACTGGCCATGTTGCACATTTCTGAGGATGGCACAGAACGGCGCTTCACTTTCCAGGATATGAAGAAAGAATCCGCCCGCGCCGCCAACTATTTTAAGGCATTGGGCATTGGACGGGGCGACCGAGTCATGTTGGTGCTCAAGCGCCACTACCAGTTCTGGTTTGCCATGCTGGGTCTGCACAAGTTGGGCGCTGTGGCCATCCCCGCTACCAACCAACTTTTGGAAAAGGATTTGACTTACCGCTTTGCCGCAGGCAATGTAAAAGCCATTTTGTGCACTGCCGATGGGGATGTGGCGGACGCTGTGGATGCCGCCGCAGAAAAAAGTCCCACCCTCCAGTACAAAATCATGGTGAACGGACATCGGGACGGCTGGCATGACTTTAACGAAGAGTGCGTTATGTATTCTTCCCACTTTGCCCGCACTGAGGACTCCCCTTGTGGCAGCGATCCTCTGCTCATGTTCTTTACATCGGGCACATCTGGCTATCCCAAATTGGCTGCCCACAATCACAAGTACCCCTTGGGTCACTTTATCACCGCAAAATACTGGCATCGGGTCAATCCCGATGGTCTGCACTTGACCATTTCTGACACCGGCTGGGCAAAAGCCCTGTGGGGCAAACTCTACGGCCAGTGGCTGTGCGAGGCGGCAACCTTTGTCTATGACTTTGACCGCTTTGACGCGGAAAAGATTCTGCCCATGTTCGCAAAATATCACATTACCACCTTCTGCGCACCGCCCACCATGTATCGCATGCTCATTAAGCAGGATATTTCCCGTTTTGACCTGAGCAGTATTGAACACGCATCCACCGCTGGTGAGGCACTGAACCCCGAAGTGTACCGTCAGTTCAAGAAACACACGGGTATTGCCATCAAGGAGGGCTTCGGTCAGTCCGAAAGCACCATGATTATCGGCAATCTCACTGGCGAAAGCCACAAGGTTGGCTCCATGGGCAAGCCCGTTCCCCTGTACGATGTGCATCTGTTGGATATTGACGGCAACGAAGTGGAACGAGGTACTACCGGTGAGGTGTGCATTAACATTTCGAAGGGTCTTCCCTGTGGTCTTAGTTATGGCTACGAAGGGAACGAAGAGGTCACCAAGGAAACTTGGAAGGACGGCTGGTATCACACCGGCGACCTTGCTTGGATGGACGAAGACGGCTTCTTCTGGTATGTGGGTCGCGCGGACGATGTGATTAAGTCCACCGGCTACCGCATTGGGCCTTTCGAAATCGAAAATGTCATCATGGAACTGCCCTATGTATTGGAATGTGGCGTATCTGCCGCTCCCGATGAAATCCGTGGGCAGGTAGTGAAGGCATCCATTGTACTGGTCAAGGACTTTGTGGGTACGGAACAGCTGAAAAAAGACATTCAAAACTATGTCAAGTCCCGTACCGCGCCTTACAAATATCCCCGTATTGTGGAATTTAAGGAATCTCTTCCCAAGACCACCAGCGGTAAGATTATCCGCAAGAAGCTGTAAAAGGAATCACCATGAATCACAAACGACTTACTCTGTTTGCTGGGCATTACGGCTCTGGCAAGACCAATATCGCTGTGAACTACGCCATCCATTTGGCCAAAGAGGGAAAAAAGGTCTGCATTGCGGACTTGGACATCGTCAATCCCTATTTTCGCACCAAGGATAGCGCCCAGCGCCTCCAATCTGCCGGAGTGACCCTCATCTCCCCTCAATTTGCCAACACCAATGTGGATTTGCCTGCCCTTCCCGCGGAAGCATACCGCTTGGTGCAGGACAAGAGCATTTACGGCATTATGGACATCGGCGGTGATGACCGAGGCGCTTACGCTTTGGGACGCTATGTGGATACCATCCGTGAAGAGGGCGACTACCGCATGGTCTTTGTGGCCAACTGCTACCGCCCGTTGACTCCCACGGCAGAAGATGCCTTGGAAGTCATGCACGAGATTGAAGAGGCCTGCAAATTACAGTTTACGGACATTGTGAATAACTCCAATTTGGGTCCTGAGACCACCGCACAGACGGTGCTGGACTCTTTGGACTTTATAGAAAAACTCAGTTCCCTCAGTGGACTGCCCGTCTTTGCCCACAGCGCCATGGAATCCGTGGCGGGGCAACTGACGGAACTTCCAAATGTATTTCCCCTGCGTTTGCAGGAAAAATATTTCGACCTGCCCACCATATAAGGAGGAAACACCATGGCAAAACTCACTTTTCAAACGGACCTGTGTAAAGGTTGCGGTCTGTGCGTAGACGCCTGCCCCAAGGGCTGTCTGGCCATCGCCACAGAAAAAATCAACAAAAAAGGCTACTCTCCGGCGGAGATGGTCTATGCGGACAAGTGCATCGGTTGCGCATTCTGCGCCACCATGTGTCCGGATTGCATCATCACCGTAGAAAAGTAAGGAGGTACACATTATGGCACAAAGAGTACTTATGAAGGGCAACGAAGCCATTGCCGAAGCCGCCATCCGTGCCGGCTGCCGTCACTACTTCGGTTACCCCATCACCCCTCAAACGGAAATTGCCGCTTACATGGCCAAGAAAATGCCCAAAATCGGTGGCGTGTTCCTGCAGGCCGAAAGCGAAATTGCTTCTATCAACATGGTCTATGGCGCTGCCGCTGCTGGCATGCGCGTTATGACCTCCTCTTCCAGCCCCGGCATCTCTTTGAAGTCTGAGGGCCTGAGTTACATCGCCGGTTCTGATGTGCCTGCGCTGGTGGTCAATGTCCAGCGTGGCGGTCCTGGTTTGGGTGGCATTCAGCCCTCCCAGTCCGACTATTTCCAGGCAACCAAGGGTGGCGGTCATGGCGACTATCGCATGATTGTCCTTGCTCCCGCTTCCGTGCAGGAGATGGCCAGCCTCACCATCAAGGGTTTTGAACTGGCAGACAAATATCTTATGACCTCCATGATTCTGGCAGATGGCACCATCGGTCAGATGATGGAACCCATCACCTTTGAGGATACCGAGGTCAAGACCTACGAAAAGCCTTGGGCGCTCACTGGTACCAATGGTCAGCGCAAGCACAATGTGGTCAACTCCCTCTACCTCAAACCCGATGAACTGGAACAGAAGAACATTGCCCGTTACGAGCGCTACAAAGTGGTAGAAGAGAACGAGGCCATGTGGGAAGAGTACATGATGGAAGATGCAGAGTACTGCGTGGTTGCCTTTGGCATCGCCTCCCGTGTGGCTAAGAATGCCGTGGTGGCCGCCCGTAAGGAAGGCATCAAGGTAGGCCTCATTCGTCCCATCACTCTGTGGCCCTTCCCCAAAAAGGCTCTGGCCAAGGCCGCTGAGCAAGTGAAAGGCTTTGTGTGCGTGGAACTGAACATGGGTCAGATGATTGAAGACGTGCGTCTTTACACCCAGTGCAAAAAGCCCGTTTCCCTTTGCAGTCGTTGCGGCGGCATGATTCCCAGTCCCGAAGAAGTGCTGGAAAGCATCCGCAAGGCACAGAAAGGAGAGTTCTAAAAATGGCAACTGTGTTCCAAAAACCCAAGAGTTTGTCCGATGCCCCTCTGCATTACTGCCCCGGCTGTCCCCACGGCATCATCCACCGCTTGGTGGCAGAAGCCATTGACGAACTGGGCATTGAGGGCAAGACCATCGGCGTTGCCCCCGTTGGCTGCGCTGTGATGGCTTACGATTATTTCACCGTGGATATGATTGAGGCGGCTCACGGTCGCGCTCCTGCCACGGCTACCGGCATTAAGCGTTGCCGTCCCGAAAACATTGTCTTTACCTATCAGGGCGATGGCGACTTGGCTTCCATCGGTATGGCAGAAACCGTCCACGCCGCTGCTAGAAACGAAAACATCACCGTCATCTTCGTCAACAATGCCATCTATGGCATGACCGGCGGTCAGATGGCTCCCACTTCCCTGCCCGGTCAGGTGACCCAGACCAGCCCCTACGGCCGCGATGTAAATCACTGCGGTTGGCCCATTAAGGTCTGTGAAATGCTCTCCACCCTGGAAGGTCCTGAGTATATCACCCGCGTGGCAGTGAACAATGTGAAAAATGTGCTGAATGCCAAAAAGGCCATTAAAAAAGCCTTCCAGAATCAGATGGAAGGCAAGGGTTTCAGTTTGGTGGAAGTGGTTTCCGCCTGCCCCACCAACTGGGGCATGACTCCTCAAAAGGCACTTCAGTGGGTGGAAAGCGATATGCTCCCCTACTACCCCATCGGTGTTTATAAAGACCGCAGCGCTGCAAAGGAGGAGGCAAAATGAAAACAACGCAAATTCTCATTGCCGGTTTCGGCGGACAAGGCATCCTCTTTGCAGGTAAGTTTTTGGCATACAAAGGTTTGCAGGAAGAATTGCAGGTTTCCTGGCTTCCCTCTTACGGCCCTGAAATGCGTGGCGGTACTGCCAACTGCAATGTGATTCTCTCCGACACCCCCGTGGGTAGCCCCATTGTCACCTCCCCCGATGTTCTTATCGCCATGAACCTGCCCTCTTTGCAGAAGTACATCGACACAGTCGTGCCCGGCGGTCAGGTGTATGTGGACAGCGCCCTCATCGATGTGAAGGTGGAGCGCACGGATGTGGAAGTTTTCTACATTCCTGCCACCCAAATGGCAAAGGACAATGATATTGCCACTTTGGCCAACATGATTATCGTGGGTCATCTGCTGCAAAATCATCCTGAACTGGACTTTGACGGCGCAGCAGAAACTGTGGAGCATTTGGTGCCACCCAAGAAAGCCGCCCTCATTGAACTGAACATGAAAGCACTCAATTTGGGTAAGGAATACAAAAACTAAATTCCGAAAGGAGATTATAATTATGAATGCAATGACTGAAATGAGCAAATATCGCCATGAAAAAGTGCTGTTTGTCAACAACGAGAAGGCTGGTCTCAAGGCCATCATCGCTGTGCACAACACCAACCTCGGCCCCGCCATCGGTGGCTGCCGTCTGTTCCCCTATGCATCCTACGATGATGCTCTGTTCGATGTGCTCCGTCTTTCCCGTGGCATGTCCCACAAGAACGCCGTAGCCGGTCTGCCCCACGGCGGTGGCAAGGGCGTTATCATCGCTGACCCCTCCCAGAAGACCGAGGCTATGTTTGAGGCCTTTGCAGAAGCCGTCAACGGTTTGGGCGGCGACTACATCACCGCAGAAGATGTGAACACCACCTGCGATGATGCCATGGTCATGCTCCGCAAGACCAAGCACATCTGCGGTCTGCCCATGAACAGCGGCGACCCCTCCCCCTTCACCGCCCGTGGCGTGTGGCAGGGCATTAAGGCTACTGCTAAGGTTGCCTTGGGTCGTGACGATTTGGAAGGCGTTACCATTGCGGTGCAGGGCTTGGGCAAGGTCGGCTATGATCTGTGCCGTCTGCTGAACGAAAGCGGTGCAAAGCTGATTATTGCCAACCGTAGCAACAAGGCTATGGCTGACAAGGCTGTGGAAGAATTTGGCGCTGTGATCGTTCCCACGGAAGAGATTTACGCACAGGAGTGCGACATCTTCTCCCCCAACGCCATGGGCGCTATCCTGAACCCCACCACCATCCCCATGCTCAAGTGCAAGGCCGTTGCTGGTGGCGCCAACAACCAGATTCTGGACGATGCTTCCGGTCTGGCGCTGAAGGCTCGTGGCATCTTCTACGCTCCTGACTTTGTCATCAACGGCGGCGGTGTAATCAACGCTGCCGCTGAAGTGGATGGTCCTTACAACAAGGATGCCGTTCTGGAAAAAGTGGACAATATCTACAACTCCATCGAACACATTCTCTCCGAATCCAAGACCACCGGCGAGCCCGAAGGCGTTATCGCCACCCGCTACGCCGAATCCCTCATCTATCGCTAATAAGATGCAAAAGAGGCACACCTTACATGGTGTGCCTCTTTTTGATTACAGTTTTAAAACCCGCTCTGCGGTTTTGTGGGCAATTTGTTCAAACTGGTCAGCGGTCAGTTGGAGTTTTAAGAAGCGCTCCATCTCCTCCACAGGGTCCCACAGGGGATAATCTGTAGCGTAGGCGATGCGTTCCGCGCCATAGGAGTTAATATAGCGCTCCACTTCCCCACGCTCCAAAAACATGAGGGAACTTGAAAGATCCAACACACAACTGGTATCTTTCAGTTGGGTATGTGCTTCCTCATACATGGTGTATCCCCCCAAGTGGGCGGCGATGACATCCAGTTTGGGAAAGAGCCCCATAAGCTTTCGCAGACGCACAGGATGGGAGTAGTCGCATTGGCGGTCTCCCATGTGCAAAAGTACGGGAATTCGCCCGCTGATGGCCTCATACACGGGATAAAGACGGGGGTCATCAATGGGAAAGCCTTGGGTGTCTGCGTGGAGTTTAATGCCACGAAGACCGTTATCCAGAATGTACTGCACCTCGTCTAAAAGGTGTTCCATATCCGCATGCACTGTGCCGAAGCCGATGAATTCATCGTGCTGGGCGGTCTGGGACAAGATGAAATTGTTAATGCTACGGACACGGTCGGGGCGGATGGACACGGGCAGAACGGCAAATTTGGAAATGCCTGCTTCTTTGCCACGGCTGAGAAGCATTTCTGCTGTTCCGCTCATATCGGCACCATGGATGCCGTAGAAGTCCCGAATGCTATCGATAGCCTTTTGGGCGATGGCTTCGGGATAAACATGGTTGTGAATGTCGATAAAATACATGGGATTTCCTCAGTTTCTTGGGATTTTGGGCACATGATACCACAATCTTTGCCAAAAATCAAGCGCAGGCGCTACATCTTCTCAAACCCCACCAGCAGACCGCCTTTTTCTGCATAATAACTACACAGACCCAAATTCATGCTGATTTTCACATTCGCTTGGGGGAATTCCGCTTCAATCATGGATTTTAGCGCATTGGCCGCAGACTCATTGAGACAGTGGGATAACTGCACCTTTCCAGTTTTCAACCCGCTTTCTTTTAGATGCTTTACAATGGTCTTTAGAGATTTTCCTTCTCCACGGCACTTATCAGTGGGTTCCAATGTTCCTTGATTGCTGGCTTTTCCCACAATGCGGATGCCCAAAACACCAGCAAGTTTAGCAACGGTTGGAGAAACTCTGCCGTTGGCGGCAAAGTTATTGAGAGATTCCAACATAAAAAAGAGCCCCGTCTTTTTTTGGTAAGATGGCATATAAGCACAGATTTCCTCAAAGGATTTTCCTGCAGTAATCAGCTCCTCCAGTTTTTCCACAAGCAAAGTCTGTTCTGGTCCTGCAGAAAGAGAGTCTATGACAAAAACTCGTCTATTCGGATGCTCTGTTTGGTACAAATCCTTGGCAATACAGGCAGCATTGTAGCTGCCGGATAGTCCACTGGTAATCGTTACACAAAAAATATCCTCAGCATCGCCAAAGGCGGTTAGCCAATCTTCGGGGTTGGGGCAAGATGTTTGGGATTTGCCTTTGTAGGATTCGAAGAAATGTATCATTTCATTCAAATCCAACGCTTTGTTATCCACAAACTCTCGTTCCGCGGTGATGATTTTCAGTGGTGCTACATCAAATGCAACCGCAGGGAGTTTCATTAAATTTGCGGAGGAATCCGCAACGATTTTTACACTTCGCATAGAGTAGTTTACCTGCCTTTCCTCCCAAAAAGTATCATGTAAGCAGGGCATTTTCCACCTACCATTTGAATACGGCACTCTCCTGCCAGTAGAATGCTTCTCTACTGTCCGTTTCTGCCATTCTACCAGTGGTAAAATCAACAAAAACTGTGGCATAAGCCGATACGCCACACTGACGGACACAGTATTTTGCCAAAAAAGGTTGCATTTGAGGAGGGGGTGTGGTATAACGAGACGAAACGAGGTGACTGCCATGAATCCTAAAAGAGTGAAACTTGCATGTTATATCACAAACATGTCCATGTCTGTGGTGTGTTGCTTATCCGCCCTACTTTTTACTACATTCCACAGACTCTACAATATCTCTTTTGCGTCATTGGGATTATTGGTGTTTGTCAATTACATAACGCAGTTGGCAGTGGATTTAATCTGCACATTTTGCTCCAAACACTTCAATATTGAAAAAACGGTAAAAACCATTCCGTTCATTACCGTCATCGGGTTTCTGATATACGGATTGTCGCCATTTTTCTTGCCCCAAAACCCATATATTGGATTCATGATCGGTACGATTATTTTTTCCTCATCGGCCGGTTTGAACGAGGTGTTAGTGAGTCCTGTCATTGCCGCCTTGCCGTCTGATACCAAAGAAAAAGACATGAGCTTTCTTCATGCCACCTATGGTTTGGGTGTCATAGGTTTTGTGCTAATTGGAACGCTTTTCTTGTATGTGTTTAAGCAAGAGAATTGGATGTATTTACCGCTTATTTGCTCGGTAGTCCCCTTGGTAGCACTAATATTGTTTTCGGGCACTCACCTTCCCCCCATGAACAACACCGAAGAGGATACCAAAGAACATAAAAACGGATTTTCAAAGGGAATCCTTTTATGTGCCTTAACGCTATTTTTCTGCGGTGCTGCGGAATGCACCATGACCCAATGGAGTTCCAGTTTTGTAGAAATCGGCCTGGGCGTATCCAAAATAACCGGTGACTTATTGGGAATGTTCCTGTTCGCGGTTATGCTCACCTTTGGGCGAATGTTATATTCTAAAATTGGCGGAAACATATTCAATGTGATGACCATAGGACTCATCGGAGCAGTTGCTTGCTATTTGATGGCCACGCTGACGAACAATAGTATCATCGCCGTGATTGCTTCCGTATTCACAGGACTAAGCGTATCTATGTTATGGCCGGGAACATTAATCATCATTGGAGAAAATTACCCAAAAGCCACCGTTTCCGTATATGCCTTAATGGCCGTTGCGGGCGATATGGGCGGCGCAATCATTCCATACGCTGTGGGAATATTGATTCATCAATTGCAAGTTACAAACAACAACTTGTTTTTTACCGGTTCCATCGAGCAAAATTCCATGCGTGGCGGATTGCTGTTTGCTACCATCTTCCCTTTATTAGGCTTAATCACCATACTGGTGTTAAGAAAACACCTAAAAATAGCCAATCATGAAAAGAATGCTTGACCAAACGGTCAAGCATTCTTTTTATAACATCTGCATCACCCAATAAATAAATCCATACACCACACTGGCGAGAACGCCGTAGACAATCACAGGACCTGCGATGGTAAACATCTTGGCGGCCATGCCCATGACGAAGCCCTCGATTTGTGTCGGGTTAGAACTGCTTAGGTTGTAATAACATTTACAGGAAGGTGGCAATGCTGTATAATACAAAATACGAGGATGTGATATTATGAAACTTTTTGATCAAAATAATGTTTTAATTGAATTGTTAGACTTGTTTTTTGATGAAAATATTGAGGGCGCAGTAACTAAAATTAAAATTGTAAATGACAGTGAGTATTCTATTGATATTGATTTGTGCGATATTTGGGACGATAATCAGTGGCTTGATTTTTGGTTTATGGTGAAAGATATTCCTCCGCATTCATCTACGATTAAAACGCTATATCACCTTGCAAGCGATGATGAATCAAAGAGCATACTTAAATTCCTCAGGGGTGAAATCGAAACATTTTGTTGCCATATCGGCGTACGTAAATCTCAATGCTATAACTACTCCACATACGGAAAAGGAGGCAAAATTCAAGTTAGCGCTTTATCCCTTTCCAATGTGAAAATCTTTCCAAAAGAAGAATTTGAAATTGAATGTGATGAAGAAACACTTTTCGCACCAACAGACCATTATATTCCTTTTGAAATCTCAAAAACCGAAACAGAAAAAGCATATCAAATAAGAACATTCAAACAAGAACTTATTAAAAAGTTAGAACTTCTTCCTTCGCCACAATTTGGAAGAGTTCTAATGGCTCAATATGGTGAAATCGGAAAATCAAGATTTTTCGATATTGAAAATATGTGCATCTACAATCTTGGCATCTCTGTCTTTTCCAAATCTTGCCCCAGTGATATTGTTTTTTCCGAACTGACAAAGGAAGAAATTGCATCATTAAACGAAAGATTTGATATATCTTCCAACAGAAAATATTATTATTCATACTCTTGGATTTTGCCCGACCATCTTGACAACATCTGTCGTTCGAAGACATTAATTGCCAGATGGAATTCCATTGCGATAAAAACAGACCTCCCGAACACTCCTCACAGATATTGGTTGAGTATTCGTGAACAATATAAAGATGTTAATGTTTGTGGAGCATTAGCACAGCCCTCCACGGATAACTTTGGCATCAAAATCGTACTACATCTTCCCAAAAAGGCTTTACCAGCCGGTATTATGAAAGCCGTACTCGACGGAGTTGTTTGCGCTTTTCACCACAGACAAGATGACAACAAATTTTTACTGCAACTTACAAATGAAAAATTTGAAGATGTAATTCAAAATGCCGAAAAATTCATTTCTCTTTTTGGTGAACGAGATTACGTTAATACATATCGTGAAAATTCCATTAAATGGAATCCGGCAGATGAGCGTCTAAAATTTGCGTGGATATCTGTCATTGAAGAGAACTGCACTCCTTACTTCGATGGAGAAGTATATCAATGGTAAACATCCAAAGGCTTGACCAACAAGGTCAAGCCTTTCGTGTTAGAACAGAGTTAAAATCCAATACACTACCCCATACACCACACTGGCGAGGACGCCGTAGACAATTACAGGCCCTGCGATGGTGAACATCTTTGCCCCCACGCCTAAGACGAAGCCTTCGGTTTTAAATTCCATGGCGGGTGACACCACTGCATTGGCAAAGCCTGTGATGGGCACCAAAGTCCCAGCCCCTGCGTGCTTGGCAATATCGTCATAGACGCTGAGTCCCGTGAGCAGCGCGCTGAGAAAGATAAGGCTCACACAGGTGGCTGTGCCTGCCATTTCCTTATCTAAGCCCACTGGGCCTTTGTAGAGTTCCAAAAAACCTTGTCCCAAGGTGCAGATGAATCCGCCCACCAAAAACGCCCACAGACAGTCCTTCCACACGGGAGATTTGGGCGCAAGGCGGGAAACATATTGCGAGTACTCTTTTTTGCTCATTTTTTCCATGAGAAACACCCCTTTTTTCTAGGGTGTGCTGATTGGATGGCAATATACGCAAAAAGACACGAACCCATGGGTTCGTGTCTTTTTTTGTGTAAATTACACCAGTTCGATGATAGCCATTTCGGCGGCATCACCGCGGCGGGCGCCAAGGCGAGTCACACGAGTATAGCCACCGTTACGGTCAGCATACTTGGGAGCGATCTCCTTGAACAGCTTGTTGGCCACGTCTTCCTTAGTGATGAAGCTGAGAGCCTTGCGGTAGGTAGCCAGAGTGTTCTTCTTACCCAGGGTAATCATCTTCTCCACCACGGGCTGCACTTCTTTGGCTCTGTAGAACGTGGTTTCCAGTTTGCCGTTAGCCAGCAGATCAGTCACCTGCTGACGCAGCAGAGCTTTTCTCTGCGTGCTGGTTTTGCCCAGCTTGCGAGTACCAAACATTGTAATTCCCTCCTCTTTTGAAAGGTGTGAGGCCACAGGGTCTATCCTGTGCCGAAAAATTAGTTGTTAGCAGCGGAATCTTCGCTGGCAAGGGAAAGACCCATCATAGCCAGCTTGTTCTGGACTTCTTCCAGAGACTTTCTGCCCATGTTACGAACCTTCATCATATCGTCTTCGGTCTTGGAAATCAGGTCTTCAACGGTGTTGATGTTAGCACGCTTGAGACAGTTGAAGCTACGGACGGAAAGGTCCAGTTCTTCCACAGTCAGTTCCATGATCTTGTTCTGCTGGGTGTTCACGGGATCCTTGACGGTGGTGAGATTCATCATCGTTTCGGACAGGTCAGTGAACAGGCTCAGGTGATCCACCAGAATCTTTGCGCCCAAAGAAACAGCATCACGAGCGGAGATGGTGGAGTCAGTCCAGACTTCCAGCGTGAGCTTATCATAGTCCGTCATGTTGCCCACACGAGTGTTCTCCACCGTGTAGTTCACCTTATAGACGGGGGTGTAGATGGAGTCGATGGGAATCACACCGATGGTGGTCTGAGCGGACTTGTTCCGTTCTGCGGGAACATAGCCACGACCGTGGGACAGGGTGATTTCCATATTGAAGGTAGCGTCAGCGCACAAGGTGCAGATGTGCAGGTCGGGATTGAGAATCTCGACTTCGCCATCGGCCTTGATGTCGCCAGCGGTAACTTCGCATTCTCCGGTAGCGTCAATGTAGACCGTCTTGACGCCTTCGCAATGGAGGCGGGCGATGATCTTCTTAACGTTGAGGACAATCTCCGTCACGTCTTCCTTGACGCCGGGGATGGTGGAGAATTCGTGCTGCACGCCAGCAATCTTGATAGAAGTGGCGGCAGTGCCGGACAGAGAGGACAGAAGCACACGGCGCAGGGCGTTGCCCAGAGTGGTGCCGTACCCTCTTTCCAGAGGCTCGACTACATATTTGCCATAAGATTCATTTTCGGGAGAATCTGTACATTCGATACGGGGCTTTTCAATTTCTACCATACGTTAATACCCTCCTTATTTCTGCGGTGTAGCAGTTGATTGCTTGATTCAGCTTACCAATTGGCGAGGGAGGCAGATTACTTGGAGTACAATTCGACGATGAGATTTTCGGAAATCTCGAAATCGATGTCCTCTTTTGCGGGGAGTGCAATCACCTTGCCCTGGAGGTTGTTCTTATCCCGATCCAGCCACTTGGGAGCAGCGACAAACTTGTCGTTTTCCTTGAGCATCTTGAAACGGGTGGTGGAACAGCTCTTTTCGCTGACAGCAATTACATCACCAACACTCACCAGATAAGAGGGAATATTGACGCGCTTGCCGTTCACAGTGTAGTGGCCGTGGTTGACCAGCTGACGAGCTTCACGACGAGTGGCAGCAAAACCCAGACGATAGACAACGTTGTCCAGTCTGCGTTCGATGAGGCTCAGAAGAATCTCACCGGTGTTGCCGTTCATACGTTCGGCCTTTTCATAATACATTCTGAACTGCTTTTCCAGAATGCCGTAAACAAACTTAACCTTCTGCTTCTCAGTGAGCTGCAGGCCATATTCGGACTTTTTGGTTCTTCTCTGGCCGCCGGGGTTCTTGTTGGAAGACTTGGCATAACCCATTGCGGCAGGAGAAACGCCCAGAGTTCTGCAGCGCTTGAGAATGGGCTGAGTATTTTTAGCCATGGATATTTTTCCTCCTTCTCAAAATTAGACGCGACGTCTCTTGGGAGGACGGCAACCATTGTGAGGAATGGGAGTGACGTCCTTAATCATGGTGACTTCCAGACCAGCAGACTGGAGTGCGCGGATAGCGGACTCACGGCCCTGGCCGGGACCCTTGACGTAAACTTCAACGGACTTCAGGCCACAAGCTTCGATAGCAGCCTTGGCAGCGGTTTCAGCCGCAGTCTGGGCAGCGAAGGGAGTGGACTTTTTGGAGCCGCGGAAGCCGAGACCGCCGGAGGAAGCCCAGCTGATGGCGTTACCATTGGTATCGGTAACAGTAACCATGGTGTTGTTGAAAGAGGAGCGGATATGCACAGCACCCTTTTCAATGTTCTTGCGTTCGCGACGACGCTTAACGACTTTTTTGACATTCTTAGCCATGTTTCATATCCCTCCCTTACTTCTTCTTGTTGGCAATGGTCTTCTTGGGACCCTTGCGAGTGCGGGCGTTGGTCTTGGTTCTCTGACCGCGAACGGGCAGACCGCGACGATGACGGACACCGCGATAGCAGCCGATTTCGGTCAGCCGCTTGATGTTCATAGCAACCTCATGGCGGAGGTCACCTTCAATGGTGTAGTTCTTGTCAATAACTTCACGCAGGATGGCTTCCTGTTCATCGGTCAGATCCTTCACACGGATGTCGGGATCAATGTTGGCCTTTTTCAGAATGTCCTCTGCGCTCTTTCTGCCGATACCGTAGATATAAGTCAAACCGATTTCGATTCGCTTTTCACGGGGCAGGTCAATACCAGCAATACGTGCCATATTTCTTGAAGCACCTCCTATTAGCCTTGTCTCTGCTTATGCTTGGGGTTTTCGCAAATAACCATAACACGGCCCTTGCGCTTAATGATCTTGCATTTTTCGCACATGGGCTTTACGGACGGTCTTACTTTCATAATGTTTAACCTCCATCTGAGAACAATGTCTCTACTTACTTCTCCATGTGATTCTGCCACGGGTCAGGTCGTACGGAGACATCTGTACGGTGACCTTATCGCCGGGGAGAATCTTGATAAAGTTCATCCGGAGCTTGCCGGAAATGTGCGCCAGAATGATGTGCCCGTTGCCAATGTCAACGGAGAACATCGCATTGGGCAGTGCATCGGTAACGATGCCCTCAAGTTCAATTACGTCGTCTTTTGCCAAGTTCAATTAACCTCCTTGGTTATGACAGTGGAATTGTTGTCTGTGACGGTGAGAATTTCCGGCTCGCCGTCGGTAATGAGGAATGTATTCTCATAGTGGGCAGCCAAACTGCCATCGGCAGTGACTACGGTCCAGCGGTCTTTGAGAACATTCACAGCGTAATGTCCTGCGCAGACCATGGGTTCCACAGCCAATGTCATGCCTTTAAACAGTCTGGGGCCTCTGCCGGGTGCTCCAAAATTCGGAACCTCGGGCTCTTCGTGCAAGTTCGCGCCTACGCCGTGACCCACGAAGCTGCGAACAACGGAAAACCCATTGGATTCGACATACGCTTGAATCGCATGCCCAATGTCAGAGACGCGATTGCCCTGACGTGCGAATTGGATACCCTCATAGAAACTCTGACGAGTCACATCAATGAGTTTCTGAGCAAACGGAGAAATCTCTCCGCAGGCAAAGGTTTCTGCGCAATCCCCGTGGAAGCCCTCGTAATAAGCACCCACATCCACGCTGACGATGTCGCCTTCCTTCAGCACCCGATGGTCGGGAATGCCGTGGATGACCACTTCGTTCACGGAAATGCAACTGCTGGCGGGAAAACCTCCGTAGCCGAGAAAAGACGGCGTTGCACCCTGCGCCACGATATAATCGTGGACTGCCTTATCGATCTCCAATGTACTGACGCCCGGCCTTACCATTTCACCTGCCAAAGCACGTGCTGCCGCGGTAATTCTACAGGCCTTGCGCATACAACGGAGTTCTTGCTCGTTTTTAATTGGAATCATGCTTCCACCCCAATGGCCGTGAGAATTTCCCGCGTGACATCATCGATGTCCTGATCGCCATCCACAAGTTTCAGGCGACCCAAGGATGCGTAGAAATCCTTCAAGGCTTCGGTTTCAGCATGGAATACCCGGAGTCTGTTTTTCACCGTTTCCGGTGTATCATCCTTGCGGATGATGAGTTCCTTGCCGCAGGTATCGCAGATACCTTCGACTTTGGAAGGATTGGCGGAGATGTGATAGCTTGCACCGCAACCGCTGCAAACACGGCGGCCAGTCATGCGGCTTTCAATCACAGCGTCCTCGATCTCGATGGACACCACAGCGTCCATGCAGATGCCCTTGGCTTCCAGCGCCTGTGCCTGGGGGATGGTTCTGGGCATACCGTCCAGAATGTATCCGCCAGCACAGTCGGGCTGGGCCACTCGTTCGGCGACGATGCCGATGATGACTTCATCGGGAACGAGGGCACCTTTGTCCATGAATGCTTTGGCTTTGAGACCGATTTCCGTACCGTTTCGGATGGCTTCCCGCAGGATGTTGCCGGTGGAAATGGTGGGAACGTTCAGCACTTTGGCAATCCGTTCCGCCTGAGTTCCTTTACCAGCACCCGGGGCGCCCAACAGAATCAGTTTCAAAACGCTTCGCCTCCGTTAATCCAAGAAGCCCTTGTAGTGGCGCATAAGCACCTGAGCTTCCAGAGCATTGACGGTTTCCAGAGCCACACCGACAACGATGATGACAGAAGTACCGCCGATGGCCAGGGTGTTATCTTTAATGATAACGCCCAGCAGGACGGGAGCGATGGCCACCACTGCCAGGTACAGAGCACCGAACAGGGTGATTTTGGTGATCACCTTCTGAATAAAGTCGGAGGTGGGCTTGCCAGGACGGAAGCCGGGGATGAAACCGCCGTTCTTTTTCAGGTTGTTGGAGATCTCCACGGGGTTATACTGCACTGCGGAATAGAAGTAGCTAAACGCAATGATCAGCAAGAAATAGAAGACCATATAGATCACAGAGGTGGAATCGAACACATTTTCATACCACCAGCCACTGGTCTTGCCCAGGAATGCACACACGGTGGCGGGCAAAGAAGTGATGGACTGGGCGAAGATGATAGGCAGAACGCCGGACATATTCACCTTGATGGGCAGATGAGTGTTCTGACCGCCGTACATCTTGCGGCCAACCACACGCTTGGCATACTGCACGGGAATGCGGCGCTCGGAATCGGTGATGAACACGATGAACACCACCAGAGCCAGAACGGCAACCACTAGAAGTGCAGCGAAATACCATGCCAGAGTACCAGCAGCGATGCCAGTAATCATGCTACGAATCAGGTCGGGCAGACGGGAGATGATGCCGGCGAACAGGATCATGGAGATACCGTTGCCCACGCCAAATTCCGTAATCTGCTCGCCCATCCACATGACCACAGATGCGCCTGCCACGAAGGTCACGACGATAACTGCGGCGGACCAGAAGCTGGTATCGGTCAGGATGCCAACCATCTGGCTCTTCATCATGATGTAGTAAGCAATACCCATGAGAAGAGCGATGCCCACAGTGGCGTAGCGGGTAATTTTGGTAATGGTCTTGCGGCCTTCTTCACCGCCCTCTTTCTGCAGACGTTCCAGAGCAGGAATGGCGATGCAGAGGAGTTCGATGATAATGGACGCGTTAATATAGGGCTGGATGCCCAACGCGAAAACGGATGCCTGAGAAAGGGCAGAACCGCTCATAGCGTTGAACAGACCCAAAATGGTGTTGGACAGGTTGGCATTGAAGTATGCCGTCAAAGCTGCGGTGTCAATGAAAGGCACCATGACCTGGCTGCCCAAACGGAACAGTAGCAGCATGAAGAGAGTGAACAGAAGCTTCTTGCGAAGTTCAGGCACTTTCCACGCATTGCGAAGGGTTGTAATCACTTACACCACCTCAGCCTTTCCACCTGCCTGCTCGATTTTTTCCTTAGCAGATGCGGAGAACGAGGCTGCTTTTACGGTGACTTTTTTGGTGACGTTGCCATTGCCCAGAACTTTCAGACCGTACTTGCAGTCGTTCAGGATACCCTTTTCGATGAGGGCAGCAGCGTCAACCACAGCACCGTCTTCGAACTTGTTCAAAATTGCCACGTTGATGGCGGTCAGGGGTTTTGCAAAAATGTTGTTGAAGCCACGCTTGGGGATACGGCGGGACAGAGGCATCTGACCACCTTCAAAGCCGATACGGACTTTGCCGCCAGAGCGAGCTTTCTGGCCCTTGTGACCACGACCGGCGGTCTTGCCATTGCCGGTGCCGGTGCCACGGCCCTTACGCTTGCCAACGTGGGTGGAGCCCACGACGGGAGCAAGTTCATTGAGATTCATTCTTGCTACCTCCTTATTCTTCAGTGACCTTCACAAGATAGCCAATCTGGGCAATCTTGCCACGGGTCTGGATGTTATCGGGCTGAACAGTTTCCTGCCCAATTTTACGCAGGCCCAGAGAATGGGCGGTTGCGATGTGCTTTTCAAGACGGCCGTTCAGGCTCTTGACCAGCTTAATCTTAACATTAGCCATGATGAGCCCTCCTTATTTACCGTTGATTTCTTCCACAGTCTTGCTGCGAATCTGAGCAACTTCCTCAGGGGTACGCAGGGACATGAGACCCTGCATGGTGGCCTTGACCACGTTCTGGGGGTTGTTGGAACGCAGAGACTTAGAACGAATGTTGGTAACACCAACTGCTTCCATGACAGCACGCACAGCGCCACCAGCGATAACGCCAGTACCTTCGGGGGCGGGCTTCATGAGAACTTCGCCGGCGCCAAACTTACCCACAACTTCGTGGGGGATGGTGTCGCCCAGCAAGCTGATCTTAACCATGTTCTTCTTTGCATCGGCAATGCCCTTGAGGATAGCTTCGGAAACTTCCGCAGCCTTGCCCAGGCCATAGCCAACGGTACCCTTGCCGTCACCCACGACAACCAGTGCGGAGAACTTCATCACACGGCCGCCCTTGACAGTCTTGGAAACACGGTTCAGGTAAACCACTTTTTCAATGAATTCGGGAGCAGTTTTTTCTGCTCTATCGCGATTGTAAGCCATGATTTATCCTCCCTCTTAGAATTCCAGGCCGCCTTCGCGGGCGCCCTCAGCCAGCTCTGCCACGCGACCGTGGTACAGATAGCCGCTGCGGTCGAACACGACGGTATCAATGCCTTTTGCCTTGGCACGTTCAGCCAGCACAACGCCAACCTTACGGGCGGCTTCCTTGTTGCTTGCAGTGCCTTCAAAATCCTTATCCAGGGTGGAAGCAGAGACCAGAGTGACGCCATTGACATCATCAATGATCTGTGCATAAATGTTCGCATTGCTGCGGAACACGCTCAGACGGGGACGTTCGGGCGTGCCGGAAATCTTGCCGCGAACTCTCACGTGGCGCTTTAAACGCTGTGCGTTCTTATCAAAACTCTTAACCATTGTGGCACACCTCCTAATTACTTCTTACCGCCGGTCTTGCCTTCTTTGCGGCGAATGACCTCAGTAGTATACTTAATGCCCTTGCCCTTGTAAGGTTCAGGGGGTCTCTTACCTCTGACTTCAGCAGCAAACTGACCGACTTTCTGCTTGTCGATACCGCTGACAACAATCTTGTTGGGGGCGGGTACTTCCACAGTAATGCCGTCAATTTCTTCCATGGTTACCAGGTGGGAGAAGCCGAGCTTCATGACCAGCTTGTTGCCTTCCTTGGAGGCGCTGTAGCCAACACCGTTGACTTCCAGTTCCTTGCTAAAGCCGGTGCTGACACCGACAACCATGTTATTGAGCAGAGTGCGGCTCAGGCCGTGCAGGCTTCTGTTCATTTTTTCATCGTTGGGACGGGTAACCGTCGCAATAGCGCCATCCACAGTGATGGTCATGTTGGGGTGGAACGCTCTTGTCAGCGTACCCTTGGGGCCCTTCACAGTTACAACGTTGTCTTTTGCAACGGTAACTTCCACGCCTGCCGGTACGGTGATAGGCATTTTGCCAATTCTAGACATAATGTTATCCTCCTTCTTACCAGACAAACGCCAGGACTTCGCCGCCGATGTGAGCTGCGCGAGCAGCCTTGTCGGTCATGACGCCCTTGGATG
This sequence comes from Oscillospiraceae bacterium, assembly GCA_017935145.1. GTDB lineage: Bacteria > Bacillota > Clostridia > Oscillospirales > Oscillospiraceae > RGIG3566. The sequence goes on from JAGBIE010000015.1 coordinate 29,527, forward strand.
TGGAAATGATGGCAATACCCAGACCTTTGAGAACTCTGGGCAGGTCTTCAGCGCCGGCATAAACGCGCAGGCCGGGCTTGGAGACGCGGCGAAGACCGGAGATGACCTGGCCCTTACCAGCCAGATACTTCAGGGTGATACGGATGATGCCCTGAGTGCCGTCTTCAACAATCTGGAAGGCCTTGATGTAGCCTTCGTCCAGAAGAATCTGTGCGATAGCCTTCTTCAGGTTGGAAGCAGGGACATCGACAGTTTCGTGCTTTGCCGTGCTCGCGTTTCTGATACGCGTGAGCATATCGGCTACGGGATCGGTGATATGCATGTTTTAGTTCCTCCTGTTTTAGAGTTACCACTCATTTAAGTGGTTCCGGTGGCGAGGTATCACGGTTAATCGTCTACAGAGCAAAAGCCCTTAATTATCCGCGACCTTTCGCCATCCTGTTTACGCCGTCATAGGGCGGATTGCTCCGCCCTTTGACGAATCTACGATTGTAATGGGCGTTTTGCATCGCAGGGAATTTTTTGTCAGGCGAGGCAGGCCGGCGCAGGCAGTGCTTTTTGCACGGCAAGCCGGTCTAACGACGCATGGCGGAAAATTACCAAGATGCCTTCTTCACGCCGGGGATCTGGCCCTTATAAGCCAGTTCGCGGAAGCAGATACGGCAGATGCCGTAGTCACGCAGGTAAGCGTGGGGGCGACCGCAGATGTTGCAGCGGTTGTAAGCACGAGTAGAGAACTTAGCTTCCTTCTGCTGCTTCAGAATCATTGCTTTTCTTGCCATTTTTTCGTCCTCCCAATCAGTTGTAGAAAGGAGCACCGACCTGGGTCAGCAGTTCCTTGGCTTCTTCATCGGTCTTTGCACTGGTGCAAATGCAGATGTCCATGCCACGGATCTTGTCGACCTTATCGTACTCGATTTCGGGGAAGATGAGCTGTTCCTTCAAACCGAAGGCATAGTTGCCACGGCCATCGAAGGAGTTGGGGTTAATGCCACGGAAGTCACGAACACGGGGCAGAGCCACGTTGAACAGACGGTCCAGGAATTCCCACATCTTGTCGCCGCGGAGGGTAACCTTCACGCCGACAGTTTCACCTTCACGAACCTTGAAGTTAGCAACGCTCTTGCGAGCCTTGGTAGTGATGGGGTTCTGACCGGTGATGGTGGCGATATCCTTGCAGATCGCTTCGATTTCCTTAGCATTGTTCTTGCTTTCGCCGCAACCAACGTTGACGATGACTTTGTCCAGCTTGGGAATCTGCATGACGCTCTTGTAGCCGAACTTCTTCATCAGAGCGGGAGCGATCTCTTCAGTATACTTAACTTTCAGTCTAGCAGCCATTTTAGTGATCCTCCCTCATTAGTTTTCAGCGCCGCAATGCTTGCAGACGCGCACTTTGTTGCCGTCAACAAACTTGTAGGCGGGACGGGTGGCTTTGCCGCACTTGGGGCAAACGCGCATAACTTTGCAGGCGTACATGGGGATTTCACGGCGAACGATGCCGCTTTCTTCACCCTGCTTGCGGGCCTTGACATGGCAAGTTGCCACGTTGATGCCTTCCACAATCACTTTGCCTGCTGCGGGCATGGTTCTCTGAACTTTGCCCTGCTTGCCCTTATCCTTACCGGACAGGACAACCACAGTATCATTCTTTTTGATGTTCATGGAACGTTACCCCCTTAAATGGTTTCGGGTGCCAGGGAGCAAATCTTCATGAACTCTTTGTCACGAAGTTCGCGAGCCACCGGCCCAAAAATACGGGTGCCTTTGGGGCTGTTATCGTCCTTGATGAGAACAGCAGCGTTCTCGTCAAAACGGACATAGGTGCCATCTGCACGGCGCACACCCTTGGCGGAACGAACGATGACAGCCTTGACGACTTCACCCTTCTTCACAGTGCCGTTGGGAGCAGCCTTACGGACGGAGGCAACGATGACGTCACCGATGTTACCAAACTTGCGCTTGGAACCGCCCAGGATGCGGATGCATTTGATTTCTTTGGCGCCGGTATTGTCGGCAACCTTCAGATAGCTTTCTTCCTGAATCATGAATTGTCGACCTCCTTACTTCGCCTTTTCGATGATTTCGACCAGTCTCCATCTCTTGTCCTTGGACAGGGGACGGGTCTCCATTACCTTAACGGTATCGCCGATGCCACATTCGTTCATTTCGTCATGGGCCTTCAGCTTATAAGTTCTCTTCATGATCTTCTTGTACAGACCATGCTGAACGCTGTCCTGAATCGCAACCACGATTGTCTTGTCCATCTTGTCGGAGACGACGGTGCCAACCCTGGTCTTGCGGAAAGCTCTAGTATTTTCACTCATTTCGCTTACCTCCTTAGGCTTCGGGCCGAAGCTCCTTTTCACGTAAAATAGTCTTGATGCGGGCAATCTCCTTCTTGACAACAGCAATCTGGGTGGGGTTGTCAAGCTGGTTGGTGGCGTGCTGCATTCTCAGGGTGAAGAGATCCTTCTTCAGGTCCAGCAGCTTGCCTTCCAGTTCAGCGGAAGTCATTTTGCGAATTTCATTTGCCTTCATCATTATTCACCACCATTCACGGAGTCCAAGTCTTCCTTGGCCACAATCTTCGTCTTGATGGGCAGCTTATGCTGGGCCAGACGAAGGGCTTCATGGGCGACTTCGGGGCTGACGCCACCGATTTCGAACATAACTTTCTGTGCTTTCACCACGGCTACCCAGTACTCGGGAGCGCCTTTACCGGAACCCATACGGGTACCCAGGGCTTTAGAAGTAACGGGCTTATCGGGGAAAATCTTAATCCAGACTTTACCGCCACGCTTGGTGTAACGGGTCATGGCAACACGGGCTGCCTCGATCTGGTTGCCGGTGATCCAGCCGGGTTCCATAGCCTGGATGCCGAATTCACCGTATACGACTTTGTTACCGCGGCTGGCAACGCCGGTCATACGACCACGATGCACTCTGCGGAACTTTACTCTTTTGGGCATCAACATTAGCGGTTGCCTCCTTCCCGACGTTCGAACTTGCGTTCGCCGTTAAAAGGTTTGCCACCGTTGCGACGGTCACCGTTGGGACGGCGGTCGCCATTGCGACGTTCGCGCTTGGGGGCGGGTTCGGGCAGTTCGGTACGCAGAGTGGTATCCAGAATTTCGCCCTTGTAGATCCAGACTTTGCAGCCGATCTTACCGTAGGTGGTGTTTGCTTCTGCAAAACCATACTCGATGTCAGCACGCAGGGTCTGCAGAGGGATAGTACCCTCGTGATAGCTTTCGCTACGGGCGATTTCAGCACCGCCCAGACGGCCGCCGCAGGAGCACTTGATGCCCTTAGCACCCAGACGGGTGGCAGACTGCATGGCCTTCTTCATGGCGCGACGGAAGGAAACGCGCTTTTCCAGCTGCTGAGCGATGTTCTCGGCAACCAGCTGAGCGTTCAGGTCGGGGCTGTGGACTTCCACGATGTTCAGGTCCACTTTCTGACCCAGTTTCTTTTCCAGATCGGCCTTGCGCTTTTCGATATCCTGGCCACCCTTACCGATGACAACACCGGGGCGGGAGCACCAGAGGTTGATTTTGATTTTGCCGTTGCTTCTTTCGATCTCGATCTTGGCAATACCGGCGGAGTAGAGTTCGGCCTTCAGAGCCTTGCGGATGTTGTAGTCTTCCACAACCAGAGCGCCGACCTTATCCTCACGGGCATACCAGCGAGAGTCCCAGTTCTTGATTACGCCAACGCGCAATCCATGGGGATTAACTTTCTGTCCCATAGCTACCTCCTGTTAAGCCTTCTCGCTCACACCGATGGTGATGTGAGTGGTTCTCTTGAGAATGCGGTTGAATCTGCCCTGTGCTCTGGGCATGCCACGCTTCAGCGTGGGGCCGGGGTTAGCAACAGCGGTGGAAACATACAGCTTCTCAACATCCATGTGATGGTTGACCTCAGCGTTAGCGATAGCGCTCTTGAGGGTCTTCAGCATGGGCTCGGAAGCAGCCTTGGGGGTCTGCATAATATAAGCGATTGCGCTCTTGACGTCCTTGCCGCGGATCATATCGCACTGGATTTTCACCTTACGGGGAGACATACGCAAATACTTCAGATGTGCTAAAGCTTCCATAGTTCCGTTCCTCCTTATTTCGCGTTGGAGGTCTTGCTACCAGAGTGACCCTTGAAGGTTCTGGTAGGCACGAACTCACCGAGTTTGTGACCAATCATATCCTCAGTGACGTAGACGGGCACATGTCTGCGGCCGTCATGCACTGCGATGGTATGACCGACAAAGGAGGGGAAGATGGTAGAAGAACGAGACCAAGTCTTCAAAACTTTCTTTTCGCCGTTCTTGTTGAGTTCTTCCACTCTCTTGAACAGCTCAGGGGCCACAAAGGGGCCTTTCTTAATACTTCTGCTCATTTCATTTCCTCCTTACTTGCTGTTACGACGCTTGACGATGAACTTGTTGGTGCGGTTCTTCGCCTTGCGGGTCTTCAGGCCCAGAGCGGGCTTGCCCCAAGGAGTAACAGGACCGGGACGGCCAACGGGGCTCTTGCCTTCGCCACCGCCGTGGGGGTGGTCGCAGGGGTTCATGACGGAGCCGCGGACGGTGGGACGGATGCCCATGTGACGCTTGCGGCCAGCCTTACCCAGATGGACGTTTTCATGGTCGATGTTACCGACCTGGCCGATAACAGCGGTGCAATCCATACGGATGAAGCGAACTTCGCCGGAGGGCATACGGACCTGAGCCATTTCGCCTTCCTTAGCCATGAGCTGAGCGGAGGTGCCAGCGGCACGCACCAACTGAGCGCCACGACCGGGGTTCAGTTCGATGTTGTGGATAACAGTACCCACGGGGATGTTAGCGATGGGCAGGCAGTTGCCGGGCTTAATATCCGCAGCGGCGGAAGCCACGATCACGTCGCCAGCCTTCAGACCAACGGGAGCCAGGATGTAGCGCAGTTCGCCATCTTCGTACTTGACGAGAGCGATGAAAGCGCTGCGGTTGGGGTCGTACTCCAGGCGCTGGACAGTAGCGGGCATTTCCAGCTTGTTGCGCTTGAAGTCGATGATGCGGTATTTCCGCTTGTTGCCGCCGCCACGATGGCGAACGGTGATTCTGCCGTAGCTGTTGCGGCCGGAGTTCTTCTTGAGGGGCTCCAGCAGGGCGCGTACGGGCTCAGCATGCTTATCCACACCGTCGAAGGCAGAAACAGTCATGTTTCGTCTGGACGGGGTATAAGGCTTAAAACTTTTAATAGCCATGTTGCATTACACTCCTTGTCAGATTGATTAGACCATGCCTTCGAAGAACTCGATGGTCTTGGAATCGGCGGTCAGCTTGACAACAGCTTTCTTCCAGTTGGCGCGACGGCCAGCGGGAGCAGCACCCTGTCTCTTAACCTTGCCTTCCATACGGATGGTGTTGACTTTTTCCACCTTTACGCCGAATGCTTCTTCAACAGCCTTGGCGATTTCCACCTTGTTGGCGTCGATAGCAACCTGGAACACGTACTTCTTGTCAGCAGTAGCTTCCATGGACTGTTCGGTGATGATGGGCTTCACAATGATATCGTAAGCGGTCTTCATTATGCGAACACCTCCTCAATCTTGGCCAAAGCGGCCTGGTCAACAACAAATTTCTTTGCGTTGAGGATGTCGTACACATTGAGCAAGCTGGCGAAAGTAACCAGCACGCCGGGGATGTTGCGAGCGCTCTTAACCACGACCTGATCGTTCTCAGCGGTGACCACGAGAGCCTTGCCGGTAGCACCGACAGCGTTCAGGAAGGTCTTGAAGGTCTTGGTCTTGACTTCTTCCATCTTGATGGCGTCAATGACGATGATATCGCCATCGATAGCCTTGGAGGACAGAGCTGAATTCAGAGCCAGTCTCTTCACCTTCTTATTGAGGGTGTAGCTGTAATCTCTGGGCTTGGGGGCAAACACGATGCCACCGTGAGTCCACTGGGGAGCGCGGGTAGAGCCCTGACGAGCACGGCCAGTGCCCTTCTGGCGCCAGGGTTTGATGCCGCCGCCGGAAACTTCGGCGCGGGTCAGAGCAGACTGTGTGCCCTGACGGCAGTTGGCCAGGTGGTTCTTGACCACATCATGGACAACGGATTCGTTGGGTTCAATGCCGAAAACAGCCGCGGAAAGTTCGATCTAGCCAACTTGTTTGCCGGTCATATCGTAAACATTAGTTTTAAGCATGATTTAAACTCTCCTTTCCTTAGCGGTTACGGGCGGAAGCCTTCTGGGGATTGGTACGAGCAGAAGCCTTCTGAGGATTGATGCTGGCGTTAGCAGCTGCGCCCTTCTCCTTGACGTTCTTAACGGTGTTCTTCAGGTACACCACAGAACCCTTGGCACCGGGGATAGCGCCGCGCACAACGATCATGTTCAGTTCAGTGTCAACTTTGACGATTTCCAGATTCTGGATGGTAACCTGATCCAGACCCATCTGGCCAGCGCCGTTCTTGCCCTTGAAAATACGGGAAGGATCGGAGCAAGCGCTCATGGAGCCTGCATGACGATGGACAGGGCCGCCGCCGTGAGACATCTTCTGGATGTGAGTGCCATGACGTTTGACAGAACCCTGGAAGCCGTGACCCTTGGAAATACCAGTGACGTCAATCTTTTCGCCAGCAGCGAAAACATCAGCCTTCACTTCATCGCCAACGTTCATTTCGCTGGCCTTTTCCAAACGGAACTCTTTCAGGAACTTCTTGGGAGCAACGCCAGCCTTGTTCAGGTGGCCCAGCTCAGGCTTGGACAGCTTGGATTCCTTCACTTCGGCGTAGCCGAGCTGAATGGCATCGTAGCCGTCTTTTTCGGCGGTCTTCTTCTGAGTGACGACACAGGGACCCGCTTCAATAACGGTTACGGGGATGACCTTGCCGCTCTCATCGAAGATCTGGGTCATGCCCACTTTCTTGCCGATGATTGCTTTTTGCATCTGCATTTTCTTTTTTCCTCCTAATTTAGGTTATTGGTTGACAAACGTGGCCATTGGGGAGCCATTGGTTTATCAACATGACCCGTCCGTCCTCTTTATGACGAACCGTGGCGGGCAGCTATAATTAATAATGTATAATTACAGCTTTATCTCAATCTCAACACCAGCGGGAATGTCGAGGGTGCTGATGGCTTCCACGACCTTCTGGTTGGGGTTGAGGATATCGATCAATCTCTTGTGGGTTCTGCGTTCGAACTGTTCGCGGGAATCCTTGTACTTATGAACAGCACGCAGGATGGTGACCACCTCTTTTTTGGTGGGCAGGGGGATGGGGCCGGAAACGGTAGCGCCGTTGCGCTTGGCAGCTTCCACAATCTTCTCAGCGCTGTTGTCGATGAGAGTGTGGTCGTATGCCTTCAAACGAATGCGAATCATTTCTTGCTTTGCCATGGTGTGTTTCTTCCTTTCTTTTTGACGTACTCAGTCTACATGATGTTTGCCGCTGGGTACGGTCGGGAGTTCCAATCCGCTTTGCCGGGTGTATCACTCCATGCCATGAAAAATGACCGACAGAATTTGTCGGCCGATTCCTCACCATGGCGATATACGCACGGTTGGATCTCTCAGCCGCCCGATGACCGGACATACTCCGCAGAAGTTACCGTGAAAAACACGCAATCTCCTGCTTCATCGCATCTGCGCGCAGTTATATCCCAAACTCGCGCCCGAATATCATACAAAAAAACCCCCTTGATGTCAAGAGGGTTTTTTGATATTTTTCATAAATTTTTATATTATTTTTCGTCAAAACAGAGAATTTACACTTCCCTGCCCTTTTTGGGATCTATTAGTAGGCCACGCCCCAGTAAATCATCTTTTTGGCGGGCTTACCGCAGATGGGACAGACATCGCCAAGATGCTCCTGCTCCAAGGGCATGCAACGGGAGGACATGCCTGCCTCGTCCTTCATGCGCTTTTCGCACTCTACATCGCCACACCACATGGTTTTGATGAAACCGCCGTTTTCACTCTGCAGTTTCTTGGCTTCTTCCAAACTGTGGGCTTCGTAGGTGTGCTGGGTGAGGTTTTCCTTGGCCTTGTCGTACATGCCCTTTTGGATGAGAACCAGTTGTTCCTGAACAGCGGTTTCCAAGTCATCCAAGGAAACGGCAATCTTTTCGCCATCATGACGGCGCACCAGCACGCACTGGTTATTTTCCAAATCGCGAGGACCGCATTCCACACGCAGGGGCACGCCCTTCATTTCGTATTCGGCGCACTTCCAGCCCATGGAGTTGTCGCTATCGTCCAGTTTGACCCGCAGACCTGCCTTTACGAGGCGGTCTTTGAGGGCGTTTGCGCCTTCCAGCACGCCAGGCTTATGCTGGGCGATGGGCAGAACGATGACCTGAATGGGGGCAATCTTGGGAGGAAGCACCAAGCCGTTATTATCGCCGTGGGTCATAATCACAGCGCCAATCATGCGGGTGGTAGAGCCCCAAGAGGTCTGGTGGGGATACTGAATGGTATTATCGCGGCCTGTGAAGGTCACATCGTAAGCGCGGGAGAATTTATCGCCAAAGTAGTGGGAGGTGGCACCCTGCAGGGCCTTGCGGTCCTTCATCATGCACTCCACGGTGTAGGTGGCTTCTGCGCCGGCAAATTTTTCTTTATCCGTCTTGCGACCCTTGACCACGGGGATGGCCAAGACATTTTCATAGAAATCGGCATAGCAGTTGAGCTGCTGTTCGGTTTCTGCAATGGCTTCCTCAGCGGTTTCGTGGATGGTATGACCCTCCTGCCACCAGAATTCACGGCTACGGAGGAAGGGACGGGTGGTCTTTTCCCAGCGGATGACGGAGCACCACTGGTTATAGAGCATGGGCAGTTCCCGATAGGACTGGAGAATGTTGGACCAATGGTCGCAGAACATGGTCTCCGAAGTGGGACGGAAAGCAAGGCGCTCTTCCAGTTTTTCGCCACCGCCATGGGTCACCCAAGCGCACTCGGGGGCAAAGCCTTCCACCAATTCCCCTTCCCGCTTGAGCAGGCTTTCGGGAATCAGCACGGGCATAGCCACATTCACGTGGCCTGTTTTCTTAAACTCTGCATCCATAATGGACTGCATGTTCTCCCAAATGGCATAGCCATAGGGTCTTAAAATGGTAAAGCCCTTGACAGAGGCATACTCCACCAGTTCTGCCTTGCGACAGACATCGGTATACCATTGGGCAAAATCCACCTCAATATCCGTAATGCTCTGGACCTTTTTATCGTTTGCCAAGTTCATTCATCCTTTCGGGCATTCATTATATATATTCTATCACCTCTGTCAATCCCCCAGGCATAAGATGAATATCCCCACACAAGGAGGTGCTTTGACTTTGGATACTTATTCGATTGTCCTCGACCCACTCTGCGCAGAACTTTACCGCAAGGTGGCACAATGCGCCCAGCTTTCCACAGAGCAGGTGCTCTCCGATGCCCTCTGCCACATGGCAGGAATTTTAGCGGCAGAAGCTATTTTGCAAAAAGTCGCCTCTCCCCTGCCCCAGTGAAAAAGCGTGGGCATCGCCCACGCTTTTGCGCTTTTCCTTAGAACGCGCCTGCTAATCGCAGGACAAATGTAAATAGGAACATGGTAAAGGCAGAGACCAAAGTGGACCACACCACCAGTTGTCCTGCCAAGACGGCATCGCCATCCATCTCCTGTGCCATGGGCACGGTGGTCATGGCAACGGGAGTGGCAAAGACAGACACAAAGCAGGCAAAGTGTGCCGCTTCAAACTGATTTCTCATAAAGAAGAATGCAATGCCGATGGCAATGAGGGGCACAATCACCGTGCGCACCACAGTGCCGAAGAGAATTTCCCGTTTCAGTTCTGCTACGGCAGAGAGCTCAAACTGCGCGCCCAAAACCAAGAGCGCCATGGGGATGGCCAGTTCCGCCACATACTCTACCACTTCAAAGAGGGGTTTTATCTGTCCCAAACGGAAGGAGATGTCCACCTTATCCAAGAGGGGGCGCACCAGTACACACACAAGACCTGCGGCAATGCCCAAAATCAGGGGATTTTTCAAAATGCCCAAAAGAATGCTCTTCACGCTGGGTTTTTCCCCACTGTCGCTGCCCAAAGCCGTCAAACTGATGACCGCCAAAATATTAAAAATGGGAATGACCGCCGCAGAGAGGATGGTAGCCGCTTCAGCGCCTGCTTGACCATAAAGAGATGCAGCCAAGGGGATGCCAATAAGGGAGTATCCAGAACGGAATGCCGCCTGCACCAACACGCCTCGCCCATTCTTCTTTTTCGCCACCATAATGGAAAAAGGAATGGCCACAAGGAAAATCACAATGAGGGCAATAGAGACATAAAGCACAAAGCCGAAATCTACGTCGCCCAAAGAGCCCATATGATAAATGTTACGGAACAGCATGGTGGGCATAAACACCCGGAAGACCAGTTTGTTGGCATCCTTGGAAAATTTTCCGTCCATGAGTTTCATGCGCTTGAGGAAATAGCCCAGCGCCACCAAGAGCACAATGGGCGCAACAGCACTCAGCGCAAAAATAAAGGAATCCATAAAAACATCTCTTTTCTCGCAATCCTGCGGCATTGTTGCAATGCGCAACGTTCCCAATTATAGCACCATAGCAAAAAATCGCAATTCGCAAATGCACTAAAAATTTGCAAATTCCGTTGTTTTTATCGTTGGGATTTGCTATACTGTATGGGATATTACCCCCTGTGTTCTCTTAGAGAATGCGGAAAGGATGAAGAAGATATGAAATTAGGTATTGTGGGTCTGCCCAATGTGGGCAAAAGCACTCTCTTTAATGCCATCACCTCCGCTGGGGCAGAGGCCGCCAACTATCCCTTCTGCACCATCGACCCCAATGTGGGCATGGTCACCGTGCCCGACAAGCGCTTGGAGTGGCTGCGGGATGTGCATCAGCCCAAAAAGTTCACCCCCGCTGTCATCGAGTTTGTGGACATTGCGGGTCTGGTGAAGGGCGCTTCCAAGGGCGAAGGCTTGGGCAACAAGTTTCTCTCAAACATCCGCTCCACGGACGCCATTGTCCATGTGGTAAGATGCTTTGAAGATAGCAACATCACCCATGTGGAAGGCTCTACCGACCCCCTGCGGGATATTGAAATCATCAATTTGGAACTGGTCATGGCGGACATCGAAATGGTGGAGCGCCGTATTGACAAGGCGGAAAAGAGCGCCAAGGGCGACAAGAAGTTCCTGAAAGAAGCCGAAGTGTTCAAGGGTCTTTTGGAACATCTCAACGAGGGTAAACTGGCTCGCACCTACGATTGCGCCCCCGATGAAGCAGAACTCATCGCCACATCCGACCTACTCACCCTCAAAAAGACCATCTACGCCGCCAATTTGGGCGAAGATGAGGTCTCCTCCCCCGAAAGTAGCCGTCATTTCATGGCGGTAAAAGAACTGGCCGACAAGGAAGGCAGTTTGGTGCTTCCCATCTGTGCCAAGTTGGAGGCAGACATTGCCGAGTTAGAGGACGAGGAAGAAAAGCAGATGTTCATGGAAGAACTGGGCATTGCCGAAAGCGGTCTGGACCGATTGATTCAGTGCTCCTATTCCCTTTTGGGTCTTATCTCCTTCCTGACGGCAGGTAGCGATGAATGCCGTGCGTGGACCATCAAAAAAGGCACCAAAGCGCCTCAAGCCGCAGGCAAAATCCACACGGACTTTGAGCGTGGCTTCATCCGTGCTGAGGTCATCTCCTTTGAGAACATGCAGGAGTGCCAGACCATGGCCAACGCCCGTGCCAAAGGCATGGTGCGCAGTGAAGGCAAGGAATACGTCATGCAGGATGGCGACATTGTGAACTTCCTGTTCAACGTGTAATGTGAAATAAAAAAGCACCGCTCGTGAGAGCGGTGCTTTTCTTGTTTTGGAACGTTTTTATTTCTTTTCCTTGTTGTCCACAACGGATTTGAGCAGGGCGTTGAAGTCCTCGAAGGTCATAGCGCCCAAGTCCTCGCCGGAGCGGTGACGGGGAGAAACAGTGCCGTTTTCCATATCGCGGTCGCCAACCACAATCATGTAGGGCACTTTTTCCAAAGTGGCTTCACGAATCTTCTTGCCAATCTTTTCGTTGCGATAGTCCACCTCAGCGCGGAAGCCCTGTGCACAGAGTTTGGTGCAGAGTTCACCGCAGTAATCGGCAGCGCGGTCGGTGACAGGCAGGAAACGAACCTGCTCGGGTGCCATCCAAGTGGGCAGAGCACCAGCATACTTTTCAATAAGATATGCCAAGGTGCGTTCGTAGCAACCCAAGGAGGTGCGGTGGATGATATAGGGCAGTGCCTTTTCACCATTTTCGTCAATGTAGTACATGCCGAATTTGGCGGCAAGAAGCATGTCAATCTGGATGGTGACGATGGTATCTTCCTTGCCAAAGACGTTCTTATACTGGATATCCAGTTTAGGTCCGTAGAAAGCGGCTTCGTCGATACCGATTTCGTACTTGACACCCAGTTTATCCAAAATTTCGCCCATAACCCGCTGTGCTTCGTTCCACTGCTCGGCAGTGCCTTCATACTTGGCGGTGTTGTTGGGATCCCACTGGGAGAAGCGGAAGGTGCAGTTTTCCAGCATACCAACGGTATCCAGACAGTATTTTGCCAGTTCCAGACAGCCATTGAATTCTTCTTCCAACTGGTCGGGACGGAGCACCAAGTGACCCTCAGAAATGGTGAACTGACGCACACGGATGAGACCGTGCATTTCGCCACTGTCTTCATTGCGGAAGAGGGTGGAAGTTTCACCCAAACGCATGGGCAAATCGCGATAACTACGGGCGCGGTTGAGGAAGACCTGATACTGGAAGGGGCAGGTCATGGGACGCAGGGCAAAGCATTCTTTTTCTTCATCATTGGGGTCGCCCAAGATGAACATGCCGTCCTGATAATGATCCCAGTGGCCGGAGATTTTGTAAAGGTCGCTCTTTGCCATGAGGGGAGTCTTGGTGAGCAGATAGCCACGCTTCTGTTCTTCGTCCTCAATCCAGCGTTGCAGAGTTTGCACCGTGCGAGCGCCCTTGGGGAGCAGAATGGGCAGACCCTGACCGATGACATCCACCGTGGTGAAATATTCCAGTTCACGACCCAGTTTGTTGTGGTCGCGTTTCAGGGCTTCTTCCCGCTGAGCGATGTATTCATCCAGTTCTTCCTTTTAGGGAAGGCAACAGCATAGATACGCTGGAGCATCTTGCGATTAGAGTCGCCACGCCAGTAAGCGCCCGTGGCGGAGGTGAGCTTTACCGCGTTGCCCTTGATTCTGCCCGTGGAGTCCAAGTGAGGACCAGCACACAGGTCGGTGAATTCACCCTGCTTGTAGAAGGAAATGGTTGCATCCTCGGGCAGGTCGTTAATCAGTTCCACCTTGTAGGGCTCGTCTTTCATCAGTTCCAGAGCCTCTGCACGGGGCAGTTCAAAGCGCTCCAAGTGGAGTTTTTCTTTGCAGATTTTCCGCATTTCCGCCTCGATGGCTTCCAAATGCTCTTGGGTGAAATTGAAGGGTGCATCGAAATCGTAGTAGAAGCCGTTTTCGATGGCAGGACCGATGGCCAGTTTCACCTCGGGATACAGGCGCTTGACCGCCTGCGCCATCACATGGGAGCAGGTGTGCCAATAGGTTTTGCGGTATTCGGGGTTTTCAAAGGTATAGATGTTTTCTTCGGACATGATAAGTGCCTCCTTTTGGATTTAGGGGCGAAAAAAATCACCCCTGAAAGTTTTCAGGGGTGAGATAAATCCCACGGTTCCACCCTGCTTACGGCTATGCCGTCGCTCGTGACCTCTGTAACGGGAGGGCCCGTCCGAACATACTTTCATTTCCGTTCGGCGGCTCAGAAGTGGTCTTGGGCAAAACCATCGGCAGAAGCACTTCCAGCAACTGTGCTCCCTCTCTGGGCGTAGGATTTTGCTTACTTTCTTCGTCAAAGCCTTTTGCTGTGGATAATATAGCACCAAAAAACCCAATTTGTCAACTGTAAGTCCCATTGAAAATCATGAAAAATGGTGCTATATTAGGGTAAAACCGCCACAGAAAGGAGAAATTACCTTGAATCTGTGCAACATTGAGGAAATCAAATCTTTGCTGAGCCGACACGGCTTTCATTTTTCCAAGGCCAAGGGGCAGAATTTCCTCACCCAAAATTGGGTGGTGCGGGAAATTGCCGAGGGCGCAGGCATTGACGAAACCTGCGGTGTGCTGGAAGTTGGCCCTGGTATTGGTCCTCTAACCAAGGAACTTTGCCTCAGCGCCAAAAAGGTGGTTGCGGTGGAGGTGGACACCTCTCTCAAGCCTATTTTGGCGGAAACCATGGCGGAGTTTGATAATTTGGAAATTCTCTTTGCCGATGTGATGAAGCAGGACATCGCTGCTTTGGTGCAGGAAAAATTTAAAGGGCTTCGTCCCATGGCTTGCGCCAATCTGCCCTACTATATTACAAGCCCCATTTTATCCTTGCTACTGGAAAGCCGTCAGTTTGAAAGCGTGACGGTGATGATTCAAAAAGAGGTGGCCCAGCGTATCTGCGCCAAGGCAGGCACGGCGGACTACAGCGCCTTTACGGTGTTCTGCAACTACTACGCAGAGCCCGAAATTCTCTTTGATGTGCCCCCCTCCTGCTTTATCCCCCAGCCTAAAGTAACCTCTGCAGTGATTACCATGAACACAAGAAAAGAGCCCCCCTGCCCCATCACGGACGAGAAGCTCTTTTTTAAAGTGGTCAAAGCCAGTTTTGCCATGCGGAGAAAGACCTTGGTCAACGGTCTTGCCGCCGCATTCGGGCAGTTCAGTAAAGCGGAACTCACAGAGGTACTCGCCCACTGCGGATTTTCCGAAAATATTCGTGGCGAAACCTTGGATATTGCAAGATTTGCCAAGATTGCAAATCGTCTTGCAGAAATGATGTAAACCTCACAGCCGTACCTGCAAAGGTGCGGCTGCTTTGATTGTATCGGGCGTGACAGCGCAGGTGACGGCGTGGATTTCCACGCCCTTTTCATGGGCATTGCGCAAGGCTTGGGCGAAGGCGGGGTCGGTTTTCTCGTTGGGGCTGACAAAAAGGACATCCTCCATCTGCACCACAAAGAGCACAAAAGCGCGGTAGCCCTCCAAGGTAGCACGGGTCAGTTCCTGCAAGTGTCGTGCGCCCCGCTGGGTGGGTGCATCGGGGAAATAGCAAGCGTTCGCTTCTTCCAAGGTGACACCTTTGACCTCCAAATAGCCCTTTTGACCCTTTTGGTCCTCCAAGTAGAAGTCAAAGCGGGATTGTCCAAAAAACTGCTCCCGTTTGAGGGTTTTGGGGATAAAACCAAGACCACCCTGCAAAATCCACTCCTCCGCCACATCATTGGGAATTTGAGAGTCCATATTGATGCAACGCTTTCCCTTTTGCACCGCAATGAGGGAGTAGGGGGTTTTTCGGGCGGGATTTTGGCTTTTTTCGCACCAAACGGTGGCGTTGGGGGTGAGAAGTTCTTTGCATCTGCCTGTGTTTTTCACATGACAGATGACCTCTTGCCCATCTATCTCCACATGGGCAATAAAGCGGTTGGGACGGCGAAGAAAGCGCCCCTGCACCATATTTTCGTATTGGGGCATCTTAATCGCCTCCTTTATGGGGACATTGTAGCAAGAAATCCCCTTGGCGTAAAGAATAATTCTTGCGCCTTTTGGCAAAATAAGTCTTGACAAATTTTCGCCACTGGATATAATAATAAGGCGCATAGGGGATTTGTGTAACGGTAGCACACCGGACTCTGACTCCGTTTGCGGGGGTTCGAATCCCTCATCCCCTGCCAAAAACACTACTCACACTTTCGTGTGGGTAGTGTTTTTTTGTTTTATAGGGAGGGATTCGAACATCTAAATGCAACTGTCCAGTGGACAGTTGGCGACCTGCCAAAAGATGCGCAGGCTCTTGACATCTGTGTAAAATCGTGTGATATACTACATGGTAGAAACCTGTGCCCTAGGAGAGATGCGCGCATGCGAGAGTATTTGGTGGAATTTTTCAAAGATTTTGCATATGAAGAGGCGGATGCCAGGCATCTCCTCAAAGCCTATGACCACATCGAAGAAAGCCAAGAAGCCAAGGCACTTCTTGCAGAAATTCTTTTGGCATACAGCGCTAACATTTCGCTGGATTACAAAGAAGAGGTGCAAGGAAAGGCACGGAAGATTGCCGAGATAACTGCACTGCACCCCTTTACTGTGGATCTTGTGGTATTTCTCTGCATGACAAAGCACCTGCGCAAAGTGTATGAAGAAAACGGCATCAGTCTGCAAATTTACAGGGACAGCGTTCTTGACCTCAAGTGGAAACTGGAAGAATGCAAAATCGTCAAGGGAATTTGCGGGTCTTTCGTTGCCCATTGGTTTGCGGGCTTTTTTAATCTAACGCGGTTCTGCCTTGGCAGATTGCAATTTGAACTGCGCCCCATCCCCTTTGACTATGAGAAAAATGGCAGAAAATTCATAAAGGATGAATCTCTGGTCATCAAGGTGCATATCCCCCGCACGGGCGCGCCCATGGACAAGGAAAGTTGCGACAAAGCCTATGCCCAAGCGCGGGAGTTTTTCAGGGACAAAGTGGGAGAAAATCCCGCATTTCTCTGCGATTCTTGGCTTCTGTACCCCGAAAACAAGAAGATTTTATCCCCCCAATCCAACACCTACCGATTTTTATTGGAATATGATGTTGTCTCATGGCGCACCAACACAGGCGAGGACCTTTGGCGTCTTTTTGACACCGATGAGAAGAATCCCGCTCGACTTCCTACGGACACCTCTTTCCGCGCACGCTATGTGGAACATCTGAAAAAAGGTGGCAGAGTGGGGTTGGGTATTGGCATCAAACTCTAAAAAATACTGCTCATGCTTTTGCATGGGCAGTTTTTTTCATTGAAAACCCGTAGGGTTTATACTATAATAATTCCATAAATCCCTAAAAAGGCGGTGGCCGTATGAGTTTTGAAAACTATGTACAAATCATGGAAAATGCCAACACCTGCATTCGTCCGCAAAAGAGTGTGACTTTCACCTTTGACGGCACGGAATGTCAAGGTGCCACTCGGCTGTTTTTAACAGGCGAGACCAATATCTCCCCTTACTGGAAAAGTGAACCAGATTACGAAGTGTTATACCGCCGAATTGACGACTCTTTGCGGAGCGATGTAGCAAATCGTGACCGCTTCTGTCTGGATTATTCGGGTGCGCGCTGTGAATATCCCAAAATCGCGTTCAAGAAGATGGTTGTGCCCTTTAGAACTCACAGCGCAAATGTAAAAAATCCCACAGATGAGTGGACTTTTGGTATCTCTGCCAAGGCAAAAGACCTAAGTGTTTACGGCTATTTGCGCCTTTGCGTGGAAGTGCGCCTGAAAAAAGAGGGCGTGGACAAGCATTCCACGGTGGAAGTGCCCGATGAGGTGTTCCTTTTGGACATCCCTGCAGGCACTTATGATTGGCAGGATTTGAGCGAAAACATCACCATCGACACCAAAAATGTGGCAAATATTTGCTACATGGTGGAAGGTGAAGATTACGCAGGTGAAATTTACTTAGAAGCGCCCCACATGACCGCAAGCGGTGGGCAAAACATTGTGGATCCGTTCTGCCCCCATACAGAGGACAGAGAAGCCGTCAACTGGATGGGGCAAAACCTCTCCCACATTGAGTGGATTGGTCTGCGTGTTGCCATCAACGGCAAAACAGTCTTTGATGGGGAGATTTTTGAGCGCTGTCACCGTTTCTCAGAGGCGGAACTCCCTCTGCCCAAGGATGCCATCTGCCTAGGAGAAAATACCATTACCATCACCTGCACCTCCAACTATCGGGATGCCGCAGGCTATATGCTGGGGGAATGGGGCTTTATTACAGAACAAGCGAGTGCTGTGATTTCCTGTCCCCAGTGCGTTACCTTAGGGAAGCCTTTCCATGTTTGCGTGGAGGGTAAAAAGGGCGAAAAAATTGCATTTTCTTCGGAATCCGTGGAGGCTGTGGGCGATTTGGTCTTACAGCAGGATGGTCTCAATGCCCTAACCTTTGTGTGCAACACCCCTGCCAACGGCGTGACCATGACCCTCAACGGAGAAAGCGTGACCATTGACCGCTGTGTAGAGCGGGAGGAAGATGGGGTCATCACCGGTACAGGTGACATGGTGTATATCTCCATTGACGAAGAGAGTGTGAAAAACCATGTGAAGTGGTTCCTCTCTCAGCACATTGGCAATCTCTTCACCGTCCGTCCCACTTATCGCTGGAACGGCACGCGAGTCTTCCGCCCCGATGTATATCGCAAACTGGCGGATTTCTTAGATTCCATGGGCATTTCCTATTCCCACATGTTAGACGGGCGGGAACTGCCTGGCTGTAACTGCAATCCCTTGGTGGAAGATTTGGATAGCCCCCATTTCCTCGGTCGGCAACGGCATGAATATGACGGGCAGTACCTCTATTGGGGCATTGAGGATTTGACGGGTCGGGATTCCGCACAGATGTACTTTGACATGGTGTTGCGGATGAATCGGCAATATCCCAAGAGAATGAGTGGGGAAATTGTGCCCGAAAATGTCCACTACACCCCCAAAAAGCAGTGGCTGTATCGTTCTCCCGACCTGCCCACAGATATGAAGAGCGCCGCAGAACAGGTGGTGCAATCCTTAGCCAACACCCGCAAGGGCGTTTTGCGTCACACAGGTCCGTCCTCCATGTTTAAGTATTTCTATCAGGCGGGCTATGAGTGGTTGGGTGCGGAACTCATGTATGTTCCCACGGAACTGACCTCCTCCGCCCTTCGTGGTGCGCGGGAAGTCTATGGCGGAAAAATCGGCTCTCATTTGGCGGTGCAGTGGTCTACCACACCCCACGATACCCTCTCCCGCTATCGCAGATATCGCTTGGCGCTGTATATCTGCTACATGCAGGGCATTGATGAGATTAACACCGAAGAGGGCTTCTGGCACATGGAATCGGGGTATTATTACCACAACCGCTTCTCCTCTGGGTGTCTCAATCACACACGTGAGCAGCAGGATTTCTATCGCTATCTCTCCACCCACACCCGCAGAGGTACATTCTACACCCCCATTGCGTTCCTCAGTGGTCGCTATGACGGATGGAAATGCTTCACCCGTGGCGATGCGTGGGGCGTCAGCGGATTTGGATTCACCGATGCGGAAAAGGCGTGGGATTTGCTCACTTGCTTCTATCCCAAGAGCGTGGTCAGCAGTATCTATGTGCATCCCTGCCCCGATAAAGAGGTGGGCTATTACAGTGGCACGCCCATGGGCAATGTGGACATCCTGCCCATGGAAGCGGAGGACTATTCCAAATATCGTCTGCTTCTTGCCGTGGGTTACAACATGGCCATGGAAGAAGATATGGAAAAACTTCTGCAGTTTGCCAAACAGGGTGGCACGGTGATGCTGGGTTGGCCTCAACTTTCCATCACTACCGACCGCAAAGATGTGGTTGCCTGCAAGCATGAATACTTGGTGGGCGGTGCGCCTCAATTTGTGGAGGACACATATCTTTCCCATCCTGTGCATGTGTGCGAGGATGTGGAGTATGATTCCGTTTTGGTCTACACCGATTCCCACAAGCCCTTGGTTGTCCTCAAAAAAGTGGGCGATGGCACAATTTGCTTTGTCAATGCCAAGGAGTATGCAGGCGCAAAAGCGGTGGATTTGGCCTGCCGTGAAGCCATCGAAAAACTGACAGAAGATTGCCTGAAAGCAGAAAAAATCTATGCCCGCGGCGACAGAAATGTGCAGTTTACCGTGTTCCAGATGGAAAATGGAGGCAGAGAACTCTACTTTATCGCCACCGATTGGCACAAGGAATGCCCCGATGGCGAGGGCACACTGATTCTGGGCGACAAGGAATACACCATCTCCGTACCTTGGGGACAAATGGTCAAGGTGGTTGCCTATGGAGAAAGCGCCTTGTATCCTCTCAGCGATGAAAGCGAGGTTGTTTTCTTCGATGGCAAAACCGCCCGCGTGCAGGGCGAAGGGCTTCAAGAATTTGTGCTGTGCAAAGATGGGAAAAAGACCACAATTTCGGTGGATTTCTCCAAGCAATCTGTGCAGGAACTGAAGGTAGAAGCGTTATAAGTAAAATCATCTCACATCTCAAAGCCGTCTGTCTTTGGCAGACGGCTTTTTTGTTCTTGTCTTTATATCATTTTTCCTGTATAATGGATTTATTCCAAAATTCCCCATAAAAGGAGAAACATATGAAAAAAGTATTCGGTTTTTACACCAAAATCCCCCTGATTCTGCGCATTGCCGTTGGCCTTGTCATTGGCATCGTGTTGGGTCTGTTTGCACCCAAAGCCACCTTTGTTGCCACACTGGGTAGCATCTTCGTGGGCGCGCTGAAAGCCGTTGCCCCCGTGCTGGTCTTTGTGCTGGTCATTGCCTCTTTGGCAAAGGCGGGTCAAGGCATTGGCAGCCGCTTCCGCACCATCATCATTCTTTACCTGTGCACCACCTTCTTTGCCGCCGTGTTGTCGGTTGTGGGCAGCTACATCTTCCCCGTAACCATCCCCTTGGCGGAGGCTGTGGACAAGACCGCACCCGCAGGTTTGGGCGAAGTGTTCAGCGGTCTTCTCGGCAAAATGGTGATGAACCCCGTCAAAGCCATTATGGACGGCGAGTATGTGGGCATCCTCACTTGGGCCGTGGTTTTGGGTCTTGCCCTGCGTGTGGGCGCCAGCGAAAAAACCAAGGAGGTCCTGACGGACATCTCCGATGCCGTTTCTAAGGCTGTGGCTTGGGTCATTCAGCTTGCTCCCTTTGGCATTATGGGTCTGGTGTTCTCCTCCGTCAGTGAATACGGCTTGGAAATTTTCACCGACTACGGCAAGCTCCTTGCACTGTTGGTTGGCTGTATGTTGGTTACTTCTTTGGTCATTAACCCCATCCTTGTGGGCATTTTGCTGAGACGTAACCCCTATCCTCTGGTGTTCCGTTGCCTCAAAGAAAGCGGCATTACCGCATTCTTCACCCGCTCCTCCGCTGCCAACATTCCCGTGAATATGGCTCTGTGCGAAAGATTGGGTTTGGATAAGGAATATTACAGTGTGGCCATCCCCTTGGGTGCTACCATCAATATGGACGGCGCTGCCATCACCATTACCGTTATGTCCTTGGCAGCCGCCTTCTCTCAGGGCATTGAGGTCAACATCATTGTGGCTATCTTCCTCAGTTTCATTGCCACCTTGGGTGCTTGCGGTGCATCCGGCGTGGCCGGCGGCAGTCTGCTCCTGATTCCTATGGCTTGCGCCCTTTTGGGTGTTGGACAGGATATTGCCATGCAGGTGGTTGGCGTTGGCTTTATCATCGGTGTGGTGCAGGACTCCTTGGAAACCGCCCTCAACTCCTCCGGCGACGTGCTTTTCTGCGCCACCGCAGAACTGCTCGAATGGAAAAAGCAAGGCAAGAAACTCCCCTTCTGATACCAATAACAAAACCTCGGGTCAAAAGACCCGAGGTTTTTCTTATTTCTTTTCTGCAATTTGTTCCATGGATTTCACAATGGAGTGTTCTTGTATGACCCCACGCACAGCAGTCAGAGGATACACAGAAGTGTGCTTTCCCACCACAGTACCGGGATTCAGCACCGCGCCACAGCCAATATCCGCATGGTCACCCAAGATAGCGCCCACTTTCCGTCTGCCTGTGGGATAGTCCTCTATGCCGTGGATGATGACCTCTTTGCCATCGGCTTTCAGGTTAGAGCAGACCGCACCCGCTCCCATGTGGGAGAAATTTCCCAAAACAGAGTCACCCACATAGTTATAGTGCGGTACTTGCACTTTATGGAGAAGCACGGCATTTTTCAGTTCACTGGCGTTGCCGATGACGCACCCCTCGCCTGTGATGACATTACCGCGCACATAGGCATTGGGGCGGATTTCCGTACCTGCGCCAAAGATGGCAGGGGGCAAAATAGTAGCGCTTTCATGGATGGTGACCCCCTCCCCTACCAAAATGCCATCCCGCAGAAGGGTGAATCCCGCAGGAGGATTTTCTAGGAGGGATTCCATATAAGTCCCAATCTCCCCCAAGACCTGCCACGGATATTCCTTTTCCGCAAAGAGGGGCTCCAAAAAGGTGGGTACACTCTCAAAGAGTTCTTTGGTTTTCACTTTATCAGGGCGCACAGTGACCACCCTCCACAATGGCTTTTTCTACCATACGGATGTACTGATGGCACTTATCTTCCGTTTCGCTTTCCAGCATAATGCGAATGACGGGTTCTGTGCCACTGGCACGGAGGAGGACTCTGCCCTTCTTATTCAGGAGGGCTTCCACCTGTCCTACGGCTTCCTGCACTTTGCCATCAGCAAGGACAGCATCTTGATTGCGCACGCGAATGCTTTTGAGCACCTGCGGATAGATGGTGACGGGCTGAGACAGTTTGGCAAGGGAGGATTTGCTACGGCAGACCTCTTCCGTCATCATAATGGCGGTAAGAATGCCATCGCCCGTGGTGGCGTATTTGCGCATGATAATATGTCCCGATTGCTCGCCACCCAAGGAATAGTCATTCTCCTGCATGCATTCGTAGACGAAGCGGTCACCCACATCTGTCTGACGGCAGGAGATTCCCTCGGCTTTGAGACTCTCCAAAAGACCCGAGTTGGACATGATGGTAGCCACCACCGTGTCTCCTGTGAGCATGCCACAATCCTTGAGGCGCTTACCCAAAATGTAGAGCATATGGTCGCCATCCACCACATTGCCGTTTTCATCCACGGCGATACAGCGGTCGGCGTCCCCATCGAAGGCAAAGCCCAAATCCAAGTGGCGCTCCCGCACCAAACGGCAGAGTTTTGCAATATGGGTACTGCCACATTCGCTGTTGACATTGAGGCCATCAGGCTCTGCACCGATGACCTCCACCTGCGCGCCCAAGGCACTGAACACTGCCTTGGCAATCATCCAAGATGCGCCGTTGGCGCTATCCAAACCGATGCGCAGATTCTTATAAGAATGGGATGCCAAGGAGATGAGATATGCCACATAGCGATTACGACCAGAAGCATAGTCCACGATACAACCAATTTTCTCCCGTTGCGCCAAGGGCAAATCCTGCCCCGTGATGCCAAGGACACGCAAATCGTGGTCAAGATAGGCTTCAATGAGGGAAATGGTCTCAAAATCCAGTTTCTCGCCATAGCGGTTGACGATTTTAATGCCGTTATCGTAGTAAGGGTTGTGGGATGCGGTAATCATGATACCGCAGTCAAATTCATCCTGCCGTGTCACATAGGACACGCTGGGGGTGGTAGTCACATGGAGCATATAGGCATCCGCGCCCGATGCGGTGAGACCTGCCACAATGGAATATTCCAGCATGTAACTGCTACGGCGGGTATCTTTACCGATGACCACCTTGGGGCGGTGGTTGGGTCTGGCGCAACCCGAAAGGGGCGAAGAATAGTACCAGCCCAAGAAGCGACCAATGCGATACGCCTGTTCTGAGGTGAGGTTCACATTGGCCTCCCCACGGAAGCCGTCTGTGCCAAAGTAGCGGTTGCGTCCCCGTTCTTGGGAGGGGAGATTCTTTTTCTCCATGAGCAGTTCATCGGCAGTGATGCCGAAAATCTCGCACAGAAGAATGATTTTATCCACCTGAGGCATGGCCTGCCCCATCTCCCAACGGGACACGGCTTGGCGGGATACCGCTACCGCGTCTGCCAATTGTTCCTGAGAAAGCCCCATCATGGAGCGAAGTACTGCAATTTTTTCACCAATGGTCACACAAAGTCCCCCTATTTTGAATCATTCCAAGATATTATACTGAGCCAAATCGGTAAAATCCACCAAGTGCGCTACTATTTTTCGCAATTTTCAGTTGCGGAATCGCCGTTTTATACCAGTATAATACAATATCTCCCCCTTGTCCATCTTTTTCTTGTAAACTTTCCGTTGCATTAGGCAGATTTTTGGGCACTTACAAAAAATCGTTTCTTTTTTCGGCAGACTGCGGTATAATAAAAGAAAAAACCACCCGTTTTTATCCAAAGGAGGAAGGCAAATGTCCTGCAAAATTCTGCAATATGACTCTTGGCTCACTCCCTATGCCCCTGCCTTGGAGGCACGCATAGAGCGCTACAAAGAGGTACGGGAACAACTTGTGGGAGATTCTTCCCTCTCAGATTTTGCCAACGGGCATCACTATTTCGGCATCCATCCTACCAAAGATGGCTGGGTGTATCGGGAATGGGCGCCTGAGGCGGAAGCTTTGTTCTTCACAGGGGATTTTAACGGCTGGAATCTCTATGAATATCCCATGACCCGCCTGAATGATGGTGTGTGGGAACTGTCTCTTCCCAAAGATGCCCTCTCGGTGGGGCAAAAGGTGCAGACCATCGTCTGCCGTAGCGGTGAAACCCTTAGACGGATTCCCGCCTATGCCACACGGGTGATTCAGCAAGAGGATCACTCTTGGTGCTGTGTGGTGGATACCGCTTTGACGGAAGAATATCCGTGGACGGATGGGAATTTTAAGCCCCGCAAGACCCCTTACATCTACGAGTGCCATATCGGCATGGCGCAGGAAGAGTACAAGGTGGGCTCTTACCGCGAGTTTACGGAAAAAATCCTGCCCCGTGTGAAAAAGATGGGCTACAACACCTTGCAGATTATGGCCATTATGGAGCATCCTTACTACGGCTCTTTTGGCTATCAGGTGTCCAACTTCTTCGCCCCCTCTTCCCGTTTTGGCACAGCATGGGAACTGAAAGAACTCATTAACACCGCCCACAGCATGGGAATTGCGGTGCTTTTGGATGTGGTCCACTCCCACGCGGTGAAAAACACCGAAGAGGGTCTCAGCCGTTTTGACGGCACAGAGTACCAGTATTTCCATGAAGGCGAACGAGGCAACCATCCCGCTTGGGATACACGGCTTTTTCATTACGGCAAACCGCAGGTACTGCATTTCCTCCTGTCCAACCTAAAGTATTGGATGGAAGTATTCCATTTTGACGGCTTCCGCTTCGATGGTGTCACCTCCATGCTGTATCACGACCACGCATTGGGTACGGCATTTACGGACTACTCTATGTATTTTACCGCCAACACCGACCAAGAAGCGCTGTGCTATCTGCAACTGGCAAATGAACTAATACATAGCCTAAATCCCCACGCCATCACTGTGGCGGAGGATATGTCCGGCATGCCGGGCATGGCGCTGAAGATTGAAGATGGTGGCATCGGTTTTGATTACCGATTGAGCATGGGTGTGCCGGATTTGTGGATTAAACTCCTCAAGGAAGTGCCCGATGAGCATTGGAGCATGGGACATTTGTGGTATGAACTCACCACCCGCCGTCCTAAGGAAAAGAGCATTGGTTACTGCGAAAGCCATGACCAAGCCCTTGTGGGGGACAAGACCATCATGTTCCGCCTGTGCGATGCGGAAATGTATCGCGCCATGAGTAAGTTCATTCCCAGCATGGTCATTGACCGAGGCATGGCTCTGCACAAGATGATTCGGCTCATCACCGCATCCTTTGCAGGCGAGGGCTACTTAAACTTTATGGGCAACGAGTTTGGACATCCCGAATGGATTGATTTCCCGCGGGAGGGCAACGGATGGAGTTACCACTACTGTCGCCGTCAGTGGTCTTTGGCAGAACGGGATGATTTGCGCTATGGCGACCTGCTCGCCTTTGACAGCGCGATGCTCCAAACCCTGAAAAGTGGGCGCATCCCTGGAAAGAGCGCCACTTTGCGCCTAATCCACGAGGATGACAAGATTCTTGTGGCAGAAAAAGGCGACATGCTCTTTATTTTTAATTTCCATCCCAGTACCTCTTATGAGGGTTATTTCATCCCCACAGGAGGGGCGGGAACTTATAAAGTTACCCTCTCCACCGATGATGGAACTTTTGGCGGATTTGACCGCGTGAGTCATGACTGCTACATAGCAGAATCCCTTCCCGATGGTCGGGTGGGTTTCCGCATTTATCTGCCCAGTCGCACCGCTGTGGTACTTCGCAAAGAAAAATGATAAAAACAGGTCTGTGATGGGCATCACAGACCTGTTTTTTCTATCCAAAAGGCAGGATTTTACAGAAAATCCATTGAATTTTTTGAGAAAATCCTCTATAATATTGCCGTAAGAAATGAAACAACTTTGTTTGTGGGAATAGATTATGGATGTATTAAAAAACAACTTTGCCAAGAAATTGGCAACCCTTCGTCAGAATGCGGGCATGACCCAGTTTGAACTGGGAGAAAAACTCAGTTATTCTGACAAGACCGTTTCCAAATGGGAGCGTGGAGAAGCCATTCCCGATGCGGTGGTACTGAAGAAAATCAGTCAGATTTTCTCCGTGAGTGTGGACTCCCTTTTGGATGACAGCACGGAGGAATCCTTGGAGCAAATCCCCGCACAGGAGGAAAAATCCTCCCGCTTTTCCATCTACCCCTCCATCACTCGCGTGATTCTTGTGGGCATTTGGACCGTGGCGGTACTGCTGTTTGTGATTTTGTGGCTCAGTTTGGACAAGGTCTATTGGATGGTCTTTGTTTACACTGTGCCTGTGACCCTCATCGCCCTTTTGGTGTTCAACTCCATCTGGAACAGGGGGAAAGGGAACTTTGTCATTGTGGCGTTTTTGGTTCTCTCCTTGGTAGCAGTGGTATATTTGGGTGTACTACCCCTAAAAAACGCTTGGCAACTTTTTTTGGTGCTAATTCCTGCAGAATTGCTGGTTTATCTGAGTTTTCGCATTAAAACACGCCATAAATAGTTCTCTCCTCACAGTAGAATTCCAATTCTTACGGGAGTAGAGTTCCAATTTTGGAACTCTACTCCTTTTCTATTCCCCGTAGACGCATTCCCCATTTTGTGGTTTGCAAATCTTTGGAAAGATGGATACAATAGTGCCATCACAAGGAGGGGATTCCCATGAACAATTACATTCTCAGTTGTTGCTCCACGGCAGATTTGAGTCGCGAGCATTTTGAAAAGCGGAATATCGCTTGGCTTTGCTTCCATTTCTTCTTGGATGGCAAGGAATATATTGATGATTTGGGTGAAAGCCTAAGCTTTGACGAATTTTATAAAGCCATTGCCGAGGGCGCGGATACCCGCACCTCTCAGATTAACAGCGAGGAGTACTATGCTCATTTCCGCAAATTCTTGGAAGATGGCAAGGATGTTTTGCACCTGTGCCTTTCCTCTGGTCTCAGCGGTACTGTGAACTCCGCACGAATTGCAGCCGACCAGTTGGCGGAAGAGTTCCCCAACAACAAAGTAGTTGTGGAGGACTCTTTGGCAGCCTCTTCTGGCTTTGGTCTTTTAATGGAGACCCTTGCCGATATGCGTGACGAGGGCAAAACTTTAGATGAACTGGTCGCCTTCTTGCAGGATAACATTCTGCGTATGCGCCACTGGTTCTTTACTACCGACCTTTCCACCTTTATCCGTGGTGGTCGTGTCAGCAAGACCAGCGGTTTTGTGGGTACGCTTTTGGGCATCTGTCCCCTGCTGGATGTGGACGCAGGTGGTCATCTGACCCCCCGCGAGAAAGTCCGTTCCAAGAAGAAAGTCATCGCCCGCATTGTGGAAAAGATGGCAGAAGAGGCTGGCACGGATTACAGTGGCAAGTGCTTTATTAGTAACTCTGCCTGCATGGAGGATGCCGAGGCTGTGGCATCTCTCGTGAAAGAAACTTTCCCCCATCTCAATGGCGATGTGGTCATTAACTCCATTGGTACCACCATTGGTTCCCACACGGGTCCTGGCACTGTGGCGCTGTTCTATTGGAGCAAAGAAAACAGAGTGTAAATGCTACGAACTCCGCATCCAAGGGTGCGGAGTTCTTGTGTTTAGGGGCTAACCATGCTATAGTAAAGAAAAGGCGGTGATAGGATGAAGCGCAAGCAAAAAAAGCGAATCCCTCTGTGGTTGGGGATACTGATTTTGGTGGTTGTCATTGGCAACCTGTTTTTCAGTAAGAGTCCATCCCCTGTCACACCTGCATCCACAGGGGAACTGCAGGTGCATTTTATTGATGTAGGGCAGGCGGATTGCATTCTGCTCATGAACGAAAATGAGAGCATGCTCATTGACGCAGGCAACAACAACGATGGTGATTTGGTCTGCACCTACCTGCAGAGTATGGGCATTACGAAACTGGATTATCTCATTGGCACGCATCCCCACGAGGATCACATTGGTGGGTTGGATGTGGTGATTCAGAATTTTGACATTCAAAACTTCATGATGCCCAAATTCCAAGCCAACACCGCCACTTTTGAAGAGGTGCTGGACGCGGCGCTGGATAAAAATCTCAAAATCACCGCACCCAAGCAGGGAGATACCTTCACCCTTGGCACTGCTCTTGTGACAGCGGTACAGTGTTATGAAACCACCAAAGAAACCAACAACGCATCCATCATTCTGCGGGTGGATTTTGGTGAGACTTCCTTCCTCTTTACTGGCGATGCAGAAATGGAAGCGGAAAATGCCGTACTGCTCAGCGGAGTGAACATCGACTGCGATGTGCTCAAGGCGGGGCATCACGGCTCTCACACCTCTTCTTCCCGCGCCTTTTTGGATGCGGTGAGTCCCGAATATGCGGTGATTTCCTGCGGAACGGGCAACTCCTACGGGCATCCTCACAAGGAGACCTTGCAAGCCTACGAAAACCGCAACATTACTGTCTATCGCACGGATTTACAGGGCACTGTGCGGGCATTTACCGATGGAAAGAACCTCCGTTGGGAAACGGCAAAAGGAGGCTAATGTATGTACACCATTGACCGATTTGAGGGCGAAATTGCCCTTTTGGAGCAAGAAGATCGCAAGATGATAGAAGTCCCACGCCATCTTCTTCCCCATGGGGCAAAAGAGGGCGATTGCCTGCAGTTTGACGGTAAAACATATGTCTTGGATGAAGAAGGAACGCAGAAACAAAAAGAGCGCATCAAACGAAAGATGGATGCCCTTTGGAACTAAAGAAAAGACCGTGAACGAATCGTTCACGGTCTTTTTTGTTGCTTTATTCCACGGTAAAGTCAAAGTCACGGACTACATAGACCTGACTGCGGACATTGCCCGCGGTATCAAAGGAACTGCCACCATTATAGGCTGTGACAGCACAGTGATAGTCCCCTTTCTGCAAGCCAAGATCTACTGCGGTAATGGTGTTCTCCTTGGCATACAACTGATATTGGGGCATAGTGTTGCTGGATGCAAAGTCCCAACCAGTGAGCAAACGAGTGGTTCTAAAATCGGACATTTGGAAGGTTTTTCCACTCCAATAGCGAATGTATTCTTTGACCAAATTACCTTTCCCATCAGTAATGGTGATAACCACATGAGAGATGGGTTGGTTGGCGGTGAGAGTGCCAGAGGCCAAATTCTGCAAAGAGGGCTCTTCTGCAGAATCTGCAACTTGGAAGGTTTCCAAAGTTTCGCTTTCCTCCCGCAAGGCAGCGCAGGTTACAGGCAGATAGCCTTGCTTTCTCAGCCAAGTGTAATCTACGGTTTTATCGAACTCGCCAAAGCGGTAGAGCTCCATATCGTTTACAACTTCGTCAGCACTGCGGGCACTGCCGTTGGTATCGCAGTAAGTAACCTTTTGATTGGCGTGATCCACGGCAGTGATGAGAATAGCGTGTCCTACGCTTTTACCGCCCTGAATGCGGGTGCAAGCATCGCCAGGTTGGAGTTGGGCGTACGCCGCGTCCATAACTGCACTGCCGTTATTTTCAATATCAGCAAAAGTATCCACCAGTGTTCCATTTTTGATAGTCCACTGATATTCGCCCACTTGGATGCAACCGTGCGCAGGAGTCATTTGCTGCGCGGCAGCAAAGGTAACATCACCAGATACTGCGCGCCATGACCACAGGGGGATATCGGCGCAACTCAGGCCAAACAGCCAGTACCATCTTTGAACAAACAGGGTAGGTGTGATGTGGTACACACCATCAACAAATTCGCTGGGCAGGGTGCGATAAGCGGCAAGACTGGTAAGCCCTTCGTTATAGGGAACACCACGATAGATAAAGTCTTCGCTCAATGCCTTGTGATTGTGGGTGCTGTTATTGATATCCGCCTCAGCAACGGGGACGCCACCTTCGTAGTGGTAATAGTCCCCCGTCAGGTGTTTGGCATAGGCCACCACCTTGTTTCGGCGGGCTTCCAAGGTGTCCTCTTCGTAGGTTACGGCGAGGGAGATGTCCCGAGGACTAGCGTCTGTCACCAAATAGGAATATGGGAGGGTCAGTTCCTCGCCATTGACGCTAACGCTGTACACCGCCCAACCAGCATTGGGGCTTACGGTGAATGTCACGCGGTCACCCACCGCATACTCGTTTTTGAGTCCTAACACAGTGCCTTTGGCGCTATCGTTGGTCACATTCACAGTGGTGGGTTTTAATTGGTAGGTGATGGAGATGGTGACATCACTGCCAATGGCAAAGGAATAAGTGCCATCCTGCTCAGTGATGGGCGCACCATTGCAGGTGATGGTATCCACCATGTAATTGGAGGATTCCACTGTGAAAGTGACGGTCTCCCCTGCTTCATAGCGCTCCTTGAGCCCGTTCACAGTGCCAATGGCAGAGTCATGTTCCAAGGTTACCCCATAAAAAACGGGGTCTGCAGGAGTATCATTGGGCAAAGACGGGGGATTTTCTCCCTCATTGGGGGATGGGTTGGGGTCTGTGGGGATATCGGGGTCTACAGCTTGGTTGGGAGCGTCTGGGGTGGTGGGCTTCGCGCCACAACCTACCAGGATGCCAAGCACCAAAACGGATGCCACCAGCACAAAAATGAACCGAGATTTCAAAACACCAAATCCTTTCGAATATGCGTATCATCTTCCCTCTCAGTATACCATCTTCATGTCTAACTTTCAACAAAAAAGCAGACCGCCGAAGCGGTCTGCTCTTTTTTTAGTTAGATGGTGAAATCAAAGTCGCGAACGACAATTTCATCGCCAGTGGAGATGTGGGAGGTCAACTTGCAGTGGTACTGACCGGGTTCCAAATTACGGATGTTGATGCATTCCTCGTCAGGATAGTGTTCCACATAGCTTTCCTGATCATCGTGAACGGACTTTTTGAAGGCCCAGATATCAAAGTCCTTGTGGTTGAACTCGTAGGAATGGCGGACAGCCTGCTGTACTACATTGCCATCTTTATCCGTGATGGTCATGGTGTGATAGTCCATGTAGTAGTTGCACTCAATGATGCCGTCAAACAGGGTATCCACGCTGAGGTTGCCAGCCTGGGAGTCGGTGACAACGACTTCGCCAATTTCATTTTCGGGATAAATCAGTTCGGGGCAAGTGACAGGCAGATAGCCGTTGGAGAGAAGCTGGCTGTAGGTCATTTTGCCATCCACGGTGGTGGCGGTGCGAACAAGAATCACATCGCCCGTGGCGGTGGTGGCTTCCACATCGTGATACCAGCCGTTGGTATCGTGATAAATCACATAGCTATTGCCAGGGTCGATGGTGCCATCGGGTCTGCGGGCCACATGGTTTTCTGCCACCATGGCCAAGTGAGCACCAGCGTTTTTCACCTGGAATGCAAGACCATCACCCTTGAGGGTCAGGGCATAGGATTCCAGCATGATTTCATCGCCATTTTCTTTGATGATGGCGTGGGTGTCCATGTATTCATTTTTGTTGTGGTATGTCCAAGGGCCAACCTTCACAAGACCGCGGGCCGTAGTGGCTTCCGATGCCCAACGCACGGTGATGGAGTCGGAAATTTCAGACCAAGACCAGTACACAGCGTCAGCGCAACTGCCACCGAGCATCATGCCCCAGCCAGGCTGTGCAAAACGGGAGGTGTCAATGTAGTGGACACCGTCTTCGTCCACATCCGTCACATACATCATGTAACCTTCAAAGGAGGTGTTGCCGTTGGTATAGGGCACGCCACGGTAAATCATATCGCCCTTGATGCTATAAGCCGTGTTGCCGTCCGTATGGGTATGGGGCAGGTCAATATCGTAGTAGAACAAGGTGGCGGTGTATGCGCGCATGCTCTCTTCCACGATGTCACGGCGGGTAGCCATTTCGGGATTTTCAGCACGGACAGCATAGGGGTCAAAATACTTGGTTTCGATTTTGAAGCCACTGTCCACAGAGAGGGTAATCTGATCGGATTCAGGCAGGGCAACGGTTTCACCATCTACCAAAATCTCACTGCAAGCGTTACTGCCTTTGACTTTGATGGTAACCACCACATCCATGGGAGCAGTGACTTCCGTAACAGGCTCGCCCTTTTTGGTAGCCAAGGTGACAGTACCCTTGGATTCGTCATTTTTCACCACGATGGCGTTCTTGTTGCCACCGCAGGCGGTGAGCAGGCACAGGCTGAGGCACAGCGCCAGCAATAATGCAAGTTTCTTCATGGGAGATTTCCTCGCTTTCGGGCAGAATACTCTGCAAAATGTAGAGTAATTATATCACATCTGCCACAGTTTGGCAACCACGCAAAGGCAAAAAAGACCCCAAGCCACAGTGGCTTGGGGTCTTAAAATTACTTAGACAGTGAAGTCGAAGTCACGGACAACGATTTCGTCACCAGTGGAGATGTGGGAGGTCAGCTTGCAGTGATATTCACCAGCAGGCAGATCGTTCACCTTGATGACATCGGTGGGCAGGTACAGCTTGTAGCCCGTGCCGGTATCGTCATGCTCCAGGCTCTTGAACATGGACAGGTCGTAGTCCTTGTGGTTCTGTTCGTTGGACTGACGGACAGCCTTCTGCACCACGTTGCCAGCCTTATCGGTGATGACCATGGTGTGGTAGTCCATGTAGTAGTTGCATTCGATAACGCCCTTGAGGACAGTGGACTTGTTCAGGTTGCCAGCTTCGGAGTCGGTCACTTCCACTTCTTCCACGCCCTCGGACTCATACATGAGTTCGGGAATGGTCACAGGCAGGTAGCCCATGCTGAACAGAGCGCCGTAGGTCAGCTTGCCGTCCACCACGCAGGCGGACTTGGCAGTGGCGGTTTCGCCATTGGCCAGAGTGACTTCTACATCGTAGTAAGAGCCGTTGGTATCGTGATAGATGACGTAGCTCTTGCCTTCGTCGATGGTGCCGTCATCCTTGCGGACAACATGGTTTTCAACAACGAGAGCCAAGTGGCCACCGCCGTTCTTCTGGAAGACAATACCGTCACCCTTGAGAAGCAGGGCGTAGCATTCATTCATCTTGTCAACGCCGTTGTCAACGAGGATGGCGGGGGTTTCTACATAGACATCGCGGTCATAGGTCCAACCACCAACATAGATGATGCCCTTACGAGCGGTGGTTTCAGCAGCGTAACGCAGGGAGATGGTGTCAGAAACTTCGGCCCATGCCCAATACACAGCGTCAGCGCAGTTGTTGCCCAGCATACAGCCGTACTGATGGATGAAGTAAGAGGTATCCATATGGACAATGCCAGTGGTTTCATCAATTTCCTTCACATAGTTCATGTAGCCATCGAAGGAGATGTTGCCGTTGTTGTAGGGCACGCCACGGTACAGAGTATTGGCGAAGAGGGAGTGGTCGCGACCAGCGCGCTGGTGGGGCAGATCCTTGTCATACATGAACAGAGTGGAGCAGTTGCGTCTCATGTTGGCTTCCACGATGTCACGACGGGCAGCCAGAACGGTGCTGTTAGCGCGTTCTTCGTAGGGGTTAAAGAAGTCAACGTTCACTTTCAGGTTGCCTTCTACCTTGACAGCGACCATGCCGTCTTTATCCAGTTCTACTTCCTGACCATTGACAGTCACGCTCTTGACAGCGTTCACGCCAGTGGGCTCAACATAGACATACAGTTCAGTGCCTTTTTCGCACTCAGTCACCAGGTTGCCGTTATAATCGGCCACCATGACGCTACCCATAGTATCGTCAGCGGTGATAGTCACCTTGCACTTACCGCAGCCAGCCAGCAGGCAGACGCACAGAAGCACGGTGAGCAAAACAAGAAACTTTTTCATGTGTGTGTTCCTCCTAATTTTCATGGGCCTTATGCCCCATATTACGCAACTAATTATAACATAAAGAGTCCTCGCCCGCAACCATTTTCCCTTTGGCAAAATGTCTAAAACAAGAAAAAAAAACTGGTGATTTTGACGAAAGAAAAGCACCACCCATCATCATTGACGGGTGGTGCTGTATGTTTAGACGGTGAAATCAAAATCGCGAACCACTTGCTCTCCGCCCTTGATGGTATAGACGATGAGGGTACAGTGGTATTTGCCTGCAGACAGGGCATCTACATCAATGCAGTCGTTTGCAGGGTAGAGTTTGAGATGGGTGTTGGCTTCCTTCACTTGGGGAACACCGAAATCTGCCACATCGTAGCTCTTGTGGTCCCTCTCGTGGGAGATGCGGGCCACCTGCTGTACCACGTTGCCTTTTTCATCGGTGATGGTCATTTCCAAGTCGGACATGTAGTAGTTGCAGGTGATGGTGCCATCCAGAACGGCATCGGCATTGAGGCTACCCGCTTTAGAGTCCTCATACTTGACCTCTTCCACTTGGTATTTGGGGTCCAAGAGAGCCTCACAGGTAACGGGCAGATAGCCCTTTTTGAACAGGGAGTTATAACTGCTCTTGGTATCCAGACAAGTGGTGGAGAGGGCTTCGTAGAATTCGCCGTCAATTTCCACGCCACAATTATCCATATAGCCGTTTTGGTCGTGATAAATCACATAACTATAGTCACCGTTGATGGTGCCATCACGGTTGTACTCAATGTGGTTGTCCGTCACCAAAATCAGGTGACCGCCCACGGGATAGGGTTCGTGGGTGAGCATGGCATCGCCCATAAGGAGCTGGCTGTAGCCATCAAAAATGACTTCCGTGCCATACTGGTTGCACATGTCGGTGGTGGAGCCGTATTTATCCTTGTCATAAGACCAATTGCCCAGAGGAAGCGCGCCTCTGAGAGGAGTGCTTTCTTCCACCCAGCGGAAGCTAAAATCGTTGGAGAATGCGGACCATGCCCAATAGACCAAGTCAGCACAGGAGTTGCCGTAGATGTAGTCCCACTGAGCAGATTCCGCGAAGGCATCGCCACCAATGATGTAAGCGCCCAGTTCATCGGTGCCCACAGAGGCGTTCAAAAATGCGTGAACGGAGGAAGAACCGCGGTTAGAATAGGGCAAACCGCGATAAAGCTGACCTGCTTTGAGGGTGGTGGACTTGCCATGGAGGGTGTAGGTGTAGTCCTTATCATAGGTAAAAAGTGTGCCAGCAATTTCTCTTGCCACTTTGTCCGCCAACTGACGGCGTTCTTCCAAAATGGGGTCGGTGGCGCGGGTGTAGACCACAGTAACATCGCCAAAGGAGGCAGAGACATTAAAATTACCATTGACCTGCAGGGAAATCTGATTCTTTTCGTTTAGTGCCATTTCCTTGCCGTTGATGGTAAAGGCGCTCAGCTGTTTCCCCTCTGCAGGAGTGACGGTGATGGTGACAACCTCACCCTTTTCGCAATAGGTCACAGCTTCGCCCGCGGAGTTCACCACGGAAATAGTGCCCTTCTGCGCATCAAACTCCGTCACGATGGCGCACTTGCCATCGGGCGCAGGCGGGGTCACTTGATTATTGTTCGTTTCGCCACAGCCTGCCAAAAGGGTCAGCGCCAACAGCAGGGTGACGACCAACAGAAGTTTTTTCATAACATCCTCCTAATAAAAAAAGCGTAGGGTTTTCAAAAAAGTACAACTTATTATAGCATTTGCCACCACCCTACCGCAAGGGCGGAGAATTCGGCATTTTGCCCTAATTTATCCCTCCCCCGCTGTCTAGATTGCCCAAAAGGACGCAAAAAAGCACCTGCCGTGTGGCAGGTGCTTTTGAAAGGACGGAAATTAGACGGTGAAGTCGAAATCGCGAACCACGTGTTCCTCGTTACCCTTGATGGTGTAGATGGTCAGAGTGCAGTGGTATTCGCCAGCGGGCAGAGCATTGGGGTCAATCTTATCGTCCTTGCCGTACTGGTCAAAGTTCTGGTCGCAGTTTTCCTGACGCAGGGACTTAAACAGTTCCACATCGAAGTCCTTGTGGTTCTGTTCCTGAGAATGACGGAATGCTTCCTGGACCACATTGCCAGACTTATCGGTGATGGTCATCTTATAGTCGGACATGTAGTAGTTGCACTTGATGGTGCCCTTGAGCAGGTTGGACTTGTTGTATTCGGTCACACTGTCAGTGAATTCCACATCTTCCACGGGAGCGTTGCGGTCGATGAGTTCCAAGCAGGTAACGGGCAGATAGCCTTCGTTGAACATCTGAGAGTAGGACTTCTTAGCATCCATGCAGGTGGAGGTGAGAGCCTTGACAGTCTTGCCACCGACTTCCACTTCGCAGTCCATGTAAGCGCCGTTCTGGTCGTGGTAGATAATGTGGCTGGAATCGGGGTCGATGGAACCGTCTGCCATGTATTCCACAACGTTGTCAGCAATGAAGATGGCGTGGCCAGAGCCGTTAAAGTGGTTCATAGCGGCATCGCCCTTGAGGAGCAGGGCGTAGGAGCCATACATGACATCGTAGCCGTTGTCAGCGCAGGCCACCTTGGTGTCCACATAAACATCGCGGTCATAGACATAGTTGCCCAGTCTCAGAGCGCCACGCTTCTGGGTGGTTTCAGCAACATAGCGGAAGTTGAAGCTGTTGCCGAAAGTGGACCATGCCCAGTAGACAAGGTCAGCGCAGGAGTTGCCGAGAATCAGTTCCCAACGGTTAACGAACTTGTCGCCACCCATGATGTAAACGCCGTTTTCATCATACTTGCCAGTGCCGGCAGCCATGAAGCTGTGGAGGGTGGTGGAGGAGTAGTTGGAGTAAGGAAGGCCACGATAGTACTGACCAGCCTTGATTTCATAGGGCTTGAACATCAGGGTGTAGGTGTAGTCCTTATCATAGGTGAAGACAGTGCCGACCATTTCGCGGACAGCAGCGTCAGCCATGTTGCGGCGTTCTTCCAGAATGGGGTCGGTAGCGCGGTCATAGTATGTAGCGGCAATGTTCAGGTTGCCAGTGGCCTGCACTTCCACCATGCCATCCACCAAGTTGGCCTTGACATCTTCGCCGTTGATGGTGAGAGTGTCGAGAATGTTGTTGCCAATGGTGTCTACATAGACATAGAGAGTGGTGTTCTTTTCGCATTCCGCGACCAAGTTGCCTTCAATGTCAGCCACCATCAGGGAACCTGCGGCGTCATCATTGGTGATGGTCACTTTGCACTTGCTATTACCGCAACCAGCCAGCACGAAGATGGCGAGGATGAGTGTAGCAATGAGCAGTACTTTGAGTAAAGTCTTTTTCATTTTTAATTTCCTCCCAGAAATTATTTATTTGCCTACCCTCTTATTCTCTCAAAATCCGCAGGGAAAGTCAACCATATTTTTGTTGCTTTTTTCTTAGTTTCCGCAATCTACAGTTGCGAAAATCACGGTAAATCTTACCTATTTATATATAGGCGCTGTTTTTTGACCTGTTTTTTGCCATCTTTGCTCTCATTGTGGGCAATTCTCTCATGCGGGTGCTTTTTTCTCAAAAAAATTCAAAAATTGGGTTGACTTTCCCACTGTAAATGAGTAAAATGTGTCCATCTTAGTTTTCTGTCAAAAAATACAGAAACTAACCTCATTTTCCTATGATACAGGAGGTAAACATCATGAAAAAAGCTCTCGCATTGTTGCTGGTAGTAGTCATGGCTCTTGGCCTGGTTGCCTGCGGCGGAAACAAATCCAACGCTACTGTTTATAAACTGGGCGGCGTAGGCCCCCTGACTGGCGGTGCCGCCATTTACGGCAACGCTGTTCAGAACGGTGCTAAGATTGCCGTAGACGAAATTAACGCCCTGGGTGGCGACATTCAGTTTGACCTGAAGTTCGAAGATGACGCCCATGACGCTGAAAAGTCCGTCAACGCTTACAACGCTCTTATGGACTGGGGTATGCAGATCTTCCTGGGCTCTGTTACTTCCACCCCCGGTGCTGCTACCGCTGCTGAATCCGTGAACGATGGCATCTTCTACCTGACTCCCTCCGCTTCCTCTACCGATGTTCTGGGCGGTGTGGCTGACCCCATCACCGGCACTGTCTCCATCGAACGCAGAAACAATGTCTTCCAGCTGTGCTTCATGGACCCCAACCAGGGCTCCGCTTCCGCACAGTACATTAAGGATAAGGCTCTGGGCGAAAAGATTGCTATCATCTACAAGAATGATGACGTCTACTCCGTGGGTATTTACAACTCCTTCAAGGCCAAGGCCGATGAACTGAACCTGAACATCGTCTCCACCACCACCTTCACCGAAGGTAGCAAGACGGACTTCTCCGTGCAGGTTGACGCTGCCAAGGCCGCCGGTGCTGACCTGGTGTTCCTGCCCATGTACTACGAATCTGCTGCTCTGATTCTCAAAGAAGCCAATGCTAAGAACTATGCTCCCAAGTTCTTTGGTGTGGACGGCATGGACGGCATTTTGAGCGTGGAAAACTTTGACACCAAGCTGGCTGAAGGCGTTATGCTTTTGACTCCCTTCTCCGCTGACGCTACCGATGCTAAGACCAAGGCTTTCGTTGCTGAATATCAGAAGCGCCATGGCGAAGTTCCCAACCAGTTTGCTGCTGACGCTTATGACTGCGTTTACGCCATCTACGAAGCTCTGAAGGCTTCCCCCGAAGCAAAGCCCTCCATGTCCGCTAAGGAACTGGGCGACCTGCTGGCCAAGAAGTTCACCTCTGCCGATTTCTCCTTCAATGGTGTCACTGGCGAAGGCATGACTTGGGGCACTGACGGCGCTGTGACCAAGAGCCCCAAGGGCATGGTCATCCAGAATGGCGTCTACGTTGGTATGTAATTTCTCTACTCTCGAAACCACACATGGGAGGACTACCCTGAGGGTAGCCCTCCCTACTGCGTATTTTAACTGGCAAATGAGGTGTGTATTTTGCTGTCTTTTCTGAACCATTTCGCAAGTGGCATCAGCCTTGGCAGTGTGTACGCCATCATCGCTCTGGGTTATACCATGGTCTATGGTATTGCCAAGATGTTGAACTTCGCCCATGGCGATGTCATTATGGTGGGTGCGTACATCTGTTTCTTCGCGGTGTCCTCGTTTGGCCTGCCCCCTGTGGTGGGTATCCTTCTGTCCATGCTCCTTTGCACGGCGCTGGGTATTGCCATTGAACGGCTGGCCTACAAGCCCCTGCGGCAAGCGCCTTCTCTGGCTGTGCTCATCACCGCCATTGGTATGAGTTACTTCCTGCAGAACAGCGCTCAGCTTCTGTGGACTTCCAACATTAAAATGTTCCCCGATTTCCTTTCGGGTCTGCCCGCCATCACCCTCTTTGGTGGCAAAATCACCATTACCATCACCTCCATTGTGACCGTGGCGGCCTGCGTGGTGATTATGCTGGCTCTCACTTGGTTTACGGGCAAAACCCGCATGGGTAAGGCCATGCGCGCCTGCTCCGAGGACAAGGCTGCCGCACAGCTCATGGGCATTAATGTGAACACGACCATTTCCATCACCTTTGCCATCGGCTCTGCTCTGGCTGCCGTGGCTGGTGTGCTTCTCTGCTCCGCCTATCCTACGGTGGTGCCCACCGTTGGCTCTATGCCCGGCATCAAGGCCTTTACTGCCGCCGTCTTTGGTGGTATCGGCTCTATCCCCGGTGCACTTTTGGGTGGTCTGCTGTTGGGTATTATTGAGATTTTGGTCAAGGCTTACATCTCCACCCAGCTTTCCGATGCGGTGGTCTTTGCCGTGCTGATTATTGTGCTTCTCCTGAAGCCCACAGGTCTTCTTGGGAAGCAAGTCCGCGAGAAAGTTTGAGGTGAAGAAGATGAAAAGACTAACTTTGAGCAAAACCTCGCGGACCAATTTCCTGACCTACCTGTTGGTGGTTGTTGCCTTCTTGGTGCTCAACACCATGGCAGAGGGTGGCAACATGTCCCGCGCCCTCCGCGGTCAGCTGGTTCCCATCTGCGCTTATGTGACCATGGCTTTGGCGCTGAACTTGACCGTTGGCGTGCTGGGTGAACTTTCCTTGGGTCACGCAGGCTTTATGAGCGTGGGCGCTTTTGTGGGCGCTGTGGCTGCCAATGCCCTGCGGGATTCCGTGGCATCTGACCCTCTGCGCCTGTTCATCGCCATGGCATTGGGTGCGATCTTTGCCGCCATTGCCGGTGCACTCATTGGCATCCCCGTGCTTCGTCTCAATGGTGACTACTTGGCCATTGTGACTTTGGCCTTTGGCGAAATCATCAAGACTTTGTTCGAAAACCTCTATGTGGGTTTTGATGCTAAGGGTCTGCACTTTGACTTCCTCACCAACGAGATGATTTTGGCACAGGGCGGTCGCATGATTGTCAATGGTCCTATGGGCATCTCCGGCATTAGCAAAATTTCCACTTTCTTGGGTGGTTTCCTGCTGATTATGGTTGCCCTTGTGGTGATTTTCAACTTGGTGGGTAGCCGTTCCGGTCGCGCCATTATGGCCCTGCGGGATAACCGCATTGCCGCAGAAAGCGTTGGCATCAATGTGACCAAGTATAAGATGATGGCCTTTGTCATCTCTGCTGCTTTGGCAGGTGCTGCCGGCACTCTCTTTGCTTTGGGGCAGAATGCTATCACTGCCAGCAAGTTTGACTTTAACCAGTCCATCCTGATTCTGGTGTTTGTGGTGTTGGGCGGTCAGGGTCGTATGTGGGGCTCTATCATTGCCGCCGCAGCCCTTACGGTGCTGCCCGAACTGCTCCGCGAATTCTCCGAATATCGCATGCTGGTCTACGCCATTGTGCTGATTTTGGTCATGCTGGCCACCAACAACCCCACCATTCAGAATTTCTTCCAAGGTGTTTCTTCTAAGGTAAAAAACATCTTCAAAAAGAACAAAAAGACAAAGGAGGGCAAATAATATGGCATTTACAAAACGTCCTCCCACCAAACTGGTGCCCGTGCCCTCCACCAACATCATCCCCGAACGCGATGTGGATAAGAACCCCATTTTGGAATGTCGCCATTTGGGTATTGACTTTGGTGGTCTGACCGCTGTTAACGATTTTAACCTTGCCATTGGTCGCACGGAAATTGCAGGTCTCATTGGTCCTAACGGCGCAGGCAAAACCACCGTGTTTAACCTGCTCACCAAGGTCTATCAGCCCACCCGTGGCACAATTTTGCTGGATGGTTTGGACACCCACGCCATGACCACCGAACAGGTGAACAAGGCTGGTATTGCCCGTACTTTCCAGAACATCCGTCTGTTTAACAACCTCTCTGTGGAGGATAACGTCAAACTGGGTCTGCACAATCACATTAACTACACCGCCGCGGAAGGCATTTTCCGTCTGCCTCGCTATTGGAAAGAAGAAAAGCGCGCCCATGAAAGCGCACTGGAACTGCTTTCCATCTTCGACATGCAGGATATGGCAGGTGTCAAGGCAGGTTCTCTCCCCTATGGCGCACAGCGCCGATTGGAAATTGTCCGCGCACTGGCAACCAATCCCAGCCTGCTTCTGTTGGACGAACCTGCCGCAGGTATGAACCCCTCGGAAACGGCAGAGCTCATGGAAAACATCGTAAAAATCCGCGATATGTTCCAGATTGCCGTGCTGCTCATTGAGCATGATATGTCCTTGGTTATGGGCATTTGCGAGGGTATTGCAGTGCTGAACTTCGGTCATATTATTGCCAAGGGCACTCCCGAAGAAATTCAGAATAACCCCGCTGTCATCGAAGCCTACTTGGGCAAAAAGAAGGAGGATGCGTAATTATGGCACTTCTGAAAGTGGAAGACATCAACGTCTACTACGGCGCAATTCATGCCATCAAGGGCATTTCCTTCGAAGTCAACGAGGGTGAAATCGTAACCCTCATCGGTGCCAACGGCGCTGGTAAGTCCACCACCCTTTCCACGGTATCGGGTCTGCTCCGTAGCCGTACCGGCTCCATTGAGTTTGCAGGCAAGAATATTTTCCACACTCCCGCCCACAAGATGGTGCAGGAAGGTCTTGCCCATGTGCCCGAAGGTCGCCGTATTTTCCAAGCCATGACCGTAGAAGAAAACTTGGATATGGGCGCTTTCATCCGTGGCGGTAAGGATTTGGACGAGACCAAGGAAATGGTCTTTGAAAAGTTCCCCCGATTGAAAGAACGCCGTAAGCAGATGGCTGGCACTCTCTCCGGTGGTGAACAGCAGATGCTAGCTATGGGTCGCGGACTCATGTCTCACCCCAAACTGATGATGTTGGACGAACCCTCCATGGGTCTGGCTCCCATCTTGGTGGAGCAAATTTTCAGCATCATTCAGGAACTGCACAAGGCTGGCACCACCATCCTGCTGGTGGAACAGAACGCCCAGATGGCGCTGTCTGTGGCAGACCGCGCCTACGTGCTGGAAACGGGCAAAATCACCATGAGTGGTAACGCTCAGGAACTGATGCACGATGACCGCATCCGTAGCGCCTATTTGGGTGGCTAAATCACACAAAAAAGACCCGCATCTTAGGATGTGGATCTTTTCTATTCTTCCAAGAGGAAATTTGACCAATTTAGTCGAATATGATAAAATAGAAATATAACATCATATCCCTTAGAGAAAGGAGTTTTGCGTTATGACCTTACACAGTTTTTTTGGCGGGGTTTTTACCCTGTATGAAATGGGTGAACTGCTTCTGCGCATTGTGGTGGCGGGCTTTTGTGGTATTCTCATCGGTTTGGAACGCACCAAACGCCTGAAAGAAGCGGGTATCCGCACCCACTTTTTGGTGGCATGTTCCTCTGCCGCCATTATGTTGGTTTCCAAATACGGCTTTGCGGATTTGGCGCTCTCCGCCTTCCCCGGCACAGGAAGTGCCGATGGCGCACGCTTGGCGGCACAGGTGGTCAGCGGTATTGGCTTCTTGGGTGCTGGCATGATTTTCCGTGGAGATGCCAAAGTCAGCGGGCTCACCACCGCCGCAGGTCTTTGGGCTACGGCTGGCATCGGTCTGACTGTAGGCGCGGGCTTGTATGTACCCGCCATTTTCTGCACCCTGCTCATCTTATTGGTGCAGGCGCTGACCCATCGACTCAGTTTCCGCAAGGATACTTTGGTCGTCCGCACCTTGACCGTGCACGCATCCATAGGTCCCG
This sequence comes from Oscillospiraceae bacterium, assembly GCA_017935145.1. Classification (GTDB taxonomy): domain Bacteria; phylum Bacillota; class Clostridia; order Oscillospirales; family Oscillospiraceae; genus RGIG3566. Next base: position 72,654 of record JAGBIE010000015.1, read on the forward strand.
ATTTCCGTGAAACCATCGCCCAACTCTTGGAGCAAAACCACTGGAATATCCGCGGGGACAATATTAAGAAAAGTTCTGACGGCACATATACTTACACCTTCCGTCTGCGCAGTGACCGTGGTGATTCCTGCGAGGAACTGCTCCGCCACTTGGAAAACGAAGAAAACATCCTCTCTTATACTCTGACCACATCGGAGTAAGACCTTGACGAAAGGAGACAGGACTATGAAAAAAACCATCCTTCTCATTTTGGCGCTGTGCCTTTTCCTCCTGCCCGCTTGCAGTAAAACCGAATCCGCAGGTCCCTTTGAACCCGGTGTTATGTCCATTTCTGTTTGGTATCCGGATGAAAATGTCATTGATGTACATCCAGAGACGCGGAGTTTCCCCTATGTGCAGAAAGAAGATATCCCCTTGTATGCCCTCCGCGAACTCTATGTGACCCCCGCTGACCCCAATTTGGTGACCATTCTATCCGGCTCGGTGGAGGATATCCTCAGTGTCACCGTGAAGGATTCTACGGCATTTGTGGATTTGTCCCAAGAATTTGTGTCCAAAAACACCGGTGGCACATCCTTGGAGACCATGGTCATCCGCTCCATGGTCAACACCCTCTGTGAACTGGACGGCATCGAGAAAGTGCAGTTTATGGTGCAAGGCGACCCCAATGCCCCCTTTGGAGGACATTTTACCATCGATGAGCCTTTTTATCCCAGTAAATAACGCAGAAACCCCCGTGTGCTCAGCACACGGGGGTTTTTCTTATAGAAGGTTTTTGCCATCCAGTACAGCGGAGATGAGGTTGTCTTCCCTATCGTAAGACAGTTTCAGGGAAAACAGCGGTGCATCCTCCCGCAGAAGTCGCAGGAAGATTTTATCCCCCTCCCACAGGGGCAGAGATTCGATTTTATCGATATCCACCCACTCTAGGTTGCCTTCATCGCAGGCGGAGAGCTCTCCTGTGAAGCCTGTGGCGGTGTAGAGGAACATATATTCCGACTCCCACCGTTGGGAGAGGAAAGTGACAATGCCCCGCAGGCGGTAGTCTGTGAGACTGAGACCCGTTTCCTCTTTGACTTCCCGCAGAAGGCAATCATCGGGGCTTTCCCCCTCTTCAAATTTGCCACCTACGCCAATCCACTTGCCCTCGTTCAAATCGTTCTGCTTTTTCACCCGATGGAGCATGAGATATTTGCCATTTTGCTCCACATAGCACAGTGTTGTATTTTTCATGGGTCTCCCCCCTGTCTTTTTTACCATTTTACTCCCCTTTTCTTTCTTTGTAAAGTCCGCGTCTTTTGGTGAATCTGCCCAAAAAGATGATGGAATTTTGTTTGATATGACTATGGCGTTTTATGCCGAAAAGAGCGGAAAACCCCTTGTGAAATGCGGGTTTTTGTGCTATGATTAGTTTGTATTATAGCCCGAGTCTGCTTACTCCACCAAAATAACAGCCTTGGGTGAAAAATAAAGGAGGAAACCCCCGCGGACTTGCGGTGCGGCATTGTGGAGACATGTCGTAATTTGTCCGTGATATTTACGCGCGGACAAGAGGTACATCCTTGCGGAGGCAGATGTACCAAAGTCTACAGAATATGGCAAAAGTTATTCTGAAAAACATCAAGAAGATCTACCCCTTCCAGAGCGGTGAAGCCAAGAAGGTCGGCAAGAAGCTGGCCAAAGATGGCGAAGGCGCCAAGAAAAAGACCAACCTGCAGATTACTGAAAAAGGCGTCGTAGCCGTTCAGGAATTCAATCTGGAAATCGCCGATAAGGAATTTATCGTTCTGGTCGGTCCTTCCGGTTGCGGTAAGTCCACCACCCTGCGTATGGTGGCTGGTCTGGAAGAAATTTCCGACGGTGAACTGTGGATCGGCGACAAGTTCGTCAACACCGTTCCTCCCAAGGATCGCGACATCGCCATGGTCTTCCAGAACTACGCTCTGTATCCCCACATGACCGTGTTTGATAACATGGCCTTCTCCCTGAAGCTGAAGAAAGTTCCCAAGGAAGAGATTGCAGAAAAGGTCCATCAGGCCGCTGAAATTCTCGACATCGTGGAACTGCTCGACCGTAAGCCCAAGGCTCTGTCTGGCGGTCAGAGACAGCGTGTTGCCATCGGCCGTGCTATCGTCCGTGACCCCGCCGTCTTCCTCATGGACGAACCCCTCTCCAACTTGGACGCTAAGCTCCGTAACCAGATGCGTGCTGAGATCATCAAACTCCGCAAGCGTATTAACACCACCTTCATCTACGTTACCCACGACCAGGTGGAAGCTATGACTTTGGGCGACCGTATCGTTATCATGCGTGACGGTTTCATCCAGCAGGTCGGCACTCCCCAGGAAGTGTTCAACCATCCCTCCAACCTGTTCGTCGCTGGCTTTATCGGCACTCCCCAGATGAACTTCTTCGAAAACGGTAAGGTTGTGGAAGAAGGCGGCAAGTACTACGTGGAACTCTACGGCCACAAGGTTGAGCTGTGCGAAGAAAAGCAGGCTTCTCTGAAGGAACGCGGCTTCGCTGGCGAAAAGCAGGTTACCGTGGGTATCCGTCCTGTGCATATCACCCTGTCCGATAACGGCGTTGCCGCTAACGTTGACGTTTGCGAAATGATGGGTTCCGAATGCCACCTCCACGCTAACGTGGAAGGCAAGGACGTCATCATTGTGGTGCCCAGCACCGATATCGATGTGGACAAGTTCATGACCGCTGCTGACGAAGCCATCCCTGTATATTTCGACTATGCTCCCGAACTGATCCATGTGTTCGATCAGGAAACTGGTTTGAACCTGTTCTAATCTCCCCCCACTACATCAAAAGTCCCGTGCCACAGGGCAGCTGGTTATAGGGATTTATCGGTTTTGACCGATTCTTTTCCCGCTTATACTTCACAAAAAAATGGTCGCAGGCGTCAGCCTGCGACCATTTTTTATGTTCGTCTATCCGGAAAATCTTTCGCTCAAAACTGTCATAGACACCTGGCAAGGGATGGCAAGCATTGTTCCAGCGAGGCAAATGCCCGAGGAATCCTGCCGGATTGCGAGGGTTTTTAACGATGCTGGACGTTGTTTGCCGCCCTTGCAGGCGACAAAGCCCTATGACCAACTGCCCAAGCACGGGACTTTTTTGTGGGATGGATTGTGCATTGATTCCCATCCCACCAACGAAAAAGCCACGCCCGAAGGCGTGGCTTTTGTTATGTGAGATTACTTGCTGTTCTGGCGATCCACAGTTGCCTGTGCGATGTCAATCCAGCATTCCTGCACGTGGAGTTTCTTAAACTCTTGCAGGTAGTCTTCCCAATCGCCATCATCGTAGGGATCGCGAATGCCGGTGGCAAACTCGGCAGTGGAGGACCAAAGCAGGTCATTGAGTTCAGAGGTGTATTCCTGGAAGATTTCCTGTTCCTCTTCTGTGCGGTCGTAGAGCTGGAAGTAGTTATCCGGCACGCCCGCGATATTGGCATATTCAATCTGCTGACCTAGGTCTTCATACATTTCTGCAGTCCAAGGATCATCGGAATCGTCTACCAGAACCTGCCAGTACTGTTCGCAGGTGATGGTAGCCTGACGGTACCAATACTGATTGTGGGGCAGACCCATGACAACGGGTTCCAGAATCTTAATCTTGGCATCGCCGCCAAAGTTACCCTTGCCCTTGCCTTCTTCTTCGGTGCAGTAGTCCCAGTTGACGCCCTTGACGCCCCAACGGCCACGGACAAATGCTTCATGGCTGTTAAGGAAATCGCAGAAACGGAAAGCGGCTTCCACGTTTTCGCAGTCGCGAGTGATGACGTTGCCCTTCATCAGTTTGTAGATCCAAGTGGGAGCGTAGCCACCCTTGCCAGTAGCATCCTTCAGGGGTGCCAGAGGCTCGTAGTCATAGATGGAATCTCCGCCAACATGGAAGTTGGAGTCCGTCATAGCGGCGGTAATACCAACGGTGTAGTCTTCGCCGGGGGCGGGATTCAGAACGGCAGCGATATCATTGAAGGAAGCGGTGAAGGTCATGTCGCTGAGGAGGTTTTCGTCCACCAGCTTGTTGAGGAACTTCATGGCTTCGCGATATTCATCGGTCATGAAGGGAGCGTAGACCTTGCCGTTGTCGTCCACAGCAACCTTGTAGGAGGGATGCCACAGGGTGTAAGCATTCACAACCCAGCTGACGATATCCTGGGTGACTTCGGTGTTACGGCCGAACATGGGCATTTCATCGGACTTGCCGTTGCCGTTGGGGTCGCCATCACGGAAAGCAACCAAAACATCGTAAAGTTCTTCCACAGTGGTGGGCATTTCCTTGCCCACTTTTTCCAGCCAATTCACATTGATGACGGCCTGTGCCAAGAGGGTATCGTTCTTGTTGCCGTACATATGAGGCATTTCATAGATAGCGCCAGTGACCGTGGAACGGAGGGAAGAAACGAAGTTCTTTTCTACCTGAGCGCGTTCAGCGGGATCGGGGAAATAGTCATTGAGAACCTGAGTGGTGTAGTAGGCCTGATGCTGCAGGTAACCAGCGATGTTCTGCAAAGCGCCTTCATCGCCATGTTCTACCAGAGCGCCACTGGCATCGATGAAAATATCGGGCAGGGGCTCGTTGCCGGTCATCATGAGACCGACCTGAGTAGCATAGTCATTGCCGGAACCGGAGAAGAGCTGGAACTGAATGTCAAAACCAGTCTGTTCTTCCAGCCACACAGTAAGACCATTGGTGTCATAGTCCAGAGTGTTGGGGTTAGCACCCATGCCAACGGTCAAAACCTGATTGTCAGTGACGATGGGAAGAGAGCCGTCCCATTCATCAGAGCCAAACACGGCATCGTCATATCTGGCATCGGGGTACTTGTTTTCGCCAGCAACTTTCTGCGTGCCAATGGGGCCACCACCGCAAGCCACAAGGCCAACGGCCATGACCAGTACCAGCAAAAGGGCGATGATTTTCTTCATAGATTTTCCTCCTTTTCTTTCCCGCTGTTGCGGAAAACGGCTGACAGAACCGCCAACCTTAAGATGTCTTTATTATAGCAGGAAAACCTAGGGTTTTCAAGGACACTGTGCTCAAATAACCCCGTGATACCACACAAAAATGAAACGTTCTATTTGTTTATTTTGACACAAAAAAGCCACGCCCAAAGGCGTGGCTTTTGATTGCTTGAAAGGTAGGAATTATTTGCCGTTCTGACGATCCACAGTGGCCTGTGCGATTTCAATCCAGCATTCTTCCACATGGAGTTTCTTGAATTCGTTCACATAGTCCGCCCAGTCACCGTCATCGTTAGGATTACGGATACCGGTGGCAAACTCTGCAATGGAAGAACGGAGCAGTTCGTTCAGTTCGGAGTTGTATTCCAAGAAGATTTCATTTTCTTCGGCAGTACGGTCGTAGAGCTGGAAGTAGTTATCGGGCACACCAGCAGCGTTGGCGTATTCAATCTGCTGACCCAAGTCTTCATACATTTCTGCAGTCCAAGGATCGGAACCGTCCACCAGAAGCTGCCAGTACTGTTCGTTGGTCATGGTAGCGGCACGGGTCCACAGCACGTTCTGAGGCTGGCCCAGGTCAACGGGCTTCAGAATCTTAATCTTGGCATCGCCGCCAAAGTTACCCTTGCCCTTGCCTTCTTCAGCAGTGCAGTATTCCCAGTTTTCACCCTTGACGCCCCAGCGGCAGCGGATGAAGGATTCATGGCTGTTGAGGAAGTCCATGAAGCGGAAAGCAGACTGGACATCTTCGCAGTCGCGGGTGATAACGTTACCACTCATGAGGGTGGGAACCCAGGTGGGAGCATAGCCGCCCTTGCCGTAGCCTGCGTCCTTCAGAGGAGGCAGGGGTTCATACTTGTAGATGGATTCTCCGCCAACATTAAAGTTGGAGTCCGTCATAGCAGCGGTGATACCAACGGTGTAGTCTTCACCTTCTGCGGGGTTCAAAACAGCAGCCACATCAGCAAAGGTGGCGGTGAAGGTCATGTCGCTGAGGAGACCTTCGTCCACCAACTTGTTGAGGAACTTCATGGCTTCGCGATATTCATCGGTCAAGAAGGGAGCGTAGACCTGACCATTGTCGTCTACAGCAACCTTGTAGGCAAAGTGGAACAGAGTGTAGGCGTTAATCACCCAGCTGACGATGTTCTGGGTCACTTCGGTGTCACGGCCGAACATGGGGATTTCATCGGGCTTGCCGTTGCCGTTGGGGTCGCTATCGCGGAAAGCAACCAGCACATCGTAGAGTTCGTCCACGGTGGTGGGCATTTTCTTACCGACTTTTTCCAGCCATTCGATGTTGATGACGGTCTGGGCCAAGAGAGTATCGTTCTTGTTGCCGTACATGTGGGGCATCTGATAGATGGCGCCACTTTCCATATCGCGGAGGGAGGTCACCAAGTTCTTTTCTACCTGAGCGCGTTCAGCGGGGTCAGGATAGTAGTCGTTGAGGGTCTGGGTGGTGTAGTAGGCCTGATGCTGCAGGTAGCCAGCGATGTTCTGCAGAGCGCCTTCGTTACCCATTTCGTTGAGAGAACCGCCCACGTCCAAGAACATATCGGGCAGGGGTTCGTTACCGGTCATCATGAGGCTGACCTGAGTATTATAGTCTGCGCCGGAACCGGAGAAGAGCTGGAACTGAATATCGTAACCAGTCTGTTCTTCCAGCCACAGGGTGTATGCATTGGTTTCGTAGTCCAAAGTGGCAGCCTTGGCATGGAGGCCAAGAGTCAGCACCTTGTTGTCGGTGACGATGGGAAGAGTGCCATCCCATTCATCGGAGCCAAAGGCAGCATCGTCATATCTGGCATCGGGATACTTGTTAGAGCCAGCAATGTTCTGCTTGCCAATGCTGCCACCGCAGGCCACAAGACCAAAGGTCATGACCAACACCAGCAGAAGGGCGATGATTTTCTTCATATAGTTTTCCTCCTTTTCATTTCCCGCGAATGCGGACCAAGGGCGAGCTACGCAAGCCCTACCAATGATGGTTTTATTATACAGGGAAAAACCTAGGGTTTTCAAGGGTTTTCGCGTCCTGTCCAAGTTTTTTGAAGATTTCAACGAAAGTTTTCCGCCATGATTGTTGGATTTGACGAAAAAACAGCGAAATCTGGGCAATTGCTAGGGTTTCGCGCCCTCCAGGGCAAAAAAGAGGCGCACCAAAATGGTGTGCCTCTTTTGGAAACAATTTTGAACGTGAGGATTTAGATTTTGCCCAAATCGCGGTCCACAGAGTTCTGACCGTATTCCACCCAGATTTCATCAATGTGGAGTTTTTCCTGTTCGGACACGAAAGCATTCCAATCAGCATCGGAATAGGGATCGCGAGTGCCAACAGCAAATTCTGCCACAGCGGACTTAATCAGGGAGATGATATCGGAGGAGTATTCGGCAAAGCGCTCTTCCTCTTCTTCAGTACGGATGAAAGTATGGAACTGATATTCGGGCTGACGACCCACATGGTTTGCCAGCTGTTCGGACAAGTCACCATACATTTCTACCGTCCAAGGATCGGTAGATTCATCAATGAGCTGCTGCCAGTAGTTTTCGCAGTTGATGGAGCAACCAATGCCCAGATTATCGTTCTGCACATAGGTGTATTCGGAGGGATAAACAACAATCTTAGCATCGCCACCGAACATACCCTTGCCAGTGCCGTCCACGCCTTCGGGCAGGTAATCCCAATCTTCGCCCTTGACACCGTAGCGGTTTCTCAGGAAGTGTTCGCCGGAGTTCATGAAGTCAATCAGACGGAAGGCAGAGGTGGGATCCTTGCAGGCGCTGGTGATGTAGGTAGCACCAGAGAAGGTGTAAGCGCAACGCATGCCGTAGCCACCCAGTTCGGTTTCAGCCTTGAGGGGGGGCAGGGGTTCATACTTGTAGATGGATTCATGACCGTAGTTAAAGTTGGTATCGGTCATGCAAGCGGTAACACCAACGGTGTAGGCTTCGCCATCAGCGGGGTTCAGCAGAGCAACAATATCGCCACCAGCGGCGGTGAAGGACATATCGCTGAGCAGACCTTCCTTGACGAACTTATTGAGGGTCTTCATAGCTTCGCGGAATTCAGGAGTCTTGGTGGGAGCATAGACCTTGCCATCTTCCACGGCAACACGCTGACCGGCGCTGAACTGGACATAGGCATTGATGATGTAGCCGATGATATCCTGCGTCAGAGCATCCTGACGGCCGAACATGGGGATTTCATCCTTCTTGCCGTTACCGTTGGGGTCCTTGTCGCGGAAGGCAACCAGAACATCGTAGAGTTCATCGATGGTGGTGGGGACTTTCTTGCCCACTTTTTCCAGCCATTCGGTGTTGATGACGGTAGCGGACATGAGGGTATCGTTATCGTTAGCATAGAGCATGGGGAACTGATACATCTGGCCGTTGGCGATGTCAACCAATTCGGTTTTGATGTAGTTTTCAATTCTCTCGCGCTCTTCACCCTGCCAATAGGTGTCCAAAGACTGCTTGGTGTAGTAAGCCTGATTCTGCATGTAGCCAGCCAAGTTCAGGAAAGCGCCCTGACGGCCGTATTCGTCAGCGGTAGAACCGTTGATGGTGCAGGAGAGGATGATATCGGGAAGTTTTTCTTCGCCAGTGATCATGAGGCTCAACTGGGTGTTGAAGTCAGCGGAAGTGCCGGTGAATTCCATGATTTCAATATCGAAACCAGTTTGTTCTTCCAGCCACAGGATTTCCTTGTTGGTCTTGTAGTCCAGAACGGTTGCCTGAGAACGCAGACCGATGACGATTTTGCGGTTATCGGTTACGATGGGCAAAGAGCCGTCCCATTCGGGGGAGTCAATTTTGCCGTCCATGGTAGCATCGGGGTAGGCATGGGGCACTACGCCAGTGTTATCCACGGGGGTTTTGTTGCCGCCGCAAGCCACCAGTGCAAACACAGTGACCAGAGCCAGCACAAGAGCAAGCCATTTTTTCATTGAATTGTCCTCGCTTTCAAAATCTGTTATTTTTCGCTCTTTTTATTTTCTCAAAAAATGCCGATAATGTCAAGATGTTCCACGGCGGGAAATCCACCGAAGAACACCTATTATAATTACCGCATATTTTCCTAGGAACATTATAACTCCCATTTTTCGTGGGGTCAATGGCAAAATCCATTTTGCAGGAAGACAAACTATCCTCAATTCTAATAGAAATGCCCGCGCATTTCTTGGATTTCATGGGGTTTTTTGAACAATTGGGCCAGAAATAGGTGATGGCGTTCTTCTTCCCTCCAAGACTTTCGGTCATTTCACCAAAAATGATGGTGTTGCATACAGCAAGTTGCACAAAGAAAAAGTGGTTTTCCTAGAGGAAAGATGCCCGTTTCCTGCATTGACTTTTTTTGGCAGGTGGCATATAATGTAGTCTGCAAGATTTTGTACGGATGGGGCGAAAATCCCCCCAACAGAGAGGATGCGAAAACCATGAAGCAAGAAGCTCTGCAAGCGGCCAAAAAGGCCTATGAAATTGAAGCCGAGTGCCTCCGTGAAGCACTGAGTTATGTGGATGACGAACAGTTTTCCAAAGCAGTGGAAGCACTGGCCAACGCCACCAGAATCGGTGCTGCCGGTTGTGGTCACAGTGGCATCATCTGCCAGCATTTTGCCCATTTGATGTGCTGCATTGAACGCCCCGCCCGTTTTATCTCCCCTGCTGAGGCTGTCCATGGCGCCAGCGGTTTTCTCCAGAAGGGCGATGTGATGGTCTTTGCCTCCCGTGGGGGCAAAACCAAGGAACTGCTCCCCATTGTGGATATCTGCAAAGCAAAGGGCGTGACCATCATCTCCGTGACGGAAAATATGGAATCCCCCTTGGCACAGCAGGCAGATATTGTCCTACGGCAGTATGTGAATATGGAGACGGACAAGTATAACTCCCAAGGCACTACTTCCACCACTTCCCTGTGCATGATTTTCCACGCTCTGCAGGCGGCTCTCATTGAAGAGACCGACTACAAAAACGAACAGTTCGCTCTCATTCATCCGGGCGGTGCTGTGGGTGAGCGTCTCAACAAAAAGTAAGCAAAAATTTTAATTTTTTACATATTGGAGGAAATTTTTATGGAATTCAAAGTTGTACAGAAAGAAATTGAACTGCAGTCCCGTGGTTGGGTGCCCACCTTCCATGACATCTCTGTGGATGTGCAGAAAATCGTGGCTGAAGCTGGCATCGTCAATGGTACGGTTTCCATCGTCTCCCACCACACCACCTGCTCTGTCATGATTCAGGAATGCTCTCACGATTTTGACACCTTCGACCTGGAATATCTGCAGCATGACCTGCTGGACATCATGCGTGAGCTGATTCCCGACTACACCAACGAAGGCGACTATCGTCATCCCGGCCCCGTTCATGCTCAGTTCGGCCGCTATGTCAACGAGCCCGGCAACTTCACTTCCATGAACACCGATGGCCACCTGCGTAGCTGCTTCTTCGGCCGTAGCGAGACCATGACCATTAAGGACGGCAAGATTGATGGTGGCGAATTTGCTCACATCTATTTCATCGACTGGGACCATGTCCGCGCCCGTCGCCGTCAGGCTAACATCACCGTGATGGGCACCACTGAAGATGTGGGCGACCGCAAGTACAACAATGGTGAAGTGGTCAACACTCTGCGTAAGTTCCCCGCCGAAGAAAAGGCTTATATGGAACAGTACGACGAGTACAAGAAGAGATAATCCATCCCCTTCCCAAACACAAAAAAGCACCGACCAAAACTGATAGTGTTCATAGGTACATTTTGTGACCTATCCATTATTAGAAGCAGAGGCGGGCGGCGGAAGCCGTCCGCCTCTGTGCTTTCGGGCCGTTAGGCCAGCATTTTTACAACTTCATCGATGTTCTGAGGGAGAGTAGCCATGTGTACAGGCTGCTCTCCTTTTTCCATGTCGCTGTCCACCATGCCGATGTCACGGTAGACGATGCGAATATCCTGTGCGGCAGAGTGAGAATATTTCTTTGCACGCTCACCGATCTCGATCCGCTGAATGAACAACCGCAGGAGTTCGGGAGTCAGCTCATCAATGCTTCTGAACCGCTTTGCCTTTTCAATGAAGGCCTCCACATTTGCTGCCGATGCTTTCAGCTTTGCCAACCGTTCCTGTTTTACAGGAATAGCTTCCTCCAGCGTTTTCTGTTCGGCGTTGTAGTCAGCAGATAGCCTGCGGAACTGCTCATTGGTAATGCGGCCAAGGACATTGTCCTCGTAGAGCCGCTTGAACAGAGCGGTGAGTTCATCGCTTCTTCTCTGCATGGTATCCAATTCTCTTTGCAGGGCATTGATCTCCTGTCGGAGCTCGGCGCTGTTCTTCGCGTTAATGTAGGACGCAAACTGTCGCTCCTTCATTCTGGCAAAGTGGGTAACTCTGCGCAGGTCATCCAGAACTACCTTTTGCAAATCCGTTTCCCGAATCTGATGGGGCGTACAGTATTTCTTGCCCTTCTTACCGTAGGTATAGCACTTGAGATGGAACTGGGAGCGCTTGATGGACTCAGTTCGGTACAGCACCATGGGCTTACCGCAGTCAGCACAGAAGACAAGGCCTGCGAACATATTAGGCTCGTCCATGTGCTTGGGAGGTCTGCGCTTGTGAGCGCGCACATCCCGAACGATATCCCAGAGTTCCTGTGTGATCAACGGCTCGTGAGTATTCTTGACAATGACCTGCTCGCTTTCAGGCGTATCCACTCTGGTTTTGTTCTTGTAGGAGATGGTGGAACTCTTTTGCAGATGCGTATGACCGAGGTAGGTCTGATTCTCAAGAATGTGGGCGACAGAAGTACTGCTCCAACCGTAAGGACGTTGCATGTCCATTCCCGACTGTCCTTTCCCATACTTTCGATAATAGTAATGGGCGGGAGTAAGTATCTGCTCACTTTCCAGAATGCGAGAGATTTGATTCGGGCCTTTGCCACCGGCGCACAGTTCGAAGATGTACTTCACGATAGGAGCGGTTTCTTCATCGGGAATGATTTCCTTGCTGTCTGCGGCACGCTTCTTGTAGCCATAGGGCGCTTTGCCGCCATAGCGTTCACCACGCTCGGCCTGCATCCGTTTGATGGCACGAACCTTTTTGCTGGTGTCTTTGGCATGCAGTTCATTTGCCCAGTTGCGGATGGGATTGAAGTCGGTGCTGCTTGCCACCAGAGAATCCACTCCATCATTGACCGCAATGAAGCGTACTCCCTTTTGCGGGAAGTAGATTTCCGTATAGTAACCCACCTGCAGGTACTCACGGCCCAGACGACTGAGGTCCAGGACGCTGAGAGTTTCCCCCTCGTCCTTTTCAATCATGTCAATGACCTGTTTCCAGGAAGGGCGCTCGAAGTTGGTACCGGAGTAACCATCGTCAGCAAGGAACAGAGTGTTC
>JAGBIE010000016.1 GCA_017935145.1 Oscillospiraceae bacterium
ATCTAAAAGGCCGAAGCCCTCTAAATCAATTTCATCAAGTATCTGCTTCTAGCATTACTCAAGAATTTTCGTTGGCTATTCTTTTGACATTCGTCTTTAGAACAACTTAATTAATATTGTCCAAAGGTGTTTCAACATGTTTCTCGTTGTTTAATTTACAAGGTTCACTGCACACACCCTTCAAGGGCGAGCCTTTGCATTATATCGCAGGCGCAATCCTTTGTCAAGAAGTTTTTTCACAATTTTTTGTGTTTTTTCTTCTTGATTTTTTCGGGGTGGGTGAGATTCATTCTAGCAACCTAAAAGCCAAATGTCAACACCCTTTTTGCAAAAAAATGCACAAAAAAGACGGCTACCATGGAGCCGTCTTTTTGGTAACTTGTCGGGAGACAAATCAGGCATCAAATTCGTGGAGTTTTTTACCATTTGTAGTGATAACTCCTGCCGTATTTTTTGCCGCTAACTAGCACAGAAAAAGGAGGGGTTGTCCCCCTCCTTTTTGGTGTGGAGTTTATTCGTCTTCAATGAGGCCGTAGCCACCATCGTTCCGCTTATAGACCACGGCGAATGCGCCGTCTGCGTCTTCATCGCGGAAGGCGAAGAAGTTGTGCTCCAACAGGTTCATTTGCAGGATGGCTTCCTGCCGACTCATGGGTTTGATGCTAAACCGCTTGGTGCGGACAATTTCAAAGGAGTCTTCTTCCTCATCGGGAACAAAAGAAGCCGCCACATCGGCCTCCCGCACGAAGGCGTCTTTCCGCAGACGCTTGGCAAGGCGGGTTTTATTTTTGCGGATTTGGCGTTCAATGGTACCCACAGCGGCATCAATAGAGGCAAACATGTCGGAGGTACTTTCACTGGCGCGGAAATATGTGCCCGATACATTGACGGTGATTTCCACCTTGTTGCGGTTTTTCTCCACGCTGAAAGCGACAAGGGCTTCTGCGTCATCGCCAAAATAACGTTCCAGTTTCATGACCTTTTTTTCGGCATAGGCATGAACGTTAGAAGGCAGGCTGACTTTCTTTTCCGTGTACTGAAATTTCATATGCTGTCGCTCCTTTCTCACAAAGGGTCGTACATTTGCCCCTAGCGTTACTGATATTATACCACATCTTGTGGTTTTTGCAACAGTTTTGTGTTAGTTTTCCACAGTTTCTTGTGCTAGTTTTCTCGTTTATCCGTCAAAATGCACAAAAACAGGGCAAAAAACGGAAAAACCCTGACATCGGGAACGATGTCAGGGTTAAAATTAGCCGTCTTCTCTGTTTTCTTGGAACTGATCCAGCAGGATTTTATAGATTTTTTCCGCTTTGGCGCGGAATGTTTTTTCCAGTTTGCGACCTTGTGTCACATTGGGGGCGATGAGTTTGAGGGTCATGAGAGAGCCGTTTTCATCCAGCAGTTCCATGCGCACGTGGACATTACCGCTTTCTTCATCGGAACGGACACTGGTGCGCAGAAAGTCACTGCGGCGAGATTCCCGATTGAATTTCTCCACAGCCTTTTTGGCGCGCTGTGCCACGGGGAATGCCACGGTTTCACCCATGATGGTTTCAATCTCCCGACCCATGTCGGTGATTTCATAGGCATCCGCTGCCAATTCCGCCACGTGTCCTGTACTCACCATTTGGGGCAGTGCCTCGCACATATCAAAGTAGCTGAGTTTATCATCTTGATAACACAGTTCATACAACTGATTACGGGTGACAGGTCGCTGCACACGAGCCAGCACATATAAAATTAACACTTTCACGTCCAGCATATCCTGGACAAAGCCCTTAGGCTCCATACAAAACCCCTCTTGGTAATGATTTCTTTGGTTATGCCATAATAGCACCTTTTCTACCATTTGACAAGGGTTTTGACATTTTTCTGCCCTTTTTGCCAATATTTACTCCTTGAATTTGGTGGTTTTTCCAGTGTAAAAAAGAGGCAGGAGGTACAAAACTATGAAAAAAACTAGAAGAATCATCCTAACCGCACTGCTGGCACTGAGCATTACGGTAGGAACGGCAGGAGCGGCAAGTTTCCCCCGCCCGTCTGTCCAAGAGGTCATTTCCTGCGCGCAGAATCCCCAAGAATGCTTGGCTAGATGGGTGCAGTGGCTCAAGTCCTTCCTGCCCCAGTTAACGCCCCCGCAGGAAAAGCCCGAAACCCCCGATGAGGTACCTGTAGTGCCTGAGGAAAAACCCGAAGCGCCCGAGGAAACCCCCATCGTACCCGAAGAGAAGCCCGTGCTTCCCGATGAGAAACCCGAGACGCCCGAGGAAGCCCCCTCTTCCCTGCACGCTTTTGAAAAGCGCGTGGGAGAACTCGTCAATATAGAACGGGCAAAAGTCGGCTTAAAGCCTCTCACCTTAGATGAGTCCCTTTCCTGGAAGGCAAGGGTAAAATCGGAGGATATGGCGAAGAACAACTACTTTTCTCACAACAGCCCCACCTATGGTACGCCCTTTGAGATGATGCAGTCCATGGGCATATCTTACCGCACTGCCGGTGAGAACATTGCCATGGGACAAAGCACCCCCGAAGCCGTGGTGGAGGCTTGGATGAACTCCGAAGGTCACCGCAAGAACATACTTTCCCCCTCGTTCACCCATTTGGGTGTTGGTTACATCGCTGACGGAAACTACTGGACTCAGTGGTTTATCGGTTAATTTCCTCCCCTGCCCCCAAGGAGTTGTCCTTGGGGGCAATTTTTATTTTACGGCATATATTGGGGAGAAAGGATGCGTGATGCCATGCAGACGGATTTTGCCATCATGGGTGGAGACCGCCGCCAGTTTTATCTGGCAGAAAAACTGCAAGCAAAGGGCTTTTCCCTTTGCACCAAATCCGTGCCCGGTCTTCAGGATGTGGGAGACCTCCGCACGGCAGAATTCTTGTTACTTCCCGTGCCTGCCACGGATGAAAACGGCTTAATACGCGGTACGGAACTTTCTCCCGCGGAGGTAAAAGAAATGATATTCCCCCACGCAAGGGTCTTTGGTGGCGGAATAGAGCATCTCAAAGAGGTATTTCCTTACAGCGAAGATGTGCTTTTGTGGGAAGAACTTACCATGGATAATGCTTCCATCACCGCGGAAGGGGCACTGCAGTACATTCTCACGGAACTGCCCAGCACCATAGAGGGAGAAGCGTTTCTCATCATCGGGTCGGGGCGCATTGGCATGCATTTGGCAAGACGGCTTTCCGCTTTGGGCGGAAAAGTGACCATATCCACCCGCCAAATAGGTCAGCGAAAGATGATAGAAGCCATGGGCTTTGAGGCAGAGGAGACGGGCACATTCCCACGGGGCTTGGAGCAATATGCCTGCATATGCAATACTGTTCCCTCCCCTGTGCTGAGTAAGGAGCAACTAAGCCACACAAGACACCATTGCCTTATTTTGGAACTGGCATCTGCCCCTGGGGGTTTTTTCACCGAAGATTGCGAGACCCTGGGGAGAAAATTTATCCTTGCCAGAGGGCTTCCCGGTAAAACTGCACCCAAAACCGCTGCCGAGGTTTTATTAAAGCACATTCTTGCCCATATTGGGGCATCGAAGGAGGATGCGTATGGATAGTCCCGTGATTGGCTTTGCCCTGACGGGTTCGTTTTGTACCTTTCAGCGGGTGCTGGATGAAATGGAGCGCCTGAAAGAAAGATATCCCAACATCATTCCCATCTTCTCTCACAACAGCCGATATACGGATAACCGCTTTGGGTTTGCGGAGGAGTTTTGCAAGCGTGCTGAGGAAATTTGCGGGCGAAAGAGTTTATCCACCCTCACGGAGGTAGAACCCATTGGTCCAAAGCATCTTTTAGATGCCCTCATCGTTGCCCCTTGCACAGGGAACACCTTGGCAAAACTCAGCTGTGGCATTGCCGATACCCCCGTGACCTTGGCGGTAAAGGCACACCTGAGAAATCACGCCCCTGTGATTTTGGCGGTATCCACCAACGATGGTTTAGCCGCCAACGCCCAAAACATTGGAAAACTCCTCGCCCGCAAGCACCACTACTTCGTCCCCTTTGGGCAGGATGACCCCCATGGAAAGCCATCGTCCTTGGTGGCAGATTTTTCCCGCTTGGGCGACACCTTGGATTTGGCGCTACAAGGTAAACAAATCCAGCCGCTACTATTATGAATAAAAAACACCGCAGACCGATTCCGTCCGCGGTGTTTTTCTTATTCATATAGAGCATCCACTCGGGCATTGTATTCCCGCCAAGATTGGGCAATGGCACGGAAATCTTCTTCCGTCATACCGCAACGCTCCGATGCGCTTACGGCATACAGAGCAGGAACGCCCACCAAATGTTGCTGTAAAAGCCAGCGCATAGAATCTCTGCGCGAGGCAAAGCCTGCATTATCCGTATCCACCAAAGCCTCGGGCAGTGCCGTGGTGTAGGCCTTGGCGCGGAGGGTCAATTCCTCCTTGTTGTTGCGATTCATGGGGTCATAATCGTGGATGCGTGCCTGATCGCAAATATCGGCAAAATAGGGATGGCAGGGACTGCTGTTCATCAGGGCATAGGCTTTTTCGCCTTTGGAGATGCGATAAATGGTCTCCAAATAATCATAGAACAGTTCCACGCCGTATTTGCCCGAATGGGTTTTCACCTTGCGACCCACAGGGTTAAAGAAGCCAAAGTCGATTTTTAGACCATCGGCATCATAGCAACCCTCCTCCGAAGAGAGGAGCAGATGCAGATTTTCTCTGAGGCGTTTTAGATACTCAGGGTGAGAGGGGTCAATGCGACGGTTGCCCGCGTCATCATAGGTGCAATATTCTTCCTCTGCACCTTGGGCATCCCACAGTTTAAACCACAAAAGGACTTTCAGTCCCTCCTGATGGCGCTTTTGGATGAAGTTCCGCATATGGGGGAATTTTTCTTCATCCGCCACACCGCAGGCGTAGTGGGTTTGCCACTTATCATCAATGATAAGGGTCTTGGGCGCAAGTCCCAAAGCATTTGCCTTTTGCAGGAGTTCTTCATAGAACTCTGCATTGGCAAGTTTCATCCAGTGAACACCCCGTGTGTGTTGTTCCATGAGTTGTTCAATATATCCGCAGAGAATCGGACCACGCCAAAAACGGGGAATTTCCCGATTAGTATAGGGTCTTGCGATACCCAAACTGCGGTAGATGGCCGTATAATCCGCAAGGATTTCCCAAGGATCTTCGCCCACAAAGCCGTAGATTTCGGGAGTGGTCCATGTTCCATCCACGCAGGTGTGACCTGCCTGATCGGTTTCCAGCCAAAAACCTGTCCAAGGATAGGGTTTGGAACTGCGGGTTACGCGGTAGTCAAAGGCGTGGAAATTGTGCTCGCCCCGTTGGGCAACCAGTCCCAAACCAAGGCGCTTTCCGCAACCTTCGGTGCGGAACACATAGCAAAACAGCGGGGGTACCAATTCCTCGGAATAACCGTGGAAATTCTCCGATACGGAGAAGCGGTAGTTGGAGAGGTTTTTCATATTGGTGGCGGTCATAAAACCCTCAGAAAACTCGTAGGCACTGCCGTAGTTTTGAGAGGAACTGTCACCGCTAAAATATTGCACCGCATCCACTCTTCCCTTCCCGCAAAGGGTGATGGAAAAGTGCCAACGCAGGCGGTCGCAACAAAGGGTGTAGGTTTTGTGCCAAAGGGAACTCTCGTTTTCCCAAGTAAAGCAGGCGGAATCTTCCCCAATTTCCGCAGATTGCAGGGTGGGGATGGACGGCTCTGCATCAGGGATAGCACCCGTGTTATCATCCAAGGTCTGGGGCACAGCACTACGGATATCCAAAGTAGCCAACAGTGTCCCCTCGGCATAGACCTTTACCAGATGACCGCAAATTTCCAAGGAATAGAATGCACCTTGGACTTGCCACAGGCCATCCTTAGAAGAAGCAAGTTTTCCCATGTTCCGTACCTCCTATGTTACTAGGTGATATTTAGGCTTTTTTCAGGAGCAAATCCACTGCGTTACAGTTTTCCCAAGGCAGGTTCAAATCGTCCCGACCAAAGTGGCCGAAGGATGCCGTCTGCTGATAGATGGGACGGCGCAAATCCAAAGTGCGGATAATAGCCGCGGGACGCAAATCGAAGCATTCCCGCACAAGACCTGCAAGCTGAGCATCGGAAATTTTGCCCGTGCCAAAGGTCTCTGCCAGCACAGAAACGGGCTGGGCAACACCGATGGCATAGGCCAGTTCAATCTGGCACTTGTCCGCAAGACCTGCAGCAACAATGTTTTTGGCGATATAACGAGCCATGTATGCGCCACTGCGGTCCACTTTGGTGGGGTCTTTGCCAGAGAATGCGCCACCGCCATGGCTGGCGTAGCCACCATAGGTATCTACAATGATTTTTCTGCCCGTGAGACCCGAGTCACCCACAGGACCACCGATGACAAAACGGCCAGTGGGGTTTACATAAAACTTGGTATCCTTGTCCAACAGACGGGAGGGCAGGTTGGGTTTGATGATGGTTTCCACCACGCTGTGACGCAAATCGTCAATGTGGATGGAGGGGTCATGCTGTGTGGAGACCACCACAGTATCGATGCGCTCCACTTCCCCATGTTCGCCATACTGGACGGAGACTTGGCTCTTGCCATCGGGGCGAAGCCAAGGAAGATTGCCGTTTCTGCGATTCTCGCTGAGGGCGCGGGTGAGATTGTGGGCGTAGGAGATGGGAGCGGGCATCAGTTCCTTGGTTTCCTTGCAGGCAAAACCGAACATCATGCCTTGGTCGCCAGCGCCAATTTCCGTAGCCTCGTCAAAGGAGGCATCCACGCCCATGGCGATATCGCAAGACTGCTTGTCGATGGAGGTGAGCACGGCGCAGTGTTCGTAATCGAAGCCACACTGGGCAGTATAGCCGATGTTTTTGAGGGTATTGCGGACGATGACGGGGATATCCACCGTGGCATCGGTGGTGATTTCACCCATGACCAGCACCATGCCTGTGGTGGCGGCAGTTTCGCAAGCCACGCGCGCCATGGGGTCTTGGGCTAAAATGGCGTCCAACACGCCATCGGAAATTTGGTCACAGACCTTGTCGGGATGACCTTCCGTTACGGATTCGGATGTGAAAATTCTTTTATGCAGTTCCATATGTATTCCTTTCTCTATGACATGAAAAAAAGCGCCGTCTTTCGACAGGCGCAACCTTGGTGTGTCCAATCCTCATCTGCCGATAACTACAGCCGGATTTGGCACCTTGAAAAAACAGGTTGCCGGGTTTCATAGGGCCGGTCCCTCCACCACTCTTGATAAGGTATTATGCAATTTACGGCTTTATTATAGCGAATTTTGCATGATTGTCAAGGTGAATGCAAATTTTTTTAGAAAGTTTACAGTTTAGATATGGTAAAATTCCCCACTTTGGGTTATGATAGGCAAAGAAACGGAGGAATCCCCATTGAATAATTTAAAACGAAGTGTCGCGCGTTTCTTTTTGCGACATCGGGATAAGGGCATCCCGAACCTGATGCTCTATATTGCCATTGGTAACGCCTTGGTGCATCTGCTCAGTTTGACCGACTCCAATCTCACCGTATTAAAGTGGCTGTATTTTGATCCCACTCGTATCCTGCAAGGGCAGGTGTGGCGACTTGTTTCCTTTGTCTTTGCACCCATGCCTGGGGATATCATTAACACCATACTGAGTTTACTCATGCTGTATTTTTACTACCGCATTGGTCAAATGCTGGAGCAGAAGATGGGCACACTCAAGTTTAACCTGTTCTACTTGACAGGGGTGCTTCTACTGGCGGCGGTGGGCATGATTTTCCACTGGCCTGTTACCACAAGTGATTTGAATCTGAGCCTTATTCTTGCTTTTGCCACTTTGGCCGCCAATGCCCGAGTGCTGTATATGTTCTTCATCCCCCTGAAGATTAAGTACTTGGCATGGCTGTATTTGGGTCTTACCATGTGGCAGTGCTATGTGCTCCGCAGCGCTCTGCCTGTAGTTCCCATTTTGAATTTCTTCCTCTTCTTCTGGGGTGATTTGGAAAATCTACTGCCCGATTGGGCGCGCCGTAACCGTCCCAAAAAGAACTACCGCACCGCTCCCCCACCCAAGCAGAAGCCCAACCCCAACTGGGCAGATGACTACCGCAGTAAAACAGGGGAAGCACCCTACCGCCACAAATGCTCTGTCTGTGGCAAAACGGATACGCAATACCCCCAACTGGAATTCCGTTACTGTTCCCGTTGCAGTGGCTACCGCTGTTACTGCATGGAGCACATTAACAACCACGAACATGTGTAATCAAAAAAGAAGCCGATGCAAATGCATCGGCTTCTTTTATGTTAAATATGGAAGAATTTCTGCAAGACTCTAGCTTCGCCCAAAACCAGCATGGTTTTATCCTCCGTAAGGAGGGTCTGGGGGGTAACAGAAACATTAAGCGCTCCGTTCTCTTTGACACCCATGATATTAAAGTTGTATTTTTTACGGACGTCAATCTCGCCCACAGTTTTGCCCCACCATTCGCGGGGGACAGAAACTTCAAAAATAGAGTGTTCTTCGTCCAGTTCAATATAATCCAAAATATGGTCAGAGCTGTAACGGATAGCTGTCCAATGGGCCACCTGCTTCTCAGGGTAGACCACCTCATCGGCGCCATTACGCAACAGGAATTTGGCCTGACCATCCCGTTCAGCACGGGAAATCACCTTTTTTGCCCCCAGTTCTTTCAGCAAATAGGTAGTTTCCAACGAACTTTGAAAATCATTGGAAACGGTAACAATGCACACATCGAAATTCTTGATGCCCAAAGACTCCAGAAACGCTCGATTGGTGCTGTCCCCAATCTGTGCCGAGGTCACATACTCTGCCAATTCATTGACACGCTCCTCATTTTCGTCAATTGCCATGACTTCGTGGCCAGAGTGATACAGTTGCATGGCAATATGTCTGCCAAAACGTCCCAAACCAATGAGTAGAATCGATTTCATGTTTACATCTCCTTAACCTACAGTGATTCTGTCCAGTGGGAGTTTACCCATCTGTTTTTTACCGTCTAGCGCCGCGTAAATCAGAGTTAGTCCACCCACACGGCCAATATACATAAACGCAATCAAAACCCAACGGGAAAATGTAGAAAGGGTTGGTGTAATCCCCAAGGAGCAACCCACTGTGCCAAGGGCAGACGCCGTTTCATAGAGGCACGTGAGCATGGGTAGCCCCTCAACACGGCAGATGAGCATGGCACCGCCCACACAAAGACCTGCATACATCAGCGCCAAAGTAGCGGCGGTGGAAATCACATCCTGCGCCACACGGCGGCCAAAGAAATGAACGCTGTCCCGCTTGCGGAAAATTGCCACAGCGCAGGCCAAAAGCACCGCAAAGGTGGTGGTTTTCATGCCACCAGCTGTGGAGCCAGGTGAGCCACCAATGAGCATGAGCAAAATATAGGTTAGATGTCCTGCTTCGCTCATCTCCGCCAAATTCACTGTATTAAACCCAGCAGTTCTGGGAGTAACAGCTTGGAAGAGTGAGGCACAAACCCGTTGGCCTAGAGGCATATCCGAAAATTCCAGCAGGAAAAATCCAACCGCGGGTATGAGAGTTAACAATGCCGTGGTCACCAAAACCACTTTGCTCTGCATGCGATAGTGGCGCAGATGGATGCCATGGGTGCAGATATCGTCCCAAGTAAGAAATCCCAAACCGCCAAAAACAATCAGTGCCATCACCACGATGTTTACGAGAGGATTGCCCACATAGGCCGTCAGGGAAGAAAAGGGTTCCCGCACACCCATCAAGTCAATGCCCGCATTGCAAAATGCAGAAACAGAGTGGAACAGTGCATACCAAAGTCCCTTACCCACGCCAAAATCGCGAATCATCGTGGGTGCAAGCAGAATCGCACCCAAACACTCAATCAGCAAGGTAAATAGCAATATAAAACGCGTCAACCGCACTACGCCACCCAGTTTAGGGGCAGATATGGAGGCCTGCATGGTGCTACGCTGTAAAAGGCCAATTTTTCTGCCTGCCACCATGGCAAATGAGGCCGCCATGGTAACCACGCCCAATCCGCCTATCTGCACAAGAATCAGAATGATGACATGACCAAAAGTGGACCAGTAAGTACCAGTATCCTGCACCACAAGTCCTGTAACACAGGCAGAGGTAGTAGCGGTAAACACAGCATCCGTAAAAGGTGTTACCTTTCCCGTTGCGGAAGATATGGGCAACATCAGCAGAAAAGCACCCACCAGAATCAGCACTGCAAAACTCAATACCATGATTTGGAAATAATCCAAACGAAAGCGTCTCGCCAGCGGTTTTTCCATAAAGCCCACCTCCTTTTAAAAAATCCGTCTCCACAAGGTCACTGTTTTAGGACATAGACGAATTTGCTAGTATCATAGCACAACATGATCTGTTTGAAAAGTTTTTTGTGTCACCACCATAGAAAAAAAGAGAGAAGCCATGGCTTCTCTCTTTCTATCTTTCAGATTATTCAGACTTCTTGAAAGCACCGAAGAGCTGATCCAGACCGAAATCGTCCTGCTGACCATCGGTAGCCACAGCGCCGAAGGAGGCGCGGCCGGGTTTCTTTTCTTCAAAGCCGGTGGCAATGACGGTAACACGCATGGAATCTTCATAGCTATCATCAAAGGTAGCACCGAAGATGATGTTGGCTTCGGGATTGACAGCATCGGCCACGATGTTAGCAGCGGTTTCCACATCTTCCAAGGTCAGGTCGCGAGAACCGGTGACATTGATGAGCACGCCGGTAGCGCCATTGATGGAGGTTTCCAGCAGGGGGCTGGCCACAGCGGCCAGAGCAGCCTGTTCAGCCTTGTCACGGCCGGAAGCAGTAGCAACGCCCATGTGAGCGCGACCTGCGTTCTTCATGACGGAGGTCACGTCAGCGAAGTCCAAGTTCATGAGCACGCGTTCGTCATAGCTGACCAATTCTGCGATGGATTCCACAGCCTGACGGAGAACATCATCGGCAATGCCGAATGCGTTAGCGAAGGTAATCTTCTGGTCGGCAACGTATTTGAGGCGATCGTTGGGGATGATGATGAGGCTGTCCACCTTCTGGCTCAGTTCAGCAATACCCACATCAGCCTTATCCATACGGCTCTTGCCTTCCCAACGGAAGGGCTTGGTGACAACGCCCACGGTGAGGATGCCAGCATCATGTGCCAGACCTGCTACGATGGGAGCTGCGCCAGTGCCAGTGCCGCCGCCCATACCAGCGGTGACGAAGACCATATCGGCGCCTTCCAGCACCTGTTCAATGGCAGCCTTGGATTCTTCAGCAGCCTGCTGACCGATTTCGGGTCTAGCGCCTGCGCCCTTGCCTTCGGTGAGTTTTTCACCAATCTGGACTTGGGTCTTGCAGCTGTTTTTATCCAAATCCTGCTTATCAGTGTTGACCACGATGAGTTCCGCGCCAGACACCTGATTGCGAATCATGCTGTTGATAACGTTGCCGCCAGCGCCGCCGACGCCAATCACTTTGATGGAAACAACTTTCTCCATGTCTGCCATTGTTTTTTCCTCCTATGTGCTTTCAGGGCATGAATGCCGAGATTAATTTTTTAGACACTTTATCATATACTATCGCAAATTTCCCCGAAGGTCAATAAAAATTTCACAGATTTTGTGGGAAAATTCTGTTTTTTCGTTACCAAGGCATAAATTTTGCCACTTTTTCTTCACGGAAGGTCAAGTCAATGGTGCCAGGCTGATTATCGCTCAGTTCCTCCAGCACCGCTTTGAGGAAACGGAATTTGTAGTCCATTTCCTCGGTAGTGCCAAGGCAGATTTCATACTGTTCGCCATGATACATGACAATATCGTAGTTCTTAGTGGCATCCAAACGGGTGAAATCATCCATGAGTCCCGTGCCACTCATCTCCCCAAGAACCGTCATGACGGCATCGAAGGATTCCTGCACGGAAGGCACTGCCTTTTCCCCGACCTCGGGGGCGATGACCGTAAAGCCAAGGATGGAGGCATGCTGTTCTGCCACCTCTTCACTGACAGATTCCAAAAGTTTACCACGATAGTTCATGAGCCAGTATTCTCCTGAGTCGGAGAGAACGGAGAATACGGCTTCGCTTTCGGTAATTTCCAAAATAATGGTATCGGGCAGGACACGGCTGAGGCGCACATGTTCCACATAGGGCAGAGCCACCTCGATTTTCGCCGCGGCTTTTCCCTTGTTCACCGTCAAAAGGGTATCCCCTATCTCGATGCCCGATGCCTTCATGACCGTTTCGCTATCGTAGACGGAATTGCCCCGCACGACTACCCGATTCACTTTAAAAAATACGCTCACGCCCAACATCAGCGCCAAAACGGCGGTGATGGTAATGGCAATGCCCGTGCCTACACCACTGCGAATTTTGGTGCGGCGGGAACGGTGGCGATAATTGGGTGTCCTGCGCTGTTCCATAATAAGTCTCCTTATTCCTGTGTGAGGGTTTCATAGGCTTCTACGCCCAAGCGGCGCAGTTGCCCCAAAAGGTCAGCATAGCCCCGCGCCAGCAGTTCACTGCAATCCACACGGCTTTCCCCCATGGCTTGCAAGGCGGCGATGAGCACCCCTGCCCCGCCCCGCAAATCTGTAGCACGAACATGGGCTGGGGAGAGTTTCTCCACGCCGAGGATGGTAGCGGAGTTTTTTTCTAGGCGGATATTTCCGCCGAATTTTCGCAGCTGCGTCACATGGTCAAAGCGCTGGGAAAACACTGTTTCTTCCACGGTGCATTCTCCTTGCGCCCGCAGGAGTGCTGCGACCATGGGCGCTTGGGCATCGGTGGGAAAGCCGGGATAGGCGGCGGTAATAATGCATCTTGGGGCGGAAAGTCGCCCCGATTGGGTGAGGGTAATCTCTTTTTCGCCCAAGGTGATTTGGCATCCTGCCCCACGGAGGGTATCCAGCACGGGGCGGAGGAGATTGGGGTCTGTATCCCTCAGGCGAATTCTACCACCGCAGGCGGCGGTCATGGCAAGGTAAGTGGCGGTTTCCATGCGGTCGGGAATGACGCAGTAAGTAGTGCCGTGCAAGGTTTTTCCGCCACGGATGTACAAGGTATTGGTGCCGATACCGGAAATTTCCGCACCCATGGCGCAGAGGAATTTGCACAAATCTGCCACTTCCGGTTCGCGGGCGGCGTTGCGGATGACCGTTTCATCATTTGCGGTCACTGCCGCCATAAGAACATTTTCTGTAGCGCCCACGCTGGGAAAGGGCAAAAACACTTCCCCACCCCGCCGATGGTGCCACGCAAATTTTAGGTTTTCTCCCTCTTCTTCCAAGGTCACACCTAAAGTTTTGAGCGCCGCGATATGATAGTCGATGGGGCGTTTTCCCAAGGTACAACCCCCAGGGTAGGTCATTTCCCCATGACCGAAGCGCCCCAAAAGCGCGCCCAAAAAGGTCACCGATGCCCGCATCTTCCCCATAAGGTGGTGCGGTATGCTCCAGCGGGAGGCAGATGATGCATCCACCACCACGGCTTCGCCCAATCGCTCTCCACGGCAGCCGATGGCATCTAGAATCTCCATGGCGGCAGTGACATCGGAAAGTTTGGGACAACGGGTTATGACATTACGCTCTGAAGAAAGGATACATGCTGATAAAATGGGTAAAATGCTGTTTTTCGCTCCGTGGATGTGAAGTTCCCCTCTCAAGGGTCTTCCACCTTGGACTACCAAAGTTCTCATCCGCATCCCTCCGCAAAGATGAAATTCATTTCATCCTATGACGGAGGCAGTTTTAGTGTGAGTGACAGAGCTCGCGGATGGTAGTGTAGATGCGCTCGGTGGCATCCACCACCGCGAGAGTTGTAAGGGCTTTGCGCATTTTTATGAGTTTTTCGGGATTTTGCAGAAGGTCTTCTACAGTAGAAAGAAGTTTTTCCGCCGTCAGTTCCTGTTCCCGAATGACCACGGCAGCGCCCGCCTGTTCCAGCACGCGGGCATTCTTCTCTTGGTGATTATCCGCCACATTGGGGCTGGGCACGATGATAGCGGGAGTGGAGGACACGGTCAGTTCACTGATGGTGGCTGCGCCTGCACGGCAAATCATCAAATCCGTCGCTGCCATGGCGGAGGGCATATCGTAAATATATTCCTGCATGCGCAGGTTGGGATGTTTCTCTAAATCAAGACCCAAGGCACGCACATGGTCGGGCATCCAGCGCCAGCCGTAAGAGCCTGTGGCATGGATGTGCTGGAAGCGGTCTTCTTGGGATTCCAAGACCATAAAGTCTGCAATTTTCTTGTTCATTTCCCGCGCGCCCAAACTTCCCCAGCAGGAAAGCACCATGGGTCTTTCATCCAGTTGGAGGTCTTTGCGGGCTTTTTCGCGGGAGGTGTAGAGGAATTCTTCACGGGTGGGTGTGCCTGTGACCACTACTTTTTCCGGATTGCGATAGTTCTCACGGCATTGGGGGAATGCCACAAGAATACGGTCTACCTGATCTGCCACCAAACGGGTGGCAAGACCGGGCACGGCATTGGATTCATGCACCACCGTAGGAATGCCCAATTTTGCGCCCATTTTCAGGGCGGGAAAACTGGCATAGCCACCTGTGCCGATGATGCAATCGGGAGAGAATTCTTGGAGTATCTTCTTCACCTCTGCCATAGAGGAACGGAGCGTGAAGAAGGTGCGCAAATTTTCGCACAAGGCTTTGGGGGTAAGTTTTCGCTGGAATCCGCTGACCTTTACGCTTTTGAGGGGAAAGCCCGCGCGGGGAACAATGTCCTGTTCCATGCCGTCTGAGCCAATGAAAAGAATCTCACAATCCTTTTCCCGCTGACGGAACATATTGGCAACAGCAATAGCAGGATAAATATGCCCGCCAGTGCCACCGCAAGTAAAGACCAGTTTCATTCCATTCACCCCCTACCAGAGTTTATTATCGTTTTTGCAGGAAACTGCCAAAATAATGCCCATTTCAATCAGTTGCAGAACCAGTGCCGTGCCACCATAGGAGAAGAACGGCAAGGAGATGCCCGTGGCGGGCAGGAAATTGGTGGCAACACCAATGTTCAAGAACACCTGCAAAGCAAGGAGGGTGGTAAAACCACCTGCGAGTAGCGCGCCAAAGCGGTCTTTGGCATGCATGGCAATCCAGTAGCCACGGATAATGAGCAGAACGAACAGTAAAATAATCAGCACCGCGCCTACAAAACCCAGTTCCTCGCAGACAATGGGGAAAATGTAGTCGTTGTGTTCTTCGGGTAAGTAGAGATATTTTTGTCGGCTCTTGCCAAAGCCCAAGCCGAACAAGCCACCCGAACCGATGGCATAGAGGGATTGGACAATCTGATAGCCGGCATCGGAGGGATCGGAGAAGGGGTCAAGCCACGCGGAAAGTCGCCGTGCGGCATAGCCCGTTTTGGTCAGCACCAAAAATCCCGCAACGCCCGCAAGAATCAGAAGAAGAAACCAGCGGAGTTTTGTGCCACCTTGGAACATCATGGCAATACCCAAACCGCCAATGATGATGGTAGCGGACAGATGGGGCTGAGGAAGGAGTAATCCTGCGTAGCCCAGCATCACGAGTCCAAAGGGCAGAACGCCGTAGCGGAAGGTCTGCATTTTATCCTTAAAGGAGGCAATCATGGCGGCAAAGAGTACCACCTCTGCCGCTTTGGCAGCTTCGGAGGGCTGGAAGGTGGTAAATCCCAAGTTGAGCCAACGGCGGGCGCCATTGACTTTTGTGCCCACCAACAAAACCAGAATCAGCAGTGCGATGGAAATGCCCCAAAAGATATAGGCAAATCTTCTCAACCAATCGTAGCCCACCATGCACATGAGGTACATGGCACCAATGCCCACGATGGCGAAAATTCCCTGTCTCCACAAATAGAAGGTGGAACTGCCCTCCTCTTGGAAAGCACGGGCATAACTGGCGGAGAACATCATTAAAAGTCCCACCGCCGTTAAGATGAGAGTCAAAAGGAGAAACGGCAAATCCATATGGGGATGGGTGTCCCAATGGAGGGTTCTTTCTTTTTGGGGAAGTCGTTCCATGCCGATACTCCTTTCTTAGATTTTTCAGAATGTTATGCGATAGACAGCCATGCCACAAGGCACATAAGTGCGGTAACACCAGTGAATACCGCAAAGATTTTCACTTCGCTCCAACCGCCCATTTCAAAATGGTGGTGGATGGGGGTCATGCGGAAGATGCGCTTGCCGTGGGTAATTTTAAAGTAGCCCACCTGCAGAATGACGCTGAGGGTCTCTACAAAATACACAAGACCAATAAGGGGCAGAACCAAGGGGATATCCAACGCAAAGCTCAATCCGCAGACAAGTCCGCCGAGGAACAGCGAACCAGTATCGCCCATGAACACCTTGGCGGGGTGGAAATTGTAGCACAAAAATCCCAAGAGTGCACCTGTCATGGCGGCGGGGAGAATGGCAAGACCCATAGCCCCACGGGTGTAAGCCACCACAGTGAAGAACACCATAACAGGAATGGTAACGCCTGTGGCAAGACCATCCACACCATCGGTAAGGTTCACGGCATTGACACCGCCCACAATGACAAACATAGCAAACAGGAGATACACAATCCAGTGGATGGCGACCTCTGTTTTGAGAAACGGAATGTAGAGGGAGGCATCCAAGTTGCCGTTGTAGCGGAGGAGCGCCAAGTAGCAACCTGCCGCCGCCAACTGCAAGGCCAGTTTCTGAATGGCGGTTAAGCCAAGATTTCGGTGGAATTTTACCTTAAAGAAATCATCCACAAAGCCAATGGCACCAAAGACAAGGGCGAAGGCAAGGGCGAAGAGATGGTCATAGAATCCTTGCATCATATACGGCCAGCCAAAGGCAACAACACCCACTGCCGTAGCCAAGATAAAGCCCAGACCACCCATGGTGGGAGTGCCACTTTTGCTGTTGTGCCAACTGGGTCCAATCTCACGAATGGACTGCCCTGCCTTTAAGGCACGCAGGGCGGGAATGAGAAAATAGAGGCAAAGTGCGCTCAGTGCAAAACTGCACACTGTTGCAAGAATGACGCTCATAGGATTCTTCCTCTCTGTGCTTATCCTTGGTGATCTTCTAAAAATAGTTGCAGAACATGTTCCATGCGCATGCCACGGCTTCCCTTAAAGAGGAGCACATCTCCCTCTTTTGCCACGGCGCGGAGTTTTTCCGCCATGGCTTCATGGGTGGTGAAATGCTGGCAACAGGACTTCTCCATACCGCCTGTGACAGCGCCTGTAATCATACGGTCAGAATTGGTGCCGTAGACATAGAGCAGGTCTGCCTGTGAGGCGGCAAAACGGCCAATGCGGTAATGTTCCGCTTGGCTACGAGTGCCAAGTTCCAACATATCGCCCAAGACGGCAATGCGTTTGCCCTCGGTTTTATGGTCGCCCAGCACATGGAGGGCAGCTTCCATAGACTCAGGGCCTGCGTTATAGCAATCGGCAATGATGGTCATGCCTTTTTCCACGGAAATTTTCTGGCGCATGCCCACATTTTTGAAATTAGAGAGGGCAATCTGAATTTTTTCGGGTTTCACCTTGCGCAGGAGTCCCACGGTGATAGCGGCGAGGGCATTATACACCGTGTGCATGCCCTCTGTGGGAAGAAAGACCTCAAATTCCTGCCCGAAACCACGAACACGGAAGCGGATTCCGCCATCCATAGGCTGAATATCCTCTGCCACCACATGGCAGGCGGTATTTTCCACACCAAAGTAATACTTTTTATGGACTTCGCTGTCCTTGAGATTCCACAGAAGAGGTTCATCGCCATTGAAGACTGCCACGGCATCATCATCCATACTCTGCATGATTTCCATTTTGGCCTGCAGAATGCCTTCACGGCTACCTAAAAATTCGATGTGCGCTGTGCCAATATTGGTAATGACGGCAATGTTCGGGCGGGCGATAGAGGTGAGATATGCCATCTCTCCAAAGTGATTCATGCCCATTTCCAGCACTGCCATTTGGGTATCTTCTTCCATGGAGAGAATGGTCATGGGAAGACCCAAATCGTTATTGTGATTTTCCTTGGTTTTGGAGGTGCGATAGGTGCTTTCCAACACGGCGGCAACCATCTCTTTGGTGGAGGTTTTGCCCACAGAACCCGTGATACCTACCACGCTTATGGGAAGGGATTTGCGGTAGCCTGCCGCCATGGCACCAAAGGCTTTGGCGGTGTTTTCTACCACGAGTTGGGGAATCTCCACATCCACAGGATGTTCCACCAACACCGCCACTGCGCCCTTTTCTTTGGCGCTCTGTGCAAAGTCGTGACCATCCACCCGCTGTCCGCAGAGGGCGACAAACAAACTGCCTTCCTGCACTTTGCGGGAGTCAAAGGTGATATGGTTGACAGAAATATCCTTTTCTTGGGGTTTCACCTCTGCGCCACACCAAGTGGCCAGTGTGTTCAGTGTCCAAGTCATGGTGTTCTCCTTTATTTGCCTGCTAAGTAGGCTGCAACTTCTTCCCGTTCGTCCAAATGGGTCTTTTCTGTGCCGATAATCTGGTAGGTCTCGTGACCCTTACCGCAGAGGACAATGATATCGTCTTTCTTTGCCATATCCATGGCGTAGCGGATGGCGGCGCGGCGGTTTTCAATGATGGTGTAGGGGGTTTTACTTCCCTCAGCGCCTGCGACCACTTGGCGCAGGATATCAAAGGGGTCTTCCGTGCGGGGATTATCGGAGGTAAAGACCACATAGTCTGCCAAATCCACGCCAATTTTGCCCATGATGGGGCGCTTATAGGGGTCGCGGTCGCCACCGCAACCGAAAAGGGCGATGAGGCGACCCTTGCAGTAGCCCTTGACGGAGGAGAGGACATTCTCCAAGCCATCGGGGGTATGAGCATAGTCAATAAGGACGGTGTAGTCCTTATTGGGGGTGGGAACAACTTCCACTCTTCCCTTGACGCCCTTGGCGCCAGCTAAGGCATTGACGGCTTTTTCCGCGGGAATGCCCAAGGCGCAGGCTGCGCCCACTGCCGCAAGGGCATTATACACAGAGAATTTACCGGGGATGCCCAAGCGCAGAGGAATGCGATTGGCGCCCCGCAGAACATTCATTTTCACGCTATCCGCGCGCAGTTCCGGTTCTTCTGCCCGCAAATCCGCAGGGGCATTGAGACCATACGTCAGGCGCAGTGCGGGACAGGATTTGAGGATTTCTTCCGTGGCGGGGTCATCGGCATTAAGCACTGCCACAGAACTTTGACGGAACAGAATTTCCTTGGCTTTGCGATATTCTTCCATGGTACCGTGGAAATCCAAATGGTCTTCCGTGAGATTGGTGAACACACCCACCTTAAAGCGGACACCCCGCAGACGCTGAAGATACAGCGCGTGGGAAGATGCCTCCATGACCACATGGGTGCATCCTGCATCTGCCATACGGCGGAAGAGACCTTGCAGTTCAAAACTTTCGGGGGTGGTGCGCTCCGTTTCCAAAGCGCGGTCACCAATGAGGTTTTGGATGGTGCCAATGACACCCACTTTTGCCCCCAAAGTAT
This sequence comes from Oscillospiraceae bacterium, assembly GCA_017935145.1. Lineage (GTDB taxonomy): Bacteria > Bacillota > Clostridia > Oscillospirales > Oscillospiraceae > RGIG3566. The sequence goes on from JAGBIE010000016.1 coordinate 19,490, forward strand.
GCTCCAAGATGGTTTTGAGAAGATAGGTGACGGTGGTTTTGCCGTTGGTGCCCGTCACACCGATGATGGTCAGGCGGTCAGTGGGATGAGAGTAGAAATTGGCGCCCATATCCGCCAGTGCCCCACGGCTATCTTTCACCAAGATGTAAGGAACTTCCCCTTGAGGCTCTTCTTCGCACACAATGGCGGCAGCGCCCCGCTCTACTGCCTGAGGGATATACTTGTGTCCATCGGTAGCATAGCCACGGATGGCAACATAGACATCCTTTTCCCGTGTGGTACGGGAATCATAACTCACGCCACGAATTTCCATATCCATAGGGGCATTGGTTTTTAGAATCTCAATGCCTTCTAGCAGTTGGGAAAGTTTCATAGGTTTCACCTCAGTGTTTTTAATCTCGCACAGTGTTGTCTGTAAATTCTACATGGATGGTGCTACCCCGTTGTACGGAGGTGCCACCTGCCACACTTTGATAGGTTACATAGATAGCACCAACGGCAGTATCGGTGCCTTGGGCTTGGATGTAAATGCCCGCATTTTTTGCCGCTTGACGGGCTTCCGCTACGGTCATACCCATAAAATTGGGCACGGTGACGGGGTCCTTGGGCACTTCTTCGCCCATATAGACCAAAATTTCAGAGTTGCCAGGGACTTCCGCGCCCATGGCGGGAATTTGACCTGTAATCACAGAGCCGTTACCCACAGTGCGCAAGGTGAGGCTTCTTTCGCCCAGCACCTTGACCGCTTGTTCCACGCTCATGCCCACAGTGTTGGGCACGGAGACGTTGACGGCGCTGATGTCATCTTCATCATAGTTGGGTTCTACGCCCAAGTAGGGCAGAATATCGGCAAACACATCACGGACAGTGGGAGCCGCCATAATACCGCCAGAGATGTAGAGCCCCGTTTTGTCACTGGGGGTATCCAGCACCACCAGTACCACATATTTGGGGTCATCAATAGGAGCAACACCCACAAAGGACACCATTTTGTCCTTGACCTGCTCGCCATTTTCATCGTAGACGTCAATTTTTTCCGATGTGCCGGTTTTGCCACCAATGGCGTAGCCTGCGGTTTTTGCTTTGCCTGCAGTACCATCGGTAACCACGTATTCCATCATTTGGCGCATGGTGCGGGAGGTCTCTTCGCTAATGACCTGACGAATGACCGTAGGCTCGTTACGCATGATGACCTTGCCGTCTTCATCCACCACTTCGCTGACGATGTAGGGTTCCATGAGATAGCCACCATTGACCAGTGCCGCTACAGCACGCACCAACTGCAAGGGGGTAATACGGAAGGTCTGTCCCCATGCACCGGAAATGAGGTTGGCAACGGTCATGCTTTCGGGGAAGAAATAGCCCTTGCCCTCACCGGGGAGGTCAATATTGGTGGTTTCCAAAAAGCCAAAGGCTTTGGCATAGTTGTAGTAATCCCGAACGCCCAAAGCAACACCGATATCAGAAAAAGCGATGTTGCAGGAGTTGCCCAGCGCCTCTGCGGTAGTTTGGTTACCGTGACCTTGGGCTTTCCAGCAGTGCACGGTCTGTTCACGACCTTCGTAGTCGTGAGCGCCATCGCAGTTAAAGTGGCTGTTGGTGCTGACCACACCCTCGTTGAGAGCGGCAGCGAGGGTGATGAGTTTGAAGGTAGAACCAGGTTCATAACCATCAGACACCACGCGGTTGCGCCACTGTTTCAGACGCGCGTTTTTGATTGCCTCGTTATACTTGGCAAGTCCTTGGGTATATGCCGTTGTCCCCTCCCCTGCGGCAATGGCGGACTGATACATGCTTTCCAGCTGATTGCTCAGGTTGACATCGTAAATATCCTGCCAGTGGTTGGGGTCGTAACTGCCAAGGGTTGCCATGGCCAAAATTTCGGCAGTGTTCACATCCATGACAATGCCAAAAGCGCCGTTGAGAATGCTGTATTTCTCCATGGCGTTCTGCATGTTCTTTTCTAGGTAGAACTGCACGGTGGTATCCAAAGTAAGGATGAGATCGTGGCCGTTTTCGGCATCGTAATATTTTTCGTAGGTATAGGGCATGGCAGTGCCGTTATTGCCCTTGGTGGTGATGATGCTACCTGCCGTGCCAGTGAGTTCCTTATTGTAGAAGAACTCCAAACCTTCTGTGCCCTTGTCTTCCTCAGACACAAAGCCCATGACCTGCGCGGCCAAGGAAGTGTAGGGATAATAGCGCTGCTCCGCAGGCTCAAGGTGGATACCCACGATATCGTGCTCGTTGATGAAATCCCGCACCTGCTGACTCAGTTCTGCGGAGATTTTTTTCTTCACGATGCGGTAATAATACTTGGTGTTTTCCGCCTGCTGACGGACAAAATCTTCTTTCACATCCAAAATTCGGCTGAGGCCAGAGGCGATCAGGTCAATATCCTGATTGTAATTGGCGATGGCAACGGGGTTTAAGTACACCGTCTCTACCGAGTAGGAGGATGCCAAGATGTTCATATTGCGGTCGTAGATATTGCCACGGGAGGCGGAAATTTGCGTCTTTGCCGTTTGGTTGGCGATGGCTTCCTGACGTAAAAGATCGTGGTCTAATACCATCAGGTTAAAGAGGTAGCCCACTAGGGGGAAAAACAAAAGCACGCCACAAAGAAGCAAAAGCACCATGGTGCGGGTCAGGACCAGACGATTTTGCCGTTGAGAAGGAGTGAGATTCTCCTCAAAATTGGGCTTAGAATGTCCTTTTTTCCTCATCATGATGCCCCCTTTCTTTGGGAAAATAAAGTTCAAAAACCGGGGCGGAATGTTGACCGAACCGCCCCGGATGAACCGCTAAGATTACTGTGCTATGTATATTCAGTTCATGGTCAGGTATGTGCCCAAAGAGGAAAATGCATCGCCAATGAACTGTGCCAATTCCGTAAAGACGTTGCCTTTCTTCTTCTGTAGCACTTCTGCCCGATCTTCACCGCCCAAATCCAAATAGACCGTCTGACCTGCGGCAGGGCGACCCATATTAAACTGGGTGACAGCAGCCATCTCCACACCTTGGAGATTCACGGCATTATCATAGGTGCTGCGAAGACTTGCTTGCTCTTCCTGCAGGACGGCAAGTTCTGCTTCCAAACGGGCATTATGCATGGTGCTTTCATAGAGCCGCTGATGGGCGAAAATCACCAAAAACAGCACGCAGATAGCACCCACCACGCAAAGAGCGGTAAACAGATGATTCTCTCTGCGGACACGGGTATGAGGCTGAGCCTGAGGAACATCCTCGGGCAAGGGTTCGTAGGCAGGCACTGCATGGACAGCCTGATTGCGATAAAGATCATATGCCGCATTGGTGAAATAATCTTGCTCTTTTCTTGCTGCCATTGCCATGAAGTCCTGCCTCCTTTCGTTCAGATGCGCTCCGCCACCCGAAGTTTGGCGCTACGGGCGCGGGGATTTTCGTTTAGTTCTTCTTCCGTGCTGACGATGGGCTTTCGGCTCACCACACGGAGTTTGGGTTTGTTCCCGCACACGCACACGGGGAATTGGGGCGGGCAGGTACAGCCTTTGGCTGCTGCCTGCATTTCGTTTTTCACAATGCGGTCTTCCAAAGAATGGAAGGAAATCACGCACAGCCGTCCACCTATATTCAGGCGGTCGGGGGCATCCTGCATCATGCGGGATACGGCGCCCAGTTCATCGTTCACGGCAATGCGGATGGCTTGGAACACCCGCTTGGCGGGATGCTGTTTTTCCCGCAGTGCCTGCGGGGGCATGGCGCTACGGATGATATCCGCCAGTTCCAAGGTGCTTTGGATGGGTTTTTCCGCCCGTCTCCGCTCAATGGCGGCGGCGATAAGGGGGGAATAGCGTTCTTCCCCATAAGTAAAGAAGATGCGCCGAAGTTCTTCACGGGGATAGGTGTTCACCACCTCATAGGCAGTGAGGACATCTTCCCGATTCATACGCATATCCAAGGGGGCGTCTACCATGTAACTAAAGCCCCGCTCCCCTTCATCCAGTTGGGGAGAGGAAACGCCCAAGTCAAAGAGCATGCCATCAATTTTGTCAATTCCCAAAGAATCCAAAATATTGGCAAGGTTCTCAAAATTATCGTGCACCAAGGTGACGCGGGAGGAGAATTCCGCCAGTCTTTTTCCCGCGGCTTCTAATGCCACTGTGTCCCGATCCACACCGATGAGACGACCTGTGGTGAGACGGCGGGCAATTTCATAGGAGTGTCCCGCACCGCCCAAAGTGCCATCTAAGTAGATGCCATCGGGACGGATGTTCAGGTTTTCAATGCACTCGTCACGCAATACCGATTTGTGCTGAAACTCCATCAGATTTCCAAAGCCTCCAAAATAGACCGCATATATTCGGGAGAGAGTTTCTCTTCTTCCGTCTTGCGGTAGGTTTCGGCATCCCAAATTTCCGCATGGTCACCTTGACCAAGGAAAGTGACATCCTGCGTGAGTCCTGCATAGTCCCGCAGTTCTGTGGGGATGAGGAATCTGCCCTGCTTATCGGGGGTGCATTCGCAAATGTTGCCCATGAGCACCCGCAGACCTGCCCGCTTGGCAAGGGGCAGTTCGTTAATTTTATCCTGCATAATCTGCCAACCCGCTTGGGTGTAGACATTTAAGCAATTCTCAATGCCAGGCATGACAAAGAACGTCTCGCCCAAGGCGTCCCGCAGTTTGGAAGGAACGAAAATACGCCCCTTATTATCCACGGTGTGATTATATTTGCCGTACATCGTTCCACCTCCGCTCCACTTTGCACCAAAATTGTGGATTTTTACTCCATTTTGCTCCACATCACTAATATACAACGGTTTTTATGTAAATGCAATCATTTTTTTCAAAAATTTTTTGTGTTTTTTTGTGGTTTTGCCCGCTAAGTTTCTCATTATTGCAATTTTTTGCCAACAAAACACAACCAAAGCAACGCAATCCCGCAACCTGTAGTAGCATTTTCGGCATTTCCCACAAGATTTAGGGTGAAAAACTGTCAAAGTGCCCATTGTTTCTCGGGGGAGAAAGACCTATAATTTCATCGTTGACTAATATGGCGGAATGTGTTGTTTTCCGCCTTTACCCCATAGAAAGAAGGAATTTCCCCATGGATTACGCAAAAGAATCTCTCCGTCTCCACAAGGAGTGGAAAGGCAAATTGGAAGTGGTTTCCACTGTGCCCCTGCAGAATAAGCAAGATTTGTCTTTGGCATACACCCCCGGTGTTGCTGAACCTTGCCTTGCCATTCAAAAAGATATTACCGAGAGTTTTAACCTGACCCGCCGTCACAACATCTGCGCTGTCATTACCGATGGTTCTGCTGTTCTGGGCTTGGGCGATATTGGTCCTGAAGCAGGCATGCCCGTTATGGAAGGCAAGTGCGTTCTGCTCAAATCCTTTGGCGATGTAGACGGTTTCCCCATCTGCATCAAGACCAAGGATGTGGACGAATTTGTCCAGACGGTGTACAACATCTCTGGTTCTTTCGGGGGCATCAATTTGGAAGATATTTCCGCGCCCCGTTGCTTTGAGATTGAAGAAAAACTCAAAGCCATGTGTGATATCCCCGTGTTCCACGATGACCAGCACGGCACTGCCATTATCATCATGGCGGGTCTGACCAACGCCCTCAAGGTGGTGGGCAAGAAGAAAGAGGATGTGAAAGTGGTTACCTCCGGCGCTGGCGCTGCTGCCATCGCGGCGGTGAAACTGCTTCTCTCCAACGGCTACAAGAACATCACCATGTGCGATAGCAAGGGCGCTATCTACGAAGGTCGCGAGGGTCTTAACCCCGTAAAGCGGGAAATGGCAAAGCGCACCAACCTGCAAAAACAGGCAGGCAAACTCGCCGATGTGCTGAAGGATGCCGATGTGTTCATCGGTGTTTCCGCCCCCAACACTGTGACGGTGGAAATGGTGCAGTCCATGGCAAAAGACCCCATTGTCTTTGCCTGCGCCAATCCCACTCCCGAAATTTTCCCCGAGGATGCCAAAAAAGGCGGTGCGGCTGTGGTTTCCACAGGTCGTAGCGATTTTGCCAATCAGGTGAACAATGTTTTGGCATTCCCTGGCATCTTCCGTGGCGCATTCGATTGCCGTGCCAGCCAAATTAATGAGGAGATGAAGGTTGCCGCATCGGAAGCCATTGCCGCTTTGGTCACCGATGAAGAACTTTCCGCCGATTACATTCTCCCCTCTCCCTTTGATGAGAGAGTCGCCCCCGCTGTGGCAAAGGCTGTTGCCGATGCCGCCCGCAAAACGGGTGTGGCACGCATCTAAATCAAAAAAGAAAAGCCATCGTTCCATTGGGAACGATGGCTTTTTTCTATCGCAGGGCAACAGCCCCTTCTTCCATTTGCACGGAAACCGTTGCGGGATGAGAGGGGGAGAGAAGCAGAGATGCCAAGGGGTCTTCAATTTCCTTGCGGATGACCCGCCTGAGTTGGCGAGCGCCACCTTCCCTACCGCACTGCTGTGCCAAGTGACGGCTGACCGCTTCTTCAATAGAAAGGGCGATGCCCGTTTTTTCGGAGCGTTTCTGCAGGGAGGAAAGTTGCAACAGCGCCACCCGATGCATGGTTTCTTCATCAAGTGGATGAAATTCTGCCACGCAGTCGATGCGTCCCAAAAATTCGGGAGTGAAGCGGTCTTTGAGTCCCGCAGAGTAGCGCCCTTTGACCGTTTCTGCCCCAAAGCCCACAGCACCTACGCCCCCAGTGCCTGCGTTGGAGGTCATAATGACAATGGCGTTGCGAAAATCCGTCTTGCGCCCCATGGCATCGGTGAGCATACCCTCGTCCATGACTTGGAGCAGGATGCCCGAAATATCGGGATGGGCTTTTTCGATTTCATCGAGTAGCACTACGCAGTAGGGGCGCTTGCGCACCTTTTCCGTGAGAACGCCACCCTCCCCGTGCCCAATGTAACCAGGGGGCGCACCCAACAGACGAGACACGCTGTGCTTTTCCATATACTCCGACATATCTAAGCGAATGAGCGCCTCTTTGGTGCCGTAGACCGTTTCTGCCAAGGCTTTGCACAGTTCCGTCTTGCCCACGCCACTAGGCCCCATAAAAAGGAAGGTTGCCACGGGCCTATTTTCATCCTGCAAGCCTGTGCGTCCACGGCGGATGGCAGCAGCCACCTCCCGCACCGCCTCCTCCTGTCCAATGACTCTGCGGTGGAGTTCTTCTTCCAAACGGCTCATGCGACTTTGTTCCGATTCGCCCACCTGCCCCACAGGAATGCCCGTGCGGGCGGACACTGTGCCTGCAATATCTTCCGCTGTGACGCACACACTGTGCAGTTTGGTGCGAGGGAGATTCCTCCTTTGCAGTTCTGTGCGCAGAGCGCTGGCGCGCTCAAAATCTCCCCGATTCACCGCCTGTTCCAAGCGTAGCGCCACATCCTCCCGATGTTCTGCCCAAGGCGCAGGGGCGAGATTTCGCATCTTGGCACGGGATGCCCCCTCGTCCAGCAGGTCCACGGCTTTATCGGGAAGAAAATAGCCCGAAAGATATCGGCAAGATAGTTCCACCGCCGCATCCACCGCCTCTTGGGAAATGCTCAGACCGTGATGTTCTTCCAGTCCAAGGCGCAGACCCATGAGAATGCGTTTTGTCTCCTCTGGACTGGGCTCATGCACCATCACAGGGCGAAAGCGCCGATCCAAGGCAGCATCCCGCTCAATGTATTTGCGATATTCCGCCACGGTGGTAGCGCCGATGACCTGAATATCTCCACGGGAGAGAGCAGGCTTGAGCAGATTGGCGCAATCGATTGCCCCCTCGGCAGAACCTGCACCCACGATGGTGTGCAGTTCATCAATGAACAAAATCACGTTTCCGTTACGGCGAATCTCCTGCACCATGTCCCGCACCCGCTCCTCAAATTCACCCCGATATTTGGTGCCTGCCAAAAGGGATGCAATATTGAGGCTCAGTAGCCGTTTTTGACGCAGACGCTCGGGCACAAAACCTGCTGACATGCGCTGTGCCAAGCCCTCCACAATGGCGGTCTTCCCCACCCCAGGCTCTCCGATGAGCACTGGGTTGTTTTTATTTTTACGGCAGAGGATTTCCATGAGGGTTTGGGTTTCCACATCCCTGCCAATGACAGGGGAATACCAATTGGCTTTTGCCGTCATATCTTCACAAAACTGTTCTGTCAGTTTCATTTCCTTCTCCCTTCCCGCCATTTCCTGGCGGTGCTGAATGCTTTGGTATACACGAGAAAACAGTTCATTGGCATCCGTGCCCCCATAAGACAGAAGTTCCATGGCGGTGCAGTGTTCCTCCCGTGTCATGGCAAGGAGGATATGTTCTGGTTCTACGCAGGATGCATCTTGTAATCTGCATTCCATCACGGCGGAGGATAGCACCCTCTGTAGACGGCTGGAAAGTCCCATGCTGAGCCGTGAATGCCCCTTGCCGTAGAGGGATAAGACCATGCTCCGCCACAGAGGGTAGTCATAGCCCATCCAGTGGAGCATGCGACCGACAAAGGAATCCTGCGATGATAAAAAGGATAAAAACAGATGTTCCGTTCCCACAAAACTGTGTCCCAAAGAACTTGCTTCCCGACCTGCACAGCGCAAGAGATTGGCAGAGGTGGTGGACAGGGGAATCTTCGTCATAGCGCATCCTCCTTCCTACGTTCTATTGTCTCCTGATTGCTGTTTCTTTAGCCAAATATTTTCTTGCCGAATCCTATGATTTTACAATTGCATTTTGCGAAATATGTGTTAGAATAGAGTTGTAATAAAAACATGGAGGTGCGAAATCATGGCATATGTAATTACCGATGCCTGCATGAAGTGCGGCACTTGCGCTGATGCTTGCCCCCTGGGCATCATTACCGAAGGTGAAGACCGTTACGTCATCAATGCTGACGAATGCGTTTCCTGCGGTTCCTGCGCTGGCGCTTGCCCTCTGGGTGCAATCGAAGAAGGCTAATTGTACATGATTGCAATGCCCCTGTGCCAAGCACAGGGGCATTGTCATATGGAGGACAGTATGGAACGGGAAATTCTTTGGAATGGCGTTAGTTTACATAATCCACAAGACCAATTCCGTTTGGGTACGGATTCCATGGTATTGGCGGACTTTGTGCATCCCAAAAAATCCGCGCGGGTTTGCGATTTGGGTTGTGGTGTGGGCGCTATTTCCATGATGCTTTTGGCCACTGACCCCACCTTGCAGGTGACGGGAGTGGAAATTCAAGAAGAGTCCGCCCGCTTGGCAGAAGAAAATGCCAAGTTTAATTCCCTGCCCTTTACTGCCATCTGCGGGGACTTGCGGAATATTCGCAATCTACTCCCCCACGGCGGATTCGATGTTGTGGTCTCCAATCCTCCCTATTTTTCGCCCCAAAATCCCGCCACGGATGCCCCATCCCTCCGCACTGCTCGCACGGAAGAAACCTGCACCTTGGAAGATGTGTGCAAGGCGGGGGCATGGTTACTACAGACAGGCGGAAAAATGTGCCTTGTTCATCGTCCCGAGCGCTTGGCGGATGTCCTTTGCGCCCTACGGGAAAATAGGTTAGAGCCCAAACGCATACAGTTTTTCCGTCACAGCGAAACTAGCAAACGCTCTCTCTTCTTGGTGGAGGCCGTCCGCGATGCTAAGGCGGGACTAACCCTGCTGGAAGATTTGATTCTCTATGACGCCCTCGGCAATCCCACGGAGGATTTTTGCCGTATTTATCATAAGTAAAAGGAGGTTTCCCCATGGCTGGAACACTCTATCTTGTGCCCACCCCCATTGGCAATTTGGGGGATGTGTCTCCCCGCATTCGGGAAACTTTGCTCTCTGCCGATTTTTTGGCAGCGGAGGATACCCGCGTCACCGCCAATTTGCTACGGCATTTGGATATGAAAAAGCCTCTTGTCAGTTACTACGAACACAACAAGCGGGAAAGTGGCGAGAAAATCCTTGCCCGCTTGCTGGGTGGCGAAACCTGCGCTTTGGTGACCGATGCTGGCACACCCGCCATTTCTGACCCTGGAGAAGATTTGGTTGCCCTCTGCGCCCAACATGGCGTTTCCGTGGTTGCCGTGTGCGGTCCTTGTGCCGCCATCACCGCCTTGGCGGTCAGCGGTCTGCCCACGGGCAGATTCACCTTTGAAGGTTTTCTATCGGTGAACAAGAAAAGCCGTATGGAGCACCTGAATTCCCTGCTCGCAGAGCATCGCACCATGATTTTCTATGAAGCACCTCATAAATTGCAGGCGACTTTGGAGGACATGGGCAAAGCCTTTGGCATGGAGCGGAAGATTTCCCTCTGTCGGGAACTGACCAAACTCCACGAGGAGGTCATCCGCACGGATTTTGCAGGAGCAATCGCCCACTTTGCAGAAATTCCACCCCGCGGGGAGTTTGTCCTCATCGTGGCGGGCAAAGAGGAAAAGGAAGACGCTCCCCTCACCTTGGAAGATGCCATCGCCCTGGCCCAATCCAAAATTGAGGGTGGCATGAGCAAAAAGGATGCGGTAAAACTCATCTCCCAAGAAACAGGCTTCCCCAAAAACGCTCTCTACGAAGCAGTTCTCAAATAAAACGAGCAGCACCCTCCTTGCGGAGGGTGCTTTTTTCATGTGGCTAGGACATACACTCCTATGAGAACACTTGGTGGAGGTATGGTCATGGCGCTTTCTTATTTTTTTACGGCTCTTCTGTGCCTTTCGCTCATTTCTGCCGTCATCACGGGGCAGACCGCCTCCCTCGCCCCCGCCATGCTCCGCGGGGCACAGCAAGGGGCAGAACTGCTCTTTTCCATGGCGGGCGCCCTGTGCCTGTGGAGTGGGCTTTCTTCCGCCATGGAGAAAACGGGACTCAGTGAAAAACTCCAAAAAGTGCTCCGCCCTCTTTTGGGGCGAATTTTCCCCCAAACGGCCAAGGATTCTGTCGCCATGGGCTATTTGTGCGGAAATTTTACCGCCAATCTGTTGGGTTTGGGCAACGCCGCCACACCCATGGGTATCCGCGCCATCCGCCAGATGTCAAAATCTGCTCCCAAAAACACCGCAAGTCATGAGATGTGCCGTCTCATTGTGCTGAACACTGCATCGGTGCAACTGATTCCCGCCACTGTCTGCGCCCTGCGGGCATCCTTGGGGGCGGAGAATCCCTTTGCCATTTTGCCTGCCGTGTGGGTATCCTCTCTCCTCTCCGCCTCGGCAGGGGTCATGATGACATTTTTGTGGGAGAAAATGAGCCATGTTTGACCTTATCTTGCCCCTGCTACTCACCTTTGTTTCGCTGTGGGGGCTACGACAAAAAGAGGATGTCTATTCCCACTTTCTCGCAGGGGCGGAGGATGGTATCCGCACCCTGTTTGGGATTGCGCCAAGTCTTATCCTGCTTCTCACTGCCGTGGGGATGATGCGGGAAAGCGGTGGCTTTGATTTACTATCGAATCTTTTTGCGCCCGTGCTGGGATTTTTCAAAATTCCTGCAGAAACCGCGCCACTACTGCTCATTCGCCCTTTTTCCGGCTCGGCGGCATTGGCGGTGGGCACGGAGCTGATGGTAACCCACGGGGTGGATTCTCTCATCGGCAAAACCGCCGCCGTGATGCTGGGCAGTACGGAGACCACCTTCTACGCCATTTCCGTCTACTTTGGCGCAACAGGGGTGAAAAAGACCCGCTATGCCATCCCCGCCGCCCTCACCGCCGATGCCGTAGGCTTCTTCACCGCCGCCCTCACTGCAAGGTTTTTGGCATAAAAAAAGACCTCCTGCCTTTGCAAGAGGTCTTTTTCCTTAGAGGGGGTTATAGGTCTTATTGATGACAACACCGGGGGAAACGCTGTTTTCATAGTCCACCGAGATGAGATTGGGGATTCTTGTTTCGCCAGCGCCTGCATAGTCCAAGGGGGTTTGCTCCAATTCTTCTATGCGCTGAACATCACCGCTAAGATATTGCTCCAAGCGCCAAGTGCAGTTCTTTACACGGGAAATCAGCCCGCCAATGCGAATATCCTGCACTTCAAATCCAAAGTCCTTATTTTCCAGATACCACTGATTGCGATAGGCGCGGTAGAACACCTGCAAACGCTTTGTTAAAAGTTTGCACCGCTTGACCAAAGCGGTCAGCGCCTCTCGGTCATCCTTTTGATAGGCAGTGCGCAAATCGTTACCCAAATTGGCCTTTACCTCCAACACGCGGCACAATGCCGTGGCTGTGGCGAACAGGTAGCCCCAAGTTTCATGCTTTTGATAGCGACTCAAACGGCGAGCGCAAGCGGCAAACTCCTGCTCCACATGGGGTGGGATACGGGTGTCCAACAAGCCACTGAACAGATCGTTATACAGCATATACTTAGAAGCATTGGTCCGCTTGGTGCCACTGATCAAATCCAAATTCATAAACGCATTCCACGAGATTTTAAATTCATTTTCAAATGCCTTGCGGATTTTCGTGATGGAGGTATTCCCCTGGGCATACTGCCCTGCAAAGAACAGCGATGGCAAGAACGAAAAACGAGAGCATTCACCGCCATCGTCACCCCAAGAGGTCATCATGACATTTTGGATGCCATTGCGCTTGCAACTGCGCAAGGCCACCTTTGTGTTCAAAATGCTGTTGGCATTGACAGGAGAATAGCCACGGCAAGAACCCAGAGCGCCTGCAAACCAAGTGCCTTTTTTCATTTTTTCGTGGTTGCGGATGATGGCATCATACTGCTTTTCATCGGCAGAAAGGTACTCCCAATAGACCAGTTCCACATTGGAGGGAATGCGCCCACGCAGTTCGTCCGTCACTTTGAAATCACGGCTGTACCGACCACCTGACGAAGCCAAGTGGTAGAACATATCCGACCAAACGGTGATGGTAAACCCATATTTTTTCGCAATTTCCGCCACCCGTTGCACATGGTGCATCATGACCTCAGAACGGGGAACATGGCCATGGAGATGATAGTACTTCCCGTGTCCCACCATGTGGGCTTCGTCCATGCCCACATTGAGTATGCGTGTGGAAACGCAGTTTGCCATGGTTTGGAACATTTTTTCAATGAGGGCATAGGTTTCCTCTTCCCCCACCAGCATAATGTTGGCAAAATCACGAATTTTGGCATACTTGGGCCAGCGCAACATGCAATCCAAATGGGCAAGGGTCTGGATGCATGGAATGAATTCCAACCCTGCATCCTTACACCACGCATCGATAGTGCGCAGTTCCTCTTGGGTATATCTGCCACGCCCATGGCCAAAATATGGTTCGCCCTCTATTTCATAGACATCTTCCAAATAGAGCATGAAGGTGGTATATCCCGAACGAGCGGTGATTTGGATGAGTTTTTGAATGCTTTCCAAATTCAGCACCGCGTTGCGGGAACAATCGAACATGGGGCCGATTCTGCAAAAATTCATGAATTTTCTCTCCTTATTTGCCCTCCACAGAGAAGCGGTAGATGGTGGTGGTTTCGTACCTCTCCCCTGGGCGCAAAATGGCGGAGGGATAGGCGGGACAGTTGACGGCATTGGGGAAATTCTGCGTTTCCAGTGCGATGCCGTACTGGAAACCTGTGTAAATCTGCATGCCCGGCTGGTCAGTGAGGACATCCATGGTAATGCCCGTCTCCGTAGAGGACAGGGATGCCACATTCCGCAGACCAATACCGTTTAAGACAAAGTTTTCATCGTAGCAACCACGCTTTTTCAGCACTTCGTTTCCGCTCAAATCGCAGATGAAGGGGCGGGCAGTGCGGAAATCGTAAAGATTTCCATCCACGCTCATAAATTCGTTGTGGGGGATGAGTTTTTCATCCACGGGGGTAATGCGGTCGGCATCGATGCGCAGGGAGAGACCAGCAGTGGTGTTTTCCGTGCCGTGGACATTAAAATAGGCGTGGTTTGTCAGGTTCACAGGGGTAGCGCCATCGCTCACGGCTTCATAGCGGATGGAAAAGCCCATATCATCGGTAAGGGAGTAGGTTACCTTGACATTTAGGTTGGCGGGGAAACCCTCTTCCCCGTCGGGAGAGGTATAGGTGAGCACCAAGGTGTCATCACCCACGAGAGTTGCCTGCCAAATTTTCTTATCGAAGCCCGTATGACCGCCGTGGAGGGAGTTTTCCCCCTCGTTGCAACCCACCTTGTAGGTTTTGCCATCGATGGTAAACTTGCCACCCTCAATGCGGTTGCCGAAGCGACCGATGAGCGCGCCCATATACTGGGTGTGGCTGAGGTAATCTTCCATAGTTTCGTAGCCGTAGGCAACCTTGGTCATGTTGCCCTTCTCATCGGGCACACGGATGGCAGTGATAGTGCCACCATAGGTGATGATATCTGCTTCCATACTCCCCTTTTGCAGGGTGTATTGCAGGATTTCTTTGCCATCAAACACGGCGTAGAGTTTACTTTTCATCATGTGTAACCCCCTTGGTATCGTTATGAAAAGACTACCATATGGGGAAAGAAAAGTCAAACCGCACTACCCACATTTGAACTGTTCTGCGCAGGCGCAGACAGTTCAAATTTACGGAGTAGCGCCAAAAAAACAGCACCCTGTTGGGTGCTGTTTTTTAGTTGATTATTTTTTTGATTCAATATATGCCCTAATGACATCTAAAAATTTCTCGCCACACTTGTCGTACACTCTTTCTCCAACGCCATAGCTACTAATAAAATCAGCTTTTGTCACAGGAAGATATGTTGCAAAATATGCTAATGTTTTGTTCGTTATTTCACAAGGTATCCTATTCTCGAAGCGAAAATCATAAAGTCTTTTCAATAAATCCAAATCCGTAATAATGTTGCCTTTTTCATCTGCAATCGCATAACAACTACTGTACTGCACTGGCACAATCGAATCAATTATAACAAAATTGATATTCTTTCCCTGTGGTGCACGTTTTTGTCCATTTCCTCGCTGACCAATCGGGAATTTGAATGTTTCCAATACAAAATTTCCTTTATGCATATCAACAATCTGATAAACGTTTTCACACTGTATCCCGACATCACAGCATTCATCTTGATGCACTCGCATCTTATTAACCAAATAGGTTTTGTTTTTTGCATTAGCAATAATTGCTCCATTACACGTCAGAGTCAATTGCCCTTCCTTGGGCAATACAATATCATATAATGCCATTGATTTATTCCTTTCTCCTTTATTGTTTGTTATCCTTCCTTCACGCAGCAGCTGTCGTAGACGCGCAGAATTTTCTTCAAATCCCCACCGCCTTTCAGCATTCATTATAGCATACTTTTCTAAAAAGAGAAACTCCATGTCTTTCGACTTGGAGTTTTTGGAGGTGCTCTCGCTGTGGCTCGGTCACGGCTCGGCTCTGACAGTCCACCGGACTGTCATTCACTCCCTCGCCGCCGTTCCGTTTGGCAGAGCCAAACTGCACTACCCACATTTGAACTGTTCTGCGCAGGCGCAGACAGTTCAACTTTACGGAGTAGCGCCAAAAAAACAGCACCCTGTTGGGTGCTGTTTTTTTGGAGGTGCCACCCAGATTTGAACTGGGGAATAAAGGTTTTGCAG
>JAGBIE010000017.1 GCA_017935145.1 Oscillospiraceae bacterium
GAACGAAGTTGGCTTGAACGCCAAGTGGATTCGCAAGGATCTGACCCACGTGGAAACCCAGGAATTTGCAAAGCAGGTTCTGGACCATATGCGCGAACGCCTCAGTGACTATCAGGAACAGTACGGCGATCTGTACAACCTGGAAGCCACTCCCGCAGAATCCACCACCTATCGTTTTGCCAAGCACGATAAAAAGTACTACCCCGATATCATCACCGCCAACGAAAACGGCACTCCCTACTACACCAACTCCTCTCACCTGCCCGTGGGCTACACGGAGGATATCTTCACCGCTCTGGAGATTCAGGACGAACTGCAGACCCGCTACACTTCCGGTACTGTGTTCCACGCCTTTTTGGGCGAAAAACTTCCCGACTGGAAGGCCGCTGCTGATTTGGTGCGTAAGATTGCCGAAAATCACAAACTGCCTTACTACACCATGAGCCCCACCTACTCCGTCTGCGCTGACCACGGCTACCTCACCGGTGAGCAGTACACCTGCCCCCACTGCGGTAAGGAAACAGAAGTTTACAGCCGTATCACCGGTTACTATCGTCCTGTGAAAAACTGGAACGATGGTAAGAGTCAGGAATACAAGGACCGCAAGGTGTATGACATTGAAAACTCTGTCCTCAAGGGCACTGTGGAAGCTCCTGCCAAAGAGGACGCTTGCACTTGCGCTTGCGAAGAGGCCAAGGCGGAAGTGAAGGACGGCGCAAAGGTCATTCTCTTCTCCCGTGTCACCTGCCCCAACTGCAAAGTGGCGGAAGCCTTACTAACCAAGGCTGGCGCTCCTTATGAAAAGCTCATTGCAGATGAAAATGTGGAACTGTGCGTGAAGTACGGCATCAAGGGTGCTCCCACTCTGGTGATTACCGATGGCACCAACTATAAGACCTATTACGGTGTCAACGAAATTAAGAATTACCTGGCATCCCTGTAAACCCAAACATAAAGACCGGGCATTTTGCCCGGTCTTTTTACCCGTAGAAACAGGAGGATATAACATGCATGACATTATCATCGTAGGCGGTGGCCCTGCTGGGCTGACTTCCGCCATTTACGCCCTGCGCGCAGGCAAAAGCGTTTTAGTCATTGAAAAGGGCGGTTTTGGCGGTCAAATTGCCTTCTCTCCCAAGGTGGAGAATATTCCCGGTTTTACCATGATTTCCGGCGCGGAATTTGCCGATAAACTCACGGAGCAGGCACTGGCGCTGGGCGCAGATGTGGAACTGGAGTGTGTCACTGGCGTGGAGAAAACCCCAGAGGGCTTTACCGTCAGTACCGAAAGTGGCGCAACTTTTTCTGGCAAAGCCCTTATCTTGGCCAATGGCGTCAAGCATCGCACCCTTGGTTTAGAGGGTGAAGAAGAACTCATCGGCAAGGGTATTTCTTTCTGCGCCGTGTGCGATGGCGCTTTTTATGCAGGGCAGGATACCGCTATGATTGGCGGTGGCAACTCCGCTTTGCAGGAGGCACTGCTTCTTTCCGAGGTGTGCCGTAGCGTAACCATTGTGCAAAATCTCTCTGATTTCACTGGCGAGAAAAAGTTGGCCGATGCCCTTATGAAAAAGGACAACGTGCGGGTACTGTTCAACACTGTGGTGTCTGCCTATGAAACCCAAAACGGGGCTTTGACAGGGCTTAAACTCCACAATGATGCCACGGGCGAGGATAGCGAGATTACCGTGGATGGCGCATTCCTTGCTGTAGGTTTGCAACCGGAAAACGAGAATTTTGCTCATCTGTGTCCCCTGAACGAGTACGGGTACTATGATGTGAACGAATTCTGCGCCACCAAAACACCTGGTGTGTTTGTGGCTGGCGACTGTCGCAGCAAGTTCATCCGTCAGGTGGTGACCGCCGCAGGCGATGCGGCCATTGCCGCCATGGGCGCTTGCCGCTATTTGGATCAGTAAAGGAAGATAAAAAGCACTCCGTCTTCAAGATGGAGTGCTTTTTGTCATTTTAAGGCGGAATATCGTTTACAATTCCATGACTTTTCAGTATAATCTATCATATACGCCGAAAAAAGGACGGATATCATGAAACAGACATTTGACATCGTGGTCATAGGCGCAGGCGCAGTGGGTTGCGCCATCGCCAGAGAACTTTCCCGCACCAACTTAAAAGTGGCAGTGCTGGAAAAAGAGAATGATGTAGCATCCGGCACCAGTGGGCGCAACTCTGCCGTTGTTCATGCGGGCTTTAACAACAAGCCCGGCACCCTCATGGCAAAACTGTGCGTGGAGGGCAACGAGGGTTTTGAAGCCCTGTGCCAAGAACTGGATGTGCCTTACCATAAAACAGGCAAACTTCTTGTGGCATTCTGCGAGGAGGAGATGCAGACCCTTGCCCGCCTTGTGAAACAAGGCGAAGCAAACGGCTGTAAGGGCTTGCGCCTTGTGGGGGAAGAAGAGTGCCATAAACTGGTTCCGCAAGTGGGTGGCATCGGGGGTATGCTCTCCCCGAACACCGCCATTTTTGACCCCTTCCTCTACACGCTGGCACTGGCGGAAAACGCCCATAAAAACGGTGTGAGTTTCTTTTTTAACACGGAAGTAACTGCCATAAGCCGTGAAAAGGACGGCTTTACCATTTTGGCAGGCAACCGCGCTTTTTCTGCCTCCATGGTCATCAATGCCGCAGGCATGTACAGCGATCGAGTCTCCGCCTTGGCGGGGGTGGAAGGCTATCACATCTATCCCTGCCGTGGGGAATATCTTATTTTGGATCAAATTGCCAAGGAGTATCTGCCCCTGCCCGTCTATCCCGCTCCCCATGCGGGCATTGGCGGTTTGGGCGTGCATATTACCCCCACCATCCATGGCAACATTATCATTGGACCCAACGCGGAATATATTGACGAGCGAGAGGACTATGCCACTCTGCAAAGCACGCTGGACCAGCTCTTTGCGGAAGCACAACTGCTCATGCCCGCTTTGAAGCGGAAGGATATCATTGGCGCTTACACGGGCATTCGCTCCAAGCAAGCGCCCCCTGCAGAGGGTGGATTCTACGATTTTGTCATAAAGGAAGAGGAATCCTGCCCTGGGCTTATTAACCTCATCGGCATTGAATCTCCGGGTATGACGGCATCCGTTCCCATAGGAAAACGGGTGGCGGACATGGTGCGAGAAAAACTCAATCCCGCCACAAATCCATCCTTTGACCCTACCCGCAAGGGAATTTTGCGCTTTGCACAGCAAGACCCCGATACGAAGGCAAAACTCATCGCCGAGGACCCCGATTATGGCGAGGTGATTTGCCGTTGTCAACAGGTGACCAAACGAGAAATTCGTCAGGCCATTGAAAATCCCTTGGGTGTACGGAGTA
Source organism: Oscillospiraceae bacterium (assembly GCA_017935145.1). Lineage (GTDB taxonomy): Bacteria > Bacillota > Clostridia > Oscillospirales > Oscillospiraceae > RGIG3566. The sequence goes on from JAGBIE010000017.1 coordinate 3,337, forward strand.
TCTCCGCCATTAAATATCGGGTTTGGCCCACCACGGGTCGCTGTCAAGGGGGATATTGTTTCAGTCGCATTGCAGAGATTTTGGAGAAGGAATATGGCATTCCCCCAGAGGAAATTTGTCAGCGAGGTCCCGGTTCTGAACTGTTTTCCGGAAAGGTGAAATGATGAAGTACGATGTTGTTGTTATAGGTGGCGGACCCGCTGGACTTGCCGCCGCGCAAGAGGCCAAAAAAGCCGGCGCTGAGCGGGTGCTGGTGCTGGAGCGTGACAGTCGCGCTGGCGGTATTCTCAACCAGTGTATTCACGATGGTTTTGGTCTCATCCATTACCGCAAGACCTTGACAGGTCCTGAATATGCCATGCGTGCCATCCGTGAGGCAGAAGAAGCGGGCGTTACCATCAAAACCGATTCTATGGTCACGGGCATGACCTCTGACCGCATTGTCACCGCCGTCTGCCGTGATGGATATCACCGTTACGAGGCGGGCGCAGTGGTGCTGGCAACCGGTTGCCGTGAGCGCACCCGTGGCGCATTGGCGATTCCCGGCTCTCGTCCCGCAGGCGTGTTCACCGCCGGTGTGGTGCAAAATTTGGTGAATGTCAAAAACATGATGATTGGTAAACGGGTGGTCATTCTCGGCTCAGGGGATATTGGGCTGATTATGGCGCGCCGTCTCACCTTGGAAGGCGCCAAAGTGCTGGCGGTAGTGGAACTGATGCACAATTCCGGCGGTCTACAGCGGAATATCAGCCAATGTCTGTACGATTTTGGCATCCCTCTCTACACAGGACACACGGTGTCTAACATCATTGGCGAAAAAAAACTCAGCGCCGTGGAGATTACCAAGGTGGATGAACAACTCCGACCCATTCCCGATTCCACCTTCACCATCGATTGCGATGCGCTCGTTCTCTCGGTGGGTCTGATTCCCGAAAACGAGGTGGGTCGCTCCGCTGGGGTTGCGCTGGATGAGCGGAATGGCGCCATTACCGATGAATTTATGCAGACATCCGTTCCTGGGGTGTTTGCCTGTGGCAACTGTCACGGGGTGATGGATTTGGTGGATTTTGTATCCGCCCAAGGGGAAACGGCTGGCAAAAATGCCGCCGCCTTTGTCTTAGGACAAGAGATGACCCCGTGGAATCTTGCCCGCAAGGATAAACCTGCCAAAGGGATTCCCGAAAAGGATTTGCTCACCTGCATCCTCTGTCCCAACGGCTGTCATCTGCGCTATGAAGCGGATGGTTCCATTACTGGCGCCACCTGCAAGCGGGGCGAAGCCTATGCCTTGCAAGAGCGCACCGCACCCATGAGAACCCTCACCTTTACCATGGTCACGGACAAGGGCATGCTCATTCCCGTGCGTACCCATAAGCCCATCCCCCGCGATAGTCTTTTGGATTGCGCCAAAAAACTGCAGAGCATGGTTTTGCCCCATCGGGATTACCACTGTGGCGAAATTGTGATTCCCGAACTCATGGGCGCATCCGTTATGGTTACCTGTGATATGAAAGCATAAAAAAAGCGCTCCGTCTTAAGGGCGGAGTGCTTTTTCTTATCTGCCCCGATATTCCGTTTGGAGAATTTCCGCCATTTCTGCGGGAGATTCTTTGCATCCGTTTTTCATCCAAAGTTTCACAATGGCATTAAAACCACTGCGGAAAAACTCAATGTGGTAGTCAATGTTCTTACTGATGTGTTCCTTTTCCGCACGGTGAGGGTCGTAGACAGAGATTTTGTGGCTCTCATCGTAGCAGAGTTTAAAATAAGTGGTATAGAACAACTGATTTTCTTTGATATGTTCAAACATTCTCTGGGCACCTGTGCGCTCGTTCATATAGTCATAATCCGAAAATGCTGACCCAAATTCATGCTCCAAAGTCTCCCGTGTCTTATCCGCCAAGTCGTAAATATCCAAAAAATTGGCGTAAAACGTACTGCGATTGAGCCCCGTTATCTTGCAAATGTCCGAAACAGAAATGCTCTCCAACTTTTGCGTTTGAAGCAACTGCACAAAGGCTTTTTGGATTTTTTCCACGGATTCTCTACGGCGCTTATTGTTCTTTACATTCATTATTCCAACACCTGTCTATAAATTGATGGTTGTTTTTTCTTTGCCGAAAATATTATAATTCATTTGCAATACAAAAACAAGTGTTGGAATAATGAAAGGAGTTTTTCTCATGAAAAAAAGTAGTTTTGTCGCCCTGATTTTGGGCACGGTCAGCGGTGTGCTGTTCTCTTTGGGTATGTGCATGGCACTTCTGCCCGAGTGGAATGCCTTCCGTGAAGGCATTATTTTTGGCGCGCTGGGTTTGGTTTTGGGTCTTGTGACTTTGCTCATTTGGAGAAAGATGGAGCATAAAGCCCCTGTGAAATTCAGTTTCCGTCAGGTGGCTGTGGCACTCATGGGCATTGTGGGCGCACTGACCTTGGGTCTTGGCATGTGCTTCTGCATGGTTTGGGCTAAGATGGTGCTGGGCATTGTCATTGGTCTTGCAGGCATTGTGATTCTGCTGTCCATTATCCCTGTGGTGAAGGGACTCAAGTGAAACGGCTGAGCGTTTGGCAGATGGCTATCATAAGCCTCATAGGCAACCTGCTATACAGTTTTTACACGGCGGGTTTGGGGCTTATGAGCGCATCATGGTGGTTTTTGGCACTTTCGGCATACTACATTCTTCTTTCCGTCATGCGCTTTGCCGTGCTTTTGTGGGTAGACAAAGGCGGAAAAGACCAGTTTATTCCCCGTTTTACGGGCTGGTTTTTGGTGGGACTTTCTGTGGTGTTGGCAGGACTGACCTATATGAGTATGGACAGCCGTAACGCGCCAAAACATCACGAAATTGTCATGATCACCATGGCGCTGTATGCCTTTGTGAAAATCACCTTGGCAATTATCAATCTCATCAAGGCGGGGAAGATGCCATCCCCTGCCCTTTCCACCCTGCGAAACATCGGCTTTGCCGATGCCTTGGCATCTATTTTCTCCTTACAGCGCTCTATGCTGGTGAGTTTTGGAGAAATGACAGAAATGAGTATTACACTGTTTAACGCCCTGACAGGTACTGCGGTATATTTGTTGGTATTCCTTACGGGGCTCAATTTAATTGGAGGGAAAAGAATTACCATGGCAAAAAGCAAATTGGTCAATGCCGGTGCAAAAATTGCAGACGGCGTAACAGAAGGATATAAGAAAATCGAAACCGGCGTGGTAGACGGCTACAAGAAGATTGAAAAGGGTGTGGTGGATGGCTACACCAAAATCGAGGACAAATTCATCGACCAATTCCTCACCCACGAGGGAGAAACGGTGGAAGAAGCCAAAGCCCGCCTGAAAAAGAAGACCGAAGAAAAATAAAAAAGCACCCTGACAAAAGTCAGGGTGCTTTTTTGTGGGAATCCTTGTTATTTCTGGAAAAAAGTTGTATACTGAATCTATCCAAACCCAAGAAAAGAGAGGAAATAGACATGTTGACTGCAAAACGCATCTGCGCCCTTTTGTTGGCGCTTGTGATGGTCTTTGGCTTGGTAGCCTGCGGTGGCGAAGCACCAAAGGACAACCCCGCAAATGACCCCGCACCCCAAGATCCCGTGGATCCCGCTCCTGCAGACCCTGTAGACCCTAACCCCATCACCCCCGCACCTGCAGATCCCGCTCCCATCATCCCCGCCTCTCCCCTTACCATGAGCGATGAAGAGGTGCTCAAAGCCATTAACTATGACACCGTGACCACCCGTGGCATGTGCGGTGATAACCTCTACTGGGCTTATAAAGATGGCGTTCTCACCATCACCGGCACGGGCGAGATGTATACCTATGGTCGTGGAAAAGACCCCAGCCCTTGGAGAGAGCAGGAACTTGACCCCATCCGCGTAGTCATCGGTGAGGGGGCAACTTCTATTGGTCCTTGCGCTTTTTATCAGATAGAAACTCTGGAAGCGGTCAGCGTGCCTCAAAGCGTTACAAATCTTGGTTTTGGCGCTTTTGAAAAATGCTCTGCGCTCAAATCCTTCACCATGCCCAATGCCAAGGAAGTGGGCACCAAGGTGTTCTGGAAATGCACCTCACTGGAAAGCGTAACCATCGGCGGTACGCTGGATCGGATTGCGGACAATTTCTGTAACGATTGCCCCAACCTAAAAACGGTTACTCTGTCGGACAGCATCACCACCATCGGCGCCAGCGCTTTCCACACCTGCCCGAAACTGAGTAGCATCAATATGCCCAAGAATCTGCAAGTGATTCAAAGTAATGCCTTTGCCGGCTGCACCTCGCTCACCAAGGTCAATCTGCCCCAAAGCACCACACAGCTTTGGATGGGCGCATTTACGGGCTGCACCAGTTTGAGTGAGGTTACCGTGCCCGGCATAGTGAGAATCGCAGAGTATGTGTTCCAGGACTGCACTGCCCTGAAAGAAATCACTCTGCCTGCCACTGTAACCGAGTGCTATGGGCTTGGCAATTCCGGTATTGAGAAGGTCTATGTCCCTGCAAGTGTTTCCCTTGAAACCATCTCTGGATTGGTATTGAGCGCAGAAGCATACTTTGCAGAAGTTCACCCCGAAATCACGCTGATTCTCCAATAAGTGAAACAAAAAGCACCCTGACAAAAGTCAGGGTGCTTTTTTGTTACTCTATGGGAATGGTAAACACCGCTTCGGGGATGTAGAGAGTGTTTTTTGCGATTTTTGTCGACCTTTGCGTGCTGTAAAGCCCCTTACAGTTGGTGTGGCGGATGAAGTGGGCTTTATCCGCAGAGGCAAAATCCACCCGCAGGCGCTGACCTTTTCTTAAGAGAAGCGCGTGTTCATCGAAGCAGAATTCTACCTCCACTTTTTCGTTAGGGGTATAGCCTCCCAATTGGAACTGAAGGGAGAAAATATCGTCTCTTAGTCCCAAATCGCCTTTCTCCGTCTCCAAACTGACGCGGGCATAGAAGCAGGTGTCCTCACAATCGGAAGAGACGGGTAAGCGCAGGCGCATCTGCCCCTTCATGAGAGTATCTTCTGCCATGGGTGCGGTGTAGACCGTGACCACATCTTCCCGATTTTGCTTCTTTTGGAAGGATGTGCCACCAAAATTGGTGGAAAGTCCCCCCTCAAAGGAGGGGGCATCGGCAGGGTCGTAGGTGTAGGTGGTAGTTTTGCCCATCAAAGGCAGGGCGAGGGTCTTGGGAGCGCTGAAATCCTCGGTGGATTTCCACACATTTTCAAAAAGGGAGTAGTAGGTCACCTTGCCTTGGGGCACGGGGAAATCGCATTTACCGCGGATGGCATCGCACCACAGAACTTCATAATCTGTGCCAAACTGCTCTTCCCGTTTGCCCTTGGGATAGCGGAAGGTCTCCTTTTCGAAGCCATCGCCATGGTCATAGGGAGAGACCACAAGAGCAGATTTTTTCCTGCTTTCGGGGGACATATCCCGCCACATTTGGAACATGCCACCTACATAGACATCGTAAAAACCTGTGGAAAAGAGCATGGGAAAGGGCACATGGTCAGTGCAGTGTTCTTCCTCCGATTCTTTCCAGTAGTCATCGTTAGGGTCGGGGGCAAGGAGAGTTCTTTCAAAGTCCTCTGCCTTTTCTCCAAAAACGGATTTGGCAAAATCCGTCAGGGGTAGAATATCAAAGGAGGTTTCGGGGTCAAAGGTTTTTTCTTTTCGGTTTTTGGCTTTGTAATTTTCTACAAACCAGTCCCCATAAAGTCCCCGCTTAAAACAGCCGTTGCGGTAGCATTTGCGGTAACGGCTGATATCCTGCACAGCAAGGCAAGCGCCTTTGACATCGGGGGCAAAGGGGGCGGTGACATAGTGCACGGTGGCGGTGTAACTGGCACCACGGAGGAACAGTTCTCCATTATAAAACTCCTGCTGGCGAATCCAGTCCTGCAACATGAGTCCATCCTTGCGCTCGTTCACCACAGGCACGAAATCCCCATGGCTTTTGCCCCGACCACGGCAGTGCTGATAAACAAGGGCATAGCCGTGTTCGATCCAAGTAGAAAAAATCTTTCCATAATGGGCGGGGATTTTCTCCTCCTCCCAGTTTTCATAGGCATCCACATAGGGACAGCGCATGATGACCGTGGGGAATTTGCCTGTTTCCGCAGGAAGCACCACGGCAGTAAACACGCCATCTAGATAGGTGTAGAAGGTTTTCATATTTTCTTTCCCCCTTCCCAAAATCTTACTTTGAGTGTAGCACTTCCCTCCCCCTTTGGCAAGGCAAAATGCAGAAGTTGCACTTGAACACCTGCGGGCAAAGTGGTAAAGTATAGAAAGACAAAAGGAAGGTAATGCCCTATGAAAACTCATTGGCTCACAAAAGAATACTACCTTGCAATGCAGGAAAAATATCACTGCTGGCCACAGACCCTGCATCTCATGCTGGATGCCGTGGACGAAGTGACCGCATCGGAAGAACTGACCGCGCTTTTTTGGCGCATTGTAGAGGTTTTGGAAAACCCCGACAGTTGGGACGATTCCCTCCGTCTTCCCACGGAGTACCACATGATGGCGGCGCTGGCCTTTGGCGCATATATGCCAGGGATGGTGGAAGGACTCATAGAAGACGGTTTTCCCAAGGAAGTTGCCATAAAAACCGCCCAAGAGATTGACACCGCTGTCATGGAAGCCGCCCTTTCCAACAAGGGAAAGCCTGGGCTGAGTTTGGACCTGATCAAGTGGTATCGGCGCTATCTCAAGAGAAACATGTTCCGCTTGGGGCGCTTTAGTTTTGAGCGCAGTTTCTTCTTTGACGGACATGTACAGGTGTTCCGCAACAAAAATGGCGAAGAAATCGCCTTCTCCTACGATATTGCCATCGGCGAAAATGGCGATGCTGCCGCCAACGGTGGCACGGAAGCATTCTATGCGCGGGTGTGGGAGGAAGATGGCTACATCTGCGGGCATAAAATCGTTGACGGCAAGGCGCAAAAGGAAATCACCCACATTCCCAAGGCGGAGTGGACTTCCGTCCTCTGCTATGGTGATACGGTCATTCACATCCATGTGCCCTCTTTTGAGCCTTTCACCCCCGAATATATGGAAAAGTCCTATGCCGAGGGCATTGAGATGATTCGCAAAGTATGGAAGGATTTTCCCTTTACCGCCATTGTGGGGGTATCGTGGATTCTCAATCCTCGCCTGCACGAAATTCTCCGCCCCGATTCCAATCTCCTCTATTTCCAGCGCCACTACACCCCCTTCCCCGAGGCGGGCAATACAGAATCGGCACTGGAACTGGTGTTCTTTGACATCCCCGAGGACTTACACGATTTGCCCGAGAAAACTTCCCTCCAACGGAAACTCAAGGAGATGTATTTGGCAGGAGATGGGCTTTACACGGTATATTCCTATTGGATTTTGTAACAAACTGTGATAGAATGAGGAAAATCCCCCAAATGGAGGTGTGGTCATGCCCAATAAACTGAATTTTAACAACATCAAAGGTTTTCTCTGCGATATGGACGGTGTCATCTACCACGGCAAGGAAATTCTCCCTGGTGTGGCGGAGTTCATCCAGTGGCTTCACGCAGAGGATAAAAAATATCTGTTCCTCACCAATAACTCAAGTTTCACCCCCCGTGAACTGCGCCAGAAACTGCTCCGTATGGGGCTGGATGTGACGGAAGACCATTTCTACACCAGCGCACTGGCTACGGCAGAATTCTTAAAACGCCAAAATCCCGGTTGCAGTGCCTATGTCATCGGTGAAGCGGGGCTTTCTAACGCCCTGTACGATGCCGGCATCACCATGAATGAGGTAGACCCCGACTACGTGGTGGTGGGTGAAGGCAAGACCTATTCTTTAGACACTCTGAACAAAGCCGTGGATTTGGTCATGAAGGGCGCAAAACTCATCGGCGCCAACCCCGATGTGTGCGGTCCTGTGGAAAACGGCATTGTGCCCGCCTGTGGCGCTTTAGTTGCCCCCATCGAAATTGCCACGGGCACAAAGGCATATTTCTGCGGTAAGCCCAATCCCCTTATGATGCGCACAGGTCTGCGCCTGCTGGGTTGCCACTCGGCAGAAGCCGTCATGGTGGGCGACCGCATGGATACGGATGTAATTTCCGGTTTGGAAAGTGGCATGTCCACTGTGTTGGTACTCAGCGGTGTTTCTACTGTCGAGACCCCCAAGACCTTTGCCTACCGCCCCACGGTCATTTTAAATGGCGTGGGCGATATTGTGAAAGAAGCCCAAAAATCCAAATAACAGTAAAAAAACACCACCCGTTGGGTGGTGTTTTTGTTTGTGGATTATGTTGCAATTTTCTCCGCAATATCCCGTGCCACATGGACACCGCTGGCGGATGCGTGGGACAGGCTGTGGGTAATGCCACTGCCGTCACCGATGATGTAAAGCCCTTTGTGTCGGCTTTCCAGTTTATCGCTGACTTCCACTTCCATGTTGTAGAACTTCACTTCCACACCATAGAGGAGGGTATCGTCATTGGCAGTGCCAGGGGCGATTTTATCCAGGGCGTAAATCATCTCAATAATGCCGTCCAACAGGCGCTTGGGAAGCACCAAGCTCAAATCGCCAGCGGTGGCATTGAGGGTAGGAGTGAGGAAAGAATCGCTCATGCGATGCTCCGTGGAGCGCCGACCGCGAATGAGATCCCCAAAGCGCTGAACCATGACGCCACCGCCCAGCATGTTGCTCAGGCGCGCGATGGATTCGCCATAGCCGTTACTATCCTTAAAGGGCTCGGAGAAGTGCTTTGCTACCAAGAGAGCAAAGTTGGTGTTTTCCGTCTGCTTGGCGGGGTCTTCATAACTGTGGCCGTTGACGGTGACAATGCCGTTGGTGTTTTCATTGACCACCGCGCCACGAGGATTCATGCAGAAAGTACGCACCAAATCGCCATATTTCTGGGTGCGGTAGAGGATTTTGCTCTCATACAGTTCGTCCGTCAAATGGGAGAACACTTCTGCAGGCAGTTCTACGCGCACACCGATATCCACGCGGTTGGATTTGGTTTGAATCTTCAAATCACGGCAGACGGTTTCCATCCACTTACTGCCACTGCGACCCACGGACACGATGCATTTTTCGCAGGTAAAAGTGCCCTTGGCGCAGGTGATTTCATAACCACCATCCACCACACGGATGGATTCCACGGGGGTTTCAAAGAAGAATTCTACCCGTTCTTTCAGGTGCTCATAGAGATTTTCCAGCACCACATAGTTAATATCCGTGCCCAAGTGGCGCACAGAGGCATCCAGTAAATGCAGACCGTTTTGCAGGCACAGTTTCTTAAACTTAGAGCCTGCGGTGGAGTAGAGTTTCGTCCCTTCGCCACCATAGCGCAGGTTAATTTCATCCACATAGTGCATGAGATCCAGCGCCTGCTTTTTGCCGATGTATTCGTACAGCGTGCCACCAAAATCGTTGGTGATGTTATACTTGCCATCGGAAAAAGCGCCTGCGCCACCAAAGCCGTTCATGATGGAGCAGATGTTGCATCCAATGCAACTTTTGATTTTGTCCCCATCGATGGGGCAGTGGCGCTTGTGGAGAGGATGACCTGCATCAAAGACCGCCACTTTGAGATTGGGATTCAGTTTTGTCAGTTCGTAGGCGGAAAAAATGCCGCCAGGACCTGCGCCAATAATCAGTACATCGTAATTCATAGAAAAACCTCCATGGGGTTTTGTCGCATACATGGAGATTATAGCATTTTGCCCGCCCAATTGCAAGGGTAATGGGTGAGTCACACGAAAATCCATCTTTTTAGACGCAGTTTGTGCCGAACCGAGGGGAACGATACCCATGCCATAGTGGGGATTTCCCTCTTGACAGAGCCTACCCCCTTGTGCTATGATATGTGGGCACTCAGGTGCACAGCATATCGCGGGGTAGAGCAGTTCGGTAGCTCGTCGGGCTCATAACCCGGAGGTCGTCGGTTCAAATCCGGCCCCCGCAACCAGATAAAAGAACAGTCACCCAACAGGGTGGCTGTTCTTTTTTTGTTGTAGGCTCGAATAGAAAAAGCCATGAAACGATTACCGTTTCATGGCTTTTTTGTGTGAAATTCTATGTTTATTCTTTCACCATGTGGACATTGACATGGGGGTAACTCATGGCGATGCCCTTCTGGTCGAAGGTGGGCTTGACGGCATCCATAATGTCAAAATACACCGTCCAGTAGTCACCATTGGCGCACCATGCGCGGGCGGTATAGGTGATATCGTTAGCGCCGTATGCGCTCACATGCACCACGGGCATCAGATCCTCTTTTTTGTACACCAAGGGGTGATTTTGGAGCAGTTCCAGAAGCACTTCTTTGACTTTTTCCGTGTCATCATCGTAAGAGGCGCTGATGGAAAAGTCCACACGGCGGTTTGCTTCGCTGGAATAGTTCACAATGTTGGCATTGGCGATGGCGCTATTGGGAATCTGCACCAGTTTTTTATCGGGCGTGTCCAACTTGGTGTAGAACAGACCCACTTCCCGCACGGTGCCGGATTCGCCACCGGCATCCACAAAATCGCCAATTTGGAAGGGCTTGTTGGAGATGATTTGAATGCCACCAAAAACATTGGACAAGAAGCCTTGGATGGCCAAAGAGAAGGCAACGCCAACCACAGACAGTGCCGCCACCAAAGACGAAACGGCAACACCCAAACTGCCCAAGACGATAATGACGGCAATAAACATCAGTAGTGCCTTCACAGCGACCCGCAGGATCTTATAAATGATCATGTCCATTTTGGACTTCTTGACCACGCGGTCAAAGAGCGCCAAAATCAGTTTGATGGCAATAAGACAGCCCACCACCAGCAAGGCAATAGATATGGCCTTGCCCACGGGAAATTTTTTGACAAATTCTAAAATTGCATCCATGTTGTTTTCCTCCTTTTTTGCTGGTTTTATTATAAAAAATATGTAGAAAAAATGCAAGTCATGAGAATACACAAAATGCACCATTTTTTGACATTTTTTACCCTTAGCAAAGCCCCGAAAAGCCTTGACTTTTGTAGATAAGATACTTATATTAGAATGTATACTGGAGTATTGTATTCTTTTGCCGTCTGAAGATGGCAAAGTTATGTTTTTTTCATCACGAATGCAGGTGTCAAACATGAAGCGATTTCTGAAGAAAACAACTGCATATATTCTGTCTTTTCTCCTACTGCTGACACCTCTGTCATCGGTGGGGTTTGCCATTGATGGGGGTAGTGGCACTTTGGGCAACGCCACCATCGATACCCATCCCACAGTGCGCTACGATGCAGAGAAAAATGAGTACACCTTAGACCTGAAGTTGGATGCTCAGTTCTATGATGCTCAAAACAACACAGATTCCTCCGTGCCCGCCCGTGGATTCTTCACCACCAACTACAGCGGTTGGTACTTGGTAGAACTTTGGGGTGGCAACGGCGCTGACGGCTTGGATGATGGCGCTCGTCTAGGTGGCAAAGGTGGCAAGGGCGGTTATGTCTATGCCAAAGTGTACCTGCAAGCGGGTGAGACCCTCTACTACTCCTTGGGTGGTAACGGCTCTGTGGGTTACAAAACCGGCGAGGGCGGTGGCGCCAACGGCGGTGGCGGTGGCGGTAGCGCTGTTACCTACGGCGTAGGTGGCGGTGGCGGTTATTCCGCCCTGTTCCTCTTTGAGGACAGCACCTATTTTGAGCAGAATTATCTGGACCATGACCGCAAATTCATTGGCGATAATATTTCTGAATATGACCGCGCTACCAAATACCTGATGATTGCAGGTGGCGGTGGTGGCGGTGGCGCCGGCAATGGCGCTTCCCTCTCCGGCGCCAACAAGTGGACTGCCGATGGTGGCGAAGGTGGCAATATGCAAAGTTCCATCTCCGGTCCTGTGACCGGCAGTGGCACCACTGTGGCTGGCACATTCTATGCCGGTAGCAACGGCGCATCCAGCGGTACCAGTAACAGTTATATCGGCAAGGGCGCTACCACAGTGCCCGGAAGTGTCAGCAGCACCGTTTGGAACTGGTCGGGCGGCGAAAAGCCCAACGATTGGACAGGCGCGTATAACCCCGAAACCGCTGGTGGTGCAGGCGGTGCCGGTAACCTCCGTGGCGGTGGCGGTGGCGCAGGCTACTGCGGTGGCAGTGGCGGTGTGCAACAAAGTTTGGTAAACCCCGTAAACGTGGGTGGCGGTGGCGGTGGCAGTTCCTTTGTGGCCGCCAGTGCCAACAACATGCCCGTGGTGACAAATAAAACAGACGCAACAAACCCCAATCCCGAAGATGGCCTCACCGCCCATGAAATAAGTCTGCTGGACGGTCTGTATTCCTCCCCCGCAAGCGGTGCAGTTGCCATCACCTTCTTGGCGGGCGAATATGACAAATTCTCCAACATGGAGAATTTGAACGTATCTTTTACTGTGAGTAAGTATTTTAACGTGACGGGCTTCCAGTACAATCAGTCCCGCACCGATGATGCATACCCCACAGGCTACAATTTTACCTATGTCCCTCAGGACAATGGAGAAACCCTCGTGACCCTCTACGGCATGAATCTTATGCCCACAGAGGAAAATCTCAAGGGCAAATTGGATATCACCCTGAAATTCCGTCCTAAAAATGTCTTTGTAGGCGGTAATGATGTGCCCCTGCTTTCGGGAAGTAGCATTACTGTGACGGAAGGGACGGGCGCTAGTCCCAATTCCGTCACCATTGGACTAAAAAAAGGCAACTGCCATGTGAATGTACCATTAAAATTCACAGTGGACAGTCTCAACTACAACTTTAACGCGCCTCACACCTTCCTGCCCACCGACCTTTACGGCGGGTACTATGACGAGATTCGTGGGGAATTGGCAGAGAACTTTGTATATGATTTCATTGACAGCATCTCCTCCTACACGGTAGAGGGCATGCCTGCCGAGGGGATGGAGGTTGCCCAGACCACCCATTTCCCCGTGAGCATTACCGTAACACCCAAAAACGACCCCAACATCAACTCTCTGGCAGGTCCTGAGTGTGGTGTGACGGTGTTTACCTCCGATGCTGTGGTGACCATTTTGGAGCAACATCAGGGGCACCTAAATGGCGTGACGATGAACTACACAAAGAACCTCACCTACAATGGTGACGGCACTTACACCTACACCCTGCACACCACGGCAGCCAACGACCGATTGAGCCACATGCCCGACCCCGACACCTTTGACCAAAACGCATCTGGCGGTGGTGAATATATCGCAGAGCATGATGCCATTTTCTTGGTGCAGGCTTGGGGCGGTAACGGCCACAGCGGTCAGATGGCATCGGGCTTGGGCGGCACCAAAGAGGGTGGCGCTGGTGGTAACGGTGGCTATGTATATGTCTATCTGCCCTTGAAAAAGGGCGATAAACTCATTCTCTCCCCCATGGGACAAGAGGGTGCTGAGCCTGACAACACTGCAGGCTTGGGCGGTGGCGGTGGCACTTATACCGCCATCCGTGTGGATTATTTGGAATCCAACTATGAGGCGGGTTCTGCCCCTGCAGATATCCAAAACCTGCTCATCGCCGGTGGCGGTGGCGGTGGCGGTAACGCCATTGTAGGTAACTGGATTGGTCTTTTGGGTGATAGCGGTAAAGCCGGTGGCGATTCCACCACTGTCTCCTCTACCCTTCTGGCACTGAATGAATATGTAGGTAAAACGGGTAAAATCGGCTCATCCTCGGGTCTTTCCTACACCGGTGGCGCCGGTGGTAATGGCGCGCCCAGTTACTACTACAGTGGCGAGGGTGTGTATCGCGCCTTTGATGCAGAACTGCTGGATAAAGTCACAGAGGCGGAATTTAACGCCTATATTAACGCAAACACCAACCCCAACACCCAAGGCGGTGGCGGTGCGAAAGTCACTTGTTTGCAACTGACTGACCATGGTCATGTGGCAACGGATTTGACAGACTACGAACTGGATTTGCAGTTCTCCCGCTATTTTGACTTGGTGGATGGTTCCCTTGTGGGCACCAACAACAGCGATAGCGCAGTGGCGGAAGGTAAGTCCGCGCTGGACTATGTGAGCAATATCACGGATAACTTGGTGCGCATCACCGCCATTCACCCCTATCAGGACACCATAAGCGAGGAAGATGGTGGCGCCACAGTGTACAACAGCAGTGTGGATTTCACTTTCTCCATCCTTCTTCGTCCTAAGGATGCCTTCTTGGGCGGTAACGATGTACCCACCCTCACAGAGGCGCGGATGCGTCACACCTTGACCCACGAAGGGGAAACTCACACGGATGAAGCGCACATCCTCCCCGCCAATGAAGCGGATTTTGCCAATGTGCGCCTGCTTTTGACGGAAGCAGACCTTGGCACACTCACAGGTAAGGATGTCCACTTGGAAGAGACCTCCATCCGCCCTGTAGAACTGACGGAACTCTACTCCTACACAGGCGGTTGGCACAATCCCACAGGGGAAAACGCGTGGACAGGCGATTATGTGCAAAACTTTGCCCAACTGAGTCTGCAAAGTGACCCCGATACGGATTTGGGTGACGGACCTTACACGGTAGACCGAAACACCTATTACTACATCACTGTGGGACTTCACTCCCCTGGTCCTTACAAGGCTGTGGTGGGTCCTGAGGCGCAACCCCTGACACTGCGGGATGAGGCTACCATCTTTGTGCGTCCCCGTATCATCTATGTGCTGACGGATCTAACCACCAGCGATATCCTGAACTTTGAAAACTACACCAGTTTAGACCCTGCGGTAGATCACACGGCAACCCTCACTGCCAATAAGGGCTACAAACTCCCCGAAACACTCACCATCACCTATAATGACAATGGCGAGGCTGTACCCTTTAGTTACGACTCTTCCACAGGTCGTTTCACAGTGACGGCGGAAAACATCCGTTCCATGACCGTAACGGCATCGGGCGTAAAGCAGAGTTACACCATCCACTATGCCTACGAAGTGCCTGGCACCAGCACAGTGACTACCTATACCGAAACCTATCTCTATGGGGATAGCATCACCCACTGGGATTATGACGGGAACAACATCACCGGCTATGATTTTGCTTGGCGCTGGTACACAGAAAGCGAACTGGACGGCGTGGCGCAAAACGGCGATGTACCTGCCACCATGCCGGCGCGTGATTTGTGGGTTGTGGGCAACTACAGTCCCAAGACCTACACCTTGGCGGTAAACTATGTGTATGAAAAGGATGGCACAGAGGCTTCCGCCCCCATCCCCGCCACGGAATATGTCTTTGACAGCAGTTATTCTTTTGCAACGCCTCCCATCCCCGGTTTTGCATCGGATAAACCGCTCATTAGCGGTGTGGTGAATGCAGATTTGGTAAATGGCTTGGTGGAAGGCACAACGGTGAGCGGTAACGCCATCACCTTTACGGTAAAATACACCCCCACGGCAAACCAACTGCGCATTAACTACATCTATGAAGACACTGGCGTGACGGAAATCTACCGCAACGAAACCTTCAAAACAGGCGATGCTTACACCATTGACTTGACTGTGCCCACAGGCTACACCGCATATTTAAACCATGTAGCCGTGACCCAAATCAGTGGCACCATGGTCGCCGAGGGTGTGGTGTACGATGTGTATTACCGCCCCAATGAGATTACCGTGACCTTCTCTTACGATAAGGAAAACGGCGGTAACTGCACGGAAGACAGTCGCACCGTTCTCTTTGGCGGTTCTTACGGCTATCGGGTAAAAGAGGGCACGGCATCCTTCGTGTCTCTACCCACGCAGGTGCTTCGTCCCGGTCACTCCTTTGAGGGCTGGTACTTAGACCTGAGCGACCCCAACAGCCGTGTGACCAACGATAGCATTGTCACTTTGGCAGAGGATCACACCCTCTATGCCAAGTGGGAAACCAAGACCTACTCTTTGGTGGTAGAACATGTGTATCTCAACGGCACACCCGCCGCTCCCACCACCAGCCATGAGATTGCTTATGAAGAGGGATACACCGTCTATGCCATGGATATTCCCGGTTACAGCGCTCATATCCTTGTGGGTACGGAGTACGTAAAACAGAGTAGCATCACAGAAAGTAGCATGCCCGCCCAAACGGTGGTGCGCACCTTCTTCTACATCGGTGATGAATATCCCCTCACCATCCGGTATCTCTTTGGCGATGCCACCAGTCCCATCTACAATACTCCCGCCGCAACACCTTATTCCGCCAATATCGCCTTTGGGGAGAGTTATTCCATCCCCTCCCCCACAGTCAAACGGGGCGATACGGAATATGAATGCTCCATGCCTTCGGTGGAAGGCACTATGGATACTGTAGGTGGCAAGACCATCACCGTGTACTACTATGAATTGCCTCCGGTAATTTCCGTGACTGTGGAGTGGGGCGCCATGACCTTTGTCTATGACCGAGGCTCGTGGAATCCCGAAACCCACCGCTCGGAAAACGGCATGTTCCTGCCCTACCGTGGCGATGATAACCGTGTTACGGTGAAAAACAACGAAGAATCCACCATCAGTGTGGATGTTACCCTCAGTTATGAGGTAGACCCGTATTATCCCGAAGTTTCGGGGCGCTTCACTGCTACGGATAGTAGTCTTGGGGAAAGCATTACCGCTTTGCATGTTGTAAAAAACAGCACTGCCAGCGCATGGCTGTGGCTCAGCGGTTATGTGCCGGACACCTTCACAGGTACGGCATCCACAGGCAAATGCATGATTACCATTACAGGAGGTGGTTAACATGGATTTTCAGATTCGATATTTTAGCGATTGCGATGCCAATCTCAAATTCCACAAGCAAAGCATCAAATGCTTCTCTCCCAAATACCTGAAAAACACCTATCCCAATGGCGGGTGCAAGGTGTTGGGCGAGGTCAGCGGAAAGAGCATCAAAAACCCCATCGGCGCAGTGCAAATCGGCACGGAAACCCACGATGTTGCCGTGTGTGGCAAGCACGCCTCCTTACTGTGGCGCACAGCGGGCTATTTGGCAGTGGGAAAAGATGAATTCATCGCGCTGAAAAAGAGCCGTGTATTCTTCCTGCTGATTCTCTTGGGGCTTCTTGCTGGGCTTTTGATTTTGGGTGCGCTTTTGTGGAAACCCGCCTCTACCCCCTCCCAAGGCGGACAGGTGATTATCCAGCCCGACCATCCCCTGCCTCCTTTGGACGACAACTCCGAAAAGTTGGAGGATGACGACAGCCAAAAGGCAGATGCCCCCGAGGGCGGTGGCTCTCTTTCCATGATTTACACCTTGGATGCCACCTTGGACCTTTCTGAGAAAGCCATTGGCATCTACTTTAAAAACCCCAACGCATCGAGCCACAATGTGACAGTGGATTTTTACATCATCTCTGGTGGCAGTGAGTATCTCATTGCCCAGTCTGGTCTGTTGGAAGCAGGCTACGGACTGACCAAAATGACCTTGCTAGACAATGCTCCCGCCTTGCAAGAGGGGCTGTACACAGGTCTTTACCGCCTGCACTGCTACGACCCCTTGACAGGCGAGCAGGCTATGGTGGTGCCCTCCATCACTGGTGTGAGCATCACCGTCACCAACTAATGTAGCATTACGTTTTTCCGCCCCGTCAAAGGCAAGGCGGAAAGACGATTTTCCCCTGAAATATCAATTCATAAAGGAGAATGCAAAATGAAAAAGATTCTTTCTATCGTTCTGGCCGTTTCTATGCTCTTCGCTCTGGCTCTCAACGCTGGCGCTGCTGTGGGTAGCACCAACTTGGATGCTGGCATCAGCGGCGAAACCTCCAAGCCCGTTAAGGTTACCGTCAACGGCGTGGAAGTCTCCAGCACCATCTACTACGTGGTTGTGGAATGGGACTCTCTGAACTTCACCTATGACTTTGACGAAGCCGGCCGTGTTTGGGACCCCGAACAGCACGAGGATATCATTACCGAGGGTAACGCCGGTTGGGAAGTGGACACCGCCAATGGTCAGGATTCCATCGCCAACGGTGTCAAGGGCGACATCACTGTGATTAACCACTCCAACGCTGCTGTGCAATACTCCGCAGAACTGGCTGTTGGTACCGATCTGGGTGGCGTTAGCGTTGCCCTCAGCGGTGACGATGCCAAGACCCTGACCTCTGGTGTGGGTCTGACCTTTGCTACTGCCGATAAGGGCACCTTTGCTGTGGAAGTCACTGGCGCTCCCACTGCTAAGGTGGAAGCCATCACCACGGTGAAGACTCTCAATATTGAGATTACCGCTGCCTAATTTTTAACCATCATGCCCCGCATTTTCCGTGTCGGTCCATACCAGCCTTTGGACACGGAGAGTGCGGGGCATAAACGGAGTACTCTATGAACAAATTGGAAAAGATTCTGCTACTTGTATTGGGTCTTGCGGTGATTGTGCTGGCGGTGGTTTTGCTTCTTCAGCCCAAAACCACACCCCAAACAGTGGTGGGAGAGTTCACCCCGCCCCCCTTTGAGGAAATGGCGGTGGTTGGCACGCCCACAGTGTACTATCCTCAAATCTATGGCACGCTCAACCTCAGCGAACACGCCTCTGTGAGCCTTTACAGCGTCCCTGTGGTGCAGGATAACACCGCCACGGTGTTCTTTGCTGTGAAGGAAGAAAGTAGCGTGTGGGTGCGTCTGCGTCTGTGCGATGAAGAGGGTAACATCCTCGGGCAGACGGGTCTTTTGAGACCTGGGGAGTATGTGAAAGACATCCTCTTAGAGCGCATGCCCACCTCCACCCGTGCGGTGGCGAAACTTCTCACCTATGAGCCGGAGACCTATTTTAGCATGGGCTCAGCCACGGCAAAGATTCAACTACAACTAAAATAAAACTCCCATCCGCTTTGGATTGGGAGTTTTTCTTGTTGCTATTTGCCCCATCTTGGTGGTATAATACTGTGAGAATTTTAGCCTAAGGAGTATGTTAGATGATACAACAGTTTCTTGCATGGTACGGCGGACTCACAGACACTCTGTGGGGCTCTCTTCTGCTCTTTGCCGTGGGTGTTATTTTGCTGATTAAAGGTGGCGACTGGTTTGTGGATAGCGCCGTGGGCATTGCCAAGCGCTTTCATGTGCCGGAGATTATCATCGGCGCAACGGTGGTTTCCATCGGCACTACCCTGCCTGAGGTTATGGTGTCTGTCACCGCCGCCCTCAACCAAAATGGCGCGATTGCCTACGGCAACGCCATTGGCTCTATTATCTGCAATACCTCTCTCATTGCGGCACTGACCATTGCCATCCGTCCCGCTCCCGTGAACAAAAAAACGGTGGTCACACCTGTGATTTTCTTCTTTGTATCTGCCGCCATTTACATGGTTGCCGCCTATCTCTTCGGTCGCTTTGACCGCTGGTTGGGTATTGTGATGCTACTGGTCTTTGCCGTGTATATGGCGCTGACCATCCGCAACGGCTTCAAGAATCCCGATGCCACCCATGGGGAAGCGGAAGAAGAGGACAGTGGGTCTCTGCTGAAGAACATCATTGTCCTTGTTGCCAGCGCCGCCCTCATTGCCGTTGGCGCGGATATGCTGGAAGGTTCTTCCGTATCCTTGGCCACCATGGCGGGCATCCCCACGGAGGTGGTGGGCGTTACCATCGTGGCGCTGTGCACTTCCCTGCCCGAATTGGTCACTGCCATCACCGCCCTTTTGAAGGGTCATGGCGCGCTGAGTTTGGGTAACATCATCGGCGCAAACATTTTTAACTTGGTGCTGGTTTCCGGTGCGGCAGTCACCCTCTCCCCCTTTGTTGTGCCCGAGGGAAGTAAACTCTTTGGCTATAACACCTCTTTGGTGTTGGAAATCCCCTTAATGGTAGCGGTCATGGCGCTCATGACCCTCCCTGCTGTATTCCGTGGCAAACTCCGCCGTTGGCAGGGCGTAAGCCTTTTGAGTATCTATGTTGCCTTTGTGGCACTTCAGGTGCTCATCGCCCTTGGCGCAGTGTAAAGAGCATAAAAAAACAACCACCCGCATTGGGTGGTTGTTTTTTTATTTCTTAGAAGAATACATCGTTGGCTTTTTCTTTGATTTCCTTGGATGCAATAAAGGGGATGCGGGTGGTGTAGCCATTTTTGGCGGCCACAATCATCTTGGTGGGCCAAGCGAAGACATCCCGATTCCACTGGTCGATGGTATCGTTATACAGTTCCCGCGCGGCGGTGATTTCCCGCTGGAGATACATGTTCTGCTGCATAGCATCGGCAATTTCTGCATGGGCGCGGAGTTCGGGATAGTTCTCAAACGCCACATTCATGTTGCGGGAAATGTTTTCCACTTGGGCACTGACTTCGTTACGGGTGGAATCATCCCCCTGTCCTGCGCGATATTTGGCGATGGCGGAGAAGGTGTCTTTATCCAAGTCAATGGCCTTATCCAAGAGGCGGGCACAGTTCTGCAGGACAACCACCCGCTGTTCCAGATAGTTATCAATCTGGGATGCGTTGCGCTGGATTTTCTGTTGCAGTTGGTCAAAGTGCTTCTTGGCGTTAATTTTCATAAACAGGAAAATAAGACCAGGAAGAATGCCACACAGCCACAACATAATTTCAAACACGGTAGAGCCAACGCCCACCTTGACAGGTAACTGCTTTGCAATTACTTGGGTCTCCAAGCCCTCTTCCCGCACTACGGGATTGAGTTCGTCTAACTGATTTGCCATAAGATATTGCTCCTTTCAGTTTTCTTTTATCATACACAAACCGTGCCATTTTGACAATGCCTCTTTGGGGGAATTTTCATCGGTCACAAGGCAATTGGTGCGGTACTCCAAGGGAAGATATTCTTCCCACGGCACAGATACGTTGTGCATACAGCCATCGCCACCAAAGACGGGGACAATATCCACCCGTGGGGCAGTATCATAAGAATAGGCGGTGACGGTCACATGGTCGCCTGCAGAACTGTGCTCCACAAAGGCGGTTTTCAGCATAGCAGGGGTTTTGCTGTTGGGATGGTGGAACTGGTACGAACCTGCCACATTGGCTAACGTTTCATACTCCTTTAGCGCCCATTCCTGACGTGCGCCCTTGGGCACATTGAGGGAGTGGGTGGGGCGCTCTTGATAGATGGGAATGGCCCACAAGGGGGCAAAATCAAAGTACACGGATTTAAAGAACTCCGCGTGCTTTTGGTGGAAAAGTTTGGAGATTTCATCGTAAGCGAAAGAATCAAACTCCTTGGGATGGAGTAATAGTTCCCGTCCCACGCTGTGCTGGGTGACAATGGTGTTCATGCGCCGTTTTTTGAGGAAATGGAAATCATCCCCGTAGCCCTCTTTGGAGAGGATGAGGTTTTCCATATTGATTTGCGCCAAGGGGGTGAACAGGGTGCGGTACTGCACCTCATGATCCCGATCCAAGGCATCAAAGAGAACGCCAAACTCCGTATTGGACAGCGCCATGAAATCATCGCCCGTCTCCAGGGCTTTGCGGTTCATTTTTTCCAGTTTCTTTTCGCCTTTTTTGAGATAGCGCTTCAGTTCCCGCTCACTCTTGCGGTCCAAATTGGTGGCATCACGGCTAAAGGAAAGGGCATCGCCACCTTGAGCGCCATAGTGAAGCGCTGTGCCAATGCTGTAGTAGGGCTTGGGTTTCACCACACTGGCGTGGAGGGTTTGGGTTCTACGGCGGGTGCGGGCGCGACCCTCGCTATCCACATAATGCTCTGTCCATGAGATAGTTTTGTAGCCGTGGTAGGTCTCCGTACCCATGGTGTGAATATGACGCCGTTCAAAGAGGAAGGGGTTGCCGTTATATCGACCCGAGAGGGTGTCCAAAGAGGACAGTTCCCAATTCATGCAGGGGGCAAAATCGTAATTTTGGAGCATATCCAGCTCCTGCTGGGCGGTAAAGGTGGGGAAAAATTTCAGGAGGGAGATGGTGTCCTCCGCAAGGCGCAGGCAATCTTTCTCCGTAAAGCATGCCAGCAGTGGGGCAACTTGCTCTCTTGCCTTTACTTCCAAATTTTCAGAGCGGTCTTCCGCTGCCTCCACTTGGGCTTTGAGGGTTTTGATTTTGGGGTTAATCTTCCACAGCACAAAAGGGATGCCGAGGATTAAAATATACAAAATCACCCGCAAAAACTTCCACCAAAAGAGGGTTTTGCGCACCTTTTTCCAGTGTGCCACAGCCTCGTGGTAGGCTTTGACCGTCTTGCGGTTGGCGGCAATATCCACCTTACTGCGGGTAGTAGCATCCTTAAAAAACTGCTCCGTTTTCTTTTGGTGCAGAGGACGATATTTCTTTTTAAATTCTTCCAAAGGTTTGTAAATCCGCTGGTCCATTTTGCACCTCCTTTGGGGTGTTTCCCCTAAAATTACCTATATCACAGGGGGCGAAAATTGTCAAGAAATGGGGTCTTAAAGGAAATCCTTGCAATTTCTTCAAAATGCAGTACAATAGCACTAGCAATTTCCAAGAAAAAGGATGATTTTTATGAGCGAAAAAGCCAAAAACAGATGGAAAAAATTCTTCCTGAGCCTGCCTTCGGTGGCTCTGTTTGTTCTCTCCCTCTTTACCCTCTCCCGCAGTGCCGCGGGCAGTTTTCTGCTGATGGTGTGCGTCATTCTGCTGGTGCCCATTGATGAGTGGCAGGATTGGCTGGAGGAAAAATTTAGTCGCAAGTGGATCAAATACACGGTCATCGCCATCATCTGCGCCTTGGGCGTGGTGCTTTCTGCAACGGCAAAGAAAGATAACATCTATAATATCTATGACAGTCCCGAACTGGTGGATATGATTGAGGACATCATTGTAGAACAAGACCCCGATATTTTGGACGAAATCGGCAAAACGGAATAAAAAAAGCACCTGTCAACGACAGGTGCTTTTCTTTTATATGGGAGGGATTACTCTACATCGGCAAAGTCTTCAAACTCTTCAGGCAGTTCCTGTTTCTTGCAAGGGCAAAGGGCTTTGATTTGATCCAAATAGCCCACAATGAGGCAAGCAACGCCTGCTGCCAGCATGACAAAGCCACCGATTTTTAGGAGCAGTTTCAGTGTTTTCATGGCATTCGCCGTCCTTTCTTATCTTCTAATGGGATTATAACACAATTTTCTTAAAATCTCAAGGGGAAACATAGCCATAAAGTCCTCGCACGGAAACTTCGCCCGAGGTAACTTTTTCCCGCGTGCCGTCTTCATAGCATACCCAAAGTCCGCCATCGTCATCCACATTCTCCGCTGTGGCGGGGATAATTGTTTCTCCGCGGAGCAGTTGCACGGCTTTTCCCACAGTGAGGCAGTTTTTACGATATTCTTCCATCTGTCCTTGGGGTGCAGTTTGCAAAAGGGTGAGAATTTCCCGCACCAATGTGCCTGCAAGAAGGGAAATATCTATCTCTTTTCCCGTTTCTTCCTGCAAAGATGTGGTAGTTTTTTGCAAATCGGCAGGAAATTCATCCCGACTGCCGTTGCAGTTCACCCCTACCCCGCACACGGCATAGGCACAGTTGCCTTTTTCATCCAAGCCCAGTTCTGTGAGGATGCCCGCCACTTTTTTGCCGTTTATCACAAGGTCATTAATCCACTTAATTTGAGGGAGAATGTGGCAGGATTCTTCCACAGCGTGCATGGCGCACAGCGCCAGACGGGGGGTGAGATTGAGCAGTTCTGTGGCGGGAATTTGGGGGCGAAGAATCACTGAAAGATAGACTCCACCTTCGGGAGAGAGAAAGGTTCTTCCCATGCGACCGCGACCTGCCGTCTGGCGACGCGCCATGACCACAGTGCCGTGAAGAGCCCCATCCTGCGCCAATTTTTTCGCCAAATCATTGGTGGAGGAACACTCCTCCTGCCAGTGAAATTGCTCTTGGGGAATTTTCGCAATTTGGCATATTTTATCCGCAAAAATCTCCATAATATCCACCTTTAACTGCGTTTTTGGAACTTATGGTGGCATTTGGGGCAGGTGATATTCACCTTGCCTTTGCCCTTGGGAATGCGCACCGATTGACGGCACTGGGGACACTTAAAATAGCGATGTTTCCCATCCCGCAAAGGGGCAAAGAGACGCAAAAACCAGCGATTTTCCCCTTGACGGACGGCAATTTTCCGTGAATACGCCCGATAGAGGGCATAAATGAGAATGCCGTAGGACAGACCCAAAAAGCCCCGCCAAAGCACCATTCCCAGCACCATGGTGACAAGTCCTAAAACAAAGAGGGTCTTGCCCAAGGCATCCCAGCCGTAGCGACCCGCCATAAATCGGCGCAAAGTAGCCGATAATTTTGCAAACATTCGTATCCTTCTTCCAAGGTTTTTCTTTCATTATACCCCCTAAGTGGTAGAAAACAAGCCGAAATGGGTAAAATTTACCATTTGTTTACGCCCAAACGCCCCTTTGGAGCAGAAAAACCATTGTGTAACGGCGGGAAAAATGGTATAATGGTGAAAAATAAAAAATAGAATACGGATGTGGAATCAAGTGAAGTACGGAATCTGGAATATTGGCTCATTCGACCCGGCGCAACAGAGTGCTCTGTGTGCGGCGGGCTATTCGCCGTTGACCGCTGCCATTTTGTGTAGCCGTGGCTATGATGAAGCCGAAAAAGCCAATGCCTATTTGGACAAAACCTGTCCCTTGGAAGAGCCCCTCAAAATGCAGGATATGACCACCGCCGCCTTGCGGGTGCGTGGGGCGCTGAAAAATGGGGAAACTATGGCTGTCTACGGGGACTACGATGTAGACGGCATCACCGCCACCTGTCTCTTGACGGATTTTCTACGCAGTCAAGGGGGCAAGGTCATTCCCTATATCCCCGCCCGCATTGAAGAGGGTTACGGACTCAACGAAACGGCTATCCTTGCTCTCAAAGAGCAGGGGGTCAGTTTGATTATCACCGTGGACTGTGGCATCACCGCAGAAGAAGAGGCTCTTTTGTGCCGTGAGCATGGCATGGATTTGGTCATTACCGACCATCATGAGTGTAAAGACACCCTCCCCCAAGCCGTGGCGGTGGTAGACCCCCATCGGGCGGACTGTGGCTATCCCCATCAAAACTTGGCGGGCTGTGGCGTCGCCTTTAAACTGGCTGCCGCTGTATCCGGCAAACAGGATGAGGTGTTGGAAGAATACTGCGACCTTGTCTGCCTTGGCACGGTGGCGGATGTGATGCCCCTTGTGGGCGAAAACCGCACCATGGTGGCAAAGGGTCTTAGAAAACTCACCCGCATGCCCCGTCCCGGCATCCGCGCCCTCATGGAAGAATGCGGTTGTGCAGATTCCCCTGTGACCGCCTCTCTCATCGGCTACACTCTTGCCCCTCGCATCAATGCAGCAGGGCGCATGGAAGAGGTAGATGTGGCGGTAGAACTGTTTTTGACGCGGGATATTGCCCGCGCCCGCGAATTGGCGGGGAAACTTTGCAAAATGAACCGTCAGCGCCAAAGCGTAGAGACGGGGATTTATGAAGATGCCATCGCCCGCCTCCGTGGAGAGGAAAATCCCGATGTCATTGTCCTTTCGGGGGAGAATTGGCATCAGGGCGTGGTGGGCATTGTATCCTCCCGCTTGGCAGAAGAGTTCCGCTGTCCCACCTTCCTCATCTGCATGGATGGGGATAAGGGCAAAGGCTCGTCCCGCTCCTATGGAGGCTTCCATCTCTTTGGCGCGTTGGAGACCCTTTCTCCCCTGCTTCAAAGTTTCGGTGGCCATGAACTGGCGGCGGGCTTTACCATCGGGAGGGAGAACATTCCCCGTTTTGCAGAGGAAATGGCTTCCCTTTCCCGCGCATTCCGCCAATCGGATGCCTGCCGTACCGCCTTGGAGGTGGATTGCGAAGTCACGCCCGACCTGCTCACCCTCCCCTTGGTAGATGCCTTGGAGGAATTGGAGCCTTGTGGCACAAATTGCCCCAAGCCTGTTCTGCTGTTGCGCCATGTAAAGGTGGAACAAGTTTCCGCCGTGGGTGGCGGAAAGCATCTGCGCCTGCGTTTGGGCAAGGGTGGCAAGAGTTTTGGCAGTATTTGCTTCTCCACCACCGCTGCCGACCTTTCTGTCAGCGAAGGGGATTGGGTGGATGTGGTGTTCCAGCCCCAGATAAACGAATTCCGTGGCAACCGCTCGGTGCAACTGAACCTCATTGACCTGCGACAGGAAGATGCCGTGCGAATGTTGGAAGAAAATGCCGCAAAGGAATATGAATCCCTTTGCCGTGCTGGGACATCCTGCCCCGCACACGCCCCCCAGCGGGAGGATTTTGTGCGCCTGTGGAAATACCTTTCCCACAGCCAAACGGAAAACTCCTTGGTGGATTCTTGGGGGAATCTGTGCCGAAAATTAGCCCGTTTTGCAGGTGGCGATGTGGACTATCTGCGCACCCGCCTGTGCCTCGATGTGTTCTGCGAGATGGGTCTTATCTCTCTGCGGGAACAGAAGAACCTTTTACATATTGCCCTACTTCCCCAAAGCCATAAGGTGGATTTGGAGCAAAGCCAATTACTGAGTCGGCTTCGGGGAAAAGAGACTGGAGAAACACTTTCATGATTGAACGAGAACAATTATTTCAGGATATGATGCGTTCCATCGCCCGCTACGCACCTTATGCCGATGAAAGTCGCATCCGCAAGGCATTCGCCTTGGCGGACAAGCGCCACGCATCGCAGGTGCGCCGTAGTGGTGAGCCGTATATCATCCATCCCGTAGCCGTGGCAGAGATTGTGGCGGAAATGGGTTTGGATACCGATGCCATTGTGGCATCTCTGCTCCACGACTGTTTGGAGGATACCGCCACCAGTTACGATGAAATTGCCACGGAATTTGGCACGGCAGTTGCCCAGATGGTGGAGGGCGTTACCAAACTGACACGAGTGCAGTATTCCTCTTTGGAAGAACAGCAGATGGAAAACCTGCGGAAGATGTTCATGGCCATGAGCAAGGATATCCGCGTGATTCTCATTAAAATCGCCGACCGTCTGCACAATATGCGTACCATGCAGTACCAAAAGCCCGAAAAACAGGTGTCTAAATCCATGGAGACCATGGAGATTTATGCTCCTTTGGCGCACCGTCTTGGTATGCAGAAGATTAAATGGGAACTGGAAGACCGCGCTCTGCAATATCTAGACCCCACTGCCTACAAGGATATTTTGGACTTCCTGGAACAGCATCATGATGAAGCCGAAGCCTTTATGAACGAGATTCAGGACACTCTGCGGGAGAGAATGCAAACCGTGGGCATCCAGAGCAGTATCTATGGGCGCATTAAGCACATCTACTCCATCTACCGCAAAATGAAAGCCCAGCACAAGAGCATGGATGAACTCTATGACCTGTATGCTTTCCGTGTGGTGGTGGATACTATCCCCGACTGCTACAATGTGTTAGGTCACATCCATGACCTGTATCACCTGGTGCCTGGGCGCTTTAAGGACTATATCTCCACCCCCAAGCCCAATATGTATCAGTCTTTGCACACCACGGTCATCGGCAAACGAGGCATTCCCTTTGAGGTGCAAATCCGCACTTGGGATATGCACCAGACCGCTGAATATGGCGTTGCCGCTCACTGGAAGTATAAAGACGGCATTAGTAGCAATAAAGATAACAACGAGAAAGAGTTTGAATGGGTGCGCCGTCTGCTGGAAAGCCAGCAGGATACGGAAGCGGAGGACTATATCCACTCTCTCAAAGTGGATATGTTCGATGACGAAGTGTTCGTCTTTACCCCCCGTGGTAAGGTGATTTCCCTGCCTGCAGGTTCGACCCCCATCGACTTTGCCTATGCGGTGCACTCCGCTGTGGGTAACTCCATGGTGGGCGCTAAGGTCAATAACCGCATTGCGGGCTACGATTGGACTCTCAACAATGGCGATGTGGTGGAAATTCTCACCTCCAAGAGCGCCAAAGGTCCCAGCCGTGACTGGCTGAATATCTGCAAGAGTAACCAAGCGCGAATTAAAATCAAGCAGTGGTTCAAGAAAGAAAAGCGGGAAGAAAATGTGGCCCGTGGCAAGGCCAGTATGGAAGGCGAACTGCGCCGACTGAACCTCAACCCCTCCATTTTGCAGGAGGAAGAAACCCGCAATATCATCCTCAAAAAACTGGCATTTGACGAACTGGAAGACCTGTTTGCCGCTGTGGGTTACGGCGGTATGACAGCATTTAAGGCGGTCAACCGCATTAAGGATGAAATTCTCCGTCTGCACAAGGCACAGCCCCAGCAGGCAGAAAATATCCCCCTGAAATTCCCTGCAGAGCAAACGCAGCCCAAGCACCGCTCCTTTGCCGCATCGGGCGTAATTGTGGAAGATATTCCCACCTGCATGGTGAAATTCTCCCGCTGTTGCACCCCCGTTCCTGGGGACGATATTGTGGGCTTTATCACCAAAGGCTATGGCGTTTCCGTCCACCGCAAGGACTGCGTCAATGCCCAAGGCATGGATGATCCCAATCAAAGCGGTCGCTGGGTGAAGGTATCTTGGGCCAGCGATGGTGGGGCATTCTCCACCAGCCTCGAAATCCTCTCCCTCAACCGCGATGGTCTTGTCATGGACTTGGCCACCGCCATGACGGCGCTGAAAGTCAAGGTGACGGAACTTTCCTCCCGCGCCTTAAACGATGGCACTGCCATCACCAACCTCACCTTCCAAGTTTCCGATGTGGGTGAACTGGAAGCGGTCAAATCTCGTCTGCGTGCCATCCAAGGCGTCACGGACATTCATCGGGGGCACGGAGCATGAGAGCAGTTGTCACCCGCGTAAAACACGCATCGGTTACCATTGACGGGGCAGAAACCGCCCGCATCGGGCAAGGTTTTCTCATCCTGTTGGGCATTGCCCCTACGGATAGCCCCGCCCTTTCCACCAAATTGGCGGAAAAAATCCTCTCCCTGCGGGTCTTTGAGGATGAAAACGGCAAAATGAATCGCTCCCTCCATGATTGCGGGGGCGAGGTTTTGGTGGTGAGCCAGTTTACCCTCTATGCCGATTGTAAACATGGGCGCAGACCCAGTTTTACAGGCGCGGCAGGCCCCCAGATTGCCATCCCTCTCTATGAGCATTTCTTGCAGGAGTGCGCCCGACTGGGCTTTATGCCCCAGCACGGGGAATTTGGCGCTGACATGAAGGTGGATTCCCTCAATGACGGCCCAGTGACCCTGCTTCTTGACACCGATTCTCTCTAAATTTCCCCAAGGAGGCCCAGCATGCAAGTTGATACTTTCCCCATGGGGCCTCTGGCCACCAATTGCTATCTTCTGTCCCACAATGGTCACGCCTTTGTCATTGACCCCGCCGAAGATGGAGAGAGTCTATATCGTCTCCTCACGGACAGGGGACTTGTGTTAGACGGCATTTTGCTGACCCACGCCCACTATGACCATATGGGCGGTCTCAAAGCCCTTTATAACCTAACGGGGGCAGATGTATATCTGCATCCTGCGGATTTTCCCATTGGCAAAGTCATGGGTGGTGGTCATTTGACTGTGCCCACCCTCCCCTATCCCGCCCATTTGAGTTTGGCAGGGGAAAAAATCATCGTCCACAGCACCCCGGGGCATTCTCCCGGCTCGGTGACTTTGGAGTGGGGCGATATGCTCTTTACGGGGGACACCCTCTTTGCCCAATCCTGCGGACGGGTGGATTTTGTGGGTGGCAGTTGGGATGAGATGAAAACATCCCTCCGCGCCCTTGCCATGCTGGACGGGGACAGAAAAGTCCTCCCTGGGCATGGAGAGAGTAGCACTCTCGACTTAGAGCGCCGTGAAAATCCCTACATGCGGGAGGCGCTACGGTGATGAAACTGTATCTCAAAGGTCACAGCGACCTCTATGCGGTGGAGCAACTGCAAATGCAGTTGTTCCCCAGTGAAAATTCCCTCTTGGTGCAAGAAGAGTTTCGTCATGAAGACGGAACGATTTCCGCTCTTCATCGGGGGAAAATTTATCTCACCGCCACGGCTAAGATTTATTATGGTGGCAAAATCGGTTACGCCTCTCGCCGAATTTTGGCGAAAAAGGAATCCGTGCGCTTACGGCGCAGAATTTTACAACAGGCTTACTATCTTGCCGCCCTACAGGTGCTTCCCACTGCTCCCCCTTGGGGCGCTATGGCGGGGGTGCGACCCTCGAAACTCTCCACGGCATATCTCATGGAAGGGCACAGCGTGGAGCAGTGCGATAAGATGCTTCGCGATGTGTATTTTGTATCCCCCGACCGCCGTAGACTTTGCATAGACTCCTCTCTGCGGACTTTGGCGGCGGCGGAACTTTTGCGGGAGAAGGATTTATCCCTCTACATTGGCATTCCCTTTTGCCCCAGCAGATGTTCCTACTGCTCCTTTGTGAGTCAGAGCATCGAAAAGTGCGGGGATTTGGTAGAGCCGTACTTAGATGCCCTCTGCCGTGAGATTGCGGAGACGGGTCGGCTTCTACGGGAGAGCGACTACTCCATCCGCACCCTCTACATTGGCGGTGGTACACCCACCAGTTTATCCACTCCGCAAATGAGCAGGCTTCTTTCTGCCATTCGGGAGCATTTTGACCTCTCTCAGTGCTTAGAATTCACTGTGGAGGGCGGTCGACCCGATACTTTAGATGCAGAAAAACTCTTTGCCATCTCGGGGGCAGGCGTGGGCCGAATGAGCATTAACCCCCAAACCATGAATGACCATGTGCTTTCCGTCATCGGTCGCCGTCACACGGCTAAGGAAGCTGTGGAGGCGTATCGCATGGCGCAAAGAGCGCGTTTTACGGATATTAACATGGACCTGATTGCAGGTCTGCCCGATGATAGCCCCGCATCTTTCCGCAACACCTTGGAAAAAGTCATCGCCTTAGAGCCCAGCAACATCACGGTGCATACCTTAGCCCTAAAAAAGGGCGCGGATTTGTTTTTCTCCCGTGCCCATCTTCCCACAGGGGAAGAGGTGACCCAGATGCTCCACGATGCCAATGCTCTTTTGCGGGAAAACGGCTACGCCCCTTACTATCTCTACCGCCAAAAGTATTCTTCCGGCAGTTTTGAGAATGTGGGTTGGTGCAAAGAAGGGCATGACTGCCTGTACAACATCTACATGATGGAAGAACTCCACAGCATTTTGGCTTTGGGCGCTGGTGGCATGAACAAAGTGCAGTACAAAAAGGATGACTTGGAACGATTCCACAATCCCAAGTTCCCGCAGGAATATATCCGCAATATTGACGATATTTTGGAAAAGAAACGGCAGATTTTCTCTCTCCTGCCGTAAAGGAGGCCCTTATGGATACCCTATTTACCCATGTTTCCGTGGTGACCATGGATAACGCCCTGACTGTCCTCACGGACGCCTTTGTGGGCATTACTGATGGCAAGATTAGCCACTTGAGCAAAACTCCCCCCGCGGAAAGTGACAAGCCCCAGACCATCATCGATGCCACAGGCATGGTGATGATGCCAGGTCTTGTGAACTGCCATACCCATCTGCCCATGAGTTTCCTCCGTGGTTATGCGGACGATTACGATTTGGACACTTGGCTTCATGAGTACATTTTCCCGCGGGAAGACCGCTTAGATGCCCGTGCTGTCAAGGCGGCAACCCTCCTCTCCATCGCAGAGTGCCTGCGCTTTGGCATTACCTCCGTTTCCGATATGTATATGCACTGCGATGCCATTGCCGAGGCCGTGGCGGAAGCGGGCATTAAAGCCAACCTCTCCCGTGGCACTACCATGTTTATTGGGGATGATTTTGACGAAAAAACCTTCCCCGCCTGTGTGGAACTGCGGGAACTGAAAAAGAAATGGCACGGCTATGACAATGGCCGTATTCAAATTGAGGCCTCTATCCATGGGGAATACACCTCTACCCACCAGTTGTGGGATTACCTGAGCCGTTACTGCGCAGAAGAGGGCATTGGCATGCACATTCACCTTTCCGAAACGGAAAAGGAGCACAATGAATCCTTGGAGCGTAACGGCCTCACCCCCGCGCAGGTACTGGACTGCCACCATGTGTTTGATGGTCGCGCCCAAGCCGCCCACTGCGTGCATCTGACAGAAGAGGATATGACCCTGTTGGGCAAGCGGAAAGTCACCGCCGTTCACTGCCCCGTGAGCAATCTGAAGCTGGCCAGCGGTCGGGCAGATGTCCTACAAATGGTCAAACACGGCATGAATGTGGCTTTGGGCACAGACGGCTCTGCCTCCAACAACAATTTGGATATGTTTGAAGAGATGAAACTTTGCGCCCTCAACGCCAAGGAGCAAAACAAGGATGCTGGCATTTTTGGCGCGCAGGCAGCGCTGACCATGGCCACTGTCTGTGGCGCTCGCGCCCAAGGCCGTGAAAAGGAATGTGGCATGCTGAAAGTGGGCATGGATGCAGACCTTTGTCTTTTGGATTTCACTCAGCCCCATCTCATCCCCTGCCACAATCTCATGAGCCATCTGGTCTATGCCGCCAGCGGTCACGATGTGGTCCTCACCATGGTGCGGGGCAAGATTCTCTACTCCGCAGGCACATATCCCACCATTGATATGGGCAAGGTGTTGGAGGAATTCACCGCCTACACCATCCCCAAGGTATTTTCCGATGAGGAGGCCAAGGCATGAATGATCGGCCGGTAAAAAAGCAGTCCTTCCTCCACGGGGCGGCAGTGCTGGCCATGGCCACCTTGGTGGTAAAGGTCATTGGCATGTTCTACAAGATTCCCTTGCAGAACATTGTGGGAAACGCCGGCTACGGCTACTTTACCACTGCCTATGACATTTACTCCGTACTGCTGATGATTTCCACCACGGGTCTGCCCGTTGCCATGAGTCGCATGATTTCCGAAAGTCAAACGTTAGGACATACGGCGCAGATTCAGAAAATCTTCCGCACCAGCCTTTATGCCTTTTTGACTTTAGGCTTGGGCGGTACGCTCATTATGCTTTTGGGCGCGCAGTGGTTGGCAAAGGATGTCATGAACTCCCCCGGTTCTTGGATTGCCATACTGTGTCTCTCCCCCGCGGTGCTGTTTATTTGCATTATTTCCGCATTCCGCGGTTTCTTCCAAGGGCAGAGTAACATGTCTCCCACCTCTGTCAGTCAAGTGTTTGAGGCATTATGTAAACTTATTATCGGCTTGGCACTGGCTTATGTGTTCACCCGCGTGTTTGACGATATCCCCTTGGGGGCAGGTGGCGCGATTTTGGGTGTGACCACGGGCTGTGTGGTGGCAATGCTCTATCTGTGGGCAAAATATCGCCGTGCTGTCAGGGGCGAAGCCTTCCAGCAAGGTCCTGTGGAAAGTGGCAAGGCTACCCTCAAGAAACTTCTCTCCATCGCCATTCCCATCACCTTGGGTGCGGCGGGTCTGCAAATCATCAACTTGGTGGATGCAGCGCTCAATATGCACCGTTTGCTGGATGGATTGCATTATTCGCAGGAAATGGCAGATAATCTAAAGGGTATCTACAATTTCTGCCAGACCATTTTTAATCTGCCCTGCGCATTTATTACCCCCATTACCATTTCTGTCATTCCCGCCATTACGGAGCATCTCACACGGCAAAACCGCCGTGGGGCAAAGGCGGTGGAAGATTCCGCCCTGCGGATGATGGGGCTGATCTCCCTGCCCTGCGCTGTGGGTTTGGCGGTATTATCGGGCCCCATTTTGCAACTGCTTTGCGGTTATGAGGGGCAGGATTTGCAGGTGGGCGCAGGTATCCTAGCGGTACTGGGCATTACCGTGGTGTTTAACTCTCTGGTGCTGACCACCAATGCCATCATGCAGGCCCATGGGGATGTGAAAACTCCCGTGGTGAATATGCTCATCGGCGGTGTGGTAAAGGTTGGTGTCAACTACTGGCTGGTGGGCGTGGAGGATGTAAATATCCTTGGCGCTGCCATTGGCACTTTGTGCTGTTATGCTACCATCACCCTCTTAAACCTTGTTGCCATGCGCCGTTTGGCTACAGGCGGGAAATTCAGTTTTATGAAGATTCTCTTCCGTCCCTTGGCGGCAGCAGCATGCATGGGTCTTGTGGCGTTCTTCGCGAACCGCTTTTTGGGGAATTTTGTCTCCTCCCCCTCCCTCACATGCCTGCTTTCTGTGGCCGTGGGCGGGCTCACTTATTTCGTCTTAGTGGTGGTGTTTAAGGCCATTACTTACGAAGATTGCATTTTGCTCCCAAAAGGCGAAAAAATTGCAAAAATTCTCCGAATTCGGTGAAAATACACAAAATAACACTTGCAAAAGAGAGAAATATATGATAAATTTTATGAGTAAAGAGCATTATGATTTTGAAGACTTGCGGGCTTTGGTGGCCTTTCTCCGCAGTGAGAATGGCTGTCCGTGGGATCGGGTACAGACCCACGCCTCCATCCGCCGCAATTTTTTGGAAGAAGCCTATGAAGCTGTAGAGGGCATGGATCGGGACGATCCCGCGCTCATGCAGGAAGAATTTGGCGATGTTCTTCTGCAGGTGGTGTTCCACACAAATATCGAGGAAGACGCTGGCCGTTTTACCATGGAAGATGTGTGCGATACTGTTTGCAAGAAACTCATTTTCCGCCACCCCCATCTCTTTGCCCATATGGACACTGCCGATTGGGATTGGGAGGAAATGAAACGGCAGGAAAAAGGCATGACCACCCAAAGCCAAGTGCTGGACGGTGTTGCCCGCACCTTGCCCGCCCTGATTCGTGGGGATAAACTCAGCGGAAAGATGGGTAAAATGAATTTGGGTTTCTCCTCCCCGCAAGAGGCGCTGGATACTGCCAAAGCCTCCTTGGAGAATTGTCCCACAGAAGATAGTTTGGGCAAAGCCCTCTTCTCCTTGGCTGCTACCTGCAAGCTGATGGATCTTGATCCGGAACAAATCCTCCACAACTACTGTGAGAAGATTGTGCAGAAAGCCACTGTGGCAGAAGAACAGGGTCGCCTGAACGAAATTGGGATTCAGCAGTTTCTTTCTTCGGAAGAAAACTGAGAGTCATATCACTTTGAGTCAAAATGAAAACATAAGGAAAGAGGCGCACACGAATGAACAAGACTGAACTCATCGCAGCAATCGCCGCTAAGACCGGCCTGTCCAAGAAGGACGCAGACAAGGCTCTCGCCGCCACCATCGAAACCATTGCCGACACCATGGCTGCTGGCAACAAGGTGCAGTTGGTTGGTTTCGGTAGCTTCGAAACCAAGACCCGCGCTGCCCACGAAGGCCGCAACCCCCTGACCAAGGAAGTCATGATGTTCCCCGCAAAGACCGTGCCCGTGTTCAAAGCTGGCAAGGCTCTGAAGGACAAGGTCGCAAAGTAAGAATTCCCCCAGAATTCCAAAAATTTCGGCGGATGCAAGTCATCCGCCGAAACTTTTTTGAAAGGAGCATTTTATGCGTCTGGACAAATTTCTCAAAGTATCCCGCCTGATTAAGCGCCGTACAGTAGCCAACGAGGCTTGCGACAATGCCCGCATCATGGTCAATGGTCGCGCCGCCAAGGCATCCTACGATGTGAAAGTGGGGGACAAAATCTCCATCCCTTTGGGTCAGCGCACTTTATGCGTGGAAGTGCTCTGCGTCCAGGACAACGTGCGCAAGGACGATGCTGCCCTACTGTATCGGGAAATTTCTGAATAAACACAAAAATTTTTCTGCGGACAGGCATAGTGCCTGTCCGTTCTTCGTATATATACAGAGATGAAAGGAAAAGGGGTGGGGCGATTTGGTCGGCATGGAACTGCAAAATACCGAGGGAGCGCATCGGGTGGTTTTGGAGGGGCGGAACAAGCTTTCCGTCTGCGGTGTGCGGGATGTGGAGAGTTTTGATGAAAACATGATTGTACTCATCACTGTCAAGGGCGTGCTCATTGTGCGGGGGCTGAATTTGCATTTGCAAATGCTCTCCTTGGAGGGCGGTCAGGTGACCGTAGACGGAGAAATTGAGTCCTTGGTCTATGAGGAGGATAAAGTCAAAGGCGGGCTGTTTTCTCGCCTCTTGGGCTAAGTATGGCGCTGACAGTTTGGGAGCAAGGGGCGCAGTTTCTCTCTACCCTTGTGCTAGGCATGGTCTTGGGGCTGAGTTACGATTTTTTTCGCGGGCTGAGGCACGCTTTCCCCAAATGTGGCTGTTTGGCAGACGGATTGTGGTCCATTTTCGCCCTTCTCAGTTGTAATCTCTTCACCCTCTATGTAGGAAAGGGCGCTTTTTTGCTCTTTCTCTTTCCTGGGGCGGGCATCGGCTTTTTTCTGTACCGAAAAACCCTTGGTCGCGTGTTGCTTCCCCTATGGTTGGGGATTTTGAAAAAAATCCGCGCCATTGGGGCATTTTTCCTGCATTTCTTGGCAAAAAACCTGAAAATAATCAAAAAATTTTCAATTTACATCTTTTCATTTTTCCAAAAATGGTATACAATAACTGTTAGAAAACGGCGCGGTCGCACCAAAAAACACAAAGGAGGATCTTCGCATGAAAAAGTTCAAACTTTCCCTGCTTGTGAAATTGATCGTCCTGGTGGTAGTGGTGTACGGCACATTTACCCTGGTGGACATGAGCAAACAACTTTCTGCGCAGAAGGACGAAGCCGCCGCTCTCACCGCCCTCATCGGTCGGACAGAGGGGGAAAACGCCCAGTTGCAGGAAGATATTGACGCCCTGAACACGGAGCGTGGCACGCAGGATATTGCCCGCAACGAACTGGGCTTGGTTGCCCCCGGGGAAATCATCTTCCGTGAGGCCAACCGTTAAAATAGCATTGAAGTAAGAAGGACTAATCACCGCTATGGAGCTTGCAATCGGCACTGTCTTAGAAGGCAAGGTAAAAACCATTACCAAATTTGGCGCATTCATCGCCCTGCCGGAAAATCTCACCGGCATGGTACACATTTCTGAGGTGGCTCACACCTATGTCAGCGACATTCGTGAACACCTGACGGAAGGTCAGGAAGTTAAGGTCATGGTCATCAGCAACGAAAATGGGAAGATTAACCTTTCCATCAAAAAGACCAGCACTCCCCCGCCCCGTCAGCCTCGCCCCGCACGGGAAGCACCCGCGCCCCGTCAGGAAGCGCCTGCGCAAAGCCAATCCTTTGACGATATGCTCAAGCGGTTTATGGCAGATTCGGACAGCAAAATTAGTGGTCTGCGTGAATTTGCCGACCATAAGACCAAGACCCGGCGGCGTTAAACCGCATCCCACGAGGAAGGCCGTAGAACGCCTTCCTCGTTTTTACTTTTTGGGAAAGGGATGATGCGATATCCATGTGTTAGTCACTGGCGGGAGCCGAGGCATCGGCAAAGCCACAGTAGAATATTTTGCAAAGCAAGGGCATAAGGTGAGTTTCCTCTATGAAAAGGAATTTTCCGCCGCCAAAGAGGTGGAACGCACCACCGGCGCCGTGGGCTACGCCTGCGATGTGGCATCTTCCAGCGCTGTGGCGGAGACCATCGCGAAAATGCCCCCTGTGGATGTGCTTGTGAACAATGCGGGCATCTGCCACACGGGACTCATCTCCCAAATTACGGAAGAAGAGTTTGACCGCATTTTTGCGGTGAATGTCAAGGGTATGTATAATTGCGTGCGGGCGGTGCTTCCCGCCATGCTTCAAAAGGGCAAAGGTAGCATTGTGAATGTATCGTCCATGTGGGGACAGGTGGGTGCATCCTGCGAGGTTAGCTATTCTGCCACCAAGGGGGCTGTCATCGCCATGACCAAGGCGTTAGCCAAGGAGCTGGGTCCCAGCCATATCCGTGTCAACTGCGTTGCCCCTGGGGTCATACAGACGGATATGTGCAACAATATTGAAAAAGACATCCTCTCTGCCCTGCAAGAAGAAACGCCTATCGGGCGCTTGGGCACGGCAGAAGATGTGGCTAAAGCCATTGGTTATTTGGCGGAGGCAGAGTTCGTGACGGGTCAAGTTTTGGGCGTCAACGGCGGTTTTGTGATCTAAAAAAGGAGAAACAATATGAAAATCAAAATTACATCTGACAGCACCTGCGATCTGAGTCCTGTTCAGTTGCAGGAGAATGACATTTCCATTTTGGGTCTTGTGGTCAACAAGGGCGGTAAGGCATTCACCGATGGGGTGGACATCCAACCCGATGACATTTACGCCCATGTGGCAGCCGGTGGTGACCTTTGCTCCACGGCGGCACTGAATCCTTCTGATTATATGGAATTTTTCAGTCACTTCGCAGAGGATTATGATGCCATCATCCATGTGAATATTTCCACGGGCTTCTCCTCTTGTCATCAGAATGCGTGCCTCGCTGCCGCAGAGATGGAAAACGTTTACGTCATTGACAGCCTGAACCTCTCCACAGGTCATGGTCTTGTGGTGCTGGAAGCGGTGAAATTGGCTCGTGAGGGCAAAACTCCCGAAGAAATTGTAGCCTGCCTCAATGCCATGCGGGACAAGGTACGCGCATCCTTTGTGCTGGAACAATTGGAAT
Organism: Oscillospiraceae bacterium; assembly: GCA_017935145.1. GTDB lineage: Bacteria > Bacillota > Clostridia > Oscillospirales > Oscillospiraceae > RGIG3566. Next base: position 41,630 of record JAGBIE010000017.1, read on the forward strand.
ACATGAAAAAGGGTGGCCGCTGTTCCGCTGTGACTGTGCTGGGCGCAAACCTTTTGAAACTGAAGCCCTGCATTGAGGTCAAGGACGGCAAAATGGGCGTTGCCACCAAATACCGTGGCAGCATGGAAAAGTGCCTAAAAGATTACATCACCGACCGCCTGCAGAATATGGAAAACATCCGTGATGATCTGATTTTTATCACTCACTCAGGTATGGATCAGGCTCTCATCGATTTGGCTGTGGCCGAGGTGGAAGCCAAGGGTTACTTTAAGAACATTGTGGTCACCCGCGCTGGGTGCACCGTCAGTTGTCACTGTGGCCCCGGCACCTTGGGCATTCTGTTTGTAGAAAAGTAAGCATTTGAGTAAAAAAGCACCGCTGGATTTCAGCGGTGCTTTTTTGCGGGTGCTTTCCAGTGAGCAAACAAACCATCGAACAAAGAAAAACCCCACACCCTTGCGGGTGTGGGGCCTTTTTTAGTTGAGCTTAAACGATTCCGTTCAAGTAAGTTCTTTCAGCTAAGCTGAGAGATTCTTATTTGTCGGTGCCGTAGAAGGCAACGATGGAGCCTTCAACCACAACAGCGATACCGTCGAAGTCCTTAGTCAGGGCAGTAACGTCGCTGACAACCAGAGTCTTGGAGCCGGTCTTGTAGAGGTAAGCCTTAACAGCGTTGGTCAGATAGTACTTGGTAGCATCAGCAGCGCCGTCCAGCTTCAGGTCGATGAGGCCGTTCTTCCACACAGCGTCAACAACAGCGGCCTTATCTTCGGTTTCGTCAAGATCCTTGTCGATGGTAGCAACCACGCCGTCCTTCACGGTGTAGGATTCGACAACGGTCAAACCAGCGTTCAGAGCGTCATAAGCGGTGGTGGAAACTTCGAGAGTAGCAACCACGCCGTCAACGATAGCGTTAACAGTGTAGGTCCACACGCCGTTGGTCAGAACGGGCAGTTCTTCGCCGGTCTTGTAAGCAACAGTCAGCTTCTTCACGGAGGTGGGATCAGCTTCCTTCACTTCAGCGTCGATGAGGATAACCAGCTTAGCAACTTCGCCAGCATTGCCGTCAACGATAATCTTAGCGATGGACTTGTAGTCAGCAGCCTTGGCGATGCCAGTGAAGCCAGCCTTGTAGGTCACAACGCCGTCCTTGGTGGTGCCAAGGATGAACTTGGTGGTGTCGTCAGCATAGTAGGTGTCGCCAGCAACAACTGTAGCGGTCTTGGTGTCCACATCGTTGGAAGCGTCAGCAACGGGGGAAGCAACCTTAGCGATGTCAACCTTGGTAGCGTCCTTAGCGTTAGCAGCGAAGGTGACCAGGTCGCCGGGAACGGCAGCGATGGATTCGCTCAGAGTGTACTTGGTTTCAACCTTGAAGGTATCCAGGTTGACCAGCTGCACTGCCTTGTAGGTATCAGCAAAAGCGTCAGCCTTGTAGTCAACAGCCTTCACGAGGATGGCGTTGGTCTTGGTAGCAGTAGCGGTGGAGGTGGAAGCGATGTTCCAGTACAGAACGTTGCCGTTGCCATCGAGCCACATGTTGTAGGTCTTTTCGAAGGCCTTTTCAGCAGCCAGAGTAGCGGTCATGTTCTTGCCATCGGAGCCAGCAGCGTTAGCATTGATGGAGTAAACCTTGCCGTTAGCGGAGATGGTCTGGATCTTACGAGCGGTGTCAGCAGTAGCGTTGGTGATCTTGCTGGTGAAGTAGCTAGCCTTGGTCACGTTCACGTACTTGTTGTTAACTGCATCGTAGTTCACAAACACGATAGCGTTGGAGAAGTTGTCGCCAACATTCACGTCAACAGTGTAGTCGGTGTTGTTCTTCTTCAGGTTGATGGTAGCAGTGGCGGACTTGCCGTCAGCAGAAACCTTGTAGGAGTCCTTCTTGAAGGTAGCAGCGTAGGTGTTCTTCAGAACGACGACCATGTTGGCGCCATCGAAGTAAACTTCCAGAGCAACGCCCTGGCCGCCGATCTTAGCGTTCAGAACAGCCTTATCCTGATCCTTAGCAGCCTTCAGGGATTCGTCGTAAGCATCAACGATCTTGCCAGCAACAGCGGAATCCAGGTTGCCGTCAACGAAGGCGGTAACGTTGGAAGAGGTCAGAGCAACCTTGCCAGCCAGCTTAGCGATAACGCTAGCAGCAACAGCCTTGTTGTCTTCGAACACGGAGGTAGCGGGGATGGTGAGAGTCTTGGCACCGTAGGTGTATTCCACAGCGGGAACACCGAAAGCAACGTTGGTTTCGCCAACGTAGCTCAGGCCGGTGAAGTAGGTTTCAGCCAGAGTGTCAGCAGCGTCCTTGTAGGTAACGCCGATCCACATGTAGCCACCCTTACCGTCGGGCAGGGGATAGCCAGCGTTGTCGATTTCAACCATCTTAGCCATCAGGCCGTTGAAAACGAGCTGAGCAGCGGATTCGCGGGTAGCGTTGGCAGTAGCCAGCTGAGAAACGCCCTTGTAGAGGTTCTTAGCCTTAGCATACTTAGCAACGTTAGCGGCCCACAGGTCGCCTTCCAGGCCAGCGGTCTTGGCATCGTAACCCATGGCAACCAGGATCATCTTGGCAGCCTGCATAACGGTAACGTTAGCATCGGGGAAGAACTTGCCAGCGCCATCGCCAGCGATGATGCCTTCAGCGTTGCAGTAGGCGATGTAGCCTTCAGCCCAGTGACCGTCAACAACGTCGGTGAAGTCACAAGCAGCGGCATAAGCCTTGTTGATTTCGGCGGCTTCGTCTGCACCGTTGAGAACAACAGTGATCATCTTAGCCAATTCAGCGCGGGTAATGATACCCTGGGGATCGAAGTTGTACTTGTCGTCGCCAGCGGGCTTGCCGTTCATGACGCCGAGAGCAGCGAGAACTTCGACTGCCACATCGTTGTTGATCTTAGCATCGTCAACGTAGGTGGCGGCAGAGGCCATGGCCGTGAAGCTCATAACGGAAGCAACGACCAGAACCAGAGCCAGAACTTTTCTAAGGTTCTTCATTTTGAGTTTCCTCCTTCAAATTTTGATGTACACGGAAACTTCTCCCCGTGTCATCTTCTGTGGCTATCTTAATGCAAAATTTTTTTACAGTCAATAGCTTAGAATGTTTTGTAACACAAGTGTAACAAAGGACAAAAAATGACCAAAAGCACCGCCCGATTAGACGGGTGCTCGTAAGACAGTAATTCTAAAAAATTACTATTTTACGGCATCTGTCTGACAGGGTTGGAAAACAACTACGAAAAGAACGATGTCGAGTCGAAAGACTTAACATCGTTCTTTTTCTATCTAAAAATCCTTGAAATTACGGAGGTTTTACCATGAAACGCCTATTATCTTGCGAGTTTAACTTTGATACGGTCTGCGTTGA
>JAGBIE010000018.1 GCA_017935145.1 Oscillospiraceae bacterium
CACCTTTGCCGTATGTGAGACCGCAGAGGGTGATTCCTTAGGAGGGGTGGTTATTAGGAGGGGATGGCTGGTAAAAAATCCCCTCCTAATTTGCCTTCTTTGGGTACTTTTCTTGGCAAGCAAGAAAAGTACAAAGCGTTTCCTTAATAATAAAGCACCACCCGCTTGGGTGGTGCTTTTTTTGTTATTCCTCAGTTTTCACAGGCACATAGCCCTTTTCTTCCATGATGGCTCTGCCACGCTCGCCCATGACCGCCTCCACCCATTTGCGGGCGGGAGCATCCTCGGGGGTGTCCTTGCGCAGGACAATAAAGCCGTTGGTGTAGATGGGATATTCCCCATTTTGGATGGTCTCCACAGAGGGTTTGATGCCATCCACAGCCAGCATTTTAATGGTATCCCGCTTGTACATGGTGTTTACATAGTAAAAATAGGAGTAGCCCAAGGCAAACTGAGAATTATCATACTCCGCGATGGCATCAATCAGTTCGCCCATTTCGCCCGAAACCTGTTCTGTGGGCGGGGTCATGATGGTTTTGCCCTTCATGACCAAATTGAGCATGGCCGTTTGGCTACCCGAACCTGTGGGACGCTGATAAGCGATGATATCCGCATCCTCACCGCCCAGTTCGCTCCAATTGGTAATCTTGCCCGTGTAGATATCCTGCAACTGGGAAAAACTCACGCCATTGACGGGGTTTTCCGTATTGACGATGAACACAAAGGCGGAAGCGGTGGCGGGGATGATTTCCAGTTCCACCCCCTGATCCTTGGCATACTGCTGGTCTTCCTTGGAAATTTCCGCGGCGAAAATCACATCCACCTTGCCATCGATGAGGTTATGATAGACCTCGCTGGTGCGGGTGGAGGTGTACTCATAGTCGAGAGTACTCTCTTCCACTGCCAAAAAGTCCGCCGCCAAGGCATTCACAAGAGGATGAATGGCCAAAGAGGCATCCACCTTGGGATATTCCTCCGCCGTAAACAGGGCAGGATTTTTGGGCACAAAGGGGGCGGGTTCGGGGTCTTGGAGCACGGGGTCATCCTCTACGGGTGCTTGGGTCTTGGTGGACATATCCAGCCACACCAGACAGCACACCACCACGCAAGCGGCGGCAATGCCAGCCAGTAAATAGGGCAAATACTTTCTCATTACGCTTCCTCCTTGGGGAAAATGGTTAAATAGGCGCTGTCAAACTCCGTGAGGCGATAGATGGGGCTAAAATCCGTCTCAGGTATGGTGATGTGGATATAAGCGCCGTTTAATTGGCAAGTCATCTTCTCTGCCATGGCTTCCGCTTGGGAACGGGTGTAGTGCTGGGAGTGCCAGTTTGTCAGATGTTCCACCACGCGGGCTTGGAGCAGAGTCATGTAGTAGTCTTCCTCCACGGCAAAAACCTCATCCAAGGTGGTGTAGACATGACCTGTTTTGTAGTTTATCAGTTCGTGGATTTCTAACTGGGTGATGGTGGTGTCCTCATGGTCTTCCCCGCTGAGGTATGCGCCACCCGCTAGGGCAAAATACTTATTGCGATATGCCTTTATAATGCGGTCTTTGTAGATATCTTCAAAGACGGATTTGGGCATTTCATAAATCATGCCCTGTTCAAAACTGTCCACCGCGTGGGCATATTGGGTGTGCCAGCCCTCGGCATGATAGTGCTGGATGGACAATAAATCATAACCTGGACGCAGAAGAAGAATATACGCCATATCTGGGTTTTCTATGGCTTTTTGGCGGTACTCCTCCACAATGGCGCGGGACTGCTCTAGGCGGGATTTTTTCGTCTCCTCCATGGCGCGCAGGGCATCATCTTCCAGAGTTTCATCGTAGACGGGATACTTCCACATGGTAATATCGTACCACAGATTCTCCATGGCGTAGCCGTATTCCAGTTCATCGAACATGTCATAGTTACCCACGGCGCAGGTGAAGAGGTTTTTAAAGCCCACATCGTTCCGATTGAAAAGGGATTCTTCCGTCAAATATTTCTCATAGATGGCAACATCTTCTGCAATATCGATGAAATCCACCGATGCGGTCAAATCTCCGTAGCAGAAATTCACTTGCGCGGGGGTAAAATAGAACTGAGGGTCGCTGGAGGCAAAATATGCGGTTACAACCTCATAGAGTTTGTTTTCATCGGGCGATGCAATACCCTCGTGCCCCCATGCGTTTTGCTGGGCAAGGGTCTTGTAAAATGCGTGGCGCACCAGCGAAAGCAAATCCACATCCTCATAAAACAGGTCGCTGAGGTTTAGAGGATTACCTGTGGTCAAATCGAGATTGATGCAGTCACTGCGGTATTGGTCTCCACCCACATAAAAACCGATGGAAAGGACATTGGCGAAACTGGATGCCACATAATAATCCGCAAAATCCACCTTTTCTAGGTCATCGAGCAGGGATTTGGTCTTTTGCAGGATGGTATCGTTGACCTTTTGTTGCACGGCTTCATCTTTCATGCCCGCCACTTGTAAGATGGCAACATCCTTGCCATATTCGGGCAAAGTGATTTGGTTTAAGATAAGGTCGTTTTGGTCGTAAGTGCCGTAAAGGTCAATGCCCCGCGGGGCAATTTCCGTCACGGGGTCGGTCTGCTTTTGTGAGATGAGCAGTGCCGTGCCCGCAACGCACAAAATGCTAAACAGGAGCAGTGCACCCATGGCGATAAACCAATGTTTTTTCATTTGCAGACCTCCTTATATCCGTTTTGTTTATTATACCGCACCCTGTTCCCATTTTCAAGATTTTGCCCGTCTTGCCTTTTTTGCTGGATTCTTTTATAATAGTGCGGGGATACTACATAAAAACTACAGTATGCCTAAAGAGGAATTGCGATGCTTACATTTCAAACTCCCACCCTCGCTGACCGCGCATGGGTGCATGAAATTTTATACTCCGCCAACCGCAAAGGGTGCGAATATTCCTTCTGCAACCTACTTTTGTGGATTAGCCCCATTGGCAAAATTGCGCGCATGGGGGATTTTCTCCTGTGCCGATTGGAATTTTCGGGCAAAACCTGCTACTTTTTCCCCGCAGGACAGGGAAATCTGACGGAGGCGATGGATGCCCTCCGTGAAGACGCAGGGGAAAAACCCTTTCTCCTCCGTGGCGTTACGGAGGAAGATAAGGCGATTTTGGAGACCCTTTACCCCGAAAAATTCACCTTTACCCCCCTGCGCAACACCTTTGACTACCTCTACCCTGTGGAAAAACTGGCGACTTTGGCAGGTAAAAAACTCCAATCCAAGCGCAACCACATTAACCGCTTTATGGAGAACTATCCCAACTGGCAAGTTGTAGAGATTACGAGAGAAAATCTACATTTGTGCAAAGAACTGTCCGAACAGTGGTATGCCTTGCGCCCCGATGAAGATTTTGAGGGGGAAAAGAGCGCTCTTTTCACCGCTTTGGAACATCGGGAAGAGCTGGGATTTGAGGGCATTTTGCTCTTTGACGGCGAAAAGCCCGTGGCATTTTCCATGGGGAACCGCATTACGGAAGAGATGTTCGATGTGAACTTCGAAAAAGCCTTTGCCCATGTGCAAGGGGCATATCCCATGGTGAATCGGGAGTTTGCCCGCCGTGTCATGGAGAAATATCCCGGGGTGAGATTCCTCAATCGGGAGGACGATATGGGCTTGGAGGGTCTTAGAAAAGCCAAGGAGTCCTACTACCCCGACCTGCTTACAAAATACGAAGCCCGCTGGGAGGCATAAGATGGAATTTTTGAAATCCGCGCCCCAAGACAAAGCGCCCTTTGAGCGTTTTTGGATGGAAAATTTTGGGGAGACCGCAGAGGAAATTCTTCCCTTTTTTCGGGACACCTTCCCCCGTTGCCGTGTCTACCGCGCTGTGGAGGACGGGAATCTTTGCGCTACCCTCTACGCCCTGCCCCAAGAGATGAAAGTGGCGGGGAAAACCCTTCCCATGGTCTATATCTATGGGGTCGCTACGGACAAAACCCTGCGCGGACAAGGGCTTGCCACCCGCCTTTTCGCCTTTGCGGAAGAGGATTTAAAGCACGAAGGCTTTGGCGGGGCAGTATTGGTCCCTGCGGGCGAGCATCTCTTTCCTTTCTATGAAAAGTTGGGATATTCCGTGTTTTGTTACAGAAAACCCGTGGAATTGCCCGCAGGAAATACGGAAATCGCAAGCATTTCTGCCGATGTCTATCTGCGTCAGCGGGAAGAATATTTGGTTGCCACAGCGCACAATGTCCCGCCTGTTCATGTGGTGGAGTATCATCACTTGGGCGTTTGGGATGGTGGCATGGGCGCATGGGAAGAAACTGCCGAGGGGGCGGTGTATCGGGAAATTTTGGGAAAACTCCCCCGTCCCGAATCCCCTTGCAAGGGTCTTGCCGTGGGAAATGACAAACCCTATGCTGTCGCCAAGGCTTTTTGCCAAGACTTTCCCCGCGAGGGTTATTTCTCCTTTGCCATGGAGTAAGTTGCAAAATTGTGGTCTTTGTGTTACCATGATGCCATAGAAATAGAAAAAAGGAGCGCGTACATATATGAAAAAAGGTCTTAGTCTTGTTGCCCTTGTGTTGGTGTTGGTCCTTGCTCTCAGCGCTTGTGACACCGACCCTGTAAAGAAAGTCACGGACGAAATTGCCGCCATTGGCGAGGTAAAGGTCTCCTCCCAAGAAGCCATCCAGTCCGCCCGTGAATCCTTTGATGCCCTTGACGAAAAGTTGCAGGCCAAGGTAGAAAATATCGATGTTCTGCTTTCCGCGGAAAAGACTTTGGAAGAGCTTCTGCAAATCAAAGCCGTGGAAGACCTGATTTCTGACATTGGCACCGTTACCATCGATAGCCTCCCTGCCATTGAAAAGGCAGAAAAGGCTTTGGCTGACCTGCCCGCAGAGTTGCAGGAGAAGGTGGAAATCGCTTGGCTCATTGCCTCCGCCCGTTCTGAATATCAGGACTGCCTGATTGTGAAAGAAGTGGATGATTTGTTTGCCGCTCTGCCCGCCAACCCCACCATGGCAGACCGCGCGCAGATAGAAGCAGCCCGCACTGCCTTTGCTGCCCTGCAACCCAAACATCAGGGTCTTGTGAAAAACTATGCGCTTCTCACCGCCGCTGAGGAAGTGTTAGCCCCCCTGTGCCATGCCGAAGCAGAGAAGATTCTCAAATCCTTCGCTGTAGTGGAGGATTCCAGTAGCAGTACAAAAACTTACTACCCCGCAGTGTTCCCCCTGCAGAATAACAGCGTGGCATATGACAAACGCACCTTTGTCCTGCCCTACCTTGTTCGCTCTGCCGAGGGTGTAAAGATGCATCTTGTGTGCAACTTTGCCAGCAGTGATTATGTGTTCTTTAAGAAAATCGCATTCACTGTGGATGGTCAGGAACTGACCCAAACCATCTCCTATTTTGATGTGGTCCGTGGCAATTCCGCAGGCAAGGCTTGGGAATATTTTGATGTTGCCGTGAGCAGTAGCGACCTTGCTCTTCTGCAAAAAATCGTTCCTTCCAACACCGCTGTCATTTGCTTTGCAGGCGATGAAATCAGTTCCGATGAAGTGATTTCCGCCAAAGATAAGGAAGCCATCCGTCAGTGCTTGGAAGTTTACACCCTGTTAAACTACTAATGACAAAAAGAGCCGTTGGGAAAATCCCAACGGCTCTTTTTTTATTCTACTTTTTGCCACGATTCTGCAGGCAAATCCACGGTCAAAGCGGGAGAAAAGGTTAAAACGCCATCTTCCACCGTGGCGGTGAGGCTACGGCTTTTGCCACCCTCCATGGTGGCGGAGATGTGACCGCCATCCAGCGCTTTCCACTGATATTCCGCCAAAACTTCGCCCAATTCAGCAAAATCTAAGGACACAAGGCGGTAGACCATGCTCCCTTTTTCAATTTCCAGTTGCAGGAAGACCCCATCTTCCAAAGGTTTTTCCCACACGCCATCCATCTTCACCTCAAGGGTCATTTTCTGTTGCTCCAAGCGCCCAAAGGCGAGAAGTAAACTCAAAACCGCAAGAATGATGGCGATGGCGAGGACTTTTTTCTTCATCATATCACCCTTTCAAGGTGGCTTTGGCATAGCGGAAAGCATCTGCCAACTGGGCGGGGGCGGAGGCGGGGGTGGAGGCATCGATGGAGATGCGCACAGCGCCATCCACTGTCTTGGGGCTTAGCCCCATGGCGGTGAGCACATGACTGCGGTGACCCCGACTGCAGGCAGAACCTGCGGAAACATAAAAGCCCTTATCCTGCAGACAGTTTAAAATGCCTTGACTCCGAAAACCGGGTAAGGACACGCTGAGAATGTGGGGTGCATCTCCCGCGCCCAAGATTTCCAAGCCCTCCACCTGCGAAAGTTCTGCACGGAAGGCGGCAATCAGGGTGGTCATTTTCTCGCGGTCTACGGCAAAATCTTGCGCTGCCACTGCCGCGCCAAAGCCCACAATGCCGGGGAGATTTTCCGTACCGGAGCGATAGTTTTGCTCCTGTCCGCCACCCATGACAAAGGGCGGAAGAGGGAGACCTGCGCGGATATACAGCGCGCCCACGCCCTTAGGTCCGTGGACCTTATGGGCGGAGACGGAAATCATATCCGCGCCCAAAGTCTTGGCAGAAAAGGGGATTTTGCCAAAACCCTGCACCGCATCCGTATGGAAAAGGGCAAGGGGAGATTTTTTCCGCGTGACGCGCACCATATCGCGGATGGGAAGCACCGCGCCCGTCTCGTTATTGACCATCATGCAGGAGACCAAAATGGTATCCGCCCGCAGATGTTTTTCTAAATCCTCCACGGAAATGCGACCCAAAGCATCGGGTTGTAAATAGGTAACCTCAAAGCCCTGCTGGGAGAGTTTTTCCATGCAGGAGAGCACCGCATGATGCTCCACGGCGGTGGTGATGATATGTTTTCCCCGCTTTCCCAAACGCTGAACTGCGGAGAAAATAGCCCAGTTATCTGCCTCCGTGCCACCGGAGGTAAAAAACACCCGCTCCTTTTCCGCGCCCAAGGCGGCAGCCACCTGCTCCCGAGCGTGGCGGAGGAGTTTTTCTGCCTCCATGCCAAAACTGTGGACGGAGGAAGGGTTGCCCCAAACATCGGTGAGGGCAAGTTTCATAGCCTCCACGCAAGCCTCATTGGGCTTGGTGGTAGCGGAATTATCCAAATAAATCATACGGCACTTCCTTTGCGAGGCTGTAGTTCGCTGACGATGGTTGCGCCCAAAATCATGACCGCACCCAAAGCCGTCTGCCATGTGAATGTTTCCCCCAGCACCACGGCGGAGAGAAGCACCGCCACAGCGGGGTCAAGGTAACTGAGGAGCGCCGCTTTTTGGGCACTGAGGCGGGCAAGTCCGCCAAAATACATAAGGTATGCCACGCCTGTGTGGAGGAGCGCCACCGTGAGAAGCACCACCACTTGCAGTGCTGTGGGCGTTTCCGTAGGTAAGGCTTTGGTCAAAAGCACATAGGGCACAAGGCACAGACCCGCCACAAACAGTTGCACCACAGTTCTATCCGTAGCGGAAACATGGCGGAAGGTCTTGTTGGTCAAAACCACACCTGCATACATGCCCGCGGCGGCAAGTCCAAAGGCTACCCCCGTCATATCCTTATGTCCCACCCCGTGGGAGAAGACCCCGCTGACGGGAATCATGCCCAAAAGGGCAACAAGGATGCAAATGGCATTTTTCTTGCTGAGTTTTTCTTTCAAAAACAGGGGCGAAAGGAGTAGCACCAGCACAGGGGCAAAATAGTAGCACAAGGTGGCGGTAGCCACAGTGGTGTAGCGGTAGGCTTCAAAGAGGCAAATCCAGTTAAAGCCAATCATCACGCCCGATACAACAAGGGGCAGAAGGTCTTTGCCGATGGCAGAAAGGTTGGGCTTTTGGCGAAAAAACAGCACCAGCGATAAAAATCCCGCGCCCAAAAGACCCCGCACCATGGCGGTAAAACTGGAAGCGAAGGGCAAATATCGCACAAACAGCCCCAGTGTGCCAAACAGCACCATGGCAGAGACAAAGGGCAAAAGTCCTTGCTTTTTCATGACAAAAATCCTACTTTCCTACGCAAAAACGCTCAAAAATTCGAGAAACAATATCCTCCCGCATGCTTCTGCCTGTGATTTCATCCAAGGCAGAAAGGGCTTCTTCGGCATCGGTGAGTACCGCATCGGGAGTCAGTCCCATATCCATGGCGGAAATGAGGTTATCTAAGGCAGTTCTGCCCCGAAGCACCGCAGAATACTGGCGGGCATTGGTTAAAATGCTTCCATCGGCGGGGGCGTTTTGGGCGAAAATTTCCGCCACAGCCTTCTCCAAGTCCTCCAAGCCCGTACCCTCCTTGGCGGAGATGGTTAAAACCGTCTCAAAGGGCAAATCCGAAGATTTGACCACGGGGGCAAGGTCACACTTATTGAGCACCGCGATGCTGTGGGGGGCTTTTTTCGCCTCCTCCATGGCGCGGTGGTCGTTTTCATCTAAGGGGCAGGAACTATCGCAGACGAAAATGCTCAGTTCTGCCTCTTCCGCCGCACGGAGTGAGCGCTCCACACCCTGTTTCTCCACTTTATCTTCCGTCTCGCGGATGCCCGCCGTATCGGTCAAACGCAGGAGCGTGCCACCCACCACCATGGCTTCCGCCACGGTATCGCGGGTGGTGCCAGGGATATCCGTGACAATGACCCGTTCGTAGCCCGCCAAAGCGTTGAGCAGGCTGGATTTCCCCGCATTGGGGCGACCCAAAATCACCGCGGGTACGCCACTGCGGAGGAATCTGCCACGGCGATAACTTTGCTCCAATGCCACAAGGGTGTCCCGATATCCCGCAAGGGTCTTGCGGAACTGAGCCAACTGGAAGGGGGGCAAATCTTCATCCGAATAGTCCAAAACCGCATGAAAATGCGCCAAAATATCCGTAATGCCATCACAGATGGGGGTGATTTTCCGAAGCAGTGCGCCACCCAACTGTCCCGCGGCATTTTTTGCCGCCTGCACCGTGGTGGCATCGATTAAATCCATGACCGCTTCCGCTTGACTTAAGTCCAGTTTGCCATTCAGAAAGGCACGGCGGGTGAATTCCCCAGGACCTGCGGGACGAGCGCCCGCCCGATACAGACCCTCCAAGGCGGCGGTGAGTACCGCAGGCGCGCCATGGCACTGGAGTTCCGCTGTATCCTCCCCTGTGTAGGAATAAGGCGCGCGGGATACGGTTAAAAGCACCTCATCCAAGGGTTTGCCGTCTTCATCCAGCAGTGTGCCAAAGGTTAAAAGACGAGAGGGCAGTTCGTGAGGTTTTTTGCCGTTTTTGGCCACAAAAATCTTCTCCACAGCGTCAAAACAGCCGTCACCTGTCAGACGGACAATGCCAATGGCGGTGGCTTCCCGCCCCGTTGCCACAGCGGCGATGAGATGTGCCATGCAAACTGCCTCCTTTGGGAAAATTCTTTACGAATATTGTACCACATGTGTCAAGAAATTCTGCAAAAATCTGTATTTTTTGCGCAATGCGTGATACAATAACAAAAATGATGTTGGGAGGCACAGATGAAAACTGTAAGCCGTTTTATTTCCGCCGCCATTTTGCTCTCGCTTTCCGCAGGACTTTTTTGGCTGGCGCGGACCTATCCCGTACCTTTTGGGGTGGTGTATCCCCAGTTCAGCACATGGATTTTGGGCGTGCTGGGGAATGTGAGCGGAGGGGCTTCTGCGCCCATTTGGATCATCGGACTTGCGGTGATTGTGGTGTTTGCCATCTACACCTTGGTGCGCGCCATCTGTAAGGGAAAATTCCTCCGCTGGCTGGCGGGTCTTGCCCACGGAGTCAGTTTTCTCATATTTGCATTTGTGCTTCTGTGGGGTGTGGGACATGCCCTGCCCACCAAGACGGAACGCATTGTCACCGTGGAAAAATACAGCGCCCAAACCCTCCAAGATGCCACGGAGTACTATGGTGCACAACTGGACCTCTATGCCTCCCAGATGGCGCGGGATGAAAAGGGAAACATCATCATGCCCGCCTTTGAGGTATTGGCAGAGGAAGCGGAGGAGGTCTCTTTTGCCCTTTCCGCCCGCTATCCCACCATCCCCGCGGCAGAACTGAAGGTGAAAAAACTGCCCTTGGATGATGTCTTTGGCCATCTTGGCATCACAGGCATTTTCGTACCCATTACGGCAGAATCCTCCGTCAGCGGGCATACCTATGCCCCATCCTTGCCCCACACCATGTGCCACGAATTGGCGCACCGCTTGGGTTGCACCGCAGAGGAAGATGCCAATTTCATCGGCTATTTGGCGTGTTTGGAATCGGATGAGACGGAATTTTTATATTCCGCAGCCTATTCCGCTTTCATCTACTGCTTTAACGCCCTTTACGAGGCAGATGAAACTGCCGCTAACACCGTGTGGTCTCATCGCAGTGACCTTGCCCGCAGGGATATATCGGGCGCCAATGACCACTACGAGCCCTATGAGGGCACAGTGCAGGATGTGAGCCAAAAGTTTAACGACACGTATCTGAAACTCTCTGGCGAAGAGGCAGGGGTCAAATCCTATGATTTGGTCAGCGATGCCCTTGTGGCGTGGTATCTGAAAAACAAAGAATAACGAAAAAAGGACTTGACAACTGCCGTCCGCGTGGGTATAATGACCCATGCGATGGACGGTTAGCTCAGCTGGTAGAGCACCTGCTTGACGTGCAGGGGGTCAGCGGTTCGAGTCCGTTACCGTCCACCAAAAAGAAAAGTCGCACCAAAAGGTGCGGCTTTTGTTTTTTATGGCGCTTTCGGCGAGGAACGCTGTGCGGGTCGAAGTCGAGGATTTGTGGCGCAAAGCGCCCCCACCGCAGGTGGGAAGCCCGCAGGGCAAATCCGAAGCCTCACGAGGTGGCAAAGCCACCGAGTATTCCGTTACCGTCCACCAAAAAGAAAAGTCGCACCAAAAGGTGCGGCTTTTGTTTTTTATGGCGCTTTCGGCGAGGAACGCTGTGCGGGTCGAAGTCGAGGATTTGTGGTGCGAAGCGCCCCCCGCCGTAGGTGGGAAGCCCGCAGGGCAAATCCGAAGCCTCACGAGGTGGCTTGCCACCGAGTATTCCGTTACCGTCCACCTAAGAAAAAAAGCACCCCTCACGGGGTGCTTTTTGTTTATCGGACTTCTACGGTTTGGGATACAGAGACATCCACCTCGTTCAAGCGGACAGTGAGTGTTGCCGTGCCCGCCTTATAGGGCATGGCTTGGGAATGGAACACCAGTGTGCCACCGCTGGCTTCTTCCCGATAGTCAATAATCTGCCAGCCACCTGTTGCGAGCACGGATTCATCACTGCTGGTGATGGTGATGGTAACATTGGTATCCGTACCAGCGGGGAGGTTTTCCCAATAAATATCATAGTCAATGAGATTGCTCACTTCTGTGGAAGTGGGGACGCCTACCAAACGCAATGCCGTGGCATTCTGATTGGATTCTTCATGGGGATAGGGATCCACCTTCACCTTGTGGGAGGAGGCGATGTTCAGTTCGGGCACAAATGCCGTTAATGTAACTGTGCCTACCGCATGGGCATCGACAAACGCATCGTAAGCATACATTTTGCCGTCTTCTGCCAACACGCTATTGAGTTTTTCGCAATACTGGAGGGTGACAACGGAGGGGTCACTGCTGGTGATATTTAAGGTGATTTCATCGCTGAAATCCGTAGGCAGACTGCGAACCCAGATGAGAATGTGCATGCCAACGCCCTCTACCGTGTTAAAACTTTCCTGTCCCTCGTTGGCTCCAAACTGCACTTTGCCCACAGAGGGTTTTGTGGGGTCAACCACGGGAGTGGGATCCACAGGGGCAGGATCTACGGGGTCTACGGGGGCGGGATCAGCGGGAGGGTCTACAGGGTTGGGGTCAGTGGGAGTGGGGTCGACGGGGTCCGTGGGTGCGGGGTCGACCACATCGGGGTTAGCGGGGTCTTGGGGTGCGGGTTCTTGGGCGGTGCAAGCGGTCAAGAACACAAGGCACAGTGCCAAAAGCACAGCAACAAATTTTTTCATGGGGGTTTCGCTCCTTTCTCTCTTTCATTATAGCACCCCCAACCAAAAAGACAAGCCACCCAGCCCCCCGATTTCCCTAGGATTCCCCGCATTTTCTTGACAAGCAAGAAAAGTACAGAACATTCTCTCTGTTCTTGCTCTTGGGGCGAATTTGTGCTATCATAGGGTCGAAATCAACGAAACGAGGCATCCTCATGGAATTTTTTGCAGGAAAATTTGATATTGCCGTCATCGGTGCAGGTCATGCAGGCATTGAAGCCGCATTGGCTTGCGCCCGTATGGGCATGCGAACTTTGGTGTTTACCATCAATTTGGATGCCGTGGGCAACATGCCTTGCAATCCCGCCATCGGTGGCACAGGCAAGGGTCATTTGGTGCGGGAATTGGATGCCTTGGGCGGCGAGATGGGCAAAGCCGCGGACCGCTGTTGCATTCAGTACCGCCTTTTAAATTTGGGCAAAGGTCCTGCGGTGCATTCTCTGCGGGCGCAGGCTGACCGCCGTAAATATCAGGAAGATATGAAGCGCACCTTGGAACGGCAGGAAAACCTCTACCTCAAACAGGCTATGGTGACGGAAATCCGTCTAGAAGATGGCAAAGTCAGCGCCGTAAAAACCCAACTTGGCGCAGTGTATGGGGTGGATGCCTGCATTATCGCATCGGGCACTTACTTGGGTGGCGCGTGCATTACGGGAAGTTGCGTGGTGAAGTCGGGTCCCGATGGCATGCATGCCGCCGAAGGGCTGACAGAATGCCTCACCGCCATGGGGCTGAGAATGCGCCGTTTCAAGACGGGCACGCCTCCGCGTCTCAATGCCCGTAGTATCGATTTTTCCAAGATGGAAGTACAGCCTGGGGACGAAAAGACCGTACCCTTCTCCTTTTCCACGCAAACGCCCCCCGAAAACAAGGCTGTGTGCTACCTGACCTACACCAACGAGCGCACCCACGAAATTATCCGCCAGAATTTCCATCGCAGTCCTCTTTTTGACGGCACGATAGAGTCCGTGGGCCCCCGATATTGCCCCTCCATTGAAACCAAGGTGGACCGCTTCCCCGATAAAAATCGCCATCAGATTTTTGTGGAGCCTTGCGGGCTTTCCACAGATGAAATGTATGTGCAGGGGCTCTCTTCTTCCCTGCCTGAGGATGTGCAGTTGGATGTGGTGCATTCTGTGGTGGGCTTGGAGCATGCGGAAATGATGCGCCCCGCCTATGCCATTGAGTACGACTGCATTGACCCCACGGAACTTACCCTTACCTTGGAGTGCAAAAAAGTGCCCAATCTCTACGGCGCGGGGCAGTTCTGTGGCTCCAGTGGCTATGAAGAAGCCGCCGTGCAGGGCTTTGTGGCAGGCGTCAACGCTGTGAGAAAACTCCGCGGGGAAGAACCCTTTATCCTCCGCAGAAGCGATGGTTATATTGGCGTTCTGATTGACGATTTGGTCACCAAGGGCACGGAAGAGCCTTACCGCATCATGACTTCCCGCAGTGAATATCGCCTGCTCCATCGGCAGGACAATGCCGACCAAAGACTCAGCCATTTTGGCGTAGAATTAGGACTTGTCAGCCCCGAACAGTACGCTAAAGTGCAGGAAAAATATGCCCTTGTGGCGCAAGAACTGGAACGCTTGGAGCACACAGGCGTGCCTGCATCGGAAGCGCTCAATGAAATGCTCGCGGAAAAAGGCACAACGGCGGTGGAATCCTCTGCCCGTTTGGCGGATTTACTCCGCCGTCCCAATGTGAGCTATGCGGATTTAGCCCCCTTTGACCCCGCCCGTCCCGCACTTCCCTTGGCGGTGACGGAACAGACGGAAATCCAAATGAAATACGCAGGCTATCTCCGCCGTCAGGAAAAGCAGGTGGAGGAGTTTCAGAAAGAGGAAACCCGTCTTCTCCCTGCGGATTTGGATTATTCCTCCATTGCGGGCATCCGTTTGGAGGCGCGGCAGAAACTCAATGACATTCGTCCCATGAATGTGGGGCAGGCATCCCGCATTTCGGGGGTCAGTCCTGCGGATATTGCGGTTCTGCTCATCTATTTGGAGCAAAGAAAGGGGTAAAAATCATGTATTTTGACTCCCATGCCCATTTGGACAGCCACCGCTTCGATGCTGACCGCGAGGAAGTTCTCCGCGCCGTACGCGAGGCGAAGGTCAGCCGTGTGATGAATGTGGGTTGTGATGTACAATCCTCCCGCGCCTGCATCGCCTTGGCGGAAGAAAACGATGGTTTTTATGCCGCTGTGGGGAGCCATCCCGATGATGCGGGGAATTTTACGGAAGAAACCGCAAACATTTATAGGGAACTGGCTTCCCATCCCAAGGTGAAAGCCATTGGGGAAATCGGCTTGGACTACTACTACAAGGACAATCCTCCCGATGTGCAGAAAATTGCCTTTTTGCGACAGATGGAACTGGCGCAGGAACTGAGATTGCCCGTCATCATCCACGATCGGGATGCCCACGGGGATTGCCTCGAGATTGTCCGTCAATTTCCATCGGTGAAAGGCGTGTTCCACTGCTTTTCGGGCTCTAGCGAGTTTGCCCAAGAACTCATAAAATTGGGCTGGTATGTGGGTTTCACGGGGGTGGTCACCTTCCCCAATGCCCGCAAAGCCTTGGAAGCGGTAAAAGCCGTGCCCATAGACCGCATTTTGGCGGAAACGGACTGCCCCTATATGGCGCCCGTGCCCCATCGGGGCCAGCGCTGTCACAGCGGACTTGTGCCCATTACCATCGCCCGCTTGGGAGAGTTGAGAGGCTTAAGCCAAGAGGAAATGGGTCGCATCACCGCGGAAAATGCCTGTAGACTCTTTCAAATTTAACCAAAACGCCCCCTTCTGCATAGCATGGCAAGAAGGAGGCGTTTTTTCTATGGAACATTATCCCACCGCACAAGAACGGCGGGTGTGGGAACGAGTGGCGGAATCTTTGCCTGCCGACCCCTCTTCTCCCCAGCCTATGCCACTGCCCACCCCATCGCTCCCTGCAGAGCCTGCACTCCCCGAAGATAGTGCACTCACCCCCGATGTGGTCATGGCATATCTCTCCCGCGCCAAGACGGAGGCGCGTCTTTACTGCTATTTGGCAGGAAAGGTATCGGGACAGAATCGGACGATTCTCAAGCACATGGAGCAGATGAAACTTTCCCAAGTGCGGGATTTAAGTAGTGTGTATTTCATCCTCACAGGGAGAAAACCTTGTCCCATCCCCTCTCAGCCACCTTGCGTCACCTGCATCAACGAAACCCTCCGCTGGCAATATCAGCAGAGTCTGGAAGAACAGGCGGAATTTACCGCATTGGCAGAACAAGGCGGGGAATTTTCCTGTCTCTTTGCCCGCTTGGCGCGGGAAGCCTGCCTGCAGGCAGAGGATATCCTCACCCTTTTGGGGCAACTGTTGTAACCGCGGGCGGATGTAAAACCTGCTCCTACGCACAACAAAAAAGCACCGCTCGTGAGAGCGGTGCTTTTACTGTTCTATGGATTATTCTTCCACTTTGGTGGCTTTCTTTGCCTTTTTCTTCTTGGATGCCACCACAATCACAACTACCACAGCGGCAACCACCACAACAGCGGCGGCGGCGATGATGATGATCATGGTCATATCAGGACCGGAAGATGCGGGAGCAACCACAGTTGCGCCGGGGGTGGGCTTCACGGGCTTGGTGGGCTTCACAGGAGAACCGGGCTTGGAGGGAGTGCCAGGCTTGGCAGGGCCATCGCTGGTGGAGGGGTCTTCTTCTGCGGGGGGTTCTGCATAGTCATCGGGATTCACCACAGGGGCGGGGATGGTGGTCTTTTCGGGAGCAGTGCCGTAGACAGTGGCAGTACCGCTGAGGGCAACATCGCCCTTGGGGGAAGTGCCAGTCCAACCGGTAACCAAAGTGCCGTAAGCATCGGCGCCAGCGGAGCCACTCTTCACAGGCAGGGGCTGACCAGTGATAGCCAGTTTGTTGCTACCGCCCATGACGCAACCTGCAGTTTCCACCGTGGGGTCGGTGACGAAAGCGGTGTTGGTGACCTTCATACGCACAATGCCACCGCCAGCGATACGGATGCCACGGTTGGCAGTACCGCCGATGATGCAATCGGCAACGGTCAGCTTGATAGAGCCGTCATCCTTGGTGTTTTCAAAGTTGATGGCGCAGAAGTGGGACTTATCATTAAGACCCCACAATGTGCAGTTCTTAATGGTAACATCGCCACGGGAGAACTTGCTAAGCAGGAGCATGCCGTGTTCCTTATTGGTGTTGTGGAGGAACAGGTTTTCCATAATGAGGGTGGGGTTATAGTACTTGCCCTGGTCATCCATGTAAGCCTGAGAGTTAACGCCCAAGTTCATGATGGAGTTGATGCCCTCGTGAACCCAAGTGCCGTTTTTCAGGGTGAAATGGCCGTTACCCATGACATAGATGGGGCTGGTGGCGTCACCAGAGGTAACGGTGTAGCCATTGAGGTCGAGAGTGACGGGGTTTTCGGGATTCCACTCAAAGGGGAATTTCAGCGCGGACTGGCCGGTCAGCGTGGTGACGTCTTTGAGCATGGTAATCGTACCGCCGCCGGGAACTTCTGCCAACCACTCGGAGATGGAGGGGTCGAGATTTTCATAGTAAGCGGTAATGCCAGTGGCGGTGGTAACCTTGACGGCTGCCTTCCACTTTTCGCACTCTTCGGGCTGATAAGCCGCAGAAGCAACGCAGGTGACAATGAGAAGCACTGTCACGATGGTAACAATCAGGGAGATCGCTTTTTTCATAAAGGGAAACTTCCTTTCTGTGGATGAAACACGCATCCTCTTTTCTAACAAAACTATTCTACCAGTAATATAGAAAAAAAGCAACGGCAAAAACAAAAAAGACACTGCCGAAGCAGTGTCTTTTTTTGGATGAGAAGAATTATTCTTCGGTCTTCTTCAGGTTCAGCACCACATTGGCGATGATGCCCAGAATCAGAGCGCAAGCGATGGCGGTGAGGGTCACCTTGCCGAAGGAAACGCTCAGACCGCCGATACCGCAGATGAGGATGATAGCAGCAACGAACAGATTCTTGCTGTTGCCCAAGTCAACCTTCTGGAGCATCTTCAGACCGGAAACAGCGATGAAGCCGTAGAGGGTGATGCAAACGCCGCCCATGACGCAGTTGGGGATGGATGCCAAGAAGGTCACGAAGGGGCCAAAGAAGGAGATAATCAAGCACAAAATGGCGGTGGTGGTGATGGTCACCACGGAAGCGTTGCGGGTGATAGCCACGCAGCCAACGCTTTCACCATAGGTGGTGTTGGGGCAGCCGCCGAAGAAAGCACCAGCGATGGAGCCAACGCCGTCACCCAACAGGGTGCAGTGCAGACCGGGGTTCTCCAGCAGGTCTTCGCCAATGATGGAGGACAGGTTCTTGTGGTCAGCGATGTGCTCAGCGAACACAACGAAAGCCACGGGAACATAGGCCACAGCCACGGTGGCGATGAAAGCACCATCAATTTCCTTCACGCCCTTGAGGGCTTCCAGGAAACTGAAATCGGGAATAGCGAAGATTTCCATGTTCTTGAACACGGAGAAATTGATGACCTGCAGGGCAACATTATCGGTCACAATGCCAATGACAGTGAAGATGGAGGCCACAACATAGCCAACCAAGATACCCAGAATAAAGGGGATGAGTTTCGCCATCTTCTTGCCGTAGGTAGAGAACATAACCACAGCAAACAGAGTAGCAAGACCGCAAATCATGCAAACATAGGGGCTGGCAGCAGAAACGGAGGAGACCTCGTCAACAATTGCGCCGTCCTTGATCACCTGCGTGGTGATTTCCTTCATCACCTTGCCAACGCTCAGGTCGCCCACAGCGTTGCCAGCCAGGGAAAGGCCGATGATAGCCACAGTGGGGCCGATGACCACGGGGGGCATCAGTTTGTTGAGCCACTGCACACCAACCAGTTTGATCACCAGAGCGATGACCACATACACCAGACCTGCGCACACAGCACCGATGATAAGACCTGCATAGCCAGCGGAGAGGGAAGCAGCGCCAGCGAAAGCAGCAAACATGGAGCCGATGAAGGCGAAGGAGGAGCCCAGGAACACAGGGCTACGGAACTTGGTGAAGAGCTGATAGATGAGGGTGCCAACGCCAGCGCCAAAGAGAGCAGCGGACTGGCTCATACCGTGACCGATGATGGAGGGCACGGCGATGGTAGCTGCCAGAATTGCCAGCACCTGCTGGAAAGCGAACAGCAACATCTGGGGGAACTTGGGCTTGTCCTTAATGCCATAAACAAGATTCATAAGAGGGAAACTCCTTTCTTTCTCTATATTTCACCCGCAAAAAAGACCGTTTTTGCAATGCGAAAACGGTCTTGTTTCAGATGAAATACTTACTGGGTTTATTTTAGTCCCTCCACGGCGAAAATGCAACAGTTTTCTTAGGAAAAGGACAAATTTTTCCAAATTTTTATGCCCCGCTCCCCCATTCCCGCACACGGCACACCACCGATGCCACCAAGGGAAACAGCACCAAGCCCAAAATGCCAAAGAATCTCGCCCCCACATAGGCAGAAAACAGGGTGAGTAGAGGCGGAATGCCCATATGTTTGCCCACAAGACGAGGCTCCAGCATGGTTCTTGTGGTAATGGTGACGGCATAGAGAAGCACCAAGGATAGCGCCCGCAGACGCGCCCCTTGCACAAAACACCACAGCGCCCACGGGATTAAAACTGTCCCCGCGCCCAAAACAGGCAGAAAATCCACCACCGCGGTGCAAAGTCCCAACAGCAGAGGAAATGGCACCCGCAAAAACAAAAATCCACTGGTGGTGATGAGAAATGTCACAGCGGAGAGTTTGCTCTCCGCCATAAGCCAGCCCTTGAGCGCCCCGCGACTTTTTTGCCACAGGGTAGTAATGTGCTTGCGCCAAGGTTTGGGCAGAATGCGACTGAGCCCACGGCGCAGAGCGTCCAAGCGCCCCGCCATAAAAAAGCCCGCCACCAAGGTGGTGACAAATGCCAAAAGGAAGGATGGCACTTTTTTGGCTGTGTGGGTGAAAAAGTTTAACATGGTGGCAGGAATTTTCTCCATGATTCGCCCGATACCGCCGTAAATTCCATCAGCAGAGGAGCGGAGAAGATTACCCAAATCGTCAGGCAGAGACTGAAAAAGCCGCTCCCCCTTTTCCCGCAAGGATGCCAAAGCGGGGCGGAGATTTTCCGCCCAATAGGGAAGATATTGCCACAGGCGGGAAAGTTCCCGCAGGAGGATTTTGCCCAAAAACCAACATCCCAAGCCCAGCACCAAATAGACCCCCAACAGCACCACAATGCCCGATGCCGTGGCGGAAAGCCCGCTTTTTTCCTTTAGGCGTTGCCCAAGGGGTTCTGTGGCAACACTGAGCAAAAAGGCGATGACAAAGGGAAGTACAGGTGGCAAAAGATACCTCAGCCCCAGCCAAAAGGCGATGATGCCCCCTATCACCATGGCGCCACGGCGCAGAAAATGTCCTTTTTCCGTAACTTTCCCCATCCTTTACTTGCATTTTTCCAAAAAGTGTGCCACAATAAAGACAACCGCCCGCCTACCGCGGACAAATAAGGAGGTTTTTCCATGAATCAGCCTCAAAATCCCATGAAAACTGCAGAAAAACTCCCCGACCCCAAGTTCTACTTGGTGGAAGCCGCCGCCCTGCCCGAAGTGTTTTTGAAGGTGGCAGAGGTCAAGCGCATGCTTCTCACAGGGGAGGCAGAGAAGGTCAGCGATGCCGCCCGTCGGGTGGGCATCAGCCGTAGCGCCTTCTATAAATATAAGGAAAGCATCTTCCCTTTCCACAACATGATGGCGGGGCGGATTATCACTTTCCAAGTGCTTCTGCAGGATACCGCAGGTCTCCTCAGTGGGCTACTGCAGGTGTTTTCCGATGCAGGGGCGAACATTCTCACCATTAACCAGACCATTCCCACAGGCGGTGTGGCATCGGTGACCATTACAGCAGAAACCATAGAATTAGTATGCCCCTTGGATGAACTGCTCAACCGAATTTCCCACCAAAGCGGTGTGTGCAAAGCGGAGATTATGGCAGGCTAAGTCCCTCTTTACTATTAATATATGTCCCACAGGGCGGAGCATGAAAAAAGGTGTTGACAAGCTCCGCCCTTTGTGGTAAAATTCCCATGCAAAAGTAAGAAGATGCGGTTTTACCTGCGTTTCACCTCCAGCCCAAAATGGCGCAAAGAGGTCGCATATTTCCCTTTTTTCCGTGAAAATGGGGCAAAAGTGCGCGTAGGTGTTTCGGCATCTGCGTGTTTTGTTTTTTGTGGAGGTGTTCCGTCATCAGCAAATTAAACCATCAACTCAACGAAGAAATTCGCGATAAGGAGATCCGTGTCATCGGTGAAGATGGCGCGCAACTTGGCATCATGTCCCCCGCTACGGCGCTGGAACTGGCGCTGGATAAGGACTTGGACTTGGTGAAGATCTCGCCCAATGCCGTGCCTCCCGTGTGCAAAATCATGGACTACGGCAAGTTCCGGTTCGAACAGCTGAAGAAGGAAAAAGAAGCAAAGAAAAACCAGCATGTGGTGGAAATCAAAGAGGTGCGCATGTCGCCCAACATTGACACCAACGACTTTAATGTCAAGGTGCGTTCCGCCCAAAAGTTCCTCAAAGATGGCAACCGTGTCAAGGTCACTGTCCGCTTCCGCGGTAGAGAAATGGCCCACACCTCCATCGGCGAGACCCTGCTGGTGAAATTTGGAGAGGCCTGCGCCGAACTGTCCACCGTGGAGAAGAATCCCAAGCTGGACGGGAGAAACATGGCCATGTTCCTCTCCCCCAAATCTACAAAGTAAAAACCCATAATACGGAAGGAGAACAACAAAATGCCTAAGTTCAAAACCCACAGTGGCTCCAAGAAAAGATTCAGCCTGACCAAGTCCGGCAAGGTCAAGAGAGCCCACGCTTTCAAGAGCCATATCCTCACCAAGAAGACCACCAAGCGCACTCGTAACCTGCGTAAGAACGGCTATGCCGATGCTACCAACGAGGCAACTGTACGCTTGATGATTCCCTACAAATAATCGGAAGAACAGGAGGATATAAGAAATGGCAAGAGTTAAAGGCGCAATGATGACGCGCAAAAGAAGAAATAAAGTTCTGAAACTGGCTAAGTCCTACTGGGGCTCCAAGTCCACCCACTTCAAGATGGCTAAGCAGGCTGTCAAGAAGTCCGGCACCTACGCATATGTGGGTCGCAAGCTGAAGAAGCGTGACTATCGCCAGATGTGGATTGCCCGTATTTCCGCCGCAGTGGCTCCCTTCGGGCTGAACTACTCCCGTTTCATGTACGGTCTGAAGAAGGCTGGCATCGAAATGAACCGCAAGTCCCTGAGCGAAATGGCCATCCATGATGCCGCCGCATTTGCCGCTCTGGTGGACACCGCCAAAAAGGCTCTGTAATTTAAAATTACATGAAAAAAGCACCGACCATTGGTCGGTGCTTTTTTGTTTGCGGGCGAATATGGGAATCCGCCCCCCTACGCACAAAAAATCCCACCTCGGGAGAGGTGGGATTTTGTTTGTTTTTATTCCATGCCGAAGATGCGCATGGCGTTTTTGCAGAAGATTTTTTCCACTTCTTCCTTGCCGTAGCCCAAATTCTCGCAGGCGCGTTTGGCGGAGAGCATTTCCTCATAGATGAAGAAGGAAATTTCCTCTGCTTCGGGATAGGGAATTTCCCGCATATGCCCGTCCGAGGACACATCGCCCAGGGAATCGGCGGGGATTTCATTGATGTAGTAGCCATCTTCCACAGTACGGCGGGCCTTCATGCGGAAAATGGGGAAATCCGAGCCGTACATCAGGCGGTCAGGTCCAAAGTATTGGAGCACCTGTTCCATGACATACTGGTTGGTGTTGGCGGTAAAGTCCCACATGGTCTTTTTGGTATCCTTGAGATACTCTAGGGCATCGCCAATGTCCTCTTTGGCATAGGCGCGACCCAAATGGGCCACAATCAGTTGCAAATTGGGGTAGTTATCCTCAATTTCTTTCAGCTGGACATAGTTCACAGGGTCAGCAAGGCGCTTGGGACGGGCGATATGTAACTGCACCACCCAGCCGTGCTTATCTGCCAGCGCCAACTGACGAGGGGGCAAAAAGTCATAGATACGAATCTCATTGGCGGGGATATAAGCGGGAGAGAACTCCAAATAGACCTTGAGACCCTTGAAGCAGGGGTGGGCGGCAATATGCGCTTCGATGCTCTCATCGCTTTCACCCGGATGGGTGAGATACAGGGCGGGACAGCCCAGTTTTTCCGCCCATTGGGCAACATAGTTGTTGTTCTCTTCCAAATCGATATAATTCATGGGCTGACCGTAGAGAACGGAAATGACCTTTTTATCGGGGAAGAGGGTGGCGTTGGTTTCGAGCAAATCCTCCATGGAGTTTTCCTCTGCCACCATATCGGGCCAAGAGAAAGAATGCTCCGCGCCCTCAATTTCATGGGATTTGAGCCAAATGTGGGTATGGCAGTCCACAAAAGTATCGGGCAAAAAGTCCCGCAGTTCTTCATAGACCTTTTTATCTTGTTCGGTTACGCTCAGCAGAGCCATAAAAACACCTCATTTTCGGGGCAAATCACCCCGCGATTTCTTGCTTATAGGATAAAACTTTTTTCTTTTTCTGTCAAGGGCGGAGCGCGGGTCAAAAATTGCCCATTTTGCTTGACTATTTGGGCATTTTGGAGTAAATTTATGGTGAGAAAAAATGTCGGGAGGTTGGCGATATGAAACGCGTTGAGCCCTATATCCACACCCGTAACTACGGCTGCCGTGTACGGCAGTATATCATGGACGGCGTGCGGATGCTCTCCTTGGAAAACCAAAAAATCCGTGTGGTGCTCGCCTTGGATAAAGGCGCGGATATTGTAGATTTTCTCTACAAAAAGACGGATACGGATGTGCTGTGGCACTCCTTTAATCCTATTAAAAATGTCAATCAGCACTCCACTCTCACAGACCCCGAAGGTCCGTTTAACGACCTCTATGCAGGGGGCTGGCAGGAACTGTTCCCCACCTATTCCACAGTAAGCAACTACGATGGCGCTGGTATCGGCTTCCACGGAGAGGCTACCATCTATCCTTGGGATTGCGTGGTGGAGGAAGACACTCCCGAGTGCGTGCGCGTACATCTTTCCGTGCGCATGGTGCGCACCCCCTTCCTACTGGAAAAATGGCTGACCCTCAAAGAGGAGGATGGCACCCTGTACATAAAGCAAAAAGCCACCAATGTGGGCATGAAAACCCAGAATTTCATGTGGGGTCATCACCCTGCCTACGGCTTCCCCTTCTTGGATGAATCCGTACGCCTGCATTTAGAGGGTGAACCT
The DNA here is from genome assembly GCA_017935145.1 of Oscillospiraceae bacterium. GTDB lineage: Bacteria > Bacillota > Clostridia > Oscillospirales > Oscillospiraceae > RGIG3566. The sequence continues at coordinate 23,398 of JAGBIE010000018.1, forward strand.
ACAGTGACCATCGAGCCCAACGAGGGCTTTGCCTGCCCCTTTACGGAAAAGACCGAGGGCAAGTTCCCCTATCTTCCCGACAAAGACGGCAATCTCATCGATATGAGTCGCGCCTACGCCATGGACAAAAAGTGGTACATGGAGTACTGCATCCGCGATTTAAAAGAGGGCAAGTACGAACTGGTAAACCACAACACAGGTCTTGGCGTTCGCATGCAGTGGGATACAAAAGTCTTCCCCTATCTGTGGGTCTGGGCGGAGTTTGGCGCTGGACAGGACTATCCTTGGTATGGTCGCTGTTATGAAATGGCGGTAGAATTGTGGAGCACCTTGCCTCCCAACTATGCCGTTGCCAAAGAAGCAGGCGCAGTGCACACCCTGAACGCAGGGGAGAGTATGGAAACGGAAGTTTCCGCCACCTTGTTTGAATGGGAGGAATAACATGAAACGCTGTGTCATCGGCTTGGATTTGGGCACGACCTGCTGTAAAGCCTTGGTGGTGGACGAATTGGGCAACATGATTGCCCAAGGGTCTCAGGGTTATCCCCTCATCTCCCACGGGGCAGAAATTGAGCAAAAGGCGGAAGATTGGGTTTCTGCCGCCTCTACCGCCATCCGCATGGCTTTGCAGGATGTGAAAGATGCAGAAGTGGTCGCCATCTCCCTCTCTACCCAAGGCGGGTCTACCGTGGCGACAGACGAAAAAGGCGATTTCATCGGCAATGCGTGGACTTGGATGGACACCCGTTGTACATTGGAAGCGGAAGCGGTGGAGCGTGCCCTGACGGATGAATACATCTACAAAACCACAGGCTGGAAAATTGACCCATCCTTGGATGCGGCAAAAATTCTCCGCATGAAATCCATGGAGGAATACCGCTCCGCCAAAAAGTATATTACCACCTTGGAAGTGGTCAACCGCTGGCTCACAGGCAAGGATGTCATCGACCCCACCAACTGCGCCATCCGCCAACTCTGGAACATTGAGAAGAACGATTGGGATGAAAAAATCCTCTCCCAAATCGGTTTAAGTCGCGAGGAACTTCCTCCCGTCATGCCCACAGGCGCTTTTGTGGGAAATCTCACAGAAGATTGCGCCAAAGAATTGGGACTTCCCGAAACAGTAAAAGTCTTTAACGGCGCTCATGACCAGTACTGCGCTTCCATCGGCGCAGGTGCGGTGCAGGAGGGGGATATGCTCCTTTCCGCAGGCACTACTTGGGTGCTTATGGGCATCAGCAAGTCTCCGCTCTTTACGGAAAGTTACATCGCCCCTGGCAAGCACCCTGTGGAAGGACTCTACGGCGCTATCGCGTCTTTGGTCTGTTCGGGTGCGTCACTCCAGTGGTTTAAAAACAATTTCCTGCCTGAGGAATTTGATGAAATGAACCGCGTGGTTGCCACTCGCAGAGATAAGACAGGCGAACTCACCTTCTTCCCCTATATGGCTGGCGCTAACTACCCCTTATGGCAACTCAATGCCAAGGGCGCATTTACGGGCATCGGTTTGGAGCATGACCGCTTCGATTTTGCCCGGGCCATTATGGAGGGCGTTGCCTTTGGTATCCGCCGTGCCGTGGAGGATTTCCAACAGAATGGCACGGAGGTCAAATCCATCGTCATGATGGGTGGTGCGGCAAGAAGTCCCGTGTGGATGGATATGATTGCCTCCATCACCAATACCCCCATTGTGGCGCTGAACCAGTCCGATGTCTGCGCTTTGGGCGCAGCCGCCATTGCCGCCTGCGGCTGTGGCATCTTCCGCGATTACACGGAAGCCGCCCAAAAGATGGTCCACGCGGACAAGACCTACGCCCCCAAGGAAGATGATGTGGCGTATTATGATGTAAAATTCCGCAACTATGACCGTATGTGGCAAAAAATGCGGAAGTATTATGAAGAAATGAACTGAGAAAGGAAGTACATATTATGAAACCCACCATTCGCGTTCCTTATTTTGAAGTCGGCACCAAAAACTATGTTTGGGGCGACAAACTGCTGGAATACGCCATCGCCGCCGATAAGGCCGCTGAAAAGTACGATATCGATGTGCTTTTCATCGTTCCCGCACTGGAAGTTCGCCGTGTTGCCGAAAACACCAAGAATTTGAAAGTCTTCTGCACCTATATGGACACTCTGCGTCCCGGCCGTGGCTGTGCCGATATCCTCCCCGAGGGCGTTAAGGATGCTGGCGCTGTGGGCGTGATGATTAACCACTGCGAAAAGCCCATGAGCCTGCCCCAGATGAAGAAAACCATCGACCGCGCCCGTGAACTGGACATGCTGGTCTTTGCCTGTGCCGATACCTTGGACGAAGCCAAGGCCATCGCCCAACTGCACCCCGATATCATCAATCCCGAACCCTCTGAAATCATCGGTGGTGGCAAGGGCTCCAGCCCCATGGCTTATGTGAAGGACTCCATCGCCGCCATTAAGGAAGTGGACCCCAACATCATGGTGGAACAGGCTGCTGGCATCACCTGCGGTCAGGAAGTGTACGATTTCATCATGGCAGGTAGCGAAGCCGCTGGCGCCGCTTCCGGCATTATGAACGCCAAAGACCCCTTGGCAATGATTGATGAAATGATTGCCGCCACCCGCCGTGCCGCTGACGATTTGAAGAAAATGGAGGAAAAGTAAGATGGTTTACAGAGAAAGTTTTAAGGTGGAATCCCGTCACCGCGCCGTTTCTTTCCACGATGTCACTGACAAAGTGAAGGAAATTGTCAAAAAGGCGGGTGTCAAAGACGGCATCGTTGTGGTTTATTCCCACCACACCACCTGCTCCGTCATTACCCAGGAATGCGCTTTTGATATGTCCATGACGGGTCTGGAGACCCTCCAGCAGGACTTGGTCAACTGCTTTGAAGAGTGGATTCCCACCTGCCGTTACGAAGGCATGTATCTCCATCCCGGTCACGAAGCACTGGTCTTTGCCGAAGAACACGGCGAAGACAACTTCGGTTGCCACAACACGGACGCTCACCTGCGTTCTTCCATCATCGGCAGAAACATCACCGTGGTCATCGAAAACGGCGAAGCCGACCTGGGCGAATTCGGCAGAGTGCATTTCATCGACTGGGATCAAACCCGCGGTCGCACCCGCACCGTGCAGGTCATGGTCATGGGCGAATAAGGAATTGCATAGAAAAAGCACCGCTCACACGAGCGGTGCTTTTTTGTTGAGCGGGAGTGTAGGGTCGGGGCATCCACGGCGTCCCATGTCTTCCCGTGGGTAGCGAAGCGGCGGCACGGTAGTGAATGACAGTCCAGTGGACTGTCAGAGCCGTGCCGTGACCGAGCCGCAGCGAGACAGGTGCTGAGCATAGCGAAGCGGATGAGGGTGTTTCGTACTTTTCTTGGTTGCCAAGAAAAGTACCCAAAGAAGGCAAATTAGGAGGGGACTTTTTACCGATCCGTCCCCTCCTAATAACCACCCCTCCTAAGGAATCACCCTCTGCGGTCTCACATACGGCAAAGGTGCTCCGCGACCGTTTGCCCTGCCGAGAAAGCGCATGGTGGGTAGCGCATCCGTAGGGTGGCTTCTATATCTGACTACGACAAAAATGACCTACTCACAAGAGTAGGTCATTTTTTCTGCTCGCGACCGATGAAATAGTCCGCAGAAACCTTATAAAAATCGCAGAGTTTAATCAAATCCTCAATTTTGAGTTCTGCCCGTCCCGTTTCAATGTGGTTGTACCCTTGCTGGGATTTGTTCAGCACTCTGCCCAAGTCCGCTTGGGTCAGATCGCGGTCTTCGCGTAGCGCTTTCATCCGCTCCCGATAATCCATCTTATCACCGCCGTTTCCTTATAAGAAAAGGGTAGCATACTCATAAATTGAGTATTGACATATACTCAAAGATTGAGTATATTTTCTTTGTCTTTGCTACGAAAAAAATTTGCGCCACAGCGCAGACGGTGGTATATTGAAACAAAGAAAAGTCGCAAGGAGGGCTTATCTATGGTTTTGGAAATGAGAAATATCCAAAAGTCCTTTGGTGAAAAGAAGGTGTTGCAGGGTGTGAGTTTGCGTGCTGAGGGTGGCAAAGCCTTCGGTCTGCTGGGCAGAAACGGCGCAGGCAAAACCACATCCATCCGCATTCTCATGCATGTGTTTCCCGCCAACGGGGGCGAGGTGCTGTTTGATGGCGCACCCATTGACTATAACAAGGTGCAGTTTGGCTATCTGCCAGAGGAACGGGGGCTGTACCCTAAAAAGAAAATCATCGACCAGTTGGTGTATTTTGCGGAATTAAAGGGCATGGATTACAAATCCGCCGTCCGTTCCGTGGATTACTGGTTAAATCGGCTGGGCATGACAGAGTACCGCAACAAACGGCTGGACACCCTTTCCAAGGGTAATCAGCAAAAAATCCAACTGATTACCGCCTTGGCCCACGATCCCCATGTGGTGATTTTGGATGAGCCTTTTTCGGGTTTAGACCCTGTCAACGCCATGCTTTTAAAAGATGTGGTGCGAGAGGTCATCGCCAAGGGGAAGATTGTGCTGTTTTCCAGCCATCAGATGAATTACATTGAGGAATTTTGCGATAGCATTGCCATTTTGAACGGTGGAAAGGTGGCGCTCAGTGGCGACCTGCATGAAATCAAGCGCAACTATCCCCGCAATCGTCTGGTCATTCGTTCTACTCAGTCCGATGCCATCGCCACCCGATTTGGCGAGGCCTGCCAGCAGGGCAAGGATGGAGAACTTCTCTTGACCCTCGCTTCTCCCGATGAAAAGCAGAGCATTATGAAGCTTTTGGCAGAAACCTACGATATCGATGAAATGAAGGTCTTTGAGCCATCTCTCAACGATATCTTCGTAGAATATGCGGAAAAGGAGGTGTAAGACCATGAAACAGTTTCGAAAAATTCTCAAATTTGAACTGAAAAACTATTTGCAGAGCAAGTCCTTTGTGGGAATTACGGTGTTTTTGGCTTTGGCCATTGCTGTGGTCATGTTCTTCCCTCGTATTGCGGAAAATTTCAAAAAAGACAAGGCGGATTCTGCGCCCAAGGACCGCGAAACACTCCTTTTGGTGGACCAAACGGAGTATGCTCCCTTGACCGAAGAGGCCTTTGCCGTTGCCTTTGGGAAATATGAGGTGAAAAAGGCGCAGTCTGTTGCTGTGGTGGAAGAACTCATTACCAAGGGGGAGGCCGAGTGCGCCTTTGTGTTGGAAAGCCTGACCTCTTACACCTATTGGGTCAACAATCTTTCCATGTATGATACCAATACCCAAGTGGCCGATGAGGTACTGAAAGAACTGTACCGTACCGTTTCCATGACCAATGCAGGTCTATCGGCAGAAGAAGTGCAGAACATCATGACCGCCCAAATCCAAAGTCAGGTCAAGACCTTGGGCGTGGACCAAATGCAGAATTACTGGTATACCTACATTATGATTTTCGCGCTGTATATGGTCATTCTTCTCTATGGACAGATGGTGGCAACCAATGTGGCCACGGAAAAAAGTTCCCGTGCCATGGAAGTGTTAGTTACCAGCGCCGACCCTGTGGCCATGATGTTTGGCAAGGTACTCTCCTCCTGCCTTGCGGGATTCACGCAACTTTTGGTCATCTTTGGCACGGCAATGGTTTCCTTTAACCTGAACAAGGGATATTGGGATGCCGAAGGCGTCATTACCGCCATGTTCGATATGCCGGCAGAGCTGCTCATTTACATGCTGCTGTTCTTCGTGCTGGGCTTCCTGATCTATGCGTTTATGTTTGGCGCCGTGGGGTCCACGGCCTCTAAATTGGAGGATATCAGCACCTCCGTCATGCCCATTACCATGCTGTTTGTGGTGGGTTTTGTGGTGGTGATGATTTCCATGACCGCCAACACCGTGGACACTCTGCTGATGAAAATCTGTTCCTTTGTCCCCTTCACCGCGCCCATGGCCATGTTTACCCGCATTGCCATGAGCACAGTTCCCGCTCACGAAATTGCCATTTCTGTGGGACTTTTGGCGGCGTCTGTGGTGGGTGTTGGCATTCTTTCGGCAAAAATCTATCGCATTGGGGTGCTTCTCTACGGCACGCCTCCCAAGTTTGGCGCCATTTGCAAAGCCCTCCGCCAAGCATAAGAATAAAAGCACCGACCAATGGTCGGTGCTTTTTCTCTATCTAATATTCCCTATCTAATATTCCAGACGTTTGCGGAGGCGGGATTCGGCACGATGGAGGGTGCGACACACGGTGGAACGGCTGAGTCCCAATCGGCGTGCCACTTCCGCTTGGCGGAGATGTTCATAGAACACCATGCGCACAATTTCCTGCTGTCGGGGCGTCAGTTCCCCGCGGATGGCGCGTTTCATCCGCTGTAGTTGGAGTTCGCGGTTTTTAGAGGCGATATTTTTCATTTCCGCAGTAACTCCTTTCATAATAATGCTCTGTATGGGCGGCAAGTTCGTTGGTTTGGGTGAGCATTTCCGTTAAACGAGCAATTCTCCGCTCCAAATGCCAGCGCTCCTCCCGATTTTTGCACTCCCGTGCCTGCCGTCTTAGCACCCGAAGACGGTCGGAAAGCAGACGGGACGATACCCGATATTCCTCAGACATTTCCCGCAGTGTCATAGGCACTCTTCCTCCACTTGACAGCGATAGGGGGCAAACACCCGCCGTGCCAGCAAGGGCAGGCAGTCCCGACACACCCGCTCCCGCTGTATGCGATAGTAAACCTCACCGCCAAAGAGGCGGCTACCACACAGGGTGCAGTGGGGATGCGCTTCCCCGAACCCCATGGGCCATCTGTGAACGATACATTCCATTCATAATCTTCCTTTCCGTACAATTCCGCAGCTTACCGTTCTTTCTTGACCTTTCTTTCTGCTTCTGCTACCATTAAAAATAGCATAAGGAGGCGATTTTCTTGACAGATGAGTACTTTATGACCGAAGCGCTCCGCTTGGCAGATGAGGCTGCTGCCGAAGGGGAAGTGCCCGTTGGCTGTGTCATCACCTTGGGCGAAAAGGTGGTGGGCACGGGGCGCAATCGTAGAGAATTGGGCAAAAATGCCTTGGCGCACGCGGAAATAGAAGCCATCCACAATGCCTGCAACACCTTGGGCGGTTGGCGTTTGTGGCAATGCACCTTGTATGTAACCTTGGAGCCTTGTCCCATGTGCGCGGGGGCCATTATCAATGCCCGTATCCCGCGGGTGGTCTATGGCGCCAAAGACCCCAAGGCTGGCTGTTGCGGTACTCTCACGGATTTATTTGCGCTCCCCTTTAACCACAAACCCACAGTGGAAAGTGGGTGCATGGAAGAAGCCTGTACGAAACGGCTGACTGAGTTCTTCCGCCGTCTCCGCCAAAAAAATGCTCCCGCAGAGGATGTTTCTGCCCCGTAGGGCGGTGCGATGGGGCGTATCGCAGGAGTATCTTACCAAATCCCCTGTCCCCATTATGGGACTATTGAGAACATTTGTTCGAGAAAATTTGCAAAACAAGATGCCATTCTTGCAAGGATGGCATCTTGTTTTGGGATTGGATCAGGAGGGCAAAAAATTTTTCAAAAAAAATAAAAATTTCCTCTTGACGAGGGATGCATCTCATGATATACTCAGCTTGTAATTAAGAATCATTCCTAATTTTAGAGGTGAGACATGAGACCATCCCGAAACAAAAGTAAACAGCGGGACGCCATCTTGTCCTGCATCCAAGGCACTGTGTGCCACCCCACCGCCCAATGGGTATTTGACCAACTCAAGCCCCGCATGCCGGAACTGAGTTTGGGTACAGTCTACCGCAACCTTAGCATTTTGCGGGAAGACGGACAAATCCAAAGCGTTGGTTTTAATGGTGGTATGGAACACTTTGATGGGGATTTACATCCTCATGCCCACTTTTTCTGTACCGTCTGTGGTCGGGTCTCCGACCTGATGGAAATAGAAATTCCCCCTGCTCCCAAGGTAGCGGAGGGAGATATTGAGGCAGTGAGCCTGTGTTTCCACGGGCAGTGCCATTTCTGTAAAAAAGAAATATAAATAAAAATATAAAAACTATAAAATTATTTGGAGGAAAATTAATATGAAAAAGTTTGTTTGCTCTGTTTGCGGTTATGTTCACGAAGGTGACTCCGCCCCCGAATTCTGCCCCATCTGCAAGGTTCCCGCTTCTAAGTTCAACGAAATGTCCGGCGAAATGAAGCTGGCTGCCGAGCATGAATATGGCGTCTATGCTAAGACCGTCAAGAACAACCCCGATGTTTCTGAAGAAGACAAGAAGTACATCTTCGATCAGCTCATGGCCAACTTCAACGGCGAATGCTCCGAAGTGGGTATGTACCTGTGCATGGCTCGCATCGCTCACCGCGAAGGCTATCCCGAAATCGGTCTGTACTGGGAAAAGGCTGCTTATGAAGAAGCCGAGCATGCCGCAAAGTTTGCAGAACTCTTGGGCGAAGATTTGGAAGCCAACATGAAGGCCAGCACCAAGGCGAACCTTGCTTGGCGTGTGGATTGCGAATTTGGCGCAACCGCAGGCAAGTTCGATTTGGCAAAGTGCGCCAAGAAGAACAATCTCGATGCCATCCATGACACTGTGCATGAAATGGCTCGTGACGAGGCCCGCCACGGCGTAGCATTGAAGGGACTTCTGGACCGCTACTTCAAATAATCCTAAAACATTCGGCGACCTTGGCCGCCCCATCATCACAATAAAGCGGGCGGAGAAGATGCTTCTCCGCCCGCATTCTAATCCTACCAAAGGAGGACAAACAACATGAAAAAAATTCTTATTTTCCTGCTTGGTTTGCTGCTTGCCCTGTCTTTGGCAGCATGCCAACAGCCCGCCCCTGCCCCTGAGGCACAAACGCCGCCTCCCGCAGATCCGCCTTCTGCCAGTTTGGCAGATTCCGCCGGCAATGCTTCCATTGAGCCCGCGGATATCGCCTTCCACGCGGGGAATTTAGAACATCTGCAAGGTGCCAGAATTTCCCCCGCGCAAGCGGTGGCAGCAGCCCTGCTTCATGCGCAGGTGGCGCAATCCGCTGCCCGCGATGTGGAAGTAGAAGCCCGCCCCGTGGGATGCTCTGTGTACTATGAGGTTTCCTTTGAACACGGTGGATTTGAGTATGAATATTTTGTGCACCCCTATTCCGGCGAGGCATTTTTAGAGGAAAAAGAACCCAATCTGTAAGGAAAAAGCGCCCGCTCCAAGGGTGCTTTTTTCTTCCTGTTTCTTGACTTTTGCATTGGTGCGGGCTACAATATTTTTAGAATCGTCCCAACGGGAAAGGAGCAAAACAACATGGAAGAAGTGCGTTATCTCCCCAACGATGTCATCTGCAACTGCAAGCAGGTCACCATGGCAGATATTGACAATGCCCTCCACAGCCACAAGACATTTTCCGATGTCCAGAAGGAGTTTGAGGAAGTTCAGCGTCTGACCGCCTGCTCCACAGGTTGCGGTGGTTGCCACGATAAAATTATGGCAGTCATCTCCTCCATCATTAGCGGTTAAATAGAGAAAAAAAGACCCCCATGCGGTGTGGCATGGGGGTCTTTTTTATGGCGTTCAGGCTTTCACATAGACCTCGCTCTCCCAAGGTTGGAGCTGAGTTCTTCCATCCAAAGCGGGGGCGTTTTTGGCACAGTTTGTGAGAATTCTTTTAAATTTTTCACCGCGGAGTTCTTCGGGCAAGGTCAGGGTTGCAGGTTTACTGCTCATATTGGCAACCACCAAGAGAGTTTCCTTTTCGCAAGTTCTGGTGTAGAGGACAATGTCCCTATCCTCACACAGGTAGAACTTCAGGTCCCCTTCTGTGATGGCAGGATGTTCCTTGCGCATAGCGATGAGTTTCTGATAGTAACGGAAGATGGATTTTTCCGACTGTAAATCCTTCTCCAAGTTGATTTCTTCATAGGCGGGGTTCACCTTCAGCCAAGGCTTGCCTGTGGTAAAGCCTGCGTGCTCACTCCCGTTCCACTGGTAGGGGGTGCGGGCATTATCACGGCTTCTGGGGGCAAGGGTAGAGATGGCTTCTTCGGGGGTAGCGCCCTTTTGAATCATGGAGTAGTAGTCGCCCTTGGTGTAACAGCAGTTATAGTCCTCAATGGAGTCAAATTTCACATTGGTCATGCCGATTTCTTCACCCTGATACACAAAGGGTGTGCCAGGGGTGGTGTGCATCAAGGTAGCCAAAAGCATGGCGGACTCTTCCCGATAGTTCGTGGCATCCCCATAGCAGGAGACCTGACGGGCGCTATCGTGATTGGAGAGATACTGCACTGCCCAACCGCCATTGGCGATGACCTGCGCCCACTTGCTTTGGATATCACGGAACTGGTCGGCACTGAGGGAGGTTCTCACCCGCGCGGCAAGCTGAAAATGGTAGACCATGTTCAGTTCCTCACGGTCGGGATGGACATAAGGCAGGGCGTTTTCGTAGGTGACACCCGAACCCTCGCCCACGGTCATAACGCCCCGCTTGCCAAAGACGTTGCGGTTGAGCTCGTGGATAATCTCATGAATGCCTTCCACATTGGTACACATATCGTGGTCCACCACAAAGCCGTTTCTGTCCAAAGGACCAGCTTTTTTGGTGGTATCGGGGAAACCAGGAGTCTTTTGGAAGCGGGTGAACACATCCAGACGGAAACCATCCACGCCCAAGTCAATCCACCAATTGAGCATGTCATAGATTTCCTCACGGAGTTCCTTGCAATCCCAGTTCAGGTCGGGCATTTTGATGGCGTACTGATGGAAATAATATTCCCCTGTGGCTTCATCATATTTCCATGCAGAGCCGTTCTCCTCACGGAAATAACTGCCCCAGTTGTTGGGTTCTTTGCCATCTTTGGCAGGCTTCCAGATATAGTAGTTGCGGTAGGGGTTGTCCTTGGATTTTCGGGACTCCTGAAACCACACATGCTCATCGGAAGAGTGGTTCACCACCACATCCATGATGACTTTCATATCCATGCTGTGAGCCATTTGGAGCAGATTCTGAAAATCCTCCAAAGTGCCGTATGCAGGGTCAATATTGCGATAATCGGCAACATCGTAGCCGTTATCCACTTGAGGGGATGTATAGATAGGCGTGAACCAAATGCAGGTAACACCCAGCTCTTTGAGCATGGGAAGTTTTTCCATGACACCTTTTAAATCCCCAATGCCGTCACCATTGGAATCGGCAAAGCTTTTGCAGTATATTTCATACACTACCGCATTTTTCCACCATGGGTTGGACATCATATCCCCTCCGTTTGCGTATTTGTGCTTATTATATCAGCCCAAAAATGGAAAGTAAACTATTTTACAGTATTTAATTCCCACAGGTCGGCAAAACTCTCTCCAAAGGCACGCACCGCCACAAGGGCTTCGGGGAGGGTGTTGCCCGTAGTGCCCACCTCTAGGATGAACGATTTGGGGGTAAAATGCCCATTAAAGCGCTCTTTGCGCAGATTGAGGGGGCGACACAAACCTGCATTTTCCCGCTCCAACAGCGCCTGCAATTTGACGCACCATGCCAAATTATCCTGCCAGTTGGGGTGATAGAGACCACCCTTGTCCGTACCCACCACCAACATAAGAGGGGCAGACACTGTACCATCGGCGAGGGTGGCAGATAAGTACTTGGCTGTGCCATCGGCATACTCCACGGCATCCCGATGGACATCGATGACCGCCTGAATGCTGGGATATTTCTCCAGCCACTGGGCAATATGCTGAGCGGTGGTTGTGTAAGCGCTGTTAAAATCGGGATAGTCGTGGATGGTTTTATCGTGGAGAACCTCAATGCCACGACTGGCAAGGGTCTGCGCCAGTTCCTCCCCCACACGCACCACACTTTTGCTTAAATCCATGGTGCGCATGCGGTCAGAGGCTTTATATTCGTAGCCCGACGAGGGGGTATATGCCTCGGTGGTGTGGGTGTGGATAATGAGCACCGCTGGTCCATCTGTGGCAGAGACGGGAGTCTGCCTCTGCACCGCATCCGTCTTGGAAATGGTGTAGGTAGTGGCATTTTGGATGGAAATGCTTTCCCCTTCCTCCGCCGTAGGCGGGGCGATGGTGGGTGCTACTTTGCTTGGCGCAGGAGCGCGATGAAGCACCCAAACCTGCGGATTTTGCCTTTGGGGCTGAGAAATTTCCGTGCCTGTCGCCACGGAAAGAAGCAGGCGGAACATGGCATTGGAACTGACCATGGAGACCACCTTGTTGCGCAGATGCATGACCCCACCCACAAAGAAAACCCGCAACAAAACCGCTAAAATGAGAATCCAAAGACCGAATGTTCGGCTCTTTCGTCTGTACATTTGCACCCCTCCCCCAATTATTTATGCTCCGTGGGGGAAAAACAGAACTTTCCCACTGGGAAATTACAGAAAAAGTGTTGAATTTACAAGCGCTTTTGTTTATAATGATTCCATGGATTTTATAAGGGGGAGGTGGCGGAATTATGGGCAAAGTTCTTGCTTTTGTTTCCGGAAAAGGCGGCACGGGGAAGACATCCCTCTGCGCCGGTATCGCCACCTGCCTTGCCGCCATGGGCAAACGGGTTTTGTGCGTGGATTTGGACGTGGGTCTCAGGAATTTGGACATTGCCTTGGGCATGACGGAGGAAGCGGTGCTTCCCTTTGATTGCCTCATGCGGGAAGAATGTTCCTCCTCGGCGCTGAGTGACCATCCCCGCATTCCCAATTTGTATCTGCTCACCGCGCCGGTAAACACCTTGCCGGAAGAAGTGGATGCAGATGCCTTTTGCGCCATGGTCCTGCGGGAGCGCGAGAATTTTGACTTTATCCTGCTGGATGCCCCTGCGGGCATTGGCGTACTCTTCCGCCTGTGCATAAACTGCGCCAGCGAGGTTGTGGTGGTAACAGGTGGGGACAAAGCCACGCTGCGGGATGGCGCTCGTGCCGCGCAGATGATTGGGGACAAGCCTGCCCGCATTTTGGTCAACCGCTTAGACCCCAAACTCTTCCGCCGTCTGGGGGAAACCGTGGACGATATTATGGACGAAGTCAGTTTGCCTCTTCTGGGTCTTGTGCCCGAAGACCGCAATGTACCGCTCAGTGCATATGGCGGAAAACCTTTGGTGCTGTGTAGCCGAAAAGGCGCGGCCAGCGCCGTACTGCGTGTGAGCCGCCGTTTGTGCGACTTACCCGCACCCTTAAAGAGAAAGTAGACAGATTTTTTGGACTGCCGAGAAAGGAAGGTATGCCCATATGAACATTACCCTTATGGCCGATGATAAGAAGAAGGAACTGATGATTCAGTTCTGCACCGCCTATAAGAGTGTGCTTTCCCGCCACACCTTGTCCGCCACGGCCACCACTGGTCGTTTGGTTGCAGAGGCTACGGGTCTGCCCGTGAATCTGTTTTTGGCAAAAAATCAGGGCGGTCACCAACAGGTGGATGCCCGCATTGCCTACAATGAGATTGATATGATTTTCCTGTTCTCTGACCCCAACAACACTGATCCTTGGGCAGAACAGCGCATTGTGCAGACTCTGCACCTCTGTGATTCTTATAATGTCCCCGTGGCAACCAACTTGGCATCGGCAGAAATGCTGATTTTGGGTCTGGACCGTGGCGATTTGGATTGGCGGGAAATGCTCCCGAAAAAAACACTGCGATAAACCGTACCCCGTTCCGTTTTCTGCGGGGCGGGTGCGTTTTTCGACCGATAGAAAGGAACCTCTCATTATGGCTACCTTCAAACCCCGTACTCTTTCGGGTTTTATGGAACTCCTGCCTGCTCCTCAACAGCAGATGGAAAAAATCATGGAAATCCTGCGGGAAACCTACGCCCTCTATGGCTTTACCCCCTTGGATACTCCCGCCATTGAGGATGCCCAAGTGCTTTTGGCAAAAAGCGGTGGCGATACGGAAAAGCAAATCTATCGCTTCCAAAAGGGCGATAGCGACCTTGCCCTCCGTTTCGATTTGACTGTGCCTTTGGCAAAATATGTGGCGCTCCACTATAACGAACTGGCCTTCCCCTTCCGCCGTTACCAAATTGGCAAGGTGTACCGTGGGGAGAGAGCCCAGCGTGGTCGCTTCCGCGAGTTCTATCAGGCGGATATTGACATCATTGGCGATGGCAAGTTGGATATCCTCTGCGAGGCGGAGATTCCTTCCATCATCTATAACACCTTCACCCGTTTGGGGCTAAACCGCTTTGTCATTCGGGTGAATAATCGCAAAATCCTGAACGGATTTTACGGGATGCTGGGTCTGCGGGATAAGGCGGCAGACATTATGCACACCATGGATAAGCTGGATAAAATCGGCGAAAGCGCCGTCAAGGATATTTTGGTGGATTCCTGCGGGCTGAGCCTTGAGCAGGCGGACGAAATTCTCCGTTTTGCCACCATCCGTGGCAGTAACGAAGAGGTGCTCCAAAAACTCAGCCAGTACGCGGGCAAAAACGAGCTGTTGGATGCTGGTCGGGAAGAACTTTCCGCCGTGTGCCAAAACCTCAGCGCTTTTGGTGTGCCCCAGAGCCACTTTGCGGTGGATTTGACCATCGCCCGCGGTTTGGACTACTACACGGGCACGGTGTATGAGACCACCCTTTTGGACTATCCCGAAATCGGCTCCGTCTGCTCCGGCGGGCGTTACGATAACCTAGCGGAGTTTTATATCGATAAGCCTCTGCCTGGTGTGGGCATTTCCATTGGGCTGACCCGTCTGTTCTATGTGCTGGGCGAACAGGGTCTTTTAAATCCCGCTCTTCCCACCGCTCCTGCGGATGTGTTGGTGCTTCCCATGACCGATGACCCTAAGGAAGCCATCCGTCTTGCCACCTATCTGCGAAATTGTGGCATCCGCACCCAACTGTACACGGAGCAGAAGAAGTTTAAGCAGAAAATGAGTTATGCGGATAAACTTTCTTTCCCCTTTGCCGTGATTTTGGGCGAGGATGAGATTGCTCAAGGCAAATGTGCCCTCAAAAACATGCAAACAGGCGAGCAGGCGCTTCTTAGTTACGAAGAAACTGCCACTGCCATCGGCAAAGCCCTCGAAGAAAGAGAGCAAATTGCCGTGATTTTGGAACAATAAATTCAAACAGGAGATGTTTTTTATGGATACCATCACTGGTTTTCATCGCACAAACTATTGTGGAGACCTGCGTCTAAGCGATGTGGGCAAAACTGTGTCCGTCTGTGGCTGGGTTCAGCGTCAGCGTGACTTGGGCGGGCTGATTTTCGTAGACCTGCGTGACCGCACGGGCTTGGTACAGCTTTCCTTTGGCGATTCCACTGACCGTGAAATCTTTGAGAAAGCCGCATCCCTCCGCGCTGAATACGTGGTTGCCGCCACGGGTATCGTGCGGGAGCGTGAGAGCAAATCCACCAAAATCGCCACGGGCGATATTGAAATCGAGGTCACCGAACTGCGCCTGTTGGCAAAATCCGAGACCCCTCCCTTCGAAATTGTGGAAAACTCCAACGCCAACGATGTCTTGCGTCTCAAGTACCGCTATTTGGATCTGCGCCGTGCCGATATGCAACGCACCATCCAACTGCGCCACAAAATTGTGAAGATTTGCCGTGACTATTTTGATGAGCAGGGCTTCTTGGAAATCGAGACCCCCATCCTCACCAAGTCCACCCCCGAAGGCGCTCGTGACTATCTTGTGCCCTCCCGTGTGCATCCCGGCAAGTTCTACGCTCTGCCCCAGAGCCCTCAGCAGTACAAACAGCTTCTCATGCTCTCTGGTTTTGACCGCTACATTCAGATTGCCCGTTGCTTCCGTGACGAGGACCTGCGTGCAGACCGTCAGCCCGAGTTTACTCAGATTGACTTGGAAATGAGTTTCATCACGGAAGATGACATCATGACCATCCAAGAGGGTTTTATGAAGCGGGTGTTTAAGGAAATCCTCAATGTGGATGTCCAGACCCCCTTCCTGCGGATGCCCTACCGCGAAGCCATGGACCGCTTCGGCTCTGACAAGCCCGACCTGCGCTTCGGCTTTGAACTGTGCGATGTGTCTGACATTGTAAAAGATTGCGAATTTTCCGTGTTTGCCGATGCCGTGAAGAACGGCGGTAGCGTGCGCCTCATTAACCTGAATGGTCACGCTGCGGACTTCCCCCGCAAGAAGATTGACAAACTGCAGGACTTCGCCAAGACCTACCGCGCCAAGGGTTTGGCTTGGACTCGCCTCATTGACGGCGCTGTCACCTCCTCCTATGCTAAGTTCCTCACGGAAGAACAGCAAAATGCCATCCTCGAACGCGCTGGCGCTAAGGACGGCGACTTGGTGCTGTTGGTTGCAGATGCCAAGAACGATGTGGTCTTTGCATCCTTGGGCGCTCTCCGCTGTGAATGCGCCAAGCAGTTGGGTCTTCTCAAGTCTGACGACTTTAAGTTCCTGTGGGTCACGGAATTCCCCATGTTCGAGTACAGCGAAGAAGAGGGTCGCTATCAGGCCATGCACCACCCCTTCACCGCTCCCATGGAGTGCGATGCTGATAGAATTCTCACGGACAAGGCAAATGTCCGCGCCCGCGCCTACGATATTGTCCTTAACGGCACAGAATTGGGCGGTGGCTCTATCCGTATCAACACTCCCGATTTGCAGGAAAAGGCCTTCCGTGCTCTGGAAATTAGCGAAGAGGATATCCGCGAGCGCTTCGGTCACTTGGTGGATGCCTTCAAGTTTGGCGCACCTCCCCACGGTGGCTTGGCCTACGGTCTGGACCGCTTGGTCATGCTCATGACGGGCGCAGAGAGTATCCGCGATGTCATCGCCTTCCCCAAGGTGCAGACTGCCGCAGACCTGATGATGAACTGCCCCGATGTGGTGGACGACAAGCAGATGCAGGAACTCTACATCGCTTCCACCGCCCCCGCAGAAGAATAAGAATTAAAAAACACCACCCCAAAGGGTGGTGTTTTTTATGGGGAAATCCTCGTTTTTTCTTGCATTCCCTAGGGAAATTTGCTACTATAAAAGAGCAAGATATCCTTGCAATTTGAAAGGAGAGATTTTATTATGAGTGCTTCTATTATCTACACTCTGGCCGCCGTGTTCGGTCTGGCCGCATGCATTGTTCTGTATGTTATGGTGCTTCCCAAGAAGAAAGACGGTCAGCTGCCCCACAAAATTTTGCAGTTCCTGCACGATTTCTTCCACTTCAAGACCCTGTATTTGGAAGTCATTTTGAAGTTCATCTTCACTCTGGCAACCTGTGTTGTGGTGTTCTTGGGCTTCTTCACCCTGTTTGGTGAGGACTACTGGGGCGACAGCACCATTGGTCAGGGTCTGCTGATTCTGGTCCTCGGCCCCGTTGCTCTGCGTATTGCCTACGAATCCATCATGATGTTCATCCTCTTGGTGAAGAACGTCATTGACATCAACAACAAGACCAAGGCTCCCTGCTGCGAAGAAGCCAAGGAAGAGGTCAAGGAACCCGTCCTGCGTTTCTGCGCTGACTGTGGCACTCAGTACGATGCCAACACTACCGATACCTGCCCCAACTGTGGCAAGAAGTTCTAAGATTTGCACATAAAAAGCACCGACCAAAAAGGTCGGTGCTTTTTTTATTTTTTAGGTTTGGGCTTGCGGAGAATGAGAATGGAAATCCCTGCCAGCACAGGGAAGATGGTGGCGCAGAGCATGCCGTAGGAGAGGTTTCCGCCCAAGGCATCGGCGGCAAAGCCCACGGTCACAGGGCCAATGGCGCAACCCACATCGCCAAAGGCTGCCATGAGGGAAAACAGCGCCGTTCCGCCAAAGGGGAGCCGTCCTGCACCCAAGGATAGAGAGCCTGGCCAGAACATACCCACGCAGAAACCCACTAATCCGCAGGCCAGCAGACCCACCAAGGGCCACGGAGATAGGGCGATGAGCAAAAATGCTACCACGCAAACCACGGCGCAGGTGAGCATAAAGCGGAAGAGGCGGATTTTATCGGAAAACAGGGCGTAGAACAATCGGCTTGCGCCCATAAGCACCGCAAAGAGCATAGGTCCTAACAAATCCCCCACGGTTTTTTTCACATGGAGTGCCGCTTCGGCAAAGGCGGATGCCCACTGGCTCACCGCCAATTCTGCCGCGCCACCTGCGGTCATAAGCAGGAGAAGCGCCCACACCACAGGCTGTTTGATGAGGCTGGGGAGGGATGCCTGCCGACCATTTTCATCGGTGGGGAGGGATGCCAAAGGCACTTTCAAAAACAAGATGCCATCCACCACAGGAACAATTGCCCACAGAAGCGACAGCCATTTCCAATGCTCCACACCCACCAAGACGAAATACACGGTGGAAAGTCCCACAGTGAGGACACTGCCCCAACAGTAGAAAGAGTGGAGAAAACTCATGGTGCTACTCTTTTTATCAAAGGGGCAAGCCTCCACCAAGGGGGAGATGAGCACCTCAATCATGGAAGAACCAAGGGAATAAATCCCCACGGCAATTAAAATGCCAGCAAAGGCATTGGGTAACGCCTCGGGCAAATACACCAAAAGCACCAGTCCCAGCGCCGCTGCCACATTGGCGGCTACCGCCGCTGCCCGCTGACCTGCGGCATAGATAAACTTGGGCAAAATCAAATCACCAAAGAGTTGCACCGCAAAGGTAAGGGTCAAAAGAAAGGAAATTTGGCTCAAACTCAGCCCGTATTGGGACTGGAAGGTCACAAAGAGCAGTGGCGCAAAATTCACCACCACCGCCTGCACCACATAGCCCATGCATGCGGCAAAAAGAGTCTTGTTGTAGGGATTGCGGGACATATTCCCTCACCTCCTTCTCATAGAGAACCTGCCGACTTTGCATAAAGAGAAGTCGGCAGGAAATTTCTGTCTTACATTGCGAAAACGCAGGTTTTTATGGTACAATGGAGAAAATCAGTTCTCCGCTTCCCCCTCCATGGAGGAAATGTAGTAATCAAAGGGTTTTTTCCAAATTTTCGCGCTGAGATTCCCCGTGACAGAGAAGTACAGGAACATCCACACAGGGAACAGCAGTGCCATCATTCCTGGGTCAAGGAGAAACAGCGCAATGGGCGCCACATCCATCAGTGCCGTGAGTAAGGACTTGAGGGGATGGGTCAAGGCGATGTAAAGGGCATTGTGCAGGTACTGGGAAAAGGTGGATTTGAAGCGGGAAATCTGCGCAAAGACATTGGAAAACACCATAAGCCAGCCCAAGAGGAACAAGCCTTGGGCAAAGAGAACCACTTTCCGCAGAGGGATGGCATTGGCGCCAGTAATCATGAGCATCCACAGAAGAAGCGCCACCACCACATATTTGAGCAAGAACATCCCCATGGCAGGAAAGAAATCCCGAAAAAAGGTCTTGCAGAACTTTTTATACAGGGCGCCATTGTCTTCCAGCAGTTCAAACATGGCACGATACATGGCGGTTTTTGCCGCGCCGATGGTGACGATGGGCGCGCAGAAAATCAAAAACAGTAAATTGAGCAGGATATAGTCCCCCAAGGTGGTCAAAGCCTGCATGAATTTAGAATCTAACTGAAACAACTGTTTCATATGGCATCCTCCTAAAAGCCCAGCAATTCGAGTAAAAGCATACCACTTTCCCCGCCATTTTGCAAGGGGAATACAAAATTCGCCACGGAGGCACATCTATGAAGAAAACCAAACGCTCTTTGAGAGAACACTTTGCGCACATTCCCGTGTTTTGGCAACATTTTTTGCCCATGGCGCTGATTCTCACCCTGACCATCTTACTGCAAATCCTCTCTTCCGCCCGCTATGCCAACATTATGGCAAACACCATGATGGAGCGGGAAAAGGAGACTTTCTTCCTCAACGCGGAAGCCTTCCGCACGGATATCCAGCGGGTCTACACTGTGGCGGAATCCTTGGATGATGCGGGGGAATATGAGACTTTGCGTCAAATTGCCGATGGCAAGGTCTCCCAAATGGGCAAGCGCGTTGCGTTGACGGGTCTGCAAAAGAACCTGAACACCTCCCTCCATCTGCTGAACCTGCCTGCCGAGGCGGAATGTTTGGTCTATTTCCCGCAAGCCGATGCCCTCATTGCCAGAGGCGAAGTGTTTCCCAACCCTGCAGATTGTTTTAGCGCCTATGTGTCCTATCCCGACCAAAGCCCAGAAGGGATGCTACAGGATTTGGCGAACACCAAAACCACGGGCTTCCGTAGCGGAGCAACCATTGGCGAAACAGAATATCTCACGGTGGTGCTCCCCCCCATGGGCACGGATGCGGTGCTGTGCGTGCTGTATCCTGTAGATGCTTTTGCTCAGCGTTTTCACATGGATGCCTTGCCTAAAACCGCCAGTTTCCTGTTGGAAGATAGTGGGGGCACCATCCTCTCCTTGGGTAAATCCCAAGGCAAAGCCATGAAACTTTCCACTTCCCTTTGGGGTGCGGAGGCCACCTTGGCCATCCCCATGGAGTATTTCTATTCCCTCACCGCCAGCACCCGCAACTGGGGTCTTTTGGCTCTGTGCGTGACCCTTCTTCTGGGCATTTTCCTCTCCATCGGCTTTGCCAAGGCGGGGGCAAGCCCCATCCGCAGACTCCTCTCCTCCTATGTCCCCAGTGACGATGCGGGTGAAACCCGCAACGAAATCCATCGTCTTGCAGACCTGCTCAGCGCATCGCGGGAGGCGGAACAGGCGGTGGAACAGGTGCTTTCCGCGGGACTGCTCAGCCGAGTGTTCAGCGGTGGCGTTTTGACCGTAGAGGAAGAAAAGCGCCTGACAGAAGCCTACGCCATGCTCACGGGCAGTTGCCGTGTTGCCATTGTCCACACGGCAGAGGGCAGTGAAGAGTTTGGGCAAAGTGGCATTACGGAACTGCTCGGCGAGCATCTGCCCGATGAATTTGCCGCTCTCACCGCCAACAAAACAGAAACGGGCATCCTCTTCCCCGATACTTCCGATGCTTTGCAGACCCTCGCCACAGTGCTGGACGGGGTCAACCACCAACTGAACATGGACGGACTCAGTGTTCAGTGCGGGGTCAGCGCCCCCTTCCATGGGGTGCACAGCACCTATGCCGCTCTGCGTCAAGCGCGGTTTTCCATCCCCATTCGGGAAAGCAGTTTCATTGAGGTTTATTCTGCCCGTCCCGATGGTGACGACCGCCCCGGTGTGCTTTCTTGGCTGACCCACGAGCGCCTTTACCAGTCCATTATGAAAAACGACCGCAAGGATACGGGGAATTTTATCCGCATTTTGGGCGAAGACCGCTACTATTCCGCCGCCGAGGCCAAAGAAGTGTTCTACAATGTGCGCTTTGTCATCCGTTCCACGGCAGGCGAACTGCTCTTGCCCTTGCCCGAGGCGGAGAGTTTGGAATATGCGGAAGAACTCCGTCCCAAGGAGAATTTTGCCGTCCTTGCCCAGTTGGCGGACACCCTCTTTGACCGCATGAATGCCCGTCAGGAGACCACGGCGCAAAACGCCTTGGATGCGGTGGTGCGCTATGTGCAGGAGAATTTCCGCAACCCAGACCTTTCTGCCATGACCGTGGCAAACCACTTCTCCCTGCCTCTCAAGACGGTCTATGCCGCTGTGCGGGATAAGACGGAACTGAGTTTTAACGAATATCTCACCGCCGTGCGGATGAAAGCCGCCGCAAGACTCCTCTGCACCACAGCCGCCAGTGTAGACGAGGTGGGTCGGGACTGTGGCTATCCCGCCCAATCCACCTTCTATCGGGTCTTTAAGAAATTCTACGGAGAAAGCCCTAACCGCTACCGCTCCCTGCATTTGGAAACCGAAGAAAACGCATAAAAAAAGCACCGACAAAGTCGGTGCTTTTTTTGATACTTATTTACCACCCATGGGGTCGTAGTTTTTGCCAAACATCAAGTTGTTAAACTTGGCGGTGGGGCGGTCGTCCACACCCTTGGGGGAAAGAGTCGCAGGTGCGGTTTTGACCTCTGCTTCCGTGGTGACGCCCAGTTTGTTGAGGCTTTCTTCAATCTCTTCCGCAATCGCCTTGGCGGGGTCTTCCTTCTCTTCTTCCACAGGGGCTTCTTCCGTTTCGGGTACAATAAAGGGCATGGCCTTGGCAGAGGGCATGGCTTCGCGGCTCAAATCGCGACCGCGGAGATTGTCCAACAGTTCCAAGTGGCCTTCAATATCCTTTTGCACCACTTCGATAAAGTTCAGCGCCAACTGCTTTGCGCAGTCCAGACGCATAGTTTCCTCTGCGATTTTGCCCTCACTGTTCCGCTCGGCGGCTTTGCGCTCAGCATCGGCAAGGAGTTTTTTGCACTCTTCTTCCGTCTGGGCTCTGAGGACTTCCATTTCTTTCTTGGTTTCTTCTTCCAAGCGCTTGGCGGCTTCGTTGGCATCGCGATATTCTTCCAGTTTTGCCACCAAGACTTTCAGTTTGTTTTTGAGAACAGCGTTTTCATTGTAGAGGGTGAGATAATCCTCCGTCAGAGGTTCTACAAAATTATCCACCATTTCCATATCGTATCCGCCAAAGACCGCTTTGGCAAAGGTTACTTCTTGAATTTCCTGAGGTGTCAGCATAAAGGGGGAGGTCTCCTTTCTCTTTCTTTACAGATACAGACCGCTATTTTCTAATTCGTCAATAATATCGCCCACAATATCCACATTGCAGGGGGTGGCAAGGAAGGTGGACACTGCCACTTTCTTCACTCTGCCGTCCAAGGCGTAGGCACAACCGGAGAGGAAGTCCACTACACGGCGGGTTAAGTCCCGATCGGCAGCTTCCATGTTCACCACAACGGCTCTTTTTTCCCGCAGATGGTCTGCCAGTTCTGCCGCCTGTTCAAAGCGGTCGGGGCGGGCAAGAACCACTTGCAGTTGGGTGGTGGCGCTGATGTTCACCACTTTGCAACCTGTACGGCGGCGCTCTGTGGCGGGTGCAGCGGGCATGTCAAAATCGCTGTCAAAAGAAGCGGCTTTCTGCGCGGGGCGGGAGGCTTTATAGTTCTCCTCTTCTTCCCGAAACAGGTCATCATCCTCGGCATAGGGGTGGGTCAATTTCTTCAGCTCATCCAAAAAAGCCATGGTTGTTCCTCCGTCTATTTTGTATAGGTTCTGGCACCGAAAATTCTCGTGCCGACCCGAATCATTGTGCTTCCCTCCATGATGGCATCGGCAAAATCATCGCTCATGCCCATGGAAAGGTAATCCATAGACACATTATCATATTTTTTTGCTCTTATGTCAACACTTAGGCGGTGCATTTCGGCAAAAAAGCGACGATTTTCGCCGGAAAATGTTGCCACTGGCGGAATGGTCATGAGTCCCCGCAGGCGAAGGGCGGGATATGCTTCCATTCTTGCCACCATATCCATAACATCTTGGGGTGCAAAGCCCGATTTGCTCTCTTCCCCGCCGATGTTCACTTCCAAAAGGATATCCTGGGTGATTTCCATTTTTTGGGCGGTTTTTTGCAGGGCTTCCAAAAGTTCCAGGCGGTCAACGGACTGGATTAAATCCACCTTGCCCACCACTTTATTCACCTTGTTGGTCTGCAGGTGGCCGATAAAATGCACAGGGGCGGGGGCATAGGCATTCTCCAAGGATTTTTGCACCAATTCCTGCACTCGATTTTCCCCGCACACATCCACCCCCGCCTCTACGGCGGCGCGGACACGGGCGCTATCGTTCATTTTGGTGGCGGCGAAGCGGAGAATTTCCTTGGGGTCGCGACCTGCTTTTTCTGCCGCAAGGGCCATTTCTTCCCGAATGCGCAGGATATTTTCACGAATTTGTTCCACTTACAGCACCACCTTGCCGTTGGAGATATCTTCCGCCGTGAGGATGATTTCATCCCCAGGCCACAAGTGGTCGGTGGAGGATTTATCCAAGGTGACCACATAATTTTCGCCATTATCGTGGAGGATTTCCACAGTTTTCCATCTGGCATGAGCGCCCTCTAATACATAGACGCCCACCTTGCCATCTTCCCGCACATGCACGGCTTTTTTGGGCACACGAAGACCCGAATAGGACTTAAAAATCACCTGTCCCGATTGCTGACGCAGGGCAGTTACATCCAGCATGTGCTTTTGGCAGGAAAGCACCAAGGCGCAGAGACCATCTTCTTCTTGGCTGATGGAATCCACGGTCATTTCCATGATGTTTCCGCCCATGCCCGCAAATTGGAGACCCACAGTGTCCCCTTTCCAAATGCCTGTGAGTTTTTCCGCAGGCACAAGGCACAGATACTGCCAAGTATCCCCAGTAATGAGCCGACCCACGGCACTATCGCTCACGGTAGAGGGGGTTAGATTCTGCACCTGCGATACACTGAGAGCATCGACATTTTGGGGGCTGAGGAGGCTTTCAAAACCATCCACCGTGGCGGAGAAATAGCCACTTTCACTGGCACGGAGATACACCATGCCACCAGAAAGTTCCGTTCTCAGTTGGGTGATTTCATCCTGCACGGCTTTGGCCTGTTCCTGAATGAGGTAGAGTTGGGCGGGGTCAGAATATCGGCGAAGCACCAAACCCTTGAGGGCGGGGGAAACATGTTCCGTAGCGCCAAAATTCCGCTCCGCCACCAAAAGGGACCAAGAGCGCAAAGAATCTGCAATCTGCCCGTCCATCACGGCATTTTCGCCCGTGTCTGTTCCGGCATAGAGAAGTTCAGAGAGTTTTGCTTCCAATTCTGTGATGCGCTCCTGCTTTTCTTTGGCTTGGGCAGAGGTGTAGCCATAGGCCACAGGCTCATTGACGGACACTTTCTGTCCCTCGCCCAATGCCAGCGCCCAAATCTCCGTGGAGGAGAGCATGGTTTTTTCATCCCGCACCACATAGCCCGAGGTCTGATGCCCCACATGGGCGGTGTATTCCACTGCAGACACCGTCTGCACAGGGGTGTCCAGTCCATCATAGAGACCAAAGCCCACCCAAGTGAGCAGAGCGCAGGCGAACAGCACCACCATGATGCTTAAAATCCCCTTGCCCGACTTGCCATAGGCCTGTTTTCCAAAGAGGTTCAGCAGGCTTCTGCCCCAACCTTGGGGATAACTCCAAAGCCAAGCGATGCCCTTTTCCACGGCATTTTTGATTGTTATGTAGGTCTCTTTTATTTTTTTGCCCATGGCGCGGTCCTTTCCCCCGCATGGGCGTGACGGTTAGGTAGAATCCCCCCGAAAAGCCACCTGCGGGATGATGGTAGAAATGGCGTGTTTGTAGATCATTTCCTGTTTGCCTTCGGCTTGCACCGTGACGGCAAAGGGGTCAAAGCCCGTGATTTGGCAACGGATTTGAAATCCGTTCATTAAAAACACCGTCACGGGGACATGTTCCTTGCGGAGTTGGTTCAGGAAGCGATCTTGCATGGTTTCGTTTTGCATGAGTATTACATCCTTTCTTTGTTGTAATACTCACAGTGTAACAGTACCTAACCCAAAAAATTGGTCAGTTCCTGTCGCGCGGCGGAGAAAACATCCGCCTCTTGGGTCAATATGCTACGGTCCAGCCAGCAAATGTCATCACGGCGGTGAAACCAAGTCATCTGCCGTTTGGCATAACGGCGAGAGCCTTGCTGGACAGCCTTGACGGCATCGTCCAAAGATTCCTTGCCCTCCAGATACAGCAAAAACTCCTTGTAGCCGATGGCTTGCATGGCGGTGGATTGGGTATCCGCACCGCTATCCAGAAGCCCTTGAATCTCCTGCAAAAGCCCCTGTTCTAGCATAAGAAGCACCCGTTTATCAATGCGCTCATAGAGTTCTTTGCGGTTGGAAAACCACAGACCCAGGCGCAGAGGAGCATACTGGGGCGGAAGGCTTGCCGTGCGCTCATTGT
Organism: Oscillospiraceae bacterium; assembly: GCA_017935145.1. Classification (GTDB taxonomy): domain Bacteria; phylum Bacillota; class Clostridia; order Oscillospirales; family Oscillospiraceae; genus RGIG3566. Next base: position 49,111 of record JAGBIE010000018.1, read on the forward strand.
GCACGGAGATAGGCTCGCCTGTGGCATAGTACACCTCCAAGGCGCGGAGGATGCGCTTGCGGTCAAGGAGATGTAAGCGCTGTGCCGTGGCGGGGTCGATGGTTTGCAATTCCCGAAGTAGCGCTTCCATGCCCTCGGTATCGGCACGATGTTCCAGTTCTTTGCGCAACGCCTCATCCCCTTGGGGAGCAAACTGCTGTCCCTGCATGAGAGAGTCCATATAAAGTCCCGTACCGCCACAGATGATGGCGGTTTTGCCTCGCGCCAAAACATCCTGCAAAATGGGAGAAGCCATTTCCACATATTTTCCCACGGAAAAAGCCTCGTTGGGGTCTGCCACGGAGAGCATGTGGTGGACTACTCCGCCCATTTCTTCCTCCGTGGGCTTGGCAGTGCCAATATCCATGCCACGATAGACCTGCATGGAATCGCAGGAGATGACTTCACCATCATACCTCTGCGCCAAGCGGACAGAAAGGGCGGTTTTGCCCGATGCGGTAGGTCCTAAAATGCAAATAATCTTGTCCAAAGGACTTCGCTCCTTACGCGCGTTTGAAGAATTTTTCCAGTTCCCCCGCAGTCAGGCGCACACAGATGGGACGCCCATGGGGGCAATATTTTAAGTCCTCACGACTCATGACCTCGTGCGCCAGCACTTCCAATTCCTTGGCAGTGGTGTGCCAGCCTGCCTTGATGGCGGCTTTGCACGCCACACTGTGGAGCAGGTGGTCACGGCGATGGTCTTGGGGCAGGCGACCCTCCAACAAATCGGATGCAAACTCCGTAATAAGGTTTTTGGCATCGTGGGGGTCTAAATCTGCGGGCAGTTCCCGCAGGAGGATGTTTTGGTCGCCAAAATCTTCCACTTCCATGCCACAATCGCAGAAGAAATCCTGCTCCTGCAAGACAATGGCATGCTCTTCGGGGGTCAGCGCCACGGCAATAGGCTCTATGAGGCGCTGGCGCATGACCTCTTTGGGTCTTTGCAGGAGTTTTTCAAAGAGAATTCGCTCGTGGGCGGCGTGTTTATCGATGAGCACCACATCCTGCCCCTCTTCCAGCACCAAGTAGCTGTTTAAGACCTCGCCCACAATGCGGTAGGCGGGGGCATCCACCACAGGGGTGGAGATGACAGGGGCGGGAGGAGTTTCCTTCTGAGGGATTTTGGGGGTCTCTTTGGGCAGAGGGATAAAGGTCTGCTCCATCAGCACAGGGTCTTGCACGGGATTTTGCTCCAAATTGCCCAAAGGTAGCGGGCGGGAGACGGGGGTTTTCTCCTCGGGGGCAAAAAGGGTGCGGAACTGCTCCGCCGTCATGGTGCGGAAAGCGGGTTTTTCCGCCACGGGAGCGGTTTTGGGCAGATGCACCTCCGCCCGCACGGGGGTTTTATTCAGTGCCGATTGGACGCCGTAGCGCACGCAATCAAACACCGTCTGTTCTGAGAGGAATTTGACCTCCGTCTTGGCGGGGTGGACATTGACATCCACCGCCTCTTGAGGCAGAGTCAAAAACAGCACACATCCAGGGAAACGACCTACCATCATTTGATTGCGGTAGGCTTCTTCCAAGCCTGCGGAGAGGAGTTTGGATTTGACATAGCGTCCATTGACGAAAAACTGCTGATAGTTGCGGTTACCGCGGGTTGCCATGGGGTTTGTCACATAGCCGTAAAGACGGCAATTATCCCACACGCCCTCCACCAAGACCAGTTCCTTGGCAAAGGCGCGGGAGTAGACCGCATGGATGGCGGAAAGGAGTTCTCCATCCCCAGGGGTGGAGAGTTCTTCCTGCCCATCCCGCACATAGCGGAAAGAAACGCTGGGATTGCACAGGGCTTGGTGTTGCAGAACACCCAACACCGCGGAGGATTCCACGCTGTCCCGCTTCATAAATTTCATGCGGGCGGGGGTGTTGAAGAACAAGTCCCGCACCACCATGGTAGTGCCCTTGGGACAGCCCGCCTCGCTTTTTTCCAGAATTTTACCACCCTCCAAGCGCACACGAGTGCCAAGGGGGGCATCTTCTGTTTTGGTGAGTACCTCTACCCGCGCCACGGCGGCGGTAGCCGCCAAGGCTTCCCCACGGAAGCCCAGGGTTTGAATCTTCTCCAAATCCTCTGCGGTGCGGATTTTGCTGGTAGCATGACGCAAAAAGGCGGTGGAGGCATCGTCACTTGTCATGCCACAGCCATCATCGGTGACACGAATGAGCGCCATGCCACCGTTTTGAATCTCCACGGTGATGTGCTTTGCGCCAGCATCGATGGAGTTTTCGGTCAGTTCTTTCACCACGGAGGCGGGGCGTTCCACCACCTCGCCTGCGGCGATGAGATCCGCCACATGGGGCGGCAGAGTTTGAATGATGTTCATGGTTGTTTCCTCCTTACAGGGCAATCATCACACCATAGGCGATGGCATTGATGATAGCGTGGAGAACCACAGGACACCAAATGGTGCCCGATTTTTCATAGGTCCAGCCCAAGGCGATGCCCGCAGGCAGGTACAGACACAGGTTATACACCGCGGTGACAAAGTCCAAAGCGACAAAATACTGCCACACATGCATGAAAGAGAAGAGCAAAATGCTCGCCACATAGGCAAGGTAGCGGTTCACCTTGTGCAGTGACCCAAAAACCACGCCACGGATGAGCACCTCTTCCGTCAAGGGCGCAAGAAGAATGAGAAACAGCGCCATAAGGGTGGAGTTTTCATAGACAAGACCGCCCACCACCTCGTTATTCACGGCAGATTTTTCGCCAAAGATCAGCATAAGGGCGGTGGAGAGAATCAGTTGGGTAAAATAGTAGAGGGCAAAGCCCAAGATAAGGGTTTGGATGAATGCCCAAAAATGCTCCGTAAAACTGCGGAAACTCCGCTTGAGCCACGAGGCGAATCCCAACACCACCACGGCGAAATTGGTGCAGAAAAACACGCTATTGAGCATAAGGGGTGAGCCTTCTAAGCCCAAAATGCCAAAGAGTTTCTGGATGCCCCATCCCAAAAGGAACAGATACACAGGCAGATAGCACCAGCCCAAAATCACCTGTGGAGTGGAGAGTCTTGCGCCCAAATCATGATTTTTCTTCATGGAATACACCTCTTTTCGGGGAAATTACAGGAGTTTTTTTAATTCGTAGAGCAAATTCATGGCTTCGATGGGGGTGAGGGTATCCAAGGATACCTGTTCCACCCGCTTTAAAATCTCATTGGCGGTCATGTCCCCCATGGAGACCTGCGCCTCTTCCTGCACCGCAGGACGAGGGGCGGGTACTGCGCCACTTTCCAGCGTTTGGAGAATGTTCCGCGCGCGAGTGAGGACACTATCGGGCAGACCTGCCAGTTTGGCAACCTCTACGCCATAACTGCTGGTGGCAGGACCTTTGACAATTTTCCGCAGGAAAATCATGTCCCCCTGCCGTTTTTTCACGGCGATGTTAAAGTTCTGCAGTCCTTGCAGTTCCTGTTCCATTTCCGTCAGTTCGTGATAATGGGTGGCAAAGAGGGTCTTTGCGCCCAGTTTCTTTTGATCCACGGCAAATTCCAGCACCGCGCGGGCGATGGCCATGCCATCGAAAGTGGATGTGCCACGGCCGATTTCGTCCAAGATGAGTAGACTACGGTTTGTGGCATAGCGGAGGATATCCGCCACTTCTGTCATTTCCACCATGAAGGTGGACTGACCGGAACTTAAATCATCACTGGCGCCGATACGGGTGAAAATCCGGTCCACCACGCCAATTCTCGCATCCCGCGCGGGCACAAAAGAGCCCATCTGCGCCATGAGGGTAATAAGCGCCACTTGACGCATGTAGGTGCTTTTACCCGCCATGTTAGGACCTGTAATCAGCGCGGCACGGCACTGTTCCGTATCCAAAAGAGTATCGTTGGGGACAAAAAGTTCATCCTTTAAGACCTGTTCCACCACAGGGTGGCGACCATCTTGAATTTGGATGATGCCACTTTCATCCACCTCGGGACAGGTGTAGCGGTTTTTCACCGCCACATGGGCGAAGGTGGAAAGCACATCGGCCAAAGCGGCGGCGCGGGCAGTGGACTGAATCCGCGGGGCGTGGGAGGCAAGGAGATTCCGCAATTTGGTGAAAATATCATACTCCAACTGGACAATGCGGTCCTTGGCGCCCATGATGGTGTTTTCCAGTTCTTTCAGTTCTTGGGTAATATAGCGCTCACCATTGACAAGGGTCTGCTTGCGGATATAGTGCTCGGGCACTTCCGCCGTTTGACCCTTGGAGACCTCAATATAGTAACCAAAGACGCGGTTATAGCCCATTTTCAGGGTCTTGATGCCCGTCTTTTCCCGTTCATCCTTCTCCATCTGCAGAAGGATATTCTTGCCACCGTCTTGAATTTCCCGCAGGCGGTCCAATTCTTCGTGGTAGCCCTTGCGAATCATGCCACCCTCCCGCACAGAAAGAGGCGGTTCATCCACCACGGCGCAGGCGATGGCATGCCTCAAGTCGCTTAAATCGTCAAAATCCTTGGCGGTAGCGGTGAGGAGGGGCGAGGAGAGGGAGGAAAGGTCCTCTTTGAGTTTGGGCAAAATTTCCGTGCCTTGGACAAAGGCTGCCAAATCTCTTGCGTTGGCAGTGCCTGTGACCATGCGGGAGACGATGCGCTCCAAATCGCACAGAGAACCCAGTTCTTCCCGCAGTTCGTCCCGAAGAAGGGTCTTTTGGGTCAGTTCTTCCACAGCGCTGAGGCGACCACGAATGGCACGGACACTGAGTAGGGGCTTTTCCATGAAACTGCGCATGAGACGGCTCCCCGCGCTACTGCGGGTTTTATCCAGCACCCACAAAAGAGAGCCTTTTTTCTCCCCACGGCGGAGCGTTTCCGTCAGTTCTAAGTTTCGTCTTGCCGCCAAATCCAGCACCATAAACTGTCCCGAGGTGTAAAATTCGGGTCGCGTGAGATGGCTGAGGGTATTTTTTTGAATGCTTTGGAGGGTTTTCAGCAATGCGCCTGCGGCAACGATGGCGGCAGAGGATGTGAGGGAATATTCCTCACAAGGCACGAGAAACTGTTTTTCCAGCGCCTCACGGCAGGCATCTTCTGCAAAGAGGGATTTTTCCCCTGTTTGGGTACAGCAGGAGAGTTTTTCCTGCAAAAATGTGAACAGTTCGCTCCCCTGTTCGCAGGAGACCACGGCTTCTGCGGGAGAAAAGCGCCCCAGTTCCCCTTGGGCGGAGGTGACAGCATCCTCCCCCACAGCGTGGGTGACGAAGAATCCGCCGGTAGAAATATCGCAAAACGCCAAGCCGATGGCACCCTTACACTCTGCCACACAGGCAAAATAGTTGTTCTTCTTTTCATCCAGCATGGAACTTTCCGTCACAGTGCCAGGGGTGACGGTGCGGACAATATCCCGCTTCACCAATCCCTTGGCGGTGGCGGGGTCTTCCACCTGTTCGCAGATGGCAACCTTGTAGCCACGGGAGACTAAGCGGGCAATATAACTTTCCGAAGAGTGGTAGGGAATCCCGCACATGGGGATGCGGTCTTCCTTATCCTTGGCTTTGTCCCGCGTGGTGAGGGTCAAGTCCAGTTCGCGGGATGCCACACGGGCATCATCTGCGAACATCTCATAGAAATCACCCAAGCGGAAGAAGAGGATGGCATCTTGATTCTGTTCCTTGATTTGCAAATACTGTTGCATCATGGGGGTCAGTTCTGCCATGTTACCCCTCCTTTCCTACGAGTTCTCCCACCAATGACCATGTGGTGCTATGGGTGATTTTTAGGTTTACATAATTACCAACGAGTTCCTCTGCGCCTGCAAAACGGCAGAGTCTTCCGCCCTCGGTGCGGGCGGTGAGGGAGTCCCCATCTTTGCCGTCCACCAAGACGCGGAAGGTTTTGCCCACATAGGCGCGGTGTTTTTCCTCCGAAATGCGGTTTTGGGTGTCCACCAACAGGTCAAAACGGCGATTTTTCTCCTCCTTGGGGGTGGGGTCGTCCATTTTTGCTGCAGGTGTGCCGGGGCGGGGGGAGAAAATGAAGGTGAAGAGGGCATCGTAACCCACCTCTTCCACAAGACGCAGGGTGTCCATAAACTCCTCTTCCGTCTCCCCAGGGAAGCCCACGATGACATCGGAAGTTAAGACCAACTGGGGCATGACTTTCTTGGCATAGGCAATGAGAGCGCGATAGCGGGCAGAATCGTAGTGGCGATTCATGGCTTTGAGGACTCTGTCGTTCCCCGATTGGAAGGGCAGGTGGAGTTGTTTTGCGATTTTGGGGTACTTTGCCATGACATCGAAGAGTTTTTCGCTGGCATCCCGCGGGTGGCTGGTCATAAAGCGCAGGAGGAAATCTCCATCCAAGGTGGCTAGGGTCTCCAAAAGGTCGGCAAAATCCATCTTTTCCTCTAAATCTTTGCCGTAGGAGTTTACATTTTGCCCCAAAAGGGTAATGTCCTTATAGCCCTTGGCGATGAGGTCTTTTACCTCCGCAATGACATCCTGCGGGAGTCTGCTCCGCTCCCGACCACGGACATAGGGCACAATGCAGTAGGAGCAGAAATTGTTACAGCCGTACATGATGCTGACCCACGCTTTGAGATTGCCACTGCGCATTCTAGGCAGACCTTCCGCGATGACGCCTGCATCATCTTCCACAAAGAACAGGCGCTTTTTGCCTGTGAGCACCTTATAGAGCAGTTCGGGGAAGCGGTGGAGATGGTGGGTGTTGAACCCGCCCGATACATGGTGGTAACTGTGCTTGATTTTCTCCTGCACCGATTCTTCGCCCATCATGCAACCGCAGATGAAAATCTTTTGCTCAGGATGCCGTCTTTGGGTGTGCACCAGTGCGCCCAAGTTGCCCAGCACACGGCTTTCCGCATGCTGACGGATGGCGCAGGTGTTGAAGATAACGCAGTCCGCCCCCTCTTCCGTATCCGTCATGGTGTAGCCACAATTTAGGAGCAGACCCCGCAAGGTCTCCGAATCTGCCTCATTCTGCTGACAGCCATAGGTATCCACAAAAGCGGAGGGCGTGCGCCCCTGCTCCATCCAATAAGCGCGGATGCGGGCGCAATATTTTTCTTGTAATGCCAGTTCTTCTGCGGAAACGCGAGAGGTTTTTTCCTTCATGTCAGCATGCTCCCAAGTGAATAATTTCTCAACTTATACTATAACATTTTTCTGCCATTTTTGCAACGAAAAACCGCCGTCTTTTCCCCTGTGTCTAGGCTAAAAAATTGACAGAAAATTCATCTATTTTTCCCTTGGTGGTGCTATACTCATGGAAAAGGAGGGAACTTTTGTGCGGAATTTGGGAAAACTGCTCTTTCGGCGGGTGGTGCTTATATCCTTGGGTATCGCGCTTCAGCTTTGTGCCATGGTGTTTTTCTTGGAAGAACTGGCGCTGGTGCGCCCGTGGTTTCAAGGGGTAATGCTCATTTTGCGGGTGGGCTTTGTGCTGTATCTTGCCGCCGCGCGGATGGATGCCTCCTACAAGGTGGCGTGGCTATTCCTCATTTTGGTATTCCCTGTGGCGGGGGTGAGCATTTATCTCTTTATGGGCGGAAACCGCGTGAGTTTTCGGGAGAAAAAGCGTCTTTCTGCCGTGACCCACTGCACGGAGGAGCATTTGCGGCAGGATTTTGCGGTGAAAAACGCTCTTCTGAATGAATCACCCTCTGCCGCCAAACAGAGCGGATATCTGCAAAAAAATGCCTACAGCCCCGTCTATGCAGATACGGAAACGGAATATTTTTCCTGCGGGGAGGACTTTTTCCCCCGCATGTTACAGGAACTGGAGAAGGCGGAACAGTTCATCTTTTTGGAATATTTCATCGTAGAAGATGGCTATCTTTGGGGGAAAATTCTCTCCATTCTCAAGGAAAAAGCCGCCCATGGCGTGGATGTGCGCCTTATCTATGACGATTTTGGCTGTATTACCCGTCTGCCCGCCCGATATCCCCGCTATCTGCGGGATTTTGGCATCTCTGTGCGGGTGTTTAACCCCTTTTTGCCCATTGTATCGGGACGGCTCAACAATCGTGACCACCGCAAGATTCTGGTCATTGATGGCAAGGTGGGCTTCACAGGCGGGATGAATTTGGCGGACGAATATATGAATCGCGGAAGCCGATTTGGCTACTGGAAGGATGCAGGACTCCTGCTCAAAGGAAGCGCAGTGCATTCCATGACGGTGCAGTTTTTATCCATGTGGGATTTTGTATCAAAACAGACATCGGATGTCGAATCTTTCCGCATGCAAAATGATGGAGATGGATGCGGGTTTGTCCAGCCCTTTACGGATAGCCCCTTAGATAACGAAAGCGTGGGGCAGACCGCCCTGCTAAATCTCATTGCAGGGGCGCAAAAGACCCTTTATATCATGACCCCCTATCTGGTGTTGGACGATTGTCTCACCACCGCCTTGTGCAACAGCGCCAAAAGCGGGGTGGATGTGCGCATTATCACCCCCGGTGTGCCCGACAAGTGGTATGTGTACTCTGTGACCCGATTTTCCTACCGCACCCTCACGGAGGCGGGGGTGAAAATCTACGAATTTTCCCCAGGATTTCTCCACTCCAAGGTGTTTTTGGCGGATGGAGAAACCGCCGTGGTGGGCACGGTGAATTTGGACTACCGCAGTTTGTATCTGCACTTTGAAAATGCCGTGTGGATGCACAAAAGTGACTGCCTGCAAGCCATCCGCGCGGATTTTGAGACCACCTTCCCCCTGTGCAGAATGGTGGACAAGGAAACCGTGCGGAAAACACCATGTTTGGTGCGCCTTGGGCGGGCGATTTTAAATCTCTTTGCCCCCATGATGTAAGAAAACCCCCATCGTGCAAGCACGATGGGGGTTTTTATGCTCTTTATCCTGCGGCGGAGACGGGGTCGTCATCCCTTGTTTCCACGCGGGTGATATCCGCGCCCAAAGCCGTGAGTTTTTCAATGATGCACTCGTAGCCACGCTCAATATAGTGGGCATTTTCCACGATGGTCTGCCCCTCTGCCGCCAAAGCGGCAATGACCATGGCAGCGCCAGCACGCAAATCATGGGCGCGGACGGTGCAACCCTTGAGGCTTTCCACCCCTTCAAAGACAGCGGTTTTGCCACTGACTTCAATCTTTGCGCCCATGCGGGTCAGTTCCGCCGTGTAGGCAAAGCGGGTATCATAAATGCCCTCGGTGATGAAACTGGTGCCCTCCGCCAGCGCCATGCACACGCCCACTTGGGGTTGCATATCCGTGGGGAAGCCGGGGTACGGCAGAGTTTTCACCTTGGATGCCTTAAGAGGGCGGGTTTTCTCCACACGGATGGCATCGTCATACTCCGAAACGGAAAGACCCATTTCCCGCAGTTTTGCAGTGATGCAGTCCATGTGCTTGGGAATGACATTCTGCACCAGAACGTTACCGCCTGCGGCGGCAACAGCGGCAATATAAGTGCCAGCCTCAATCTGGTCGGGGATGATGGAGTAACTGCCACCAGCAAGACGCTCTACGCCACGGATTTTGATGATATCCGTACCAGCGCCGGAAATGTGAGCGCCCATGGCATTGAGGAAGTTTGCCAAGTCCACCACGTGGGGTTCTTTGGCGCAGTTTTCAATGATGGTAGTGCCCTCTGCCAAGGTGGCAGCCATCATGATATTCATGGTGGCGCCCACAGAGACCACGTCCAAATAAATATGACCGGAAAGAAGACCGCCTTCGGGGGCTTCGGCAAAAACCGTATCCCCGGGAACATCCACCGTAGCGCCAAGGGCTTCAAAGCCCTTAATATGCTGGTCGATGGGGCGGGTGCTACCAAAGTTACAGCCACCGGGCAAAGACACGGTAGCCTTGCCAAAGCGACCCAACAGCACGCCAATCAGGTAGTAGGAAGCGCGGATTTTCTGCGCCAAATCCTTCGGTGCGGTAGCGCAGTGGACATGACGGCTGTCAATTTCCAGACAGTTGGGGCTTTTACGGCGAATCCGTGCGCCCAAGGCTTCCAAAATCTGCAGAAACAGCCGCACATCCGAGATGTCCGGCACATTTTCAATATGACACACGCCGTCCACCAGCAGTGCTGCAGGCAGAATGGCTACGGCGGCGTTTTTCGCGCCCGACACCGTGACTGTGCCGTTCAAGGGCTTTGCGCCCCGAATGAGATACTGAATCAAATGAAATCCCTCTTCACATGAAAGGTGATATTTTGTTGCAAAAACGCGGGAGGATTGGAGTTTTTCCAAGCCCTAAAGAACATTTTACCACAAAGGGCAAAACTTGTAAAGAGAAAAGCCCTTAGGATACCGCGGAAACTGCGGAGGAAAGTCCATCCACTGTGAAGAGGCCTCCATCCGTCTCAATTTGCCACAGAGGTTGCAGGAAATAGGCACTGGATATGCCACCTTCCAGCATCCAGCACTGGCGCAGGGAGAAAAGTTCTTCCCCCGTCCACGCGGTTTTTTGAGCATGCTCCAAAAAGGCAACCAAAGCATCCTTCGCCACAAGACAGGGGGTCTGTCTTTGGGGTTCTGTGGTGGCATCTTGGGGCAGGAAGAAGCCCGATACCCATGTGAGAATTCCCTTTTCATAGCGGAAAACCATCTCGCCACCCACCACAGGGAGTTTTTCGCAGTAAAATTCCGCGGTGATGAGATTCACATCCCCTTGGGTTTCTTGGGTGAGATGAAACTCGGCAGAGTTCATATTTTTGAGGGTTTGTGCCGTAAAGTCCATAGGGTCCACTGTGGGGCGGGCGAGGGTCAAAGACAAGGTGTTGCCTTGGATCAGACCGTAGCCTTTCAGGGATGTAACCACTGTGCCGTAGATATCTTCTTCCCATGTCATATCCTCACCCAAGAGGACTTTGCAGGCATTCAAGGCGCCCCCCTCTTCCATACGCAGGGCGCTTTGGGTCACAGGGATATAATCGGGAATGGAGTTTGCATCCAAACGGATATTTTCCTGCTGGAAAAGAGAGGAGAGGAGCTCTCCCCCTTGGGATGCTTGCCGTTTTGCCCCAAGGCGGGTGGGAATCACCAGCACCAAAAGGGCAACATTGACAATCGTAAGGAGCAGAAGTACCATGTTTTTCAGTTTAGAAGTTCCCATGGGCTTGCGCCCCCTTTCTCATGGGAAAAATTACTGTTTCTGCCAGCCTGCCACCAAGGAACTGGCGGTCTGCTGATAGGCGGAGATGATGTGCGCCCCATCCCCTGCCAAAGCGGCGGCATTGTGGATGGGCATGAGGGTGTTAAAGCCACCTGTTTTGTGGTAGAGGCGGAAGGTTGCCTGCAACTGCACCACTTCCGTATCCTCAAAGACCACCTTGCCACAGTGGGGATACACAGGCACACCGCCCAAAATGGTGCAGAAGGAGACGGTGGTCATATTCCCATTTTCTTCATAACCACAAACCATGGGATTTTCCATGGAGGCAGTATGGCAGAGGGAGAAAATGAGTTCTTCCGCCGCGGCAATTTTCTCCACGGGGCTAATTCCTGCGGCGGCAAAATCGGACAGAGCGCCCGCCTTGGCGGTGAGGAGCAAACTGCCCCCCGCATGGATGGTCAAGTTGCGGTCTTGCTCCGTATAGACACGGTCGCCTGTGGCGGGGTCCAGATAGAACCCGCTCCCGTAGGGGTTAAAGTTCAGTTCCGTTGCCAAATCCTCCGTCAAGTCCGCGGTCAAGGGACTCACGGCGGTATAGTTGGCAAGGGACACCTCATCCAGCCACAAGGTCAGAGGCGAGACGGAAGTGACCCCCGCCTCAAAGGCGAAGCGAGTGCCATCGGGGAAATATTCTTGCAGACGGGCGGAAAAATCCTCCCCGCTGACTGCCGTAGCATGGCGAACGGTTCTGCCACCAGATATGGCATAGAGGGCGACAAAGTCATTTTCTACTACCAAAGCATACTGCCCAAAGACGCCCTCCACCTGACTTTCCTGCGCGCCCAGCCAGTGACCGAGGGCTTCGGCTGGGATTTTGCCCGCAAAGGAGAACAGCACCCCTTCTTTTGCCAAAACAGAGGCAATATCCGCCCCTTGGGTGGGTGCTTCGGCCGTGGAGAATGCCTCTGTGAGGAAATCGCCAAAGCGGTCATAGGCCAGCGCCAAAGCGGTATCATCCTGACGGATGGAGGCACGACCCGCGCTGTTTTTCACAGAGATTAAAATGGGCACAGCCCCCGCGGAAGATGCATTTTCCGCCGCAGGACGGAACTGGATTTCCTGCTCTAAACCGATAAATGTTGCCAAGAAGTTGGGCAGGGGCAGTTTTTCCGCAATATTGGCAGGAAGCGCCATGAGAGTCAAAAGGAGAAATGTAGCCGTCAAAAGAACGATGAGTGCCGTTTTCATGGCTTCCCACAGTTTTCGTTTCATGGCAAATCTCCTTTCTGTTCTAAATTATTTTGCCGAGGGGAGCAAAATCCATACATCCGTGCCTTTTCCGCTGACGGAATCAATGGTGATTTTGCCCTTATGCATATTGAGAATCTCCTGCGCGATGGAAAGCCCCAAGCCTGTACCGCCCGACTGGCGGGAGCGGGCTTTATCCACCCGATAGAAGCGCTCAAAGAGGTGAGGCAAGTCCTTTTCGGGAATGCCGATGCCATTATCCGCCACATGGATGCAGACATGCTTGTCCTTGCGGAAGACCCGCAGGCGGATTTCACCGCCATCGGGGGTGTATTTGATGGCATTGGAAGTGATATTCATGACCACCTGCTCAATGCGTTCTTTATCGCCCAGCACATCCAAGGAATCGTCCTCGGGGCGCTCTAGGGTGAATGTGTGACCGTGATTTTCCGCATCGATTTTCTCTGCATCGAAGACCCCTTGCACCGCATCTGCCAAGGAGAAGCGGGTAAAGGACATTTCCATTTTGCCGTGGTCGAAACGGCTGAGGGTCAAAAGGTCTTGGACAATGCGGGTCATGCGGTCGGTTTCGCTCATGATGACCCCCAAGAATTTGTTGCGGAGATTGGGAGGCAAATCATCCCCCGAGGAGACGATGGTTTCGGCATAGGATTTTACATTGGTTAAGGGGGTGCGCAGTTCGTGGGAGACATTGGCAACGAATTCCCGTCTTGCCCGCTCACTCTTGCGCTGTTCCGTGACATCGTGAATGACCACCAATGCACCGCCACGGCTTTGTTCCGTGGAGAAGGGCGCCATGGAGAGCGCCAGTTCCCGCTCGCCCACCTGCTTTTCGCACTCCAGAGAACTGGTGCGTTTGAGGCTCATGACTTGGGAGAATTTGGCTTCTTCCCCAAACAGTTCTTCGAAAGTCACTGTGGGGTCAAGGTTCTTGCCCAGCATTTTCCCTGCGGCGGGGTTAAAGTGGATAATGACTCCATCTTGAGAGAATGCCACCACGCCGTCTGTCATGTGCAAGAACAGGGTGGAGAGTTTATTTTTCTCATTTTCCACCTGAGAGAGGGTGCTTTGCAGCACTTGGGACATGTAGTTAAAGTTTCGGGTCAGGGTGCCGATTTCATCACGGCTGACCACTTCCAGTTTTTGGGAGAAGTCCCCCGCCGCCACTTGGCGGGCGCCTGCGGTCAAGGCGCGGATGGGCGTGATGAGGATTTGGCTTAAGAACACCGCCAGTACCACGGAGATGGCAACGCCCAAAATCAGCGACCGAAGCACCATGGTAATCAGTTGGTCAGACAGGGCGTTGACTGTGGCTTTATTATCCAAAATATAAACAATATACTCGCCACCGCCCGATTTCACAGGCACAGCCAAGTCCATATTTTTGGAGTTGACGGAGGATGCCTGCCCCACCTCGCCCTTCATGGCAGTGAGGATGTTATCCGTCACAGGCAGAGAGGTTTCCCGTCCACTGCCGTCTAGGATATTGCCGTAGCGGTCGAGGATGTAGACATTTCGTCCGCTCAAGTCAATGCCCAAGGAACTTTGCGCCATGAGCATTTCCGTCATCTGGTGGGGAGGATTGGGACTTTCCGCCGCCGTATCCTGCAGGGACAAGATGAATTCCTGAGAGAATGTGCCAATCATGCTGTCATAGAAGCGGTCAATGTAGAATCGGCTCACGCCACTGAGCAGGAACGAACCTACCACAATCATCAGCGCTAGAATCAGCAGAATCATAATAAGAACCAATTTGGTTCGCAAAGAGTCGATACGGCCCATGAAAGCCCTCCTTCCTCTTAGATTTTTTCCGCAAAGTAGTAGCCCACGCCCCGCTTGGTCATAAGATAGCGGGGATTGGCGGAATCGTCTTCGATTTTTTCACGCAGACGGCGCACCATGACATCCACGGTGCGGGTATCGCCAAAATAATCGTAGTTCCACACTTTTTCCATGAGATCCTCGCGGGTATAGACATGCCCAGGGGTCTTCATGAGCAGGCGGAGCATTTCAAATTCCTTTTGGGTGAGATCCAAGGCTGTGCCGTTTTTCTGCACAGTGTAACTGCTCTCAAAGAGGGCAAGGTCGCCCAACTGTAAAGGTCCATCGCCTGTGGGTACGCCCATATTTTGGCGGCGGATATTGGCTTTGACGCGAGCTAACAGTTCCCGCATGGAGAAGGGCTTTGTGATGTAGTCATCTGCCCCCGCTTCCAAGCCAAAGACCTTGTCGGACTCACCCTCGCGGGCGGTGAGCATCAAAATGGGCATGCGGTAGCCATCCTTGCGGAGATTTCCGCAGACCTCAAAGCCATTCATCTTGGGGAGCATCACATCCAAAAGCATCAAATCGGGGTCTTCGCTTTTGGCAAGGGCGAGACCCGCTTCGCCATCCATGGCAACCACGGTGTTGTAGCCCTCCCGTTGCAAATTAAACTGCAAAATTTCCACAATGGCTTCTTCATCTTCCACAATGAGTACTTTTTTTGCGTCCATTTCATTCACTCCTTTTCTGAACTGACACTGCGCAGTCCTTTGGGGAAATGGTTTTTGAGAATTCCATCGCTGGCTTTGCCCCAACCAAGGGATAAGCCGTCTATCTGTACCAAAGTCCAGCCCTTTTCCGTGGCGGATAAGGTCTCGCCACGGAGATATTTGCCCGCTTCCTCATGACTCAGCGCTCGCACTCGTTTGGCTGTATGAAGCCACAGGGCAAGGGCATGGTCGGGTTCAAATCGGTTTTTTAGCACCTGCCCCAGACTGAGTCCTGCCCGCAGGACTCTCAGTCCCCGCAAATGGGGGCTTTGGGGTGGCGCCAGGTAGTAGTTCTGCCCAAAGGAGATCAGTTTTCCCTCTGGGAGAGAGATATCGTTCTCCCGCAGAAAATCCAGCAGTTCCTTGGGTGCTTTTTCGCCTGTGAGGGGTGCTACAGACCCACTTTCTCCCTCATCCCGCTCCAAAACTGCCACAAAATGACCCTCGCCACGGAGAAGATGGGGGAAAAGTCGGCAGGTTTTGCTGAGGTCTTCGTTGCCATCCGCCCATTGGGGTCGACCCTTGGCAAAATGGGGCGCGGGGATGGAAACAAGGTGAAAATCGGGATGGGTCTGCAAAAACGAGGCAATGACGCCCTCGTTTTCCTCGGGAGAAAACGTGCAGGTGGAGTAGACCATTTTGCCACCGCCACGGAGCATTTGGGAGGCGGAATGCAAAATCTCCCCTTGGCGATGGGCGCACATCTCCGTGATTTCCTGACTCCAATCTTCCCCCGCCGCCGCTTCCTTGCGGAACATACCCTCGCCAGAGCAAGGGGCATCCACCATGATGCGGTCAAAGAATCGAGGGAAGCGCTCCGCCAAGCGGGCGGGATGTTCACTCAGACACAGGGCGTTGGAGATGCCCATGCGCTCTAGATTTCGGGATAAAATCTTCGCCCGTTGGGGGTGGATTTCGTTGGAGACGAGAAGTCCCTCCCCTTGTAAAAAGGCGGCAATTTGGGTGGATTTTCCGCCTGGGGCGGCGCACAAATCCAACACTCGCATGCCTTTTTGCACATCTAGACACTGGGCAGGCGCCATGGCGGAGGGTTCTTGCATGTAGTATAGTCCCGCTTCGTGATAGGGCGAAAGCCCAGGGCGGGAGGAAGGGTCATAGTAGTAGCCATGCTCTGCCCACGGCACGGGGGTAAGATGAAAGGGGCGGAGGTCTACTTTTTCCCAATCTTTCATGGGATTGAGGCGCAAACCAGGGGAAAACTCTCGCCCAAAACTCTTCTCGAAGGCAGGAAATTCATCCCCCAAGAGTTTCTGCATTTTGTCCCAAAAACCCTGCGGAATCATCCCTCTGCCCCCTTCCCTCTAAAAATTGGCATACTTCTAAGCCTATTATAAAGTATTTTCCCCCAAAAGGAAAGAGAAAGATGTGTTTTGTGTGATTTTTCAAATCCACCGTTCCTGAATACCCATACCAAAAACAAAAGAGACATCCGTTTGGATGTCTCTTTGTTTTTGGTGGGGGAAGGTGGATTTGCCCGCCTGCGGGCGGGACCATTCCGCGGCTCTGGCGTGCCACTGGCACGCCATTCACTACCGCTCCCCTTCAAGGAGTCTTGCAAAAACTGGCAAAGGTGGATTTGCCCGCCTGCGGAAAAGCCACGGCGGTTGCAACATGCCACTGGCATGTTGCCAAGAGCCGCCTTTCAAATCCACCTACAACAAAAAAATCCCAAACGGCAAAAGCCGTTTGGGATTTTTTGTCTTTACACTACAAAAAAGATCGGGTCTAATTTGTCGCCGAAAACCAGTGTTTTCGAGAAAAAATTTCGATTTTTTCTTCCGCTGTAGTGTATCACATTCCACTTTCGAATACAAGAGTTTTTGACGTTATGAGAAAA
>JAGBIE010000001.1 GCA_017935145.1 Oscillospiraceae bacterium
CAGATGGAGTTCTCACACCTACCGCCTACAAGGACAGTCAGGGCATCAAGAGTCCCAACACAGCACCCGAGAATCCTTATGGATGGCATAGCAGCACAGTCGTTGCCATTCTTGAACGCAGAGAGTACACAGGCTGTACGGTCAACTTCAAGACCTACACCAATTCCATCTGGGACAAGAAGCAAAGGGACAACCCAATCGAAAAGCAGGCAATCTTTGAAGATTCTCACGAAGCCATCATCGAAAAGGACATTTTCGAGAAAGTGCAGATTATCCGCCAACAGCGACAGCGTAAAACCAAGTCGGGATGCACAAGTACCTTTTCCGGTTTGGTGTACTGTGCCGACTGTGGTGAGAAGCTGTACTATGGAGCCACCAACAACGGCAAGCGTGAGGGAGCGTTCTTCGATTGTTCGCTTCATTGGAAACACAAGGACAAGTGCGGAACGCACTTCATCCGTGAGTCCGTATTGGAGCGAATGGTGCTGAAGCACATCCAGTTGGTCATGGGGTATATTCTCAGATACCGTCAACATTTCATCTTCGTAATGGAACAACAGCTCCAGTTGGAGTCGGCAGAAAAGTTGCAGACAAGCCGAAAACAGCTTGAACGCAATGAACGCCGAATCGCAGAACTGAAAAGACTGTTCATTAAGATTTACGAGGATAACGCCAAAGGTAATCTTAGCGATGAACGCTATGAGATGATGAGTCAGAACTACGAAGCGGAACAGAAACAGCTTGAAGCAGAGGTTGTCGCTCTGCGGCAGGAAATTGAAGTACAGGAAAGACAGAACGAAAATATTGAAAGGTTCATCCGAACGGCAGACAAATACGTGGACATCGAGGAAATCGACCCGTGTATGCTGCGAGAGCTGATAAAAGCGATCTATGTGGAAGCACCCGATAAGTCCAGCGGCAAGCGCAGGCAGAAAATCCACATCGAATATGACGGCATTGGCTTTATCCCTTTGGAAGAACTTGCGAAAAAGGAAACGGCGTGACCGAAGTCACGCCGTCCCTTGAAAACAGTCGTTTTCAAGCATTTTTTAAAATAACTGTTTTACGAAGCCCCGCCAAATGAGCGGTGCTTTTTTTGTTTGTGATGTTACACCAATTCGCCGTTTTCCACCATGGTTTCGCCTTCCAAAATGACCTTTTGGATGTTGACGGCATCGTCCATGATGATGAGGTTTGCTTTCTTGCCAGCCTCCAAAGAGCCGATTTCTTCATCCAGACCCAGCACTCGTGCGGGGTTGTAGGATGCCATACGCACGGCATGGCACAGACCATAACCACTGTGACGCATGACATTGCGTACTGCGTTGTCCATGGTCACATGGCTACCTGCCAAATGACCTTCGTAGTCATAGTTCAGGTCAGGACCATAGGCAATGCCTTCCTCTTCGTTGGGCTTAAAATCGCCCATGGCGCAGGAGGAGTCGGTAATGAGGCACACGCGCTCCACGCCCTTGGTGCGGATGAGCATTTTAATCATGGCCTCATCCTGATGGATGCCCAACTGGTCGCAAATGAGTTCGGCATAGATATCGGGGTCGTACAGGCAGTATTCATCGCAACCGCCACCGATAACGCCCTGAGCCAGACCTTCTGCCTTGCCGGAATCGCCAAAGTGGGTCTGGAGCTTAATGCCGTATTTTTTCAGCTTGCGAGCCTGTGCGGCACGGGCGGCAGAGTGGCCCATGGCAAACACAGCGTTGGGGTCTTCTTCGTGAACATAGGCCACAAACTCTTCCATGTTTTCCCGCTCGGGAGCGATGGCCCAAACCTTGGCAAAGCCCTTGAGTTTTTGCACCAGTTCTTCGTAATCTTCTTTTTTAATCAGGTCGTTCCAAATGATGTACTTTTGGTTAGAACCTGTGCCGTCCATGTAAGGGCCTTCCATGTAGAGACCTTCAATGATTTTGCCAGCGCCCTTCTTGGAAGTTTCCTTCAAAAGGGCAGCGGCGTCAATGTACTGCTGGGCGGTCAAGTCGCAGTAGAGGGTGGGAAGCACAGTGGTTTGACCGTGTTTCAAGAAATGCTCACAGCAACCCATGGGATCTTGGAAAAAGAATGCCTTTTCATAGCCGTGGTTGTGGAGGTCCACAAAACCGGGGGCGGTGTAGAGACCCTTGGCATCGATCATTTCAGCACCCTCGGGGATGGTAACGCTGTCCTTTTCGCCTACTTCTACAATTCTGCCGTTTTCGTAAGTCAGTGCGCCATCAAAGATGATGCCGTCTTCCATAATGAGTTTGGTATTGATAATGGCTTTCATATGAAAAAATCCTCCGTTCTTGCGGGGAAATTAGCCCCACATTTCTCTATTTTAGTTATACACGAAAGCGCCCCCATGGGCAAGAGGAAAAATAAAATTTTCTTTCCCGCAAACACTGACAAAAGGCAAATAATCTGTTATACTAAACGAAGAATGTATAAGGGGAGGTGTGGCTGTGATTCAAAACCTAAAAGTGCTTTGCACAGATGGGACAAATCCCTATGAAAACTTGGCGGTGGAAGAAGTGCTTCTGGACACAGTGGAGGCAGAAACCTGCATCCTCTACCTGTGGCAGAATGAAAACACCGTGGTCATTGGGCAGAATCAAAATGCCTTTTTGGAGTGTCGCACCGGCCTTATGGAAGAAGAGGGCGTCTTTCTTGCCCGCCGAAAAAGTGGCGGTGGCGCCGTGTATCACGACTTGGGGAATCTCAACTTTACCTTCCTTATGCCCTCGGAGGAGTATGATTTAGAAAAGCAACTTTCCGTGCTTCTCACCGCCTGTCGCGCCTTAGGTCTCACGGCGGAACAATCCGGCAGAAACGATGTGCTCATCGAGGGGCGGAAATTTTCCGGCAACGCCTTTTATCGGGGCAAGAAAAACTCCTATCATCACGGCACTATTTTGGTGCGTGCGGATATGGAAAAACTCTCCCGCTACCTCTCTCCCTCCAAGGCGAAGATGGAAGCCAAGGGGGTCAAAAGTGTCAAAAGCCGTGTGGTGAATTTAAGGGAATTTCTGCCCACACTCACCATAGAGCAGATGAAAAACGCCATGGTGGAGGCGTTTGGGGAGGTCTATGGACTTCCCGTTTCCCAACTTTCTGTGGATGATTTAGACAAAACTGCCGTAAAAACCCTGAAAACTCGCAACGAACAATGGGATTATAACTACGGCTCAAAACCCCTGTGCAATGTCACCTTAGAAAACCGATTCCCTTGGGGTGGCATGACCTTCCACCTCACTGTGGAAGAGGGCAGAATCACAAACGCCAAGGTCTATTCCGATGCCATGGAACATGACCTGCCCCAAAAGGTGGAAGCCTGTCTTATTTCTCAGCGCTTTTCCGTGGGAGATTTGAGTCAAAGCCTTTCTTCTCTCCCCTTGCCCTATGGCGAAGATTTAGCGGAATTTTTCCGCCAGCAAGAACTGTAACGGAGGAACTCATCATGAGCAAAAAACGCACACCCAAAGCAGAACTGAAAGCACGAAAAGCGGAAAGAATCGCCCGCAAGAAAAAGATGCAAAAAACCGCTGGTATCATCGCCTTAGTTGTAGTGGCGCTGGTTGTGGGTGTTCTGGTACTCAATAGCCTCAAAAAGCCTGAAAATTACATTAACACCAAGTCCAATGGTTTTAAGGGCTACGGCGGGGAAAAGGGCACTGCCACCCACCTTGCCACCTTGGAAGTGGAAGACTACGGCACCATTAAACTGGAACTTTACGGCAACGATGCCCCCATCTCCGTGCATAACTTTGTGGCGCTGGCCAATATGGGCTTCTATGAGGGACTGCCCTTCCACCGCATTATCGATGGCTTTATGATGCAGGGTGGTGGCGATGCCACCAAGGAAATTGAGCCCATAAAGGGCGAATTTAGCGCCAACGGGGTGGAAAATAACCTGCTTCACAATCGTGGCGCAATCTCCATGGCCCGTACCAATGTCATGGACTCGGCAACCTCCCAATTCTTCATTGTCCATGAGGAGAGCGAAAATAACCACTACTCTCTCGATGGCAAATATGCCTGTTTTGGCTATGTGGTGGAGGGAATGGAGGTGGTGGATGCCATCATTGAGGCAACCGCCCATACCGCTACCGATGGTAATGGTGGCATTCCCTCCAAATATCAGCCTGTGATCAAATCCCTCACGGTAGAAAAGAAGTGATTTCTTTGACCCATCTCATCGAAAAACTTCAAAGAGAACACTGCCTGAGAAAAGAGGAATATCTGCGTCTACTCACAGAAAGAACGCCCGAAATACAGGCGCTTCTCGCCCAAAAAGCACGGGCATGCTGTGAAGAGACCTACGGCAACGGAATTTTCATCCGTGGACTCATTGAGTTTAGCAACTACTGCAAAAATAACTGCTACTACTGCGGTCTCCGCTGTGAAAACGGAAATATTTCCCGCTACCGCCTCACGGAAGAGGAAATCCTCTCCTGTTGCGAGGAGGGCTATCAGTTGGGCTTCCGCACCTTTGTCCTCCAAGGGGGCGAAGACCCCTATTTTACCCACCAACGCATGGCGGATTTGGTGCAGAATATCAAGAAAGCCTTTCCACAATGTGCCATCACCCTCTCTGTGGGGGAGCAGAGCCGTGAGACCTATGCTCTGTGGCGCAAAGCGGGGGCAGACCGCTATCTTCTCCGCCACGAAACGGCGGATGAAAATCACTATCGCCTCCTCCATCCCCAAAGCATGAGCATGGCAAGAAGAAAGCAGTGCCTGTGGGATTTAAAGGACTTGGGCTACCAAGTGGGAGCGGGCATGATGGTGGGCTCTCCCCACCAGACCATGGAGCATTTGGCAGAGGATTTGTGTTTCTTGCAGGAATTAAAGCCTCACATGGTGGGCATTGGACCGTTTATTCCTCAAAAGGATACCCCCTTTGGCGCAGAATCGGCAGGGAGTGTGGATTTAACTCTGTATCTTCTCTCCATCATCCGTCTTATGCTCCCCAAAGTGTTACTACCCGCCACCACCGCCTTGGCGACTTTGCATGAACAGGGCAGGGAACAGGGCATTTTGGCGGGTGCCAATGTGTGCATGCCCAACTTAACGCCCCAAACCCATCGGGCGCAGTATGCCATCTATGACCGCAAACTCTCCTCCCATGGGGAGTCTGCGCAAAACCTGAATGAAATCAAAAAACAGATGGAAGCCATGGGCTTTACCATCCTAGAATCCCGCGGAGATTATCCGCAATAAAGGAAGTAATCGCAATGTACAATCCCAAAAGCAAAAAAGCAGAAGAATTCATCTCCCATGAGGAGATTTTGGACACCCTTGCCTATGCTGATGCTCACAAGTGTGACGAAGCGCTCATTGACGAGATTCTCGCAAAAGCGCGGGAGTTTAAGGGTCTGAGCCATCGGGAGGCCTCTGTCCTTTTGGCCTGTGAAATTCCCGAAAAGAACCAAGAAGTGGAGCGCCTTGCCAAGGAGATTAAGGAAAAATTCTACGGCGACCGCATTGTCATGTTCGCTCCGCTGTATCTTTCGAACTACTGCGTCAACGGGTGCTTATATTGCCCCTACCACGCCAAAAATAAGCACATTCCCCGCAAAAAACTGAGTCAGGATGACATCCGCCGTGAGGTCATTGCCTTGCAGGATATGGGCCACAAGCGCCTTGCCTTGGAGGCAGGGGAAGACCCTGTGCATAACCCCTTGGAGTACATACTGGAATCCATCCGCACCATTTACGATATTAAGCACAAAAACGGTGCGATTCGCCGTGTCAATGTGAACATTGCCGCCACCACAGTGGAGAATTATCGCAAACTGAAAGAGGCAGGCATCGGCACTTACATTCTCTTCCAAGAGACCTATCATAAGGAGAGTTATGAGCGCCTGCACCCCACAGGGCCCAAGAGCAACTACGCCTACCATACCGAGGCGCACGATAGAGCCATGGAGGGTGGCATTGACGATGTGGGCTTGGGTGTGCTGTTCGGGCTGGAACTTTACCGCTATGAATTTGCAGGTTTACTCATGCACGCAGAGCATTTGGAGGCTACCTTTGGCGTAGGTCCTCACACCATCTCCGTGCCGAGAGTTTGCCCTGCCGATGATATTGACCCCACGGAGTTTGACAACGGCATCTCCGATGAGATGTTCCAAAAAATCGTGGCGTGTATCCGCGTGGCTGTGCCCTACACGGGCATGATTATCTCCACCCGTGAAAGCCCCAAGGTGCGGGAAAAAGTCCTGCAGTTGGGCGTGAGCCAAATTTCCGGTGGCAGTCGCACCTCTGTGGGTGGCTACACGGAAGAAGAGCCTGAGGACGAGTCCTCTGCCCAGTTTGACCTCTCCGACCGCCGTACTTTGGACGAGGTGGTCTCTTGGCTCATGGAAATGGGCTTTATTCCCTCTTTCTGCACCGCCTGCTATCGGGAGGGCAGAACGGGCGACCGCTTTATGTCCCTTTGCAAATCGGGTCAGATTCACAACTGCTGTCTGCCCAATGCCCTTATGACCCTCAAAGAGTATTTAATGGACTACGCATCGGAAGAAACTCGCAAAATTGGCGAAGAACTCATTCAAAAGCAACTTGCGAACATCCCCAAGGATAAAGTTCGTGAGGTTGTGGAAGAGCGCCTTATGAAAATTCAGGAAGGAGAGCGGGATTTCCGCTTCTGAGCCATGGCAGATTTACTGCAAACTCCCTCTGGGAGCAGAATTCATATTGCCTTTTTGGGACGGCGAAATGTGGGAAAATCCTCTCTCATGAACGCCTTTACATCCCAAGAGATTTCCATTGTCGCCCCTGTGGCAGGCACGACCACTGACCCTGTGTCCAAAGCCATGGAACTGCTTCCTTTGGGAGCGGTCAATGTGATCGACACCGCAGGTTTGGACGATGAGGGGGATTTGGGCGCGCTCCGCGTGGAAAAGACCTATGACATTCTGGCAAAAGTACAGATTGCCATCGTAGTGGCAGATGCCACTGTGGGGCTTGGCGTATGGGAAGAGAAGATTCTTGCGTTCCTGCGAGAAAAGAAGATTCCCTACATCATCGCCATGAATAAGGCGGATTTGCTGGATACCATTCCCGCCGAAGAGGAAAACACCCTCTACCTTAGCGCCAAGGATGGTACCAATGTCCACCGCCTGCGGGAAAAAACCGCCCATCTTCTGCCCCAAGGGGCAGTACAGCGCCCCTTGGTCTCCGATTTGGTAGAAAAGGGCGATACGGTGGTCTTGGTTGTTCCCATCGATGCCTCTGCCCCCAAGGGACGGCTGATTTTGCCCCAGCAGATGGTCATCCGTGACCTTTTGGAGCATGAAATTTGTGCCGTTTGCACCAAGGATACCACTCTGCAAGATACCCTTTCCGCTCTCAAAGAAAAACCCGCTTTGGTCATTACCGATAGCCAAGTGTTTGGAAAGGTTTCTTCCATTGTGCCAGAAGATGTGCCACTCACCTCTTTTTCCATCCTTATGGCGCGCTATAAGGGGAGTTTGCAGCAGAGCCTTTTGGGCGCGGAAACCCTCATGACCCTTCACGATGGAGACAAGGTGCTCATTTCGGAGGGCTGTAGCCATCACCGCCAGTGTGAGGACATCGGCACAGTGAAAATTCCCAATCTCATCCGCAAAGTCTTGGGGGTAGACCCCGATTTTACCTTTACATCAGGTGGCACATTCCCCAAGGATTTGGGAAGTTACCGTCTCGTCATCCACTGCGGGGGATGCACTCTCACAGAGCAGGAAATGAAGAGTCGCATGACCCTCTGCCGTGAAAACGGCACGACTGTGACCAACTACGGCATGACCCTTGCCGCCCTGAACGGCATTTTAGAAAGAAGCATGAAGCCCCTGAAAGGAAAAATATAAGGAGGAGAGCCCTATGAATGTAAAAATTGAACACAAATACTTGGTGTTTCCCATTAACTCCCGCGCCACCTATAAGGAACTCACTTTCTCCGATGGCAAGGGGCTGGACTATCATGTGATGGTGCAGCTGGACAACATTGACCCCAACGACCACTGCTATATTGATGTTTCCCGTTTCATGGGGAAGGATACCTCCATCACCGTAGAGCCCCAGATGCCTTTTACCTTCCGCACTGCCGATGAAATTGACCTGCCCAATGTCTATCATGAGACCTATCGTCCGCAGGTGCATTTCACCGCCAAATACGGCTGGATTAACGACCCCAACGGCATGATTTACTACAACGGGGAATATCATCTGTTCTATCAGCATAACCCCGCGGGCCTCGATATGCATCGGGAAAACTGCCATTGGGGACATGCGGTCTCCAAGGATATGATTCACTGGGAGCAGAAGGATATTATGCTCTACCCCGATGAGCGCCACTCCATGTATTCCGGCTCTGCCATCGTGGATGAAAAGAACCTTTTGGGCAAGCAGGTGGGCGACAATAAGACCGTGGTGCTGTTCCACACCACCAATCGTGACCCCTACTGGCAGAACATTGCCTATTCTACCGATGGTCTCAAAACCTCTGTGCCTTATGAAAATAACCCTGTGGTAGACCATATCGAAGGTCGCAACCGCGACCCCAAGGTCACCTTCTGCGAGGAATTGGGCGCATATATTATGACCTTCTTCCTAGCGGGCGACCGCTTCCAAATCCTCCGCAGTGATGATCTCGTTCATTGGGAAAAGGTGCAGGTGCTGAGCGTGCCCGAAAGCATCGAATGCCCCGATTTCTTCCCCCTCACCACCCCCGATGGGGAGAGAAAGTGGGTCTTTGTGGCGGGTAACGATGCCTATGTGGTGGGCGATTGGGTAAACGGTCAGTTTGTACCCTGCCAAAAGACCAAAATGCTCCACTACGGCAAATCTGCCTATGCAGGTCAGAGTTTTAACAACGCCCCCAATGGTCGCGTTGTGCGCATGGCATGGGGCAGATGGTTCCTCTCTACCGACCGCTTTGATGGTCAGATGACCATCCCCATGGAAATGGGTCTTATGAAAAAAGACGGCGAGTACTACCTCACCGCCAAAATTGTGGAAGAACTGAATGTCCTCTTTGACGAAACCAAGAGGGAAGAAAACCTCTCCTGCCAAAAGGGAAAAATCGTCACCATTCCCCTCAAAGACAGCGCAAACCTCATCCGTTTTAAGGGCAAATTCCCCCAAAACGGCTCTGTGCGGGTGACAGTTTTTGGCCGTCCTTTCCGTATCAATTTTGCAGAAAATGCCGTCACCATGACGGGTAACCGCCTGCCTATCTCCGCAGAACGAGATGAGGTGGATATTACCCTCTTGGTGGATAGATGCAGTTTTGAATTCTTTGCCGATAAGGGCCGTGGCTATATTTCCGACTCCACCGCCCACACTATTTTGGACCGCAATCTGTGCTACATGACCTTGGAAGCAGAGGAGGATTACACCTTCTCCTCCGTGGAGGTCACCTCCCTCAAATCCATTTGGGAGTGAAGAAAGGACGTTTTCTATGACTCTGCTACAAGCCGTTCAAGTCCGTCACAGCGTCCGCCGTTATACGGACGAGCCTCTGCGCAAAGAGCATATCCTCGCCCTCACGGAAGAGATGGAAAAAGTCAACCAGGAAAGCGGTCTTAACATCCAACTGGTAACGAATGAGCCCAAGGCCTTTGACGGGCTACTCAATCATTACGGCTGGATTACGGGCGTTACGGACTATTTCGCCCTTGTGGGCAAGGACGATGAAACCTTAGAGCCTCTCTGTGGCTACTGGGGCGAGCATCTCACTTTGTTTGCCCAAACTTTGGGCATCAATTCCTGCTGGGCGGCGGGCACTTACCGCAAAATCCCCGATGCCTACACAGTGAAAGATGGCGAAAAAATGCTCATGGTCATCGCCTTGGGCTATGGGGAAAATCAGGGTAAGCCCCGCAAGAGCAAAACCTACAAACAGGTGGCAGATGCCCCTGAGGATGCACCAAAATGGTTCATAGACGGCGTAGAATGCGCCCTTCTTGCCCCCACGGCCATCAATCAGCAAAAATTTAAGTTCACCCTTCGCGAGGACGGCAAAACTGTCTCCGCCACGGCGCAAAAAGGCCCGTGGAGCATGACAGATTTGGGCATTGTCAAATATCACTTTGAACTTGCCGCCGGAAAAGAGAATTTCGCTTGGGAATAAAACGATAAAAAAGAGAGTGGATGAAAATCCACTCTCTTTTTTGTTGTTAGAGACCAAAAAGAATAAACATCGCCTCTGTAGAAACACACTTAACGATTATACGGGTTTCTTGCTTCCCATTCCAATCGCTTTTGGCGATAAGCATAATCATTATAGGAGTAGTCATCGCTACCTCCACAACCAGCCAATAGTGATGCTGCCATTATGATCGCAAGAACTAGAGATACAAGTTTAACTGCCTTTTTCATTTATATCGCTCCTTTTTACTTTAAATTGACCAATCTTTTGAACTCATTAAATATTTCTTTTGCATTGCCTTCGGGAATTTCAGTTGCAGGCAAATCCATATAATCGCTACACAAACCAAGAAAATCTTGCAAGCCATCTAATGTGCCGAATTTATTTAGCAAAATAGCGAGCATTGTACCAACGAATTCACCACGTTCGATTTCATCTGCCGTCCTAAACGAGTTGCCAACAAAAATTCTCCCATATTCTTCTAAAGGTAGCGCAATATGCCCATGGAAATTCCAGTTTTCCGTAGTAACCACCTCCCAACATTGTTTATGTAACAAACTGTTACATAAACAATGTAACATACCGTTACAATAAAAGCAAGGGGGGATTGGATGATTGGACTGAAAAATATCCGCAAGCAGAGAAACCTGAACCAACTGAAAGTCGCTATGGATCTCAATATTTCTCGCGAGGCGCTGTCCTACTATGAAAACGGCAAGCGTGAGCCGTCCTTGGCGCTTTTGGTGCGAATGTCCCAGTATTTTAATGTATCCATCAACTACCTCATCACGGGGGAAGAGTTCCATAAAAGATAAGACCTGCCAATCGGTGTGATTGACAGGTCTTTTTTTATTCGGCTTTCTTTTTCTTTGCCGTGAGGACAATGGCAAAGCCAAGGGCTGTTACGCCCACGCCCAGGAGGAAGGACAGGGCGTAGCCGAGGATGCCATGTTCTGGTTCTTTTTCCGCAGGGATGGTGGGGATGTTCCCCTCGGGGAGGGTATCGGCAGTTTCACCGCACTGGGTGCAGGTGTAGCCCTTGCCCTCTGCGACAAAACTGTGTCGCACATCGCCCACAGAGGAAAAGGCGCTGACGGTTTTACTCAGGGTGAATGCTGTTTCATTCATGCAGGTGGCGTTCGTCATTTGCCCTGCGCCCATGATTTCGCCTCTGTCGCCCCGATTCTGCATGGGGTCAAAGCCATCGGGAGGCGAGGGCATCTGCCTACCGCCAAACTGGTTGGGGTCGAAACCATCGGGCATCTGTCCGCCTTGGGGCATTTGCCCTTTGTCGGGGTGCTGGAAATTTCCGCCCATGCCACCCATACCGCCCACGGCAGTACCGCCGTAACACTGCTGGCTTGCACCTTCAAAATCCGTCACAGTGGAGGCATCATACACGCCGCTTTCTTCCGCGCCCAGTACATTACCGCCCACATACAGGTGGTAACTTTCGCCCACCTTCAGGTTTTTATCTGAGAGGATAGCGCCACTGTATGTGCGCCCGTTTTCCCCCATGACCTCGTCCTTGTCGGGGTCGTAGGCAAAGACCACTTTGCCCTCAGTATCCGTGAGGATGATGGCTTCATCCGTGCTTTGGCTACCGCTGAACCGCAGGTTCAGCACCGCTTGGGCATCGGTGACGGAAGCATCGCTTTCCGCCCAATCCATGGTAGCGCCCAAGGCCACCACTGTGCCACCCAACACATAAGAACCGCAGTCGGAATCCAGACCCGAATCCGCGCCAGGATTGGCGGCGGAAATCACCGTGCCACCACGGATGGCCACAAAGCCGTTGGAATCGATACCATCGCCCTCTGCGCCAAGACCTGCGCAGATGTGCAGGTTTCCGCCGTTCACTGTCAAGACGGAGACCCCATCTTCGTTGACATTGATGCCGTCATCTTGGGAATAGATGTTCACCTTGCCCCCGTTTAAGGTCAGGTGCAGTTCGGAGTTTAAGCCTTCGTAGCCCGATGTGATGTTCAGTACGCCTGTGCCTGCGCTTTCGCCCTCGATGTTCATGGACATGTAGGAGTAGAATGCGCCATCCAGTTTATACTGCTTCTTTTGGGCGGGATACGCCTCGGTGGAGTCGTCATCTTTATACTTGGTGCGGAGGATGCGGAAAGTGTTTGTGCCCTCCACATTGTTCACTGTGCCGTCCGCCAAAATGACCTTTGCGCCTGCCTCCGCTGTGTCCACGGAGTAGGAAAAACTGTCTTTTTCTTCCCAAGTGTTGTCGCACTCATAGACATTGGCAAACACCACGCCCGATGCCACAGTGCAGGTGACATTCACCCCATCTAACATGAGGGTCACCTTTTGACTGGGGTCGGAGAAAGCGTCTTCGCCCAAATCCACACGGATTTGTCCGTGCCAAGTGCCTTGCAGGCGATATGTGCCTGCTTCCGTAATGTGCAAAACGGCATTTTCATAGGCTTCTTCTGCCGAGTGCATCATTTGGCTGGGGAAACTACCTCCCAGCACGGGCAGAGTGGAGAAAATGTAGTTTTCATAGCCCTCTGCTTCGTACATGTAAACCCATTCCATCTCTCCATCGTAGTTCACTTTTTGGAACTTGCTTTCGTCCAGCAGGGGATAGTACACAATATCGTGGGCGATGTAAACGCCCTCTTCCCCTGTAGGCTTTGTGCCTGTAAAGTACTCGGCAGGGGAGTTCTTCACGGTATCATGGTCCTCCGTGGGGTCTGCATGCCAAGTGTAGTCATATTCCTTGACCGCAGTGCCGTCCAAAGTGGCGCTGTGCGTGTAGCCGTCATCGGTTTCTGTGGAAGAAAGCACGATGGTGCGGACACGATCCTCCGCTGTGGCAGGCAGGGCCAGTCCCATGACCATGCCACAGATGAGGATGAGAGAAAGGATGCGAGAAATTGTTTTCATAAAAATTTCTCCTGTTCTTAGGATGGGTTTATTATACCAAACAATTATTTCCAGTGTATCACCAAAAAATAAAAAAAGTGTAAATAAAATGGCAGAAATTCCGCGGTTTTTCTGCCCTTGCGCCTTTGACATCGGGGGAAAAGAGTCCTATAATAAAGAAAATACTTCTAGGAGGAATGTTTTTATGAAACGCATTTTGTGCCTCATGTTAGCCCTTGTCATGCTACTCTCCCTGACCGCCTGCGGTGGTGGCACCGCGTCCGAAAACAAGGAAAACAACAACGGTGGCGCCAGCCAGCAAGATCCCGCCCCGCAGGACCCCGATGATGATGAAAAGGACGACCGCGAGGAAACCTATCAGCAGGTGCTGAAACTGCTTGGTGAAAAGAACTTTGAAGAGGCCTACAAGCTTCTGCAAAAGATTCAGGGTTACAAAGATACCCTGACTATGCTCACCAAATTTGTCTGGAAGCCTCTAAAAGCGGTCCATTCTAATGACGCAGGCGCGGATTTGACCACCTACTACACTTATACCTACGATGACCATGGCTATGCCATCGCCAGCACCTATGAAAGCGATGTCATCTCTAACTCTTATACCTACGAAAATGTGTATGACGACCTCGGTCGCATCAAGAGCGTTACCAGCAACTCCTCTGTGGGCTATCAAACCATCATCAACTATATCTATAATGAAAAGGGTCAGCTCAGTTGCCTTAGCAGTAACTATAACGGCTCCTATGTGCAGGATATCTTCTACTACTATAACGACCTGGGTCAGGTGATTCGTGAAGAAGTTCCCGATACGGAAAGCGTCACCGAATACACCTATGATGAAAAGGGCAATGTCACGTCTATGGATGGCAATATGGGCACATCTACCTATGTGAATATCTATGACGATCATGGCAGACTGGTGAAATATGTCCGCACCGATGGAGAATTTTCCACCACCTTCACCATGACCTATGATAAAAACGGAACTTTGGTCAAAGAGGTTTCCTTGGGCGAAGATGGCTTTGCGGATACTTGGGAATACAGCGATTTTAAACTGTTCTACCAAGGCTAAAAAACGAAGAAAAGAGAGTGGGTTTTCCCACTCTCTTTTTGTGTTTGCCTTACAGCAGAATCTCCTTGTTTGTGCCGTAGAAAATGTCATCCCGATGGCTCATCAGCTGGAAGAATTCTTCCAACTTGACCCAATAATCCGCGCCGTAGTCCATTTCATAGGCATGACCCCAAATGTAGAAAATTTGAGGTTTGTCAGGCTTCATCTCGATGAAATCCTGGCCCATCTGCATGAGTTTGTCGAATTCCAAGTGATGGGCTGTGGGGTTAAAGCGGTAGAGATTGTCCTGCAAATCGAAACTGTTGTTGCAGGTGATGGTACGGCTGTATTTGACGCCTGTGTTGTTCTTAATAATCTCCGCCACGCGGTCATCGTTGTTTACGCCACCGCAGGGATATGCCATGCCCACCACTTCGTAGCCCACCATTTCGGAGAGGTTCAAGCGGTCGGTCTCCACCTGACGAATGACTTCCGCATCCTCCTGCTGGGTGAGATTTTTGTGGGTGAGGGTATGTACGGCAACCTCGTGCCCATCGTAAAGACCTTTTACATCATCGGGGTGGATTTTGTAGTGGGAAATCCGCTTGCCATCCCGCATGAGCATGCCTCTGCACCCCAACAGTTCCGAGTTAATATTAAAGGTGCATTTGAGGTCGTACTTGTTTAAGAGTTCCACCAGACGGAAATCTTGGGTGATGCCGTCATCGTAACTAAATGTCAGAGCTTTCATTTTTCCGCAAAACATAATCATTCCTCCTGCGGTCTTGTGATGAACTTATTATAGCACGCATAGCGCAAAATGCAAAGAAAAACAGCGGAGATTCACTCCGCTGTTTTTTGATTAAGTAGAACTTGCAACCGCTTCTTTTTTGCGAAAACGCTTGGGCGTAAGGAGAGTGGTATTTGTCTCAAATTTCAAACCAAACAGGAATTTGAACAGCCACAGAAATGCAAAAACAATCAAAATTGGCACGGCGCAATAAGCTATGACAAAGACAGAAACGGCATCCACAAACTCATTTAGGACTTTCTTGCCCTGTTCCATGGCGGAATCAACTGTCTGTTTTACTGCGTTGGTTACAGTGTTCCAAAGCTTTTTGTACCACGGAAGCTTCTTTGTTTCTTCCTTGGTTTCGCTTCCAGTGGATTCAACAAGCGCATCCGCGCTTTCTTCAAAGGATACCTGGTTGACTTCATAAATGTAATCGCTGATTTTCATGGATGCAGGAACAATCATAAGGAAAGCAAGTGCTAAGGCGGTTAGTTTGATTGCCCATAAGCCCCATGCATGTTTTTTGTTATACAGAAATGCTAACGCAAGAATACAAGCAAGAGGAAGCACGATATAGCAGGCAGCACCCCCTAAAACGGTCAAGAGAGATTTTTCCAAGACCAATACGCACACAACGATCATCAGGTATGAGCTTATATCCATCAGCTCGTCAGCTAAGGGTGTGGTAGCATCATCTGGTACGGACGCTAAGAGGGTCGCAGACCCAGCGATAGCGGCAGAAACACCAAGAACGGTTAGCTTCTTATCATCAATGGATTGGATGGTTTTGCGGTATGTTTGAGGATCTGTAAAAATGTTTGCAAAAATTGTGATAGAGCAAAGAATGACGATGACTAGGGTGATGGCAACTATGCCTTTCCAATGAGACAAACAGAAATCTTTCGCTTTTATCATTTTGTACCTCCTGGTTGTTTTGTCACAACATACCTTGCAAATTTCGCGACAAATTTTGACAAAATCATATTCATATTATACAGCGGAAAAAACAAAATGCAAAGAAAAACAGCGGAGTGATTTCACTCCGCTGTTTTTTGATTATTTCACCAAATAGTTAAAACCGAGAATCACAATGCCTAAAACGGCCAGCACAATGCCAACGGCGCGGTTTAAGGTTTCCGGCTTTGCCTTGTTGGCAAATTTTGCCGCAATTCGCGCCCAGATAAATG
Source organism: Oscillospiraceae bacterium (assembly GCA_017935145.1). GTDB lineage: Bacteria > Bacillota > Clostridia > Oscillospirales > Oscillospiraceae > RGIG3566. Next base: position 16,059 of record JAGBIE010000001.1, read on the forward strand.
TGAACACAACGCACAAAACCAAAACCAAAACATCGGGAGTTTGCCCAAGAGAAAAGTGAGAAATTGCGCCGGTGAGTGCAGTGAAGGTCATAATAAACACACTGGTGCCAACGGCGGTTTTTAATTCATATCCCAGCACAGAGGTGAGAATGAGTAGCATCATCATGCCACCTCCAGCGCCGATAAAACCGCATATAAAACCAATCAAAACACCGCATAATATAGACCCGATAATTTTCTTCTGTTTGCTGATGGCTTCCATTTCCTGCTTTGTGGTCATAACGGGCTTTACGATAAACTTGATGCCGAGGATCAGCGTCATAAACGTGCTGAAACCGCCCATGGTTTGTGCCGGAACAATGCTGGAGACATAACTGCCCACAATGGTAAACAGCAAAACCATTGCCATCATCAAAAGCCCATTGGGAATGTCCAAATTTTTGTTTTTGTGGTAAGTATATGCCGAAACAGCGCTGGCCAACACATCGGAAGCCAGAGCGATTCCCACGGCGGTGTAGGGTTCCATGTTTAGGAATGTAATGAGCATGGGGCTAATCACAGCGGCGGCACTCATGCCCGCAAAACCAGTACCCAGACCTGCGCCCATGCCTGCAAAAAATGTTACAAGAAATACAATGACAAGACTCAAAACAATCACCTCGGTGGGTCATTGTAGCACAGTAAGGCAAAAATGTAAATCCTGCAGTATAAATCTCCTTGTTTTACAGATACTAACAGCACAAAAATGCAACAAAGGAGATTTTATATAGGAAAGCAACTGGCATTGTCCGCCGAATCGAGGAATGAGGTATAATAACACCAACAGCTATAAAGCCGCGTAAACATAGGGCTTTCGGACATTTTTTGAAGAAAAATCTATGATAAAAAACAGCATATTTTGACCTATACATAGCAAAAGCGAGGTGAATTTCACCTCGCTTTTTTATTGCATAGGAAATTGCGTAGTTGCGCCACGCCGTTTGGCTGACTTAGAGAAGATCCAAAGATACAATAGGCGGTACGATGGGTGCGGCCACTGCCCGCTTTTGTGATATCAATCAAGTTTTAGAATCATTTCCAGTATCTTTTTAGCTCGTTGCTGCAAATGTTCTCTTGTGAGCCGTCTGTGACGGAGAGCCTCCCTCACGATATCCGGGGAACCGCTTGGCATTCGTACATCGGTACCTGCAATAAGACAGTGCTCCTGGTTGCAGGGACCATGCCAATCGGTGATAATCATACCTTCGAAGCCCCATTCCTGCCGCAAAATCTCCTCGTTCAATTCATAACATTCACAAGCACGGCGACCATTAATGACGTTATAAGAGTTCATAATAGTCCAGGGTTGTGCCTCTTTTACGCAAATTTCAAATCCGCGCAGATATATTTCTCGCAGTGCACGCTCTGACATGCGGCTGTCCGAGTAGTAACGCTTGGTTTCCTTGTTGTTGGCGGCAAAGTGCTTGGCAGAGGCGGCGGTGTGAACACTTTGCATACCGCGTACCATGGCAGCTGCAAATTTGCCGGAAACCAGCGGATCTTCGCTGAAATATTCAAAATTTCTGCCGCAAAGGGGATTGCGGTGGATATTAAGCGCCGGTGTCAGCCAAGTGGCAATGCCATTTTCCTTACATTCAAGACCTCCGGCTACACCCATCTCATAAGCTAAATCGGTATTCCATGTGCAGGCAACAAGCGTGGCGCAGGGCCAAGCTGTGGTAGCGATACCTGTTTTGGGCGAAAATCTCACCCCGGCAGGTCCGTCGGCTGTCATAACAGCAGGGATACCTAAACGGTCAATCCCACCCCAGCCGCAGGTATTTGCAATACCGCGGTTAGAAATACCGGAAACGATTTCTACCAATTCCTCGTTTGTCATTTGCGCTATAAAATCTTCTAATGTCAGTTCGCCGTTTGCCACAGCAGATAACGGTTTCGTTTTATCGCCTTGACCATATCCAAAACCGTCCACAGGCTGTGCGATATATTGAACGTTGGGGAAGGAGGGCAACGGTTCAAAGCTGCCGTCGGACAACATTCTTCGGCTTAAAAGATTAGGTGCGCAGCAGGACTTAACCTCTTTAGTGACAAGGTATTTTTCTTTAACGCAATAACGGTAATCGCATTCTGTCAAATCGCGACAGCTTGTACCAACAAGGAAACGGTACTCGCCTTGTTCTAACAAAAATGTGGATTTTTGAAGCTTGCCCAAATCGTCAAAGCTTGACATATCGGTGATATTGAACGCTATAGTGATTTCCTGCTTCTCACCGGGAGCCAAAAGCTTGGTTTTTTGGAATCCCGCAAGGGAAACGCTACTTTTACCAAGAACACCCTGTGGCGCAGAGAAATATACCTGCACTACCTCCTTGCCGGAGTAGTTGCCTGTATTGGTAACGCTTAGCGAAACACGAATCTGCTCACCTATTTTTTCGGCTTTCGGCTTACTAAGGTCGAAAGTTGTGTATGAAAGACCGTAACCGAAGGGATAGTTTACCTTCTCACGAGCCTCGGGAATGGTTTCAAAATAGCGATAACCTACGTAAATATCTTCAAAGTATTCTACGTAATCTTCACTTTCGTTAAAGGTGTCTGCGCTTGGATAATCGGAAAAACTTTTAGCAAAGGTATCGGTTAGCTTGCCCGAAGGGTTAACGTCGCCGCAAAGAATATCTGCAACGGCAAGACCACCCTCCATGCCTGCCTGCCATGCAAGTAACGCCGCATCTATTTTTGAATTAGATTTGATCCAAGAAACGTCTATCATACCGCCTACGTTAAGCACGACGACGCTATGCTCAAAAGCGGCGGTGACGTCGTCTACCATTTTTTGTTCGGTATCGGTTAAGTAAAAATCGCCCTTTTCGCTGGAACGGTCCCAACCTTCCTTTGAAAAACGATGTATGGTAATAACCGCTACGTCGGCATTTTTGGCGGCATCCTTTATAAGAGCGCTGTCAACGTCAATTTCGGGTAAAAGCTTGAAGCCGTCATATTCGGAAAGATGCGCGGTAGCATAATCGTAATAATATTTTGTTACAGGCTCATAAACCGAGATTTGCGGAGCCTTACACATAAAGCCTTCGTAAATATTGCGCACGTAATCGCAGTATACCATACCGCTTCCGCCGCCACCCTTAACGTAGTCGATACTGCCTATGCCGAAAAGCGCAACCATGGTGTTTGGTTTTAAGGGTAGCAAGCCGTTATTTTCAAGCAAAACCATACCTTCGCCCGCTATTTTTCTTGAAAGGGCAATATGCTCCTTACAACCAGTAAGCCGTTTTCCGTTTTCGCCAATGCCTGTTGTGAGATTATATTTGTATCTCGACCATTTTTCGGCGTTAACCTTATTGGCTTTTCGCGTAATATTCATGGATTTCCCTCCTAAAACATTTTATACTTGCATCGTAAGACAAAAAGTTCTATAATTCAAGTAAATAAATCCGAAATATAGGACAAAAAGTGCAAAGGTGAAAAATGCAAAAAATATTTAGAGAGATAAAAAAGCATCCTGTTTTTCAAAATAGAAGAGGTCTGGATTTTCCGCCCCATATTCACGACGATATAGAGCTTGTCTTTGTGAAAAGAGGGGGAGTGACGGCATACTGCGATGGCAAAAAATATTTGTTAAGCGAAAACTCGTTTTTCCTTGTTTTTCCGAATCAGGTGCATCATTACAGCGACTGTTTAAAAGGTGAATACGTTGTTGTGATTGCGAAACCGTCCAATTTTTTCAGTTTTAAGGACATATTCGAAGATGGCGTGCCCAATTCGGCAGTATGGAGTTTTGAAAAAGGTCAAGATGATAACGCGGTGCAGTTATTAGATATTGCAACGAAAGAATTTTTAAGGGACGGGTACAATTCCATTATAGAAGCGTATCTAACTGCAATTTTTGGTAAGCTTTTAAATTATTATGAAATGAAAAAAACCAAAACCGACCGCGAAACCGTTTTACAGATATTGCAATACTGCGCAGCGCATTATAAGGAAGCAATCACAGTGAATAGCGTGGCTCGAGGCCTGCATATAAGCCGAAGCACGGTTTCGCATATATTCAGCTCCCGTTTAGCGATGAATTTTTGTGATTATGTCAATTCTTTGCGACTGATTGAGGCCGAGCAGCTGTTAAAAAACAAAAACTATTCCATCACTGAAGTTTCGTATTTGTGCGGTTTTTCGACAATACGCACCTTCAATCGCGCGTTTTTAAAGCGGTATGGAGTTTCACCATCCGACTATAGAAAAACACAAAAATAATGATAGCACAGTATAAATCTCCTCCATTGACAGATACTAACAGCACAAAAATGCAACAAAGGAGATTTTTATATATGAAAGCAACAGGAATTGTCCGCCGAATCGATGATTTGGGGCGGGTGGTGATTCCCAAGGAAATCCGCCGTACTCTGCGCATCCGCGAGGGTGACCCCTTGGAGATTTTCACGGAAAAGGATGGGGAGGTCATCTTCAAAAAATACTCCCCCATGGGAGAACTGCAGAATTTTGCCACCCAGATTTGCGAATCTGTGGCGCGAAACACAGGTCACATCGCTGTCATCTGCGACCGCGACTGTGTCATCGCCGTCCATGGCGCGCCCAAAAAGGAACTTTTGGATAAGCGGAATTCTCAGGAACTGGACCGCATCCTCACTGACCGCCGTGCCTTCCGCTATATGGCGGGGGAGAAGAAAGTGCCTCTCACCGATGGGGAGGACAAGTACTTTGTAGGTGTGGCGGTGCCCATTTTGTCCGAGGGGGATCTCATGGGCGGTGTGCTTCTTTTGGTGCAGGAGCAGGATGCACCTTTGGGAGAAGCACAGCAACAACTGGCGCAAACTGTGGCGGGATTTTTGGGTCGCCAAATGGAAAACTGAGTGATGGTCGAGAGGGGAGTCATCCCCTCTCTTTTTTTACGAAAAAACCTAAGAAATTCTTAGAAAATTTGCAAAATGGCTATTCCATTTTCTAGTTGGGGGGTGTATAATAATGCTGTATGAAAACTAATACAAGGGAGGACACTTTGTATGGAAAATGAAAGAAAGTTACTGAAAGTTGGTGTCGTGGGCATCGGCCGTGGCCGTAGCGTCATGCGTTATGCCAATGGTACCAAGCAATGTGAACTGGTCGCCATCTGCGATATCTGGGAAGAAGGCCTGGAACGCATGAAGGCAGACATGGAAAAGCAGGGCAGACATCTGGCCTACTACACCAAGTTTGAAGAATTCCTGAAGCACGATATGGACGTGGTCTGCTTGGCTAACTACGCTACCGAGCATGCTCCTTTGGCTGTGCAGGCCTTGGATGCAGGCTTCCATGTGTTCAGCGAATGCTTGCCCGCACAGACCATGGCAGAGGCTGTGGCTCTGGTGGAAGCTGTGGAACGTTCCGGCAAGAAGTACTGCTTCTTGGAGAACGCTTGCTACATGCCCGGCGTGCTGGAAATCAAGCGCCTGTTTGAAGAAGGCACCATTGGTGAATTCGAATACGGCGAAGGCGAATACTGCCACAACTGCGAAGGCATCTGGACCGAACTGACCCATGGTGGCGACCCCAACCACTGGCGCAACCAGATGTACACTTCCTTCTACTGCACTCACTCCATCGGCCCCCTGATTTCTGTGACCGGTCTGCGTCCCACCTCCGTTGTGGGCGTGCAGCTGCCTAACATTGACCGTATGCGCAACATGGGCCGTAAGGGTGGCGTTGCCGCTCTGGAAATCATCCGTCTCAACAACGGCGGTGTGTACAAGTCCCTCCATGGCGAACTGTACTCCCACTCCTTGTGGTGGAGCTTCTACGGCAACAAGGGCCGTATGGAAACCTGCCGTGAAGATGTGCAGATGGGCGATACCAACCGTGTCTGCATGGACGTGTTCAAGGTGCCTGGCGATTATGACGATCCCACCAACCATGTAACCATGTCCTACATCCCCGTGGACAAGTACTCCAAGCGCGCCAAGGCTTTCGGCCACAGCGGTGCTGACTTCTACACTCTGTGGAACGCCATGGAATACATCCTGGGCAACGAAGATGCTAAGATTATCGATGTGTATCAGGCTATCGATATGTGGATTCCCGGTCTGTTTGCTCACTTCTCCGCTTTGGAAGGCAGCAAGGAACTGGCCATCCCCGACCTGCGTGACCCCGCACAGCGCGATGCTTATCGTAACGATAACCGTTGCACCAATCCCGAAAAAGCTGGCGATCAGCTGATTCCCTGCCACCATTGGGGCGAAGAAGACATTCCTCAGGAAGTCTGGGATCGTTTCAAGGAAGACTGGGAAAAGAAGGGTCATCCCAACACTGTCTAATATTTATAAATGGAGGATATAAAAATGGATTACTCTCTGAACTGCGCAGAATTTCCCTTTAAGCCTGCGGAATGGCTGCCCAAAATTGACATTGAAACCCTGCACAAGTGCCGTAACATTAAGCGCGAGGATATGGAATATACCAACGAAAACGGTTTCTCCGTCAAAGTCGTTATGGACCCCACCCTCCACATGGTTATGGACATCTTCCACAGAATTTATCTCTCTGATGTCAACGATACCAAGCTGACCATGATTTTCCCCAACCAGTGGCCCGAAGCATACTCCGCTGTTGCTAACATGCTCAACCAGTACAATGTTAGCGCCCGTAACGTGCATGCTTTCGCCATGGACGAATATGCTGACCAGGACGGCAACGTTGCTCCTCTGACTTGGGGTGGCGGTCTGGGCTTCAGCTTCATGAACCACTTCTACTATCGCATTCGCGAAGACCTGCGTCCCCCTGTGGATCATTGGCACGTTTTGACCAATGAACTCAAGGGCAACGATGTCTACTCCAAGATCATCGAAGACATTTCCGAAGGTGGCGTTGACTGCGTCTATACCGCTACTGGTTGGCCCGGCCACACTGCTTTCATCGATCCCGATGCTCCCGAGTTCGCAGCTGACTCTCTGGAAGAGTTCATCACTCTGGGCTCCCGTGTGACCACCTGCACTCCGCTCACCATCGTGGAAAACTCCACCTTCTCCTCTCTCGGCGCTTCCGGTGACGTCTGGGGCACTCCTCCCAGAGCCGCTACCATCGGCCCCAGAGATATCGTTTCCGCTAAGGAACGTTTTGAACTGCACAACCTGCTGTCCTCCCCCACCGGCGACAGCTGGCAGCGTATGATCTCCCGTATCGAACTGTACGGCCCCATCACCAAGGAATGCCCCGCCTCCATCCTGCGTCTGGGCAAGGGCACTTGCTACGTTTCCGAAATTCTGGCTCGCCCCTTCGCTGGCTGGACCAAGGACGTCAAGGACTGGGAACTGTAATCTAAACTACATACACCCCAAAAGGGGGGAGCAGCCCGGCTGTTCCCCCCATTTTTTAAGGAGAGATTCTTATGAACCCCAACGAAATCACTCAAATTGACAAAAGATTTAACATTGAAGAATCTGTCCACGAGGAGGATATTCGCTTTTACGATGTGCGCACCGCCCCTGTGGATCTCTATGGCCTCTACAATCCCCGTACGGAGAAGATCTACCGCCGTATGCCTGAGGATGTAGCCAAATCCGTCAGCAGAAGTGTGGGTGTCCTCAGTGAGTATACCGCTGGCGGTCGCATGCGCTTCAAAACCGACTCGGAATATGTAGCCATCCGATGCTTGCGCCCCTATCGCGCCATCTCCTCCCACATGACCTTCTTAGGCTCTTCGGGTTTTGATGTCTATGAGTATGTGGACGGAAAGTTTCGGTACTTAGACAGCCTCATTCCCCCTGCCAAGGTCACCGATGGTTACGAATCTGTGGTGCATTTTGGGACTCGTCGGGAGCGGGAACTGCTCATTCACTTCCCCCTGTACGACAGAGTCACAGACCTGTACTTGGGTCTGCAGGAGGATGCAACCCTCACCCACGGCAGTAAGTACACCTATGAAAAGCCTGTGGTCTACTATGGTTCTTCCGTGACCGAGGGCGGATGCGCCTGCCGTCCCGGCACGAGCGATTCTGCGTTCCTTTCCCGCTGGCTGGACTTTGACTTTGTGAACATCGGTCTTAGCGGAAGCGCCAAGGGCGAACCCGCCATGGCAGAATATATCGCAGGTCTCAATATGTCCGTTTTCGTCTATGACTACGACCAAAACAGCGAGTATGAGGATTTGGAGCGCACCCATTGGGAGATGTACAAGATCATCCGCAAGGCGCAACCCAAACTGCCCATTATCATGGCATCCAAAAAGTCCATTAACCACGTAAGAGATGCAGAAAAAGAGGAAACTCTCCTCCGCCGTGAAGCCATCCGCCGCAACTATGAAAAGGCCAAAGCGGAAGGCGATGACCGTGTCTTTTTCTTGGATGGTCTTTCCGCCTTTGCGGAATTTGGCGAGGACGAATGCACTGTGGATGGCTACCATCCCACGGACTTGGGCTTCTATGCCATCGCCAAAGCTTTTGAGCCTTTTGTGAAGCAGTGCCTTACCATGGAATAAGGTTCAAAATGCCATTTTTTTGCTTTTTTATCATTGACTTTTCCCCCTGTTTTGTTACAATGCGGGTGAGGCCCTGTGCCTGCCCTAGATTTCTGTTTTACCGATAAGTAATGTAAAAGGAGAAATGTTACTATGGAAGAACGTTGCCTGAAAGTTGGTGTGGTTGGCATCGGTCGTGGCAGAGCCATGATTCGCTACGCCAACTCCAATAAACACTGCAAACTGGTTGCCATTTGCGACAACTGGGAAGAAGGTCTTGCCCGTATTAAGGCAGACATGGAAAAACAGGGCAAGGACATTGCCTTCTATGCCGATTATGATGAATTCCTCAAGCACGATATGGACGTGGTCATTCTGGCAAACTATGCCACCGAGCATGCTCCCTTTGCCGTCAAGGCCCTCAAAAAGGGTTTCCATGTTATGAGTGAATGCCTCCCTGTGCAGACCATGGCAGAAGCTGTGGAACTGGTGGAAGCTGTGGAAGCAAGCGGTAAAAAGTACTGCTTCATGGAAAATGCCTGCTACCATTCCGGCACTATGGAAATGAAGCGCCTTTACAAGGAAGGCGTCATTGGCGAATTTGAATACGGCGAAGGTGAGTACTGCCACAACTGCGAGGGCATTTGGACCGAACTGACCCACGGTGGTGAGCCTAACCATTGGCGCAATACCATGCAGACCACCTTCTACTGCACCCACTCCATCGGCCCCCTGATTTCCATCACTGGGTTGCGCCCTGTATCCGTGGTGGGTGTGGAAATGTACAACCATCCCCGCATGCGCAACATGGGTCGCCTCAGCGGTCTGTACGCACTGGAAATCATCCGCATGGAAAATGGCGCTCTGTATAAGTCCCTCCATGGCGAACTGTACTCCCACTCTGGTTGGTTCAACTGCTATGGTAGCAAGGGCCGTATGGAAACCACCCGTGAAGACGTGCAGATGGGCAACTTGGACCGTGTGTGTCTTGACGTGTTTAAAGTCCCTGGTGACTACACCAATGTGGACAATCATGTTACCGTAACCTATATGCCTCAGGATCAGTACACCAAGAAGGCTCGCGCCTTCGGCCACAGCGGTGCAGACTTCTACTGCCTGTGGAACTGCATTGAGCATATCTTGGGTAACCCCGAAGCCAACGCCATCGATGTCTATCAGGCACTGGATATGTGCATGCCTGGCATTTTCGCTCACTTCTCCCACTTGGAGGGTAGCAAGGAACTGAAAATCCCCAACATGCGCGACCCCAAGGAGCGGGAGGCTTACCGCAACGACCATCGTTGCACCAACCCCGAAAAGGCTGGCGATCAGTACGTGCCTGCCTACAGTTGGGATACTCCTCCCATCGAGCAGGAAGTTTGGGATCGTTTCAAGGCCGACTGGGAAGCCAAGGGTCACCCCAATACGGTCTAATCATTCTAAGGAAAAAGGACACGCTTTGCGTGTCCTTTTTTGTATTTTCCATTGATTTGAGGGAAAAGCTTTGATATAATACGAAATTGAGGTACTGTAGCAATTTTGTGAAGGAGAAAGGCCATGGATTTTCATTCCTTTTTGGGTAATGATACCCTGAAACAAAGACTTTCCACGGCAATTTCTGCTGGAAAAATATCCCACAGTTACCTTCTCTGCGGGCCGGAGGGCGCAGGCAAACGCACCCTTGCGCGCCTTATGGCGGCGGCCATGCAGTGTGTGGACAGCGGGGACGTGCCTTGTGGCACTTGCGCCCAATGTCGCAAGGTGTTTTCGGGTAATCATCCCGATGTGATTTTCGTGGATGACGAAGAAAAGAAGAATGTGTCCGTAGAATTGGCACGGCGGGCAAAGGAAGATTTGTATATCCGCCCCAATGAAGGGAAAAAGAAGATTTACATCTTCCCCCGTGCCAACGATATGAACGCCAGCGCCCAAAATGCCCTTTTAAAAGTCATGGAAGAACCTCCTGCTTATGGGGTGTTCATCCTCCTCAGCACCCGTGGTGAAGCCCTGCTTCCCACCATTCGCTCCCGCTGTACGGAACTGACCCTTTCTCCTGTGGAGGAGCGGGTTGCCCTCGGCTGGCTTCGGATGCAATTCCCTCAAGAGAGTACCGATGTTTTGCGCAGTGCATGGCGCAAAAGTGGCGGTTTCTTGGGCAAAGCCAAGGATTTTGTGGGCGAGGGGAGCGACCTTTGCGAGGAAACCATCGCCCTGGCAACAGCACTGGGAAAAGGGGACGGGCTTTCCTGCACCTTGACCCTCAACAAAATGGAAAAACTCAAACGGGAACAACTGCTTCCCATCTTACAACAGATGCAGACGGTGATTGCGGAAGCCATGACCATCAAGGCGGGCATCTCCGCCACAGGGGAACTTTCCCAGCATCTGGCTACTCAACTGACTGCCTCCCGCTTGCGGGAATTGTATGACCTTTTCGGCAAAATGGCTGTGGCATCCAATGCCAATGTGGGCACGGGTCACATCTGCGGATATTTGGCTGTGGGTCTGCGTGGGCAGTCCTGAAAGGAATTAGAATATGGACAATGAAAAATTGGTAACCCCTCTGTCTCCGGAAGAAGTCCCTTGCTGTGAGAATCCCTGCGATTCTTGCGCCGGTTGCGGACAGAAACCCGCCCCCACTGGCGAGCCTGTCACCGTGGTGGACGTTCAGTTCCAAGAGGGGGGCAAAACCTACTACTTTGACCCCAATGGGCTTGACCTGAAAGCAGGCGACCATGTGATTATGGATACCTCCCGCGGTGCGGAATACGGCATTTGCTGTTCCCGTAGTCATGAGGTCTCTTCTTCTGATGTGGTCCAGCCCTTGCGCAAGGTCTTGCGTCTTGCCACAGAGCAGGACAAAAAGACCAAGGAGCAAAATCGTCAAAAGGAAAAAGATGCTTTCCATCTTTGCCAGCAGAAAATCCAAGAGCAGAATTTGGATATGCAACTTTGCTCCGCGGAATACGCCTTTGATGGCAGTAAAATCCTCTTCTTCTTCACGGCAGAAGGCCGTGTGGATTTCCGCGAACTGGTCAAAAATTTGGCATCTGCCCTCCACACCCGCATTGAACTGCGCCAAATCGGCGTGCGGGATAAGGCAAAAATGGTGGGCGGTTTGGGCATTTGTGGCAAACCCTTCTGCTGTAAGGAATTTTTGGATGATTTCCAGCCTGTGTCCATCAAAATGGCAAAGACTCAGAACCTCAGCCTCAACCCCACCAAAATTTCTGGCACTTGCGGACGGCTCATGTGCTGTCTGAAATACGAGCAGGAAGCCTATGAAGACCTGATGAAAACCGTGCCCAAGCAGGACTCCTTTGTGGACACCCCCGATGGACGTGGCACGGTGACGGATGTGAATCTCCTCCGCCAAAGCGTGCGGGTGCGCCTGGAAAAGAATCCCGATGTCTTTGTGAATCACAAAGTGGAAGATATCTATGTCATCCGCAACGGCAAGGCCAAAAAGACCGACCCTCCCATCGATGAAAACTTCGCCCCCATCTCCTCCAAACCCGCTTCTGTACGGCGCACGGAAGAGGAAGAAGCGATGCCCGATGTGGTCTTCCATAAGGAAAAACCCGTCGAGCCTGTGGCAGAGGAAGTGGTGGAAGCCCAACCCAAAAAGGAAGGGCGCAACCATCGCCGCAGAAACCGCCCCCACGGTGGGGAAAAAAGCCCCGCCCCGCAGGAAACCGCTCCCGCAGGGGAGGAAAAACCCGCTCATAAGTCCAACCATCGCCGTCATCGGCCTCATCGCAGACCCCACGGCAATCAATAATTATCACAGAGAGAAGGCAAAAAAATGAATTTTTCCCAAGTCGCCCAGGCATGCCAAGAATCCCCCATGCGTAAGTATCACCCCTATGCCGTCAAGGCCAAAGAAGCAGGCAAAAAGGTGTACCACCTGAATATCGGTCAGCCCGATATCGCTACTCCTCCCGCTTTTTTTGATGCCGTCAAGGGTTTCCACGAAGAAGTGGTGGCCTACGCCGCTTCCCCCGGCATGCCCGTGCTGGTGGATGCCATCTGCAACTACTACAAGGGTATTGGCATCGACTATGCTCCTGCCAATGTGCTCATTACCACCGGTGGTAGCGAGGCTCTGCATATTGCTATGACCTGCATTCTTGACCCCGGCGATGAACTCATTGTGCCCCAGCCCTACTATCCCAACTACTTCACCTTTGCCCGCCAGACCGGCGCTGTGGTGAAGCCCATTACCACCACCCCCGAAAACGGCTATCACTATGCCGAAGAGGCTCTGTTGGAGTCCGTGGTGACGGATAAGACCCGCGCTATCCTTCTCTCCAACCCCGGTAACCCCTGTGGCACTGTCCTCACTAAGGACGAAATGCGCATGATTGCCGATTTTGCTAAGAAGCACGATCTGTGGATTATCGCTGACGAAGTGTACCGCGAATTTGTCTACGGTGGCGAAGACCTCATGAGCTTTGGCGAATTTGAGGATGTGGCTGACCGCGTGATTCTCATTGACTCCGTGTCTAAGCGTTTTAGCGCTTGTGGCGCTCGTATCGGTTGCATGATTTCCAAGAACAAGGAACTCATGGCTCACGCCCTGAAGTTCTGTCAGGCTCGTCTGTCCGTTGCCACCTTGGATCAGATTGCTTCCGCCGCCCTCTATGGTGTGGATGCCGACTACTTTGAAAAAGTCCGTGCAGAGTATAAACTCCGCCGTGATACTGTGTATAGCAAACTCCAGCAGATTCCCGGTGTGGTTTGCTCCTGCCCCGGTGGCGCATTCTACATCATGGCAAAACTCCCTGTGGACGATGCGGAAAAATTCCAGTTGTGGTTACTGGAAAACTTTGAAGACAATGGCGATACCGTCATGTTCTCCCCTGGCAAGTGCTTCTATGCCACCCCTGGCATGGGTCTGAGTGAAATCCGTATTGCTTACATTCTCAAGCAGAAGGATTTGGAACGCGCCATGGATCTTTTGGCGCTGGGCATTGAAGCCTACAACAAACAGAACCAGTAAAAGAAAAAAGACACCGCCCAAGGGCGGTGTCTTTTCTTTTGTTTACCGATACCAACGACGGCGATGGTGGCAACCGCAACCGCAGTTGGTGTTGCCCACATTCCCGCAACCGCAGTCAGTGTTCACGCCACCAACATTACCGCAGCCACAGCCGGTATTGCTACCGCCCACATTCCCGCAACCGCAGTTGCTGTTGCCTACATTGCCACAGCAGCCACAGTTACAGCCGGTGTTTGCGCCACCTACACAACCGCAACCACAGTTGGTGCCACCCACATTCCCGCAAAGGTTGCAGGGAACCACGGGGATGCACAGGGGCAGGGTGCTATTGTTGTTGGTGACAGACTCCACCCGCTGGGCTTCTACGCTACGGTCACAGCAGGAGTTGCAGCAAGCATTTGCCACAAAATTGGGGAACCAAAATTCATTTCCGCACATAGTTTACGCCTCCAATCAAAAATGTCGTGAAAGGTATTTCTACCTTTCACGACATTTTATGTGCGCCTGTGCGGAAAAGACACAAATTATATACCCAATCGGGCGGGGAGATTCGGGTCGGGGGTCACAAAGAGGGTGCGGTAGTTTTCATAGATGACCATACCGGGCTTGCCACCCGCAGGTTTCTTCACCCGCTTGGCTTCCACCATATCCACCGCCACTTGCCCACTGTCCTTGGCTTCAGAATAATAGGCAGCCAGCATGGCGGCTTCCGTCAGGGCAGTATCCGTAGGTTCTGCGCCATGACAGCGCAAAATCACATGGCTTCCGTGGAGTTTTTGCACATGGAGCCAAATATCCCGTTTTTCTGCGATTTTTAGGGTCAGTTCGTCATTTTGACGGTTGTTTCTGCCCACCAAAATGGTAAAACCATCAGATGAAAGAAACTCTCTGGGACGGCTGGGAGGCAGTTTCATGCGCTTTTTCCCCTCACTGCGAAGATAACCGCCATCGGTCAATTCGTTGCGGATTTCCAGCACATCTTTTTCATTTTCCGCGCGGGAGAGTTCCTCCAAAATGCTTTTCAGGTACTCTTTTTCCTTTTCGCCCAAGGAAATTTGCTCCGTGAGAATTTTTTCCGCCGTCTTGGCTTTTTGATATTGCTTATAGTATCGGGCGGCATTTTGCTGGGGGGAGAGGGTGACGGAGAGGGGAATGGTCACAAGGCTCATTTCTGGGTCGTAGAAGTTTTCCACGCTGACAGAACTCTGTCCCCGCACCATGCGGTGGAGATTGGCGGTGAGCAGGTCGCCATACTGTCGAAATGTTTCCCGATCCGTAGCAGTGAGCAGTTCTTGCTTTTGAATTTCCAACTTGCGGGTGGTGCGCTCCAAGAGATTTTGCACCGTCTTTCGCAAAACTTGGGTTCTCTGGCGCATGCGCTCCGCCTGATCCCGCTGGGCATAGAAGGCATCCAACAGACGGCTGAAGGAGGGAAACTCCTCCCTCTGCCAAAGAGTGCCATATTGCTCCACAGGGAAATAGGAAAAATCCTTCCCTTTTCCACCTAATGTAAAGCGGTAGGGCAGTGGATGCGCCATTTGGGAAAAGACCTCTTTTAGTTTCCTAGCCCCCTGCGTATGGTCACAGATGGAAAATAGGTCACATTCCCCATCTCCCCATACGCGGAAAGCCACTTCCCGCGAAATAAGGGGCGAAAGCCCGCCAAAGGTATCCATGAGCCAATCGCTAGCCCGCGTGGGGCAGGAAATGGCTTCAAGCAGACGGAAAAACTCCGCTTCCTCCATGGCAAAGGGGTCTAATTTTTCCGCCAAGGGAGGCAGACGATAGAGTAGTCCTGGCAAAACAGGGTGCTTTTCCGATTCATCGGGGCTCACTCGGCGGATTGCATCCATAATCCGATGTTGGCTGTCGCAGAGAACGAGGTTTGCACTGCGCCCCATAAGTTCGGCATAGAGATAGCGGATGCATTTTTCGCCCAGTTCATCGGTACACTCCAAAGTGAACTCCAAAATTCGCTCCATGGGCGGTTGGGTTAGGGCGAGAATCTTCGCGCCTGTAAGATATTTCCGCAAAAGCATGCAGAACATGGGCGCTTGGGCGGGATTTTCCAAGGCTTCCGTGGTCAGATGCACACGGGGCGCCGAGGAGGAGGCAGAAAGAAGCAGTTTGCCATCAAAATCCCTGCGGTGGAGGGTAAAAAGGATGGCGCACTTATCGGGTTGCTGAATTTTATCAATCCTGCAACCTAGTAATTTTGGCTCTAATTCCTGCTGTAAAGCCCGCAAAAATGTAGCATCAAAGGGCATGATGGTCCTCCATGGTCAGCACAAACAGTTCATTGGCGCGCTCCGTCTGTCCTGTAAGATACAGTGCCCCAAAGAGGCACTCCAAGCCTGTGGCTTTGCCGTATTCCTCGCGGGTGGCATTTTTGGGCACGCCATGGACTTGGGCGTTGCGACCCCGCTTAAACCAAGCTATTTCCTGCTCTGTGAGCAGGGGAATAAGGGCTTCACAGCGCCGTGCTTGGGCGGGGGCGGAAACAAATTCCACCGTTTTTTTGTGGAGCTCACCCGCTTTCACACCGCCGTGACTGCACAGCCAACTGCGCACCAACAGCTCAAATACCGCATCTCCACAGTGGGCTAAGCCCAACACTGTAATTTGATTGATGTCCTTTTCCGTCATTTCTACGGCAAAATAGTTCTTCACAGACCTTGCTCCTTGTCTATGGTATTTTCTTTCTATAGTATATCCCTTGACCGCGTTCGTGTAAAGGGTCAAAGGAGGAAGTTACAAAATGGTTGACAAATTGGTTACAATGTGTTACTATTCGGGGGTATGTGAAAGGGGCTGACTCTTTGTTGTTGCGCAAAATTCTGGGCAGGGCGCTTTCCCTTTGCCTGAGTGTCATGCTTCTGACCGCTTGCTTTACAGCCAGCGCGGCGGAAGTCACCTTGCAAATTGAATATGTGCCGATTACCAGTTATGGTTTTGTTGCAGACACCTTCAACGGAGTGGAAGCCAAGTATAATCCTTGGGGCAAGAACTACGACTGTGGGGAACTGCTCCGCCGATATTATAAGGAACTCTACGGCTTGGATATTGCCCTCTACGGCAACCGTCCCCATGTGGTGAATAATGAGGATTACGATTTTGTCCTTGTTACCGAACCCCAAGCGGGGGATGCCATGTTTGCCTCGGCTTGGGCGCGCCGCCGTTCCACCTGCCACTGGGCTATCGCCAAAGTGGTGGATGTAGAGGGAAACACCATCACCGTCTTTGAGCAGAACTGGCGTGGCGGTGGCAAGGCGGGCGTGGGTCGCCAAATTCCCTATGAGAATAACTGCTACGATTTTTATCGCCTGACCTACAAGGGTGGCGAGGCGCTGACCCTACAACAGCGGGTGGCGCAGAACGATGCTATGGAGCGGGAAAATCTCGCCCGCATAGCAGAAGAAGAACGCATCTTAGCCGTGCAGGAAGCCCGTCAGCAGGTGGTCGCCCTGTGTCAGGAGTACCGCCAAAAAGCCCTTTCCGTTGCCAATGCATGATGTTAAACCCGAAGGTGTATCCTTCGGGTTTTTTCTATTCCTGTGGGCTTGCAATTTCCTTGGAGGGTGCTACAATATGGGGGAAGGAGGGGTAAGCTATGGAAAAAGTGAAATCTCGTTTTGACTACAAATGGGTGGTCATGGCAGTCTGTATTTTGATGATTTTTACATCGCTGGGTTTTTGTAGCAGTACCAAGAGCCTGTTTTTGCGCTCTATTACTGTAGCGCTGGATATTCCCAGAAGCCTCTTCTCCTTGTCCGATAGCATTCGCTATGTTACCACCACGGTGGTAAACCTCTTTTTTGGCGCACTGGTGATGAAATTTGGCGCAAAGAAGCTTGTTGGGTGCGGATTTTTGTCCCTCATTGCCTTTTGCCTGACCTACGCCTTTGCGGAAAATATCTACGGCTTTTATTTGGGCGGATTTTTCTTGGGTGTGGGACTTTCTTGGTGCACCACCACCATGGTGGGTTATGTGGTTGGCAAGTGGTTTCAGGAAAAGCGGGGCACGGTCATGGGCGTCATCTTGGCAGCCAACGGATTGGGCGCCGCGGTGGCAACCCAAATTGTCTCGCCCCTGATTCACGATGCCTCTGTGGAAGGCGGTTTTGGCTACCGCAACGCATACCTCCTTGTGGCGGCAATTTTAGCGGCTGTTTTAGTCCTGATTCTAATCTTCTTTAAAGAAGCCCCCAAGGGTGCAGTTCTCACGGAAGAAGTGCCCTCCCGCCACAAGAAAAAGCCCGCGCGGGGCAGAACATGGGATGGCATGGACTTTTCCCAATCCATCCGCAAAGCATGGTTTGCCCCTGTTGCCCTGTGCGTATTTCTCACAGGCACCTGCCTGCAGGCAGTGAACAATGTCGCCACCGCCCACTTGGAAGATGTGGGTATGAATTTGGATTTCATCGCTACTGTGGTCAGTTTGCACGCTGTGGCGCTGACAGTGGCAAAAATCTTGGCGGGCATCAGTTTTGATAAATTCGGTCTGCGGATTACCTTGCTTTTGGGGCATGTCATTGCGGCGGGAAGCATCTTCTGCCTTGCTTTGGTGCAATCGGATAGTTACGCCTTAGCATCGGTCTATGAAATTATGATTTCCTTTGCCCTGCCCTTGGAAACCATCATGCTTCCCCTCATTGCCACGGACCTCTTTGGGGAAAAATCCTACGCCAAAATGATGGGACTTTTGGTCTCCATCAACACGGCGGGCTATGCCATCGGCTCGCTGCTGCCCAACTGGGTGTGCGATATTACAGGCACTTATCGTGGCATCCTGTTCATCTTGGCAGGCTGTATGGTGGCGGTTTTGGTGGCATTTCAGGTGATTTTGACCATTTCTGACCGCAATCGAAAACGCATTATGGAACAAGCATAAAAAACACCCGAAGGGAAAACCCTTCGGGTGTTTTTTTATTGCGCATTCAGCCAAGCCTGTTCACGATTTTGGCAGGTGAAGAGAAGAATTTGTCTCCGCTTACCTTCTTCTTGCAATAGTTGTAGAGCCTGAGCCATGCGGTTTTCATCGAAGAACACCAAGGCATCGTCTAACACCATGGGTGCGGATTCGCCCAAGAGTTTTTCGCACATAGCAAGACGGAGAGCAAGATACAGTTGCTCACCCGTACCGCTGGAGAGGGAGAGTTGACTGCGGGAAACCGCACTCTTTGCGGGGCGTACCTCCATGGAAAGGTCTTGGAGTAGACGCACACCATCATAATTGCCTCCCGTCATGCGGGAGAAAATCTCACCGGTGCGTTTTGCCAAATCCGGTGCAAAACGGCTCTGCATTTCGCTGTTGGCAGAATCCAGTGTCTCCATGGCGAGAATATAGGCATTGTAGTACTCTTCCAGTTTTGCCTTGCGCTCCAAATATTCTTCCTTTTGCGCCTCCAAAGCCACAGGGTCACCCAAGGCTTGCACCTGCCCGTGATGGCGCGCCAGCACCGTTTCCACCTCATGTAGTTGCAGTTTCAGGTCTTGACGCTGACGGGCAACATCGCCCAGAGAATAACTGTGGGAGAAAATTTCCTTGGGTGCGGTGGCTTTTGCCATCTCACCCACAGTTTCCTGCACCATGTGATAGGTCTCTTCCGCCATGCGCCGTGCGGAGGAGGCTTTTTCTACCTCATCCCAAGCGTTTAGGGCATTTTGCAGTGCCACAGAGACATCGGAAATGGTGTAGATGCTGGGGGCAAAGGCACGCACCGCATTCAAAAGCGCCTCACGGCTTTCGTGCAGTTGCTGTTTCTGCTGGTCATAGGTGGCTTTCTTCGCATCAAAGTCCGCCTGTTCTCGCTCGTAGAGTTGACGAT
This sequence comes from Oscillospiraceae bacterium, assembly GCA_017935145.1. Taxonomy (GTDB): domain Bacteria; phylum Bacillota; class Clostridia; order Oscillospirales; family Oscillospiraceae; genus RGIG3566. The sequence goes on from JAGBIE010000001.1 coordinate 35,344, forward strand.
TTTCCCCATAACGCAAAGCGGAAGTGAGGATATCCTCCGCGCTGTTGGCGTGGAATTTTTGCAGAATTTCCTCGTTTTGTTTCTCAACTTGTTCCCGCTGGGCTTTGTTGCGGGCGGAAAGTGCGCCACACACTGCCCCCAAAGCGCCAGATACCGCCAAGAGGATAACACCCAACAGGGGAACGATAAAGAGAAGTCCCGCGCCCACCAATGCCAATAAAATGGCGGGGAGCAAAATAGGCAGTTTCTTCATTTCCTTGGGCAGGGGCTGAATCTTCTGCACATGGCGGGTGGCAAAATCCGTTGCCTCCACAGGGGACATGCCGTAAAACACCGCCTCACCCGCAGGCGCTTGGGGCGCTGTGGGGGGAGTCATGGTAGAGAGGAATTCCTCCCGCAAGGGGAGCGCCCGCTCTTCCTGCACCAGTTTTTCCAGCGTTTCCTTGGTGGGAAGATTCTCCACAATTTTTTGGGCGCGTTCCTCCCGCGCCTTGGCGGAAAGAAGGTCTTTTTTGGCAAATTCCAAGCGCTCTGCCTTTTTCATATTCTCTTCTGCGATGAGATTTTCTTCCACATAGGCGAGTTCTTCATCTTTTTTTACCAAAGCTTGGCGCTGGGCAAAAAGATCCAAATCCTCTGTGTGATAGCGGTGAATTTCCTCAAGGGCATCTTCCGTTTTCCGCAGTTCCTGCTCCAGTTGAGGCAGTTGCCCTGTGGTGTTGTGGCGGATGTGGTTTTTCCAACTGCGCAGACGCTTTTCCGTCTCGCTGTAACTGACGGATTCATCCCCCGTGGAGACTAGACGACTCAGTCGCTGTTCCAGTTCTGCATTCACATCCACAAAAGAGGCATTCTGCCCGATGAAAGCGGAGCGCAGGAACACGCTACGCTCCACACCCAAAAGGCGCAGACCGCAAGTTTCACTTGTGAGTTCGGGGATATCTTCCCCCGTGTCTGTATCATAAGCGCGGAACACGCCAAAGGGCTTTGCGGGGGTGGAGGTGCGCTGGATGGTAATGTGCCGACCCTCGTGTTCCAAGTCCAAAACACCCTCCATGGCCTTGCCCGACCAAGGGGTGTAGCGGTCAATTTCAATGAGTTTGCCCGCACCACGGCGCGCCTTGGGGTCGAAGCCGTAGAGCATGGTCAGAAGGAATGCCGCCCAAGTGGACTTGCCCGATTCATTGGGCGCTTGCACAATGTTGAGACCCTCTGTGGGAGTGAGAACAGCGTTTTCTAGGTTGCCGAAGGTGGCGGTCATTTTGAGAATCTTCATACCAGTTCCTCCTCCCGACCTTCCATGGCGCGCAGACCTAACTGCGCCGCCAAACGGCAAAGGGATTTTTCCTCTTCCGTTTCCGCAGAGTTCATTTTATCCCGTAACAGCGCCAAAAACTGACCCTGCAAAGTGTCCTGCCCTGCATCCTGCCAAATATCACGGATGCGTTCCGTCTTGTCCCGCAGTTGCAGAGAGAAGAAACGGCTTTCCAATGCTTGGGTGAGGGCAGAAATATCGGGCGCTTTTTCACATTGCCCTGTGAGATAAATGCGGTAAATATCCCCCGATGTATCCTGTGGTAGGGCGGAAAGGATGGAAGAAAGGGGGTCATCCCCGCACTCTACCGAGAGGATTTCGTATTTCCGTGTAGCAAGGGGATGGAATGTGGCACTCACCCCGTAGGGAGAGACCTCCGTGATGAACACGCCCTTTTCCCCCAGTTCGTCAAAGCCACGCCCCATGGCGCAACCAGGCCAAGCATAGGCGGTCTTACCCGCCACAAGGGGCTCTTGCCGTTTGTGAATATGCCCCAGCGCCAGATAGTTTAGCCCACTTTGGGCAATCTGCTCCTTATGAATGGGGTTATATGTACTTTGCGCCGTTTCCGCATCCCCATGAAGCACCATGATGTTCAAACTGTCCTCATCGTGAACATGGAAACCCTCCAACAGAGAGGGCATGGCAGGGGAGGTGAAACCCGCGCCGTAAACCTCGCAACCAAGGTCTTCCAAATACACGGAAGAGAGGTTGCGGGAGGTGAAAATATGCACATTTTCAGGCCAAGGGGTAGAGAGATAGGGACTTCCTGCATAGAGACAATCGTGGTTACCAGGGGCGATGAATACTTGCCCGCGGAAACCCGCCAAAGCGTCTTTTAGCGCCTTTAAGGTCTCGGGAAAGGCGTTGTCGCTATCGAACAAATCTCCCGCCAAAAGCATGATTTGGCAACCTTCAGCGTTGCCCAGTTCCGTCATTTGCATGAGAAGCTGGCGCTGTTCTTGCCTTAATTGCACCGCAAGGCGCGCGCCCAAAGCGCCAAAGGAGGAATCCAAATGGAAATCCGCCGCATGGAGAATTTTAATCATGGAAATCCACCCTTTCTGCTTTTTTGCACAGTTTCGTCTCGCTGTCTATGGTGAACAGCACCGCGTTTAGCACGCATTTGCCTGGGGCAGCTTCAAAACGGGAGGTCAGCCCCCCACGGAACATTTGAATGGATTGTTCCGCGCGGATGCCTAACACCGATTCCGCAGGACCGGTCATGCCCAAATCCGTCACATAGCCTGTGCCCTTGGGAAGCACGCGGGCATCGGCTGTGGGCACATGGGTGTGGGTGCCAAATACGGCGCTGACTTTGCCGTCCAGCATATAGCCCATGGCCAGTTTTTCTGATGTAGACTCCGCGTGGAAATCGATAAAAGTCATGCACCCCTCCACTTGGGGCAGGAGGGTGTCCATCTTGGTAAAGGGATTATCGGGGGCAAAATCCATATTGTGGCGACCGATGAGATTCACCACGGCAATTTTTGCGCCCTTGCAGTCAAAGGTGTCCCAGCCCCGCCCTGGGGTTTGGGGCGCAAAGTTATAAGGGCGCAGAATCTGCTTGCAGTCGTCCAAATAACTGAGAATATTTCTCTGCTGAAAGGCGTGGTTACCCAAAGTGATGACATCCGCGCCAGCATAGAGCATTTCCTCCCCTTGGTCAGGCGTGAGACCCCGCAGAGAGGCATTTTCTCCGTTGACAATGCAGAAATCCGCCTGCAGTGACTTTTTCAGTTGTCCTAAGTTTCTGCGCAGGCAGCTTAGTCCGCTTTCGCCCACCACATCGCCCACAGCAAGAATGCGATAATCCATAAGGATATCCTCTTTTCTAATGCTTTTTTATCAGTATATCACGAATTGTGGGATTTTTATAGGGCACAATGAAAAAAACAGGCTGTCCTGTGGAGGGACAGCCTGTTTTGTTTGGATGAAATTACTTTGCGTAGTCCACGGCTTTGGTTTCGCGGATGAGGTTAATCTTAATCTGACCGGGATATTCCAGTTCGGATTCAATCTTCTGGGCAATTTCTCTTGCCAACAGAGTCATGTTGTCCTCAGACACATCCTCGGGCTTGACCATAATACGAACCTCGCGACCTGCCTGAATGGCAAAGGCCTTTTCCACACCGTGGAAGGAAGAGGTGAGTTCTTCCAACTTTTCGAGTCTGCGGATGTAGTTTTCCACATTCTCGCGTCTTGCACCGGGACGGGCGGCGGAAATAGCGTCCGCTGCCTGCACCAAGCAAGCGATGACAGTCTTAGCTTCCACATCGCCATGGTGCGCCTCGATGGCGTGAATCACAGCGGGGGATTCCTTGTACTTGCGGGCCAGTTCCACGCCCAAATGCACGTGGCTGCCTTCCATCTCGTGGTCCACGGACTTACCAAGGTCATGGAGTAGACCTGCGCGCTTGGCAAGGGCCACATCTTCGCCCAATTCGCTGGCCAAAAGACCTGCAATATGGGCAACCTCGATGGAGTGGTTGAGCACATTCTGACCGTAAGAAGTGCGGTACTTCTGACGACCGATGAGCTTGATAATCTCGGGATGCAGACCGTGGATACCCGTCTCGAAGGTGGCGCGTTCGCCTTCTTGCTTGATGGTTTGGTCCACTTCACGGCGAGCCTTTTCTACCATGTCCTCAATGCGGGTGGGATGGATACGGCCGTCCACAATGAGTTTTTCCAGTGCCAACCGAGCCACCTCACGGCGGACGGGGTCAAAGGAGGAAACGGTGATGGTTTCGGGAGTATCGTCAATGATCAGGTCCACGCCGGTGATGGTTTCCAGAGTGCGGATGTTGCGACCTTCACGGCCGATGATGCGACCCTTCATTTCATCGTTGGGCAGGCTCACCACGGAAACGGTGGCTTCTGCCGCATGGTCAGCGGCGCAACGCTGAATGGCGGTGGAAATGATTTCGCGGGCGTACTGGTCGGCTTCTTCCTTCATCTGGGTCTCGATTTCCTTGATCTTCATGGCCGTTTCGTGGCGGATCTCAGATTCGATGTTTTTCAGCAGGAATTCCTTGGCATCTTCTTGGCTCAAGCCAGAGATTTTTTCCAGCATTTCCAGTTGGCTACGCTTGATGGTGGCCACTTCTTCTTGCTGTTCGTGAAGAGCCTGCACCTTTTTGGCAAGTTCTTCTTCCTTGTGTTCGTAGACTTCCAGTTTTTTATCCAGAGTCTCTTCTTTTTGCTGCAAGCGACGCTCCTGCTTCTGCAGGTCGGCACGGCGCTCTTTGTTTTCCTGTTCTGCTTCGGTACGCGATTTATGGATTTCTTCCTTGGCTTCCAAGAGCATTTCACGCTTTTTGCTTTCGCCACCCTTGATGGCTTCGTTGATGATGCGCTTGGCCTCTTGCTCGGCGCTACCGATTTCCTTTTCAGCTACTTTTTTGCGGTAGCCGATCCCGATGAAGAAGAAAACCAGCGCTCCGACAATAAATCCTGCAACGCACAGGATGATGGACAGAGTGTTTAATTCCATAACTTGCGGACACACCTCCTATGTTCTTAAATTGTGATTGTTCCAACATGAATAAGCAAACACGTCTAGGGCTCCACATTCCCATAAGACGCCATACTAATCCTAATATACATTCTAAACAATCCGTGCCATGGTGTCAAGGAAAAATCACAATTTAAACGCCTTAGATGGTGGTGAATTCTGCGGAAAAACACAAAATATGGCGAGTGAGCATTCATTGACAATGGGACTTTCAGGTGGTAGAATAAGGATACTTGCGGGCGTGGTGGAATTGGCAGACACGTTGGATTTAGGTTCCAATGGTTTTACCGTGCAGGTTCAAGTCCTGTCGCCCGCACCAAAAAACCCTCCAAGACTTAATGTCTCGGAGGGTTTTACTGTTTGGCACACTTATTTTTTCACAAATTTGCCGTAGTCATTTTCCAAATGACCGTCTACATACTTGTAGGCAATCCAGCTCATATGGTCGGGGGAGGAATACAGGTAAACTTTTCCGTCCTTTAACTCGTAATCGCCCGAGGCGGAAGAGGGTTCGCCATCCACAGTACTGTCTTTGGTGTATGTTCCGTCTGCATTTAAGGTGATGACCACGGAAATTTCAGCATCGTTATAGGTGTATTTGCCAGAGTAAGTGCCTTCCAACTTGCCATCGGCTTTGGTAGAGCCACCGCAAGCGACCAAGGCAAAAAGCATGCTGACCAGCACAAGACAAAGGGCAATTTTTGATAAGACTTTCATGACGAACATCCTTTCACACAGAAAAATGAGGGAACGATTTGCGCGTTCCTTATGAAAAATTGTATCTCATGGAAAAAATCTTGTCAAGGAACAGCCCCTTGAAAAACCCAATGAAATTCGGTAAACTTAGGATAGTTCGCAAATTTAAGGCAAACCCGCGGTGGATTTTCCCCACTCAACCACGGGTATGTGTACTTTCTAAGCCCCGTTTTCTATACTGAGGGCAGAAGGAGGAAACATCATGGATCAAGTGAAAATCGGCAAATTCATCGCGGAGCGAAGAAAACAGGTGAATTTGACCCAAGTCCAGTTGGCAGAACGGCTGAATATCACCGACCGTGCCGTATCCAAGTGGGAGCGGGGCAAAACCATGCCCGATTCTTCCATCATGCTGGAACTTTGCAGTATTTTAGGTATCAGCGTCAATGAACTACTCAGTGGGGAGGAAATTACTATGGAGAACAACAATCAAAAAAACGAACAACTTTTGCTGGAACTGTCCAAGGAATTGGAGCGGAAAAATAAACACATTTGGATATCTATGTGGGTGATTATGGGTGTCAGTATGGTAGCCCTTTTTGCTGGCCTTTTCCTGACAGCATTTTTAATCCCCGAGGGTGTGTGGCAACTGGTTTCCATTTTGGGACTTTGCATTGTGTTTTTGATTCCTTGCTTTTACGCTCTCAAACTGGAAGTGAGCGTAGGCACTTACAAATGCAAGCATTGTGGCTACGAAATTGTGCCCACCTATGCAGAGGCCTTGATGGCAATGCACAGAGGCACAACTCGCTATCTCAAGTGCCCCAAGTGCCAAAAGCGCAGTTGGTGCAAAAAAGATTGGAAGAAATAAAAAATCTCGTGGGAGCGGGGCGGAAAACGCCTCGCTCTTTTTTCATTTCCACAATTTCACTTAGTAGAAGCAGAGGGCTTTTGGTTGCGTTTTTTACGGGAAACTGATATAATATAGGGGACTTTTTGTAGCAAAGGAGAAAGCCTATGAACATTACCAAGGATATTTATTATATTGGTGTCAATGACCATGAAATTGACCTGTTTGAGGGTCAGTTTATCGTGCCCAACGGCATGGCATATAACTCTTATCTCATTTTGGACGAGCAAGTGGCTGTCATGGACAGTGTGGATGCCCGTTTCACCCAAGTGTGGCTTCAAAACATCCGCGATATTTTGGGCGATAGAAGCCCCGACTACTTGGTGGTTCATCACATGGAACCCGACCACTCTGGCTCCATCGTCCGTTTTGCCGAACAGTATCCCAACGCCAAAATTGTCGCTTCTGCCCGCGCTTTTACCATGATGAAGCAGTTTTTCGGCACGGATTTTGCAGAGCGTCAAGTGGTGGTGGGCGAGGGTTCTACCCTGATGGTGGGTAGCCATGAACTGGCCTTTGTGGGCGCTCCCATGGTCCACTGGCCTGAGGTTGTGGTGTCCTTTGACACCAAGGATAAAGTCCTTTTCTCTGCCGATGCCTTTGGTAAATTTGGCGCATTGGACGTGGAAGAAGACTGGGCCTGCGAAGCACGGCGCTACTACATGGGCATTGTGGCAAAATACGGCGCACCTGTGCAGACGCTACTGAAAAAAGCCGCCAAATTGCCCATTTCCATCATCTGCCCCCTCCACGGACCTGTGCTCACCAAAAATCTCTTCTACTATCTGGGCTTGTATCAGGTGTGGTCCTCCTATATGCCCGAAGAAGAGGGCATTCTCATCGCCTATACCTCCGTCTACGGCAATACCAAAAAGGCAGTGGAACTGTTGGCAGAAAAACTCCGCGCCTATGGCGCTTGCAAGGTGACCGTTACCGACCTTGCCCGCGATGATATGGCAGAAGCCGTGGAAGATGCCTTCCGTTACAGCAAATTGGTCTTGGCAACTACCACTTATAATGGCGAAGTCTTCCCCTTTATGGGCGAATTCATCCGTCATCTCACGGAGCGGGGATACCAAAATCGCACGGTTGCCTTTGTGGAAAACGGCTCTTGGGCGCCCAATGCTACCAAGACCATGAAAGCCCTCTTGGCAAACAGCAAAAACTTGCAGTTTGCCTCCACCGATGTGAGAATTCTCTCTGCTCTGAGCGAAGAATCCACCGCCCGCTTGGACGACTTGGCCAAGGAACTGACCAGCGCCTCTCCCTGCAACGCCTGCACCTTGGATAGCCGTAGTGAAAAGGGCTATGTGTGCAAAATCTGTGGCTATGTGTATGAAGGGGAGTGCCTTCCTGCGGATTTCATTTGCCCCCTGTGCAAGCACGGCGCAGCAGATTTTGAGCCCATCTCCTAAAGATTTCCATAAAATTTCTTGACTTTACTACACTAAAATGATAAACTAATACATATTTTTTTCTTCCCCTGTGGAAAATCAAGAGAAAGAGGAGGCTATATCTGTGGATAGCAAAACCTTACAGATCCTCATTTCCATGGTCGTGTATATGGCTGTGGTCATTGTTATCGGCTTGGTCTATGCCAAGCGCGCCAACAAAAACTCGGAAGAATATTTCCTGGGCGGTCGCTCCCTTGGCCCTTGGGTCACGGCTATGAGTGCCGAGGCTTCGGACATGAGTGGCTGGCTTCTCATGGGCTTGCCCGGTGTGGCTTACTGGTGCGGTCTGGCAGATGCCTTCTGGACTGCCTTCGGCTTGGCTGTGGGTACATATCTCAACTGGCTCATCGTCTCCAAGCGCCTGCGCCGTTACTCCATCCGCGCCAACAACTCCATCACCCTGCCAGAGTTCTTCTCTAACCGTTTCCGTGAAAAGAAAAAGGTCATTCTGCTCATTGCAGCCGCCTTTATTCTCATCTTCTTCACAGTTTATGCCGCCAGTTGCTTTGTCACCTGCGGTAAACTGTTCTCCACTCTGTTTGGCACTTCCTACCAGTCCATGATGATTCTGGGCGCTGTGTTCGTGCTGGCCTATACCCTCTTGGGTGGTTTCTTGGCAGAAAGCGCTTCGGACTTTATGCAGGCCATTGTCATGATTGTGGCGCTGACGGTGATTGTTACCATCTCCACCATCAAGGCCGGCGGTTTTGGCGAAGTCATTTCCAATGCACAGCAGATTCCCGGTTTCCTGGAATTCTTCGGCTTGGCAAGTCCCGAAGTTGTGGATGGCGTGCAGGCTGTGAAGGATGGCGCTCCCGTCTTTGGTGCTGCCGCACCCTACGGCATTCTCACCATCTGCTCCATGATGGCTTGGGGTCTTGGCTACTTTGGCATGCCTCAGGTGCTGCTGCGGTTCATGGCCATCCGTAAGGAAGACGAATTGAAGCGCTCCCGCCGTATTGCCATGGTTTGGGTTGTCATCTCCCTGGGCGTGGCTGTGTTCATCGGCATTGTGGGCCGTCAGTTGTTCCCCACTGCACACCTGACCAAGGGTGGCGCAGAGAACATCTTCATCACCTTGTCTGAATCTTTCCTGCCTCCCATTTTGGCCGGCTTTGTTATGGCAGGCATTTTGGCTGCTACCATCAGTTCCTCTGACTCCTATCTGCTCATTGCCGCTTCCGCATTCGCCAAGAATGTGTTCCAGGGTGTCTGCAAGAAGAACGCCACGGAAAAGCAGGTCATGTGGGTGACCCGCCTTACCCTCTTGGTGCTGGCTCTCATCGGTATTGTCATTGCACTGGATGAAAAGAGCGTCATCTTCACCATCGTGTCCTTTGCTTGGGCTGGTTTTGGCGCTACCTTTGGACCTCTCATGCTCTTTTCTCTGTTCTGGAAGCGCACCAACAAGGCTGGCGCAGTGGCTGGCATGGTCAGTGGCGCAGCCATGGTTTTCATTTGGAAACTGGTGCTCAACCCCACCTTCGGTGGCGTGTTCGCTATCTATGAACTGCTTCCCGCATTCATCGTTTCCTCCCTGTGCATTGTGGTCGTGTCCCTCATGACCAAAGCACCCTCTAAGGAAATTGAAGAGGACTTTGAAGCCGTTCGCACTGGTAATATTGCTGAATAAAACAACAAAAATCCCTCTGTACCGCAAAGTACAGAGGGATTTTTTTAGTTTAGTAACCAAATGCCAAAATTTAGATACCCAGCAAAAGTAACCCACACCAAATAGGGAATGAGCAGGTATCCTGCCGTTTTATGGATGCGATAAAATCGCAAAAGAGTCCATAAAATCAGCACCCACAGCAGAACAAGCCACACAAAGGCAAAGCCAAAGCGTTGCAGAGAGAAAAACAGCACTGGCCAAAAGAAATTCACCGCTAACTGAATGCCATAGAGATACAGCGCCTTTTCCGTTTCCTCCCGATCTGCCTTGGCCTCCAGCACCAAGTAGGATGCTATGCCCATGAGGACATATAGCAGTGTCCACACCACGGGGAAGAGCCATGCAGGGGGAGAGAGGGGTGGTTTATTCACCGTTTCAAAAATATCCATGCTACCACGGGTGAGAAGCGCGCTGAGTCCGCCCACTGCCAAGGGAATGGCAATGCAGATAATCAGCCGTTTCCAGTTTATCTTCCTCAAGGAACAACACCTCCGTAAAGAGAGTGTATGTCCACAGAAGAAAATTATTCCTGCATTTCCTGCAAATTCTTCACTGCCTCAGGAATTTCGGGGGAAAAATCCATGTACCACGCCAAGGTTTCCTCCACATAGCGCTGGCGGAAGGCGCTATCTGCCTCCACTGCGCACTGGAGATTGTGCAGTCTGTCTGCGCCTTTGACGGCAAATGCCATGGGATTTTCACGGATGGCGGAAACATACTCCGCCATGATATAGCCCTCTTTTTTGGTGAGGAGTTTTACCGCTTCCAAGACTTTTTCGCCACCCAAACGGAGGATTTCTTCCTCGGTAGCGTCCGTATCCTCCAATAAATCGTGGAAGAGTCCCGCAATTTGGGTATCTTCATCGTGACCCCACTGAGAGAGCATGGCGCATACTGCCATGGGATGGGTGATGTAGGGCGCACCGCCACGGCGCAGTTGACCCTCATGCTTTTTTGTGGCAAAGGCGAGTGCCTCCATGATGCGGGGCGTTGGTGCAATGGCTTGCTTGTCTTGCATGGATTTTCCCTCCCAAAGACAAAAAGGAATATTCTAGGAAAATTATAGCAGGAAATTTGCGGAAACACCATAAAAATTCCGCAAAAACTTGACAATACGCAAATATTTGCTACAATGAAACTGACTTTAAAAGGAAAGGCTGGTGGTTCGGTTCATGGACAGTCCTTGTTGCGATGAAAGTATTCCTAAAAACTTGACTGGTAGAGTGTTTGGCATGCCTAACCGTGTGTATCGGGAGTAGGTATGTCTTTTTGTGCGTTTATACCCAATTTTTTCAGTCAAGATAAGGAGAATTGATATATGGACCCCATTGTTGGCATATTAGCCATTACCCTTTGCGTGATTTTATCTGCCTATTTTTCTGCTACAGAGACGGCGTTTTCTTCTCTCAATAAGACCCGCCTCAAAGTGCTGGAAGATGATGGCAACAAAAAAGCATCCCTTGCCTTGCGTTTGGCAGAGAATTACGATAAGCTCATCTCTACCATCCTCATTGGCAACAACATTGTGAATATTGCCATGGCATCCATCGGCACCATTCTGTTTGTGTCCCTCTTGGGGAAAGAGATTGGCGCTACCATTTCCACAGCGGTTATCACTGTGGTGGTGCTGATTTTTGGCGAGATTACGCCCAAAAGCCTTGCCAAAGACCGCCCCGAAAGTTTTGCTATGTTCAGCGCCCCCATCATCCGCGCAATTATGGTTCTACTGTCTCCCGTGACTTTCCTCTTTGCATTGTGGAAGAAACTGGTGGGCAAGGTGGTCAAAACCCAGCCTGAGGAAAAAATGTCCCAAGAAGAACTGCTCATTTTGGTGGACGAAGTTCAGCAGGATGGCAGTATTGACGAAAGCGAAGGGGAACTGCTGAAAAACGCCATTGAATTCCGCGACTTGGTGGCAGAGGATATCCTCACCCACCGCGTGGATTTGGAGGCGGTCAGTGTGGATGCTACCAAGGAAGAGATTGCCCAGACCTTCACCCAGTCCCGCTTCTCCCGTCTGCTTGTGTATAAAGACACCATCGATAATGTGGTGGGTGTCATTCACCAAAAGGATTTCTACATAAACGGTGGCATGACGGAAAAGTCTTTGGAAGAGATTATGACCCCTCCCGTCTTTATCCATCAGTATGAGAAAATCCGTGACCTTCTGGATTTCCTGCAAGCCAACAAGTCCCATATCGCCATTGTGGTGGATGAATATGGTGGTACTTTGGGTATCGTCACCATGGAAGATATTTTGGAAGAACTGGTGGGCGAAATTTGGGACGAACACGATGAAGTGGTGGAGACTTTCCAAAAACTGGAAGAAGATATCTTCCGCGTGGACTGCACCGTAAATATGGACGATTTCCGCGATTTCTTCCATGTAAAGGCCGAATCGGACAGCGTGTCCGTGGGCGGTTGGGTTATGGAACAACTGCGCCGTATCCCCGTCATCGGTGAGAGTTTCAGCATTGAGAATCTCGATGTCACCGTCACGGAACTGGATGCCCACCGTGTGTCCTTTATACAAGTGGTGCAACATCCTTTGGAAGAAGACGAAGAAGACTAACGCATAAAATAAAAAAGCAGATGCCGTAAGGCATCTGCTTTTTTTATTTGGAGATTAGACCAATTTCTTGCCGTTGGCCAAGAGGTACTTTTCAGCCTCGCCGCTCCACAGATTGTTGTGGGCTTTGACAATTTTGTCCAGTTCGGCATAGAGGGGGTCTTCCTTGCCCTTTTCTTCCAGTTCGGAAAGAGCGGTCAGGGGCATGGAGATTTGGTTGTAGATGAGTTTCTTGCCGCCGGGGATGTGGGGCAGGTTCAAAGTGGTTTCTACCACGCAGTCCAGACCACCAATGTGGGTCACCATGGCGGCGGGGTCAATCTTGCCCTCGTTCATCATGGCGATGGCTTCTCTCATGTCATCGGTGTTGCCACCGGAAGTGCCCACCAAGTGATGGTAAGCATAGTGAACATTGAAGAAGTTCATGGTGGCGCTGAAATTGGTGTCGGAAGGACCAGCAAAGAAGTTCAGACAGCCGTCAAAGCCCAAAATGGCATCGGCCTGTTCTACCACAGCACGGACGGGAGCGAAGCAAATCACATCGTCATAACCAGTGCCACCGGTAATGTCCATGAGCTCCTGCACGGGGTTTTCCACCTTGCCGGTGTTCACATAGCGCAGTTCCACACCGCAACGCTTGGCTTCTTCCACAGTGTAGATGCTGGCGGCACGCTCCAAGCGGGCATCGTCAATATCCGTAACCACCAAGAGGGAGGGACGGCGGTCGCAGTGCAGGGCGTAGTCAATAGCGCCCAAGCCCATGGGGCCCACGCTGGCCAAAAGGGCCATCTTGCCACCTTCCACAATGCCCATGGAGTGCTCATAAGAGCCGGGGACAGTGTGATACATGGCGTGGAATGTGCCGATGATACAGCTCATGGGTTCTGCCAAAGAGCCGTAGAAATAAGTGTCAGACTGGTAGGGGAGCAGGCAGTCCATTTCCAAGGTTTCCATGGGAATGTTGGCATACAAACTGTCGCCACCGCAGTACTGATAGGAGTAGCCGGGGGCATCCAAACTGCCGTTGTAGAAGTGGGCGGGCTGAATGGCAAAGCCGTCACCGACTTTGTACTTTTCTTTCCACTTGCCTGCAACTTCGATGATTTTGCCACAGAATTCGTGACCGATAATCACGGGGTTTTCTGCCACATCGTTGGGAACACGCTTGTGGTCGGGGCCCATGGATGCTGCCTTGTAACTGGACATGCAAAGGCTGTCGGAGATAATCTCCACACGGACACCATCTTGACCCAGTTCGGGCAGGTCAAACTCTTCCAGACGCAGGTCTTTTACGCCGTAGAGGCGTACTGCTTTGTTTTTCATTCTTCATTTCCTCCGTTTTCATGGTGGATGATTTGCCATGTGCTGGCAATCAAATTGGAAAATTGCTCGTCTTTCATCTTCTCAATGACAAAAGACTGGCGGGGGGAGTTAATATCTTCGCCACTGATTTGGAGCATGCCGTACTGCTCGCACAGAGCGCGGAGACGGTCAAGTTGCTGTGGCGTATTGCGCGTGGGCATGTAGGTGACAGCTTTGACGCCTGCTGTGGCGATCACCTCAAACAGCTCGTCCAAATAAGCGTCCTCAAAGGTCTGGGCTTTCTTATCGCCCGTGACGGACTGGGTCACATCACCCAAGTAGGCGTAGGCCAAGATGCCGTCCACCTCTTTGGCGAAGGCCACCATTTCTTGCAGGGTGGGGCACTCGTCTGTGGCGGGGATGAACACTTGGGGGATGCACTCTTTTTTGAGTTTACCCACCAAATCATACAGTTCCAGCATGGAATCGTAATCCGTTTCCACCTTGCCACTGATTTTCTGCGCCAAAGCCAGCATCAGATGCCGTTCTGTTACACCGCCACCATCATGGAACATGCTCAGGGGCAGGACATCTTTCTCAAAATCTAGGGTGATGCCGTCTTTTTGGTAGATTTCATTGATTTTTTCCACCATCTTGCGGTTGCGGGCGTTGCGCTTTTCCCGATAGGGGGCTAAAAACTCCTGCACACGCTGGATGTTCTTGTGGGGCACGCCATGCAGTACCATATAGCTTACCCCGATTTGGTCGGGATTATTGGTACGGCGGTCACGGAGGGATGTTTCTTTGTAGGAAACACGCATCTCCACGCCCACAGTGGTGGGCAGACCCACAATTTTACCCGCTTCCACAAATTCTTCCGCACCGCCCATGGAATCGTGGTCCACAATGCCTGCGGTGCACAGACCCTCATTACGGGCGGCATAGACCGCGGCAGTGGGGGAGTAGGGGGAGAAAGAATAGGTGGTGTGAATATGATTGTTGATCATCCGCTGGTCCATGGGAGGAAACTGGGCGGTTTTTACCGCTTCCCGAAGGGCGGAAAGGCGCTCTTCTTTCGTTTCTGCATTGAGATGGCGGAGTAACTGATAATCCATCATAACTTTATGCCTCAGTGGAGCATGGCCTGACCGCCGGTAACGGCAATGGCCTGACCAGTTTCAAAGGTCTGTTCCACAGCATACAAAATGGCCTTGGCCACATCGGAGGGCAGACAGCCACGATGGATGGGGGACTTGCTCAGGTAGAATTCCTTCACATCCTCCACGGTCTTTGCACCGGGAACTTTACCTGCGTTGAGATACTGCACAAACAGACCGCGTTCGGGATCGCTCCACAGAGGTCCATCGTAGAAGTTACCGGGGCAGATGGCGTTGACCTTAATGTTATAGGGGCACAGTTCCAGCGCAAAGGACTGCACCAGACCGATACCACCGAATTTGCCACCGGCATAGGCGCTGTTTTTGTTAGAGCCCTGCAAGCCGGATTTGGAGTTGATGGAGATGATATCACCCATCCAGTTGTGGTCGGCTTCATACTGGGCGCGCATGATTCTCTGAGTGTACTTGACGCAGGTGAAAAATGCGGTGTAGTTAATGGCGGTGACGAATTCAAAGTCCTTCTTTTCCAGTTCATCCAAACTGCCTGCTTTCAGCACGCCTGCGTTGGAGACCAAAAGGTCCAGACCGCCAAATTTTTCCACCGTGGCGGTAATCATCTGCACAACACTTTCTTCGTCAGCTACATTGACCTTTACCGCAAAGGCGCGTTCGCCCATTTCTGCGGCCACGGTCTTGGCCAGTTCTTCATTCAGGTCGGCAATGACCACGCAAGCGCCTTCGGCATAGAGGATTTCCGCAATACCCTTGCCAAAACCCTGTGCGCTACCCGTCACGATGGCAATTTTGCCACCTAAACGACCTGCGACAGAGGCGCGATTATGGACATTTTGCGCCGCAATGGCTTCCCATTTGGACATATCAATCATGTTTATTCACTCCTAATCCGTTATTCTGCGGGGATGGTCTTAATTTCGAAACTGTCTCGCACCAAATCTCTGGCATGCTGTAGGTTTTTTAGTTCACCCTGCGCCACCATCTGCACCAAAATGTTGCCGATGGCAGTGCCCTCCACAGGGCCTGCATAGACAGTGCGTCCCGTGGCTTTGGCGGTAAGACGGTTTAAGTACATATCCTGACAGCCACCACCCACAATGTTGATGGAGGTGTAGGTTTTGCCCGTGAGGACTTGCAGGCCCTCAATGGCCTTGCAGTAGCACTGCACGAGACTCTTGTAGGCACATTGGAGCAGTTCGCCGATGGTCTCAGGCACGGGCTGACCCGTCTCACGGCATTCTGTCTTGATTTCTTCAATCATGCTATCGGGGGAGAGGAAGCGGTCCTTGTTTACGTCGATGACGCTGGGGAAATCCTCTGCCGATTCTGCTTCGCGAATCAAATCGGGGAAGGACCACTGCTTTTCGGCTTTCTTTCGAGCCTCACCCTTTTGCACATAGTCTGTGCCGTTGAGTTCGCGGCGGATAGACTGGATAATCCACAAGCCCATGATGTTCTTCAGGAAGCGATAACGCCCCCATGCGCCACCCTCGTTGGTGAAGCCCTCTTTTTGAGCCTCTTCTGTGGTGATGGGCACTTCGTTTTCCACGCCCAAAAGACTCCAAGTACCGCTGGAAATATACACAGCGTTGTCATCCTTAGCGGGAATGGTGAGGAAAGCCGAGCCTGTATCGTGACAGGCGGCAAGAATCACCGTAGTGTCAAAACCCACCTCATCCCGAATTTCGGGGCGGAGGTTACCTACCACCGTACCGGGCATCTGCGGTTGCAGGAACAGGGATTTTTTCAGCCCCAAGGTGTCAAGGAGTGCTTCATCCCACACCTTGTCCTTGGCATTGAGCATGCCACTGGTGGAGGCGATGGTGTATTCATTGACCTTTTTGCCTGTGAGGAGATACAGATAGTAGTTGGGGGACATAAGCAGGCAATCTGCTTGTTCCAACTGCTCGGGATGCTCCCGTTTGAGAGCGGTGAGTTGATAGATGGTGTTGTAGGGGGCTTTTGCAATGCCCGTGAGGGTGTAGAGGTCTTGGAAGGAGATACTCTCCTCCACCACCTTGTCCATACCCTCGGTGCGGTCATCCCGATAGGCAACTGCATCGCCCACTTCGTTTCCGTCTTTGTCTAAGAGGAAGAAGTCCACGCCCCATGTATCGATGGAGAGGGAAACGGGGATTTTTCCCGCGGTTTTGCAGGCCTTGAGACCATCGATGATGCCGTTGCGGAGATTTTCCACATCCCAACAATCGTGACCGTTTTTCCGCACTTGCCGATTTTCAAAGCGGTGAATTTCTTCCACCGTGAACTTGCCGTTCTGCACATAGCCCAGCACATGCCGACCCGAAGAGGCGCCGATATCAATTGCCAGATAATACTGCATGGTGATGACCTCCTGCGGAGTAGTGTTTATGAAAAATACCTTATGAAAAGAACGCCGTGGGCAGCCCCCTCACAGATGAGAAGGGGCTGCCATGGCAAATAAATTATTTGTACAGAGGACCGTAGGTGGCGCAGGCGCGATAGTCCTGACCTTCCTTGTCCATGCCGAATGCATTCCAAGCGGCGGGACGATAGATCTGATCTTCGGGCACGTTGTGCATGCACACGGGGATACGAAGCATGGAGCACATGGTGATGAGGTCAGCACCGATGTGACCGTAGGAGATAGCACCGTGGTTGGCGCCCCAGTTCATCATGACTTCGTAAGCGCTCTTGAAGGGAGAACCTTCCTTGCCATCGCAACGAGGAGCAAACCAGGTGCAGGGCCAAGTGGGGTTGGTGCGTTCCATGAGCGCATCAGACACCTTGTCGGGCAGGTTCACAGTCCAGCCTTCGGCAATCTGCAGCACGGGGCCCAGACCCTTGACCAAGTTCAGACGAATCATGGTGCAGGGCATTTCGGCCTTGGTGGTGTAGTGGCTGCTGAAGCCGCCGCCACGGAAGTTGTCAAAGCCGGCTTCGCACCAAACGGTAGCATCGGTCATCTTCTTGATGTCTTCGTCAGTGACTTCCCACCACTTCTTCATGATGGCGTTGCCCTTTTCATCGGTGCAGACACCGGAAGCATCCAAGCAGGCGGCGCCGGAGTTCAGCAGATGGATGATACCATCGGACTCTTTGGCCTTGCCCTTGAGCTTGTAGCCGGTAACACGCTGGGTGGCCTCGCCGGACCAGTAGGTACGCACGTCAGCGAAAATCTGAGCGCGATGGGTCAGCAGGCGCATCATCAGCATGCCCATGCCGTTGAGAATGTCATTTTCTGTGGCCAGAGTGAAGGGTTCACGAGCGCCTTCATAGTCAAAGGTGGAGGAGAGGAGTGCTTCGGGATAGTCGCAGTTGGGCCAATGGTCGGTCCACTGTCTCTGACCCTGGAAACCACCGGCGATGGCATTGTGGCCAACCTTTTCTTCCTCAAATGCATCGGGGAGGTTGGGGTTGCCAGCCATGAGGTCCTTGATGATGCAGTACATCTTCACGGTGAACTCCCACTGCTTTTCCTTCTCTTCGGGAGTGAACTTAATCTTGCGGGTTTCACCCAAGAACTCTACGGATTCGGGGTTATCATCGCGACCCTCTTTGCAGTGTTCCTTGGTCCAAGCCAGTGCCTTCTGGAATTCTTCTTCGTTGTAGATGCCTTCTTCCATGCGGCGGAGGATTTCCACCTCGTCCACGGATTCTACACGCATGCCGAAATATTCTTCCATCACGCTCTGGTCCATGATGGAACCAGCGATACCCATGCACTGGGAGCCAATCTGCAGGTAGGACTTGCCACGCATGGTAGCAACAGCCACAGCGGCACGGCCGAAGCGGAGGAGTTTTTCCTTCACGTCTTCGGGAATCTGGGTCACCTGATCGCGGTCCTGCACTTCATGACCATAGATGCCAAATGCGGGCAGACCCTTCTGGGCATGACCTGCCAAAACGGCGGCCAAATACACAGCACCGGGACGCTCTGTGCCGTTGAAGCCCCAAACACCCTTGATGGTGTGGGGGTCCATATCCATGGTTTCAGAGCCGTAGCACCAGCAGGGGGTGACGGACAGGGTGATGGACACGCCTTCCTTCTTAAACTTGTTAGCGCAGGCAGCGGCTTCGGGCACACGGCCGATGCAGGTGTCTGCCATAACAACTTTCACGGGTTCACCGTTGGAGTAGAACAGGTTCTCCTCAAAAAGCTTCTTTGCAGCTTCTGCCATAGCCCAAACCAGGGGCTCCAAACTTTCGCGGAGCATCATGGGGCCACGGCGACCGTCAACAATAGGACGGATGCCAATGACGGGATAATCGCCAACGTATCTGTTCTTTGCCATAAGTAAAACTCCTTCCAAATATATAAAATAAATTTGTTTTTTTTGAATGGGGAGCGGGTGGCAAAATGTGCCAAAAACCCATCCTCATACATTACTAAATACATCATACCGCAAAGGGCGGTATTTTTCCAATGTTGACAATAAACTTGGACTTGTCCAAAATAAACTTTTTTCTCGCTCAAACCCCTTGCAAAAGGCTGCGCGGTGGATTATACTAAAAAGTGTAGAAATCCACGTATTATAGGAGAAATTGCCCATGTTTGACTATCTTACCACCAACCATTATGGCCGATGTGTCAAAAATAACGATTGGTATCTCAAATCTTTTGGTGTCAATCGCATTCATTATATTCATCAGGGGCACTTGTCCATTATGTTGGATAATACCCGTTACGATTTGCAACCCCAGCGCATTTATCTCTTCCCGCAAAACCTGAAATTGGAACTGCTTTTGACGGAAGATACGGAGGTGGACCACACCTTTTTTGATTTCTTTACTCTGCCCGCCATCCGCATGGATACCCTTATGGAAATTGACCCCAAGGAGCATCCTGTCATCGAAAAAGCCGCCCAAATTCTCTTCGATTTGGCGGAGCAATACCAGACCTACCCCTCCATGCAACGGAACGAATACAGCGACTTGGTGGAGTCTTATCTGCGGAATCTTTTGACTTTAATGGATAAAACATTCCCCATTCCGCTCATTACCGATGCCCGCATCAATGCCGCGCTGGACTACATCCACAAGCATTATAGCGAGGAATTGACCCTAGAGACCCTCACGGAAGTGACCAATTTGGAGATGAACTATTTCATCCGCCTGTTTAAACAGACGGTGAACATGACCCCCTACCAATACATTAAAAAATACCGCTTCAATGTGGCCCTTTCCATGATGAAACAGGGGCACTCCATGGGGGAAACCGCCCTTGCCATCGGCTATAGCGATGCGGTGTCCTTCTCCCACGGGTTTAAAAAATACTTTGGCAAAGCCCCTTCGGAATTTTCGCCCCGTAAAGGATTGAAAAAAGGCGGTTTTTAAACCGCCCATCATAATCAGTATAGCAAATCGCAAGAAGAGTGTCAATAATATCTTGTGCATATTAACGGAAATCTGCGAATTATACGAAAGAAACTCGTGCAATTTGTACAAGTTGCCATATTGCAAAATGGGAAAAATCGTGTTAATGTATAGACAAGGAAAGGGTGATACCCGATGTACAGTTAACATAGAGGCTCAAAATACAGGTTGAGTCACCCTGGACAACTTTCCATCTGAACTGGATGCAAATCCAACAAACAGAATCTCCTGTATGAGAAAAAATGAGTAAAGCGGTTTAAATAATTTGAGTTGTTTGGATGTAATTGAAAGGGAAGAGGAAAGTAGGTCCCCGAAACCGCAGAAAGAGAGGTTAATCACAGATGTTAGATATCAAGAATTCACAGAAATAACCCTTGACTTGTCGTAAAGAAGGCAGTCAAGGGTTATTTCTTTGGATTCTTACCCTCAAATGATGCAGAAAAGTCCCGTTTTCCTGTGGAAAACGGGACTTTCTTCTTAGGATTTCTTTCTCCAAGTGCCAGGATAGAGCGCAATGAGCAGAGGGTAAATTTCCAATCTGCCAAGGAGCATGCCTATGGAGAGGACGAATTTACTAAAGTAGGAATAGCAGTCATAGTTGGAGGCAGGGCCTACCAAATCAAAGCCAGGGCCAATGTTATTAAAACAGGCTGCTGCGGCGCTAAAATGGGTGGTAAAGGACATATCTTCCAAACAAAGCAGCAGGACAATGGCCACAAAGCAGAACAGATATACGCTCAAATACACGCCCACGCCGTGGGCGGTTTGGTCATCCAAGGTTTTTCCCTCAAATTTCACTGCAGTGACACTGCGGGGATGCACCAACTGGCGCAGTTGCCGTCCCACATTTTTTGCCATAATGACCACACGGGAGACTTTGAGACCGCCTGCCGTAGAACCAGCGCAAGCGCCCACGAACATCAGCAGGAGCAAAATACCCTTGGAAAAACCAGGCCACAAGTTAAAATCTGTGGTGGCATAGCCCGTGGTAGTAATAATGGTGGAAACTTGGAACGATGCGTAACGCAGAGTTTCTGCGAAGGTGCTGTAAAGGTCTCGAATGTTGGCGCAAATCAAAGCGATGGCAACTACGACTATGGCAAGATAAGTCCAAAGTTCTGTGCTCTGCAACACCGAGCGGAAACGGCGGATCAGAAGCAAGTAGTAGAGGTTAAAGTTAATGCCAAATAGGAGCATGAAAATGGTAATGACCCACTGGCAGTAAGGGGAGTAGGAGGCAATGGAGGTAGCTCTGGAACTAAAACCGCCTGTGCCTGCCGCGCCAAAAGTGTGAATGAGACTCTCAAAGAGGCTCATGCCACCTAAAAGGAGCAACACTACCATCACTGCGGTCATGCCCAAATAGATTTTGTAGAGAATCATGGCCGTATCTTTGGCTTTGGGCACGATTTTACCCACAATGGGACCGGGCATTTCTGCCCGCAGGATGTGAATGGTGCGGTCAGACACACTGGGAAGCAGTGCCGTTACAAAGACCAAGATGCCCATACCACCCACCCAGTGAGTGAAACTGCGCCACAGAAGCAGTCCGTGGCTCATGGCTTCCACATCGTTTAAGATGGATGCGCCCGTGGTGGTAAAACCACTGACGGTTTCAAAAAAAGCATCAATAAAATGGGGAATTTCCCCCGAAATTACAAAGGGCAGAGCACCCACAGCGGACATGAAAATCCAAGCCAGTGCCGTAATGCAGAAACCCTCGCGAGCGTAGATGACACGGCTTTTGGGGCGGGAGAGGAGCACCATGGTCTGCCCCAACACAAGGGCAAGAAGCATGGTCTGCAGAATCGCCCATGCGCAGGATTCTCCGTAGAGCACTGCGGTGGCAAGGGGCAAAATCAAAAGACCCGCTTCCGCAGTGACCATCTTGCCCACCACGGAAAAAATCATTCTTCGGTTCATAGGCTTACCTCAAAATATCGGAAAGGTCTTGGAAGCGGTGACCTGTGGTCATAACCACCACACGGTCGCCTGCCATGAGCACATCATCACCGGAGGGGATGATGGCCTTGCGACTGCGCAAAATGCCCGTGAGTAGGACATTGTCCTTGAGTTTCAGATCTTTTAAGGGGATATTGGTGTGGGAGAAATCTTCCCGCACGAAGAATTCCAGCGCCTCGGCTTTGCCGTCCATGACCTTGTAGAGGGTCTCTACGCTACTTCCCATGGAGTTTTCCAGAGCACGGGCATAGCGCACCAAGATATTGGCAACGGTGTCGCGGGGGCTGACCAGACTGTCCAAGCCCATTTTCTGCGCCAAAGTTGCCATTTCAGGGCGGTTGGCTTTGCAAATGACCTTAGGTACATTTTGCGATTCGGCAAAAATGGAAATCAGGATATTCTCTTCATCCATGCCCGTGAGGGCCACAAAGGCATCTGTGTGGGCAAGACCGGATTCCAACAGCAGTTCTTGGGAAGCGCCATCACCACAGATGACCGTTGCCTTGGGCATAGCCTCGGCAAATTCTGCACAGCGGGCGGGATTTTTGTCAATGACTGTCACGCGGTTACCGCTGGCGAGGAGGGCTTGGGTCAGATAGTAAGCAATTTTGCTAGCGCCCAAGAGCATAACACTGCGCGCCTGTTTTTGGAGCAGACCCAGCATTTTCAGGAGTTTTTGCACCTCGTGCGGGGCGGCATACAGACCAATGCGGTCGCCTGCCTTCAGTTCAAAATTACCATCGGGGATGATAACCTCTTCTCCACGCATGACGCAACCAATCAGATAGCGGGCGGGGAATTTCTTTCGCAGTTGCCACAAACTCATACCCAAGAGGGCGGAATCTTCCCGCAGAAGCAGTTCCACCATCTCAAAATTCCGCTGGGAGAAGGTTTCAATCTTCACCGCAGAGGGGAGTTTGAGAATGTTAAACAGTTCTTCCGCGGTGAGCCGTTCGGGGTTGAGCGAGTTTGCCAGCCCCAACTGCTGACGCATAAAACCCAAGGATTCGTCATTGTAGTCGGGGTTGCGGATGCGGGCGATGGTGTGTCCCGCTTTCATGCACTTTGCCAAGAAGCAAGCGAGCATGTTCTTTTCATCGGAATCTGTGGTGGCAACGAAGAGTTCCGCCTCGGAAACGCCCGCCTCTGCCAAAGTGTCGCAGTCCGTGCCGTTACCGCACACGCCGATGACATCGTAGATATTGTTCAGTTCTTCAATGACCGCGGGATTATCATCGATGGCGGTCACATTGTGACCTTCCGCCACCAAATTCCGCAGAAGCGTAGAACCGATTTTGCCACAACCAGCAATGATGATATTCATAGAAACATCTCCTATCCAATCAAGGGGAAAGTTGCTTCAAAAAATTGCATACATTATACCACAAAAAGGAATTTTTGACAACTATGCCCCCGCGCCTTGCCCCGTGGGGCAAATTGTGCTATACTGAGGAAAAATTCAAGGAGTTTTCAAACATGAAGAGAGTGCTTTTTGTCTGCCACGGCAATATCTGTCGCAGTCCCATGGCGCACCATGTGTTCCAGCAGATGGTGGATGAGGCAGGCTATCACAAGGAGTTTTACATCAATTCCGCCGCAACCCATACGGATGCCTTGGGGGATAGTATCTATCCGCCTGCCCGCCGTAAACTTTTAAGTGAGGGCGTAAAACTCCTTGACCACCGCGCCACCCTCCTTACGGCAAAGGACTATGAGGATTATGATTACATCATCGCCATGGATAGCCGTAATGTGACGAATATTCTCCGCATCTGCGGTGGTGACCCTCAGGGGAAAGTGTTTCGCCTGATGGACATCACCTCCCGCCCTGCCGATGTGGCAGACCCTTGGTACACAGGCGATTTTGACGCCACCTATGAGGATGTTACCCTTGGCTGTACCGCGCTACTGGAGAAACTTTCTAAATGAAAAACACCCCGTTTTCCTAAGAAAACGGGGTGTTTTTATGTAGTTATTCTTCCGCCAAATAGCAGATGACGCCACGGCGGGTCAAAATACCGCACAGGGCATTTTGGCTGTCCACAATGGGCACAAAGTTTTGGTTGGTGATGGCGTGAATGACCTCTTTTTCGTCTGCATCGATGGTGATGGCGGGGCAGAAATCCCGCCGCATGATACTGCCGAGAAGGTCATCCTCCATAAAGCGCTTATCCGTGGTGCCAATGTCCATAATGTAGCGGAGCAAATCCCCCTCGGTGATACTGCCGATGTAGCGATTGTGCTGATCCAGCACGGGAAGCGCCGTGTAGCCATGGTGGAGCATGGTCTCCAAACCTTGACGGACCGTGTTATTTTCCCGCAGGAACACGGTGAGTGCTTTGGGAATCATGATTTTCGCAATATTCATGGAATCCCTCCTTATAAATCCAGTATAGCACACCCCAATGGGAAATGAAACAACAAACTGTAAACTTTGCGAAAGAAAAATCCCTATCCAAACGGATAGGGATTTTTGTCATTTTAATCCAATGCGCCGTACCAGCACACCTGCTGCCACACCAATGGCAACGCCTGAGATGGTGCCACTGAGAAGCAGGAAGGGAAGCCAGTAACTAATCTGCACCGTTTCCATAATGAGGATTGCCACGGCGATTTGTCCCACATTGTGCAGTACGCCACCTGCCACAGACACCGCCACAGAGGAGAAAGCGGGAATCTTTTTGAGCAGAACCATGCCCACAAAACTCAGCACCGCACCTGCCAAACTGTAAGGAATGGTGCTGGGATTAAAGAGCAGACCCGTCAAAAACAGACGCACCAAAGAGATGCAAAAGGCTTCCTTCCCGCCAAAACGGTAGAGGGCAAAGACAATGGCAATATTGGCAAGCCCCATTTTCATCCCCGGTACAGTGGGCATGAGCGGGGGGATTTGCGTCTCCACAAAGGAGAGCATCATGGCAAGACTCACCGTTAAGCCCAAAAGAGTCAGTTTGGAAACTTTCACGCTTTTGTCCTCCTCAACTGATGAGTTCTACATCTGCCTTGACGCCGTAGACAGTCACTGTCAGCTTATTGGGCAGGCAGGTAATCACCTGACCCACACCACGAACCTTTCCCTGTTTCACGCACAGATGGTCGGGGCAATCTGCCTCAATCAGGTAGGCACTGCCATCTTCGATGACCAAAATGTTGGTGCCACCATTGAGGGAGTAGGTGCCCTCCTCCGTGAGGGCGTAGCGGGCAATTTCTTGCCCGTCTACGGACACGATGACGCCTTGCCCATCCTTGCGATGATACACCATGAGGAAGTAAAGTCCCACGGAGAGGATGAGCAGCGCGACAATGAGAATCACATCGGCTCGCCGAATCTTCTTCATTAGAAGCTCAGACAGCTCAGAGCCAAACTAATAAAGCCGGCGGTGAGCAAGCTCAGGGGCAGACCACGCATAGCCCTGGGGGCAGAGCAGTCGTCCATGCGGTTGCGGATGGCGGTATAGACAGACAGCACCAGAGCATAGCCCAAGCCAGCGGCCAGAGCGGCAACCACAGTGGTGAAGAAGGATTCGTGCACATAGTTCTTTGCGCCACTGCCGGCGTTGAGCAAGCTCACGCCCAGCACAGCGGAGTTGAGGGCAATCATGGCAAAGCCGCTACCCAAGGTGTTTTTCAGCACCTTACGGCAGAACAGTTCCACCAGAGCGGTCATGCCCAGAA
Organism: Oscillospiraceae bacterium; assembly: GCA_017935145.1. Taxonomy (GTDB): domain Bacteria; phylum Bacillota; class Clostridia; order Oscillospirales; family Oscillospiraceae; genus RGIG3566. The sequence goes on from JAGBIE010000001.1 coordinate 60,904, forward strand.
CGAAAATCACAAAGATGGGGAGAATCAGCACAGAGCAGGGGCAAAGAGCCCATTCTGCCACAACCCAGCTGAGGATGCTGGAAAGCACCATGGTGGCGGTAACAGCAAGACCCAAGAACAGGGGTTTTACAGTGCTCTTGCACTGACCCAAAACAGTTTCCACACCCAAGAAGCGGGTGAGAGCGAAGTTGCTGGCCAGCACGCTAGCCATAATCAAAGCAAGCATTTCTTTCATCCCTTATGCTCCTTTCTTGCAGTCCATGCACTTGTTGGGGCGGATGATATTTGCCACAGCGGCAACCAAAGCCAGCACCACAAAGCCACCAAAGGGCTTCTGTGCCAAGGCGATGGTGTAGTCCTTCATGAAGGTAAGTTCCTTGCCAAACACGGTAGCAGCGCCGAGAATTTCACGCACAGCGCCCACCACAACGATGGATACAAGGAAGCACACACCAGCCAAGAGGGATTCTGCCACGGTCTTGCCAAAGCCGTTTTCCGTAGCATGTTCTGCCTGACGGTACACGAAGGGGCTCACAGCGATGGCATTGAGGTACAGCACCATATCGCCATGGGCATAGTAGAAATCGGGAAGCCAAGCGCCCACAGCCAGTCTCAGCAGCACGGTGTAACCCGTGGCAACCAGCACAGAGGCGGCAAGTTTAATTTCCTTCGCTACCAGACCCTTTAATAGGGCCATGGTAACGGAAGTGAGCAGGGTCACTGCCAGCAGGAATGCACCTGCGGTGACAGCGGAAAGTGCGGTGGTGGAGAGAGCCAGAGCAGGGCAAGCGCCCAACAGGAGAAGCAGAGCGGGGCCAGTTTTCACTTGACGGCATTCATTCTTGCTCATAATTAGGCGCCTCCTTTCACAGTTTTAAATGCGGCAAAGATATCATTGGTAGCAGTCTTCATGGCATTGGAGGTCATGGTTGCCTTGGCGATGAGAATTGCCTCATCTGCAACAGTGTCCTCGGTCATACCCACAAAGCCTTCTTTGTAGGTCTTGCGGTTGAGACCAGCAAAGCCGCCGTATTCCACAAAGTCGCTTTCCAGGAAGATGAATTCATCTGCATCCATGGCGGCGATGGCGCCGTTTTCATCCAGGATGTAGTACACAGTCATGGCATCGAAGCCCGTGAGTTTGGAGATGATGCCCGTGTAGTTCTTACCACCAGCGGTAATGTCATACACACCAGCCACAGTGGAGAACACGCCGTCCATGTTGCCTGCGGTGACAGTAGCGCCTTCCATCATGGAAGAGAACTTGGCGGTATCCACTTGGGTGAGGTTGGCCTTGGTGAATTCCACAGCCTCCTGCACCAGTGCTTCGGGAATGGTGCATTCTGCGCCATCCACACCATAAGCCTTGGTGGCAAGACCGTTGTTCACCAGCACCAAGACACTGCTTTCGCCGTTCTTCATGACATAGGCAAAGCCCACGCCACTGTTGGCCTTGAGAGCCAGTTCGATGTTACCAGAAACAGCCAGTTCTGTTACATCCAAGTTGCCGTTTTTGGCGAGACCACTAAACAGGGAGGGAGCCAATTCCTTCAGCACTTGAGCGTCACTCTTCTTGGCTTCTGCCACAAGACCGTTAGCACTCAGGGCAGCAAATGCATCGGCCACAGCGTTCTTAAAGGCAGTTGCGGTGAAGGTAGTACCTGCCGCCAAAGTCATATCCACATTGGCGAGGGTGGAGTTCTGACCCACCAAGTGAGCGGGGAACTCGTCTTTCATCTTCAGGCTTTCCTGATAGTTGGTAATGGAGATGCCTGCAATATTGCCACTGGCATCCACGCCCATGAGGAAGGTCAGAGGACCGGCGGAGTACTGGCTGGTGGTGGAAAGTTCCACCACATAGCCCTTGTCTGCGCTTTCCTTATGGATGGCGGTGACGGTAGCGGGAATATCGCTAAGAGTGGTCAAATCGAGGGCTTCAAAGGTCGTTCCGCCAGGAAGCACCACGGCAAGAGCGCCAGTAGCGCGGGCGGCTTCGTTCTGATCGATAATGGGGCTAGCCACATGATTGAGCCCCAGAATGGCGGCGCTGAACACCAGCACGATGGCAAGGAGAACAGCGGTGTTTTTCAAAATCTTAGCCATGGAAATTATCTCCTTTCAGAGGAGTTTTCTTGGCCAGCCGTTCCAGCATGGGAACAAGGAGGTTCATGCACAAAATGGCAATGGACACGCCTTCGGGGTAACTGCCCCAGTAGCGGATGGCAAAGGTGATGATACCAGCACCGATGCAGAAGAAGACTCTGCCACGGCCGGTGATGGGAGTGGTCACATAGTCGGTAGCCATGAAGATAGCACCCAACAGAAGACCGCCAGCCAGCACTTGGAAGAGGGCTTCCTGCACATTGCCGGTGAAGACTAAGTACAGACCGAACACGGTAGCCACAAAGGTCAGGGGAACATACCACTGGATGACCTTGCGAGCCACTAAGTACACATAACCCAGCAGAAGAGCGATGGCGCAGGTTTCGCCGATGGCACCGCCATGAGCGCCCACCAGCATGGTCAGAAGAGAGGGATGGGTTTCAGCAGCCAAGGGGGTAGCGCCGGTGGCCAGTTCTACACCGCCGATGCTACGGATGGGGTCAGCGCCACCAGCCACAGCAGAGAAGGCGAGAAGCATAAACACACGGGCAGCGATGGCGGGGTTCACAATGTTCTGACCCAGACCGCCGAAGAGGCACTTGACCAGAAGGATGGCAAACAGACCGCCCATGGCGCACTGCCACAGGGGCACATTGGTGCTCAGGTTGAGGCCCAGGAGCATACCGGTAACCACAGCGGAGAAATCGCCGATGGTCTGCTTTTTCTTAGCAATCAGGTTAAAGAGGAATTCGCCCACAACAGTGGCAGCGATGCACACAGCCACAACCAAGAGGGCCTGCAAGCCGAAGAGATATGCGCCGGCCAGCAGAGCGGGGAGCATGGCGATGCATACGTCCATCATAATCCGCTGGGTGGAAGCACCGCTATGAATATGGGGTGCTACGGAAACATTCAGTTTGCTCATGCTTTGACGCCTCCCTTCTGTGCCTTTTCGTAGCCACGGGCAAAGGCGTAACCCTGTTTGTTGACTTCCATCAGAGGACGGTGAGCGGGGCACACATAGGAGCAGCAAGCACACTCGATGCACTGACGGGTACCGGCTTTAATGAGAATTTCGTAACGAGTCTTGGGGTCAGCCTCTTCCTGCAAGGTGGCCTTGTTGATGGTGGTGGGGTCAACACCCATGGGGCACACAGCCACGCAACGACCGCAGTGGATGCAGGCGGAGGGTTCGGAAAGCTTGGCATCCTTCTTGTTCATAGCAAGGATGGCGGAGGTAGCCTTCACGATGGGGTCTTCCAGAGTACCCACGGCACGGCCCAACATAGGACCGCCGATGAGAACCTTGCCGGGTTCAGCCTTGGTGCCAACTTCTTCCAAGAGGGCGCTGACGCGGGTGCCGATGGGCACAATCAGGTTCTTGGGTTCAGCCACGGCACTGCCGTCCACGGTAACAATGCGGTCCACCAGAGGCATACCGGTGCGGATGTAGTAGGCAACTTTTGCCAGAGAAGAAACGTTAATGATAAGTACGCCAAGGTTTGCCATACGCTGCCCCTGCATAGTAACCTTGCCGGTTACGTTGTACAGAAGCACCTGCTTAGCACCCTGAGGATACACGGTGTTCAGTTCACGAACTTCCATGCTGTCATCGCCGGCAAACTTCTCACGGAGCAGGGCGATGGCATCGGCCTTGTTGGACTCGATGCAGATGACGCACTTCTTGCAGCCGATGAACTGCTTCATCATATACATACCGTCAGCCACCAAGTCGCTGTGGTCCAGCATCATACGGTGGTCACTGGTGATGTAGGGTTCGCATTCTGCGCCGTTGACCAGAATGGTGTCAATTTCGGCAGTTCTGGCAGCATCCAACTTCTTCCACACGGGGAAGGCGGCGCCGCCCAGACCAACAACACCGCTCAGGCGGCACAGTTCCAAAAACTCATCCAAATTTTCGGGATATTTGGGGGGCTGCACGTTGGGGTCCAGTTCCATCTTACCATCGGATTCGATGCGGATGGCCGTGGTCTCTTTACCATTGGGCAGAGCCAAGGGGCCGATTTCCACAACCGTACCGGAGATGGTAGCGTGGACGGGGGAAGAAATGGAAGTTTCGTCCTCCCGAGCGATGAGTTGTCCCACACGCACGTGGTCGCCCACTTCCACCACGGGGATGGCTGCTGCGCCGTAGTGCATGTTCATAGGAAGCAGAACTTCCTTAGGGCATGCCATGGCAACAGGAGTGCAACCTGCGGTGTTTTTGTTGTGAGGCACGTGCAGGGACGAGATGTCTTTTCTTTTCTTGGAAAACATGGTTGGCTTCTCCTCCTTTGTATTTGCCTGAGGGCAAGTAGATACATTTATGACAAGTGGGTTACGCCTCAAAATCGACCGTCAGGTTGGGGGTGGTTTTCACTTCTCCTGTGGAGAAAATCCAAATCACCTGCACCTGAGGCATGGTGCTGACAAGTTTTAGTCCATCTTCATAACTCATGCAAAACAGTGCCGTGGACAGCGCATCTGCCAAGCCACTGTCGGGAGTCAGGATGGAAACCGCGTCAACATAGTTTGCGGGATACAGAGTATCCTTATCGATAATGTGGTGATACCGCACATTGTTTACAGTGTAATAGCGCTCGTAGTTACCAGAGGTCACACAAGCGGTGCCGCGGATGGTAGTGTAGGCAGAATAGGAATTCTGCGGGTCTTTGGGGTCTTTAAAACCGGTGCGCCATCCGCTGCCGTCCGGCTTATCCCCAATGGTGCGGATATTTCCGCCGATGTTCAGCACATAGCCGTTGCAGCCTTGTGCCGATAGATGTTTGGCTGCCATTTCTGTGGCGTAGCCCTTGCCCAAAGCGCCTACATCTACCGATGCTTTGGGGTCTGTGAGACGGACGGTGGAATTTTCCTTGTCAATCTCCAAGAGGGAAATGTCTGTGTGTTTGGAAGCTTCTTCCAAGGCTGTGGGGTCGGGCAGGGAAGTGCCCGCGGTGCGGGCATCGTGCCAAAGACGAAGCACCGCGCCCAACATGATGTTGGTTTCGCCTTGGGTTAAGGTGTAAATCTCTTTGGCGTAGAGTAAAAAGTCGATGAGTTTTTTATCCACCTTCACTGCTTCGCCACCGGCAAGGCGGTTTACGGTGCAGAGGTTATTCATGCCGGAGTATTCGTGGTAGATATCGAACAGTTTGTGGTATTCTTCGAGGATAGAAGAAACCTCCGTGGAACGGCTTTCAAACCGTTCCACGGAGTCTCCTGCGTAACTATATACATAGGAGACAGTATCGAAGTAGTTGAAGAACACTACTCCGCGAGGATCAATCTTTGTTTCTTGGGGAGTACATCCTGCAAGACCCAAGAAGAGTCCCAGCAGGCACAAGATGGCGATTCCTCGTTTCACTTGGTGCAAAAATACCAACTCCTATTTGGCGGAAAAATTAGCGAGCGTAGTTGACAGATTCAGCAACAACGGCGCAGATGCCGGTGATCTGCATGGTGCAGCCAGCGTCCAGAAGAGCCTTGTCGGTGGAGATGTAGTGGTTGTTGACAACGGTGGTTTCCATAGCAGCAACTTCAGCACCGGTCTTACCAACAACGTAAGCGGAGAAAGCAGCAGACTGGATGTACCATTCCTTCACGGTGCCGCCTTCCACGTTGGGAGCGCCGAACTTAGCCATGTTGTAGCCTTCCTTCAGTTCACGCTTGGTGCCAGCATAAGTGGTGGCGCCGATGGAACCGTCAGCCTTGATGGCGATCTTGGGCTGGATAGCGTCGTTGAGGGAGGCAAGGATCTTGCCGTCAGCGCCAACAACGGTAGCAGCGAAGTCGGTGTACATAGCAGCCAGACCTTCAGCGTCGGCGGTAGCAGCCTTGGTGGCAGCGTCAACGGTGGTCTTAGCAGCAACGCCCAGCTTGAAGGAGTCAGCCTTAGCCTTGAAGGAAACAGCCTGGTCGTCCTTGCCAGCCTTGTCAACAGCTTCCATGAAGTCAGTGATCTGCATGGTGCAGCCAGCATCCAGAAGAGCCTTGTCGGTGGAGATCAGGTGGTTGTTGACGGTCTGGGTTTCCAGAGCGGCAACTTCAGCAGCGGTCTTGCCAACAACATAGTTTTCGAAAGCAGCGGCCTGAACGTACCATTCCTTCACGGTGCCACCTTCCACGTTGGGAGCGCCGTACTTAGCCATGTTGTAGTCTTCCTTCAGTTCGAACTTGGTCTTGAAGGTCTTTTCAGCTTCCACAGCGCCTTCAGCAACGTTCATCTTGTTCTGGGCAACGTCAATACGGCAGGCAACGATCTTGCCGTCAGCGTCAGTGACGATGGTAGCAACGGTAGCGTCAACCTGAGCGTTACCGGTTTTGGAGGAGGCGGTGGAGACCACAACGCCCATGCCCAGCTTGTACTCATTTTCGGTCACAGCGGGAGTCTTTTCGCCGCCGCAAGCGACCAAAGACAGGACCAGGCAGACCAGAAGAGCGACAGAAATAAGCTTTTTCATAGTTTGGATTTCCTTTCTCAATTGAAAATTCTCTTTCGGTACAGATACATCTGAACCTACCCAACATTGTCCCGTTTGGGGCGGGGCGATTTGACCAGCAGAACGGTTGTTGCACTCCCATGCCGCATTCCACTGTGCCAAAGAGGATTGTTGTTTCTCCGCATAAGGTAAACGACTTATAAAGTCGTTCGCATTACACGGACAAATGGCTACCGCAGTAAAACAATCCCAAGACAGACGAATCGCCGCAGGAACAAAGATTCCGTGCGGCAAAGGATTCTGACGAGGGGTTTTTCAAAACTACGGCATCAGCCATATAGGATTCTATCATTTTCTTCTGAAAAAGTCAAGAAAAACCACAGAAAAAAGGGCATAATCCCCACAAATTGGAAAAGATGAAGAAAACACCGCACGGAATGCTCCTTGCGGTGTTTTTTACTCGTTAAAACAGACCGGAAATTTTGCCGTTTTCGTCCACATCGATTCTCTCTGCGGCGGGTACTTTGGGAAGACCTGGCATGGTCATAATATCACCTGTCAGCGCCACCAAGAAACCTGCACCCGCGGAAACTTTCAGGTTTCGCACCGTCACGGTAAAGCCCGTGGGCGCACCCAAGAGGGCAGGGTCATCGGAGAAGGAATACTGAGTTTTTGCCATGCAGATGGGCAGTTTATCGTAGCCCAATTCGCGAAGTTGCGCTGCCTGCTTTTTGGCATTTGCCGTGAGCATGACACCATCAGCACCATAGACATTTTTGCAAATGTCTTCCAGTTTCTTTTCAATGGAATCTTCCGTGTTGTAGGCAAAGCGGAAGTCTTTTTCCTCTTCGCAGAGGCGAATCACTTCTGCAGCCAAGGCTTTGCCACCTTCGCCACCCTTAGCCCACACTTCGCTCAGCGCCACATTCACGCCCAGCGCCTTGCACTCTTCTTCCACCAAGCGGAGTTCCTGTTCCGTATCCGTGGGGAAGGCGTTAATGGCCACCACGCAGGGAAGTCCATAGACATTTTTAATGTTGTTCACATGGCGCAGAAGGTTGGGAAGACCCTTTTTGAGGGCATCGAGATTTTCCTCGTTCAGTTCTGCCTTGGGCACACCACCGTGATTCTTGAGCGCCCGCACTGTGGCGACCACCACCACAGCATCGGGGCTGAGACCCGAAAGACGGCACTTAATATCCAGGAACTTTTCTGCGCCCAAGTCAGCGCCAAAGCCTGCTTCCGTTACCGTGTAGTCAGAAAGATGAAGCGCCAGTTTTGTTGCCATGACGGAGTTACAACCATGGGCAATATTGGCAAAAGGACCGCCGTGAACCAAAGCGGGCGTACCCTCCAAGGTCTGTACCAAGTTGGGCTTGAGAGCATCCTTGAGCAGGGCAGTCATAGCGCCCTCTGCCTTCAAATCGGAAGCGGTGATGGGCTTGCCACTACGGCTGTATGCCACCACCATGCGACCAAGACGGGCTTTCAGGTCGGTGATGGAGGAACTGAGACACAGCACCGCCATGACTTCCGATGCCACGGTGATATCATAGCCATCCTCACGGGGTACACCGTGGGCAGCGCCACCCAAACCATCCACCACATTGCGCAGTTGACGGTCGTTCATATCCACGCATCGTCTCCACACGATTTTGCGGGTATCAATATCCAAGGCATTGCCCTGATGGATGTGGTTATCCAGCATGGCGGCAAGAAGGTTGTTGGCTGCGCCGATGGCATGGAAGTCACCGGTGAAATGGAGGTTAATATCCTCCATGGGAACCACTTGCGCATAACCGCCACCTGCTGCGCCACCCTTGACACCGAACACGGGACCCAAGGAGGGCTCGCGCAGGGCGACCATCACATTCTTGCCCAAGGCTTTCATGCCGTCCGCCAAGCCTACAGTGGTGGTGGTTTTACCCTCGCCCGCGGGGGTGGGGTTAATGGCGGTGACCAAGATGAGTTTTCCCTGTTTGCCCGCAGTTTCTTTCAGCATGCGGTAGTCGATTTTGGCTTTATAAGAGCCATATTGCTCCAAATAGTCCTCGCTGATGCCAGCCACTTTCGCAATGTCGCGGATGTGCTTCATTTGGCAGGACTGAGCAATCTCAATATCACTTTTGTAAGTCATCATGTCGCCTCCTTACACCTTGGAGTTGGAGGTACTGCGCAGGGTAACATCGTGGTAGCCACCCTCTACGATGGAGGTAGCGGAAACCAAGTTGAGCTTGGCTTCTTTTTGGAGTTGAGGGATGGTCAAAACGCCACAGTTACACATGGTGGATTTCACCTTGTACAGGCTCTTTTCCACATTGTCGTGGAGAGAGCCAGCGTAGGTCACATAGGAGTCCACGCCCTCTTCAAAGGCCAGTTTGCTCTTGCCACCCAAGTCGTAGCGCTGCCAGTTTCTGGCGCGGTTGGAGCCTTCGCCCCAGTATTCCTTCACATACACACCATTGACCAAAAGTTTATTGGTGGGGCTTTCATCAAAGCGGGCAAAATAGCGACCGAGCATGAGGAAATCCGCGCCCATGGCCAGAGCAAGGGTCATGTGATAGTCATGGACAATGCCACCATCGGAGCAGATGGGCACATAAATGCCCGTTTCCTGAAAATATTCATCACGGGCAGCAGCTACTTCGATGAGTGCCGTAGCCTGACCGCGACCAATACCCTTGGTCTCGCGGGTGATGCAGATACTGCCACCGCCAATACCGACTTTGACAAAATCAGCGCCAGCCTCAGCAAGGAAGCGGAAACCGTCTCTGTCCACCACGTTGCCAGCGCCAATTTTCACGCTGTCGCCATAGTGTTCCCGCACCCAGTCGATGGTCTTTTTCTGCCAAACGGAGTAGCCCTCGGAAGAGTCGATGCAGAGCACATCAGCGCCGGCCTCTACCAAGGCGGGGACGCGCTCGGCAAAGTCGCGGGAGTTGATGCCAGCGCCAACCATGTAGCGCTTGTCGGCATCCTGCAGACCCAAGGGATGTTCCTTGTGCTCTGCATAGTCCTTGCGGAAGACAAAGTACATGAGATTGCCATTATCATCCACAATGGGGAGGGAATTGAGTTTGTTATCCCAAATAATATCGTTGGCTTCCTTCAAGGTGGTGGAAGCGGGAGCAGTGATGAGTTTGGCGAGAGGCGTCATGAAATCCTTGACCTTCACATCGGGATTCATACGGCTGACGCGGTAGTCACGGCTGGTGACAATGCCCAAAAGTTTGCCGTTGGGCTGAGCATCGGCAGTGATGGCCACAGTGGAGAAACCGTTTTCCTCTTTCAGTGCCAAAACATCCGCCAAAGTATGCTCGGGGGTCAGGTTGGAGGCAGAAACCACAAAGCCTGCCTTGTGGCTCTTGACTTTTCGCACCATGGCAGCCTCAGACTCAATGGACTGAGAGCCAAAGATGAAACTCATGCCGCCCTCTTTTGCCAAGGCGATGGCGAGAGTATCGTTGGAAACAGATTGCATAATGGCGGAAACCATGGGGATATTCAGAGAGATAGGGCACTCTTCCTGCCCTTTGCGGAAGCGCACCAAGGGGGTTTTCAGACACACATTGTTGGGCACGCAGTTTTCATCCGTATAACCGGGCACCAGCAGATATTCACTAAAGGTGTGGGATGCCTCGGGATAGTAGTAAGCCATAGTAAACTTCCTCCTTATTTGAAATACCGCACAGCAGAGCGGAACAGTTGCATATCAAACTCACCGCAACTATTGCGGTAGAGATACTTACCCACGCGTTCGGAATGCCCCATCTTGCCCAAGACGCGACCATCGGGAGAGGTGATGCCTTCAATGGCAAACACAGAGCCGTTGGGGTTGAGAGCAGTGTCCATACTGGGCATGCCGTTTTCATCGCAGTACTGGGTGGCAATTTGACCGTTTTCTGCCAAAGAACGCACCAGTTCATCGCTGGCGAGGAATCGGCCTTCGCCGTGGGAGATGGGTACTGTGTAAACCTTACCCACTTCTGCCCCCTGTAGCCAAGGAGATTTGTTGGAGCAGACACGGGTTTTCACCAAACCCGACTGATGGCGACCGATGGTGTTGTAGGTGAGGGTGGGGCAATTCTCATCGGTGTCCAAAATCTTGCCGTAGGGTACAAGACCCAACTTAATCAGGGCTTGGAAGCCGTTGCACACGCCCAGCATGAGACCATCCCGTTCATCTAGCAGTTTCATGACCTGCTCTTTTACCGCAGGATTGCGGAAGAAGGCGGTAATAAACTTGGCAGAGCCATCGGGCTCATCGCCGCCGGAGAAACCACCGGGGATGAAAATGCCTTGGGAATCGGCAATCTTCTTTGCCAAGGTTTCCACACTGCGGGAAACATCTTCGGCAGTTTGGTTGCGGATGACAAAGATTTCTGCATCTGCACCCGCCTGCATCATGGCGCGGGCGGAGTCATATTCGCAGTTGGTGCCGGGGAACACGGGAATGAGGAACTTGGGCTTTGCCACCTTCACCGCAGGAGCGGCTACCTCTGTGGTGTGGTAGATAAAGGCTTCGGGCGTGCCGACATCCTCCGTCTTGGTGGCGTAAACATCCTCCAACACGGCTTCATTTTCGGAAAGAAGTTCCGCGATGGCAACACTTTCTGCGCCCAAGGAGATTCTGCCGTCATCGGTGGTGCGACCCAAATAGATGGCGCTATCCACATCTTCCGTCAGTTCTGCTACAATGGCGCCAGGCATGGGGGTAAACCAGTCTACATCGCTGTTTTCCGCCTCAAAGCCGATTTCGTTGCCGAAACTCATCTTCATAATGCCTTCGGCAATGCCGTATTCCACCGCCCAAGCGGATTTCACCTTGCCCGCGTTTTTCAGAGCGTAGAAACGATCCCAAGCGGATTTACTATCCTCTGTGGCAAAGAGATACACGGGATTGCCCGCCTCTTTAAACTCAGGAGAGAGGACTTCGCTTGCCAAAATGGGGCAAACGGCAAAGGAGATGAGGGTGGGAGGCACATCCATGTCCATAAAAGAGCCACTCATGGAGTCCTTACCACCGATGGCTGCCGCGGAAAGTTCCAACTGGGCATCCATAGCGCCCAAGAGGGCGGCAAAGGGTTTGCCCCAGCGCTGGGGTTCCGTTCTCAGCCGTTCAAAGAACTCTTGGAAAGAGAGATAAACCTTTTTATAGTCTGCACCTGCTGCCACCAATTTGGCAACGGAGGTGTACACTGCGCCGTGAGCGCCTGCATAGGGACTCACAGTGAGCATTTCGGGGTCGCAACCCCATGCCATGACGCTGGCCTGCTCCGTTTCCTGCCCAGGCAGAACGGGGAACAGTGCCGCCATGGCTTGGGTGGGCGTTCTTTGGGTTTTGCCACCAAAGGGCATCAGCACACTGCCTGCACCGATGGTGGAGTCAAAGCGTTCAATGAGACCTCTGCGGCTGCCACAGGCCAAAGAGCCTGCCATTTCCCGCAAAGAGGTGAAGCGAGGCGCAGTCAAGGGGGCTTTATCCGCTTCTTTCACGCACACGGAGGCTTCTTTGGTTGCGCCATTGGTATCCAAGAACGCGCGGGAGAGGTTGGCGATGGTTTTACCGCGCCACTGCATGACCATGCGGGCTTCTTCGGTCACCTCAGCCACAATGTAGGCCTCCAAGTTTTCCTTGGCAGCGGCCTCCATAAAGGCATCGGCATCCTTCTTTTCTACCACCACGGCCATGCGTTCCTGACTTTCGGAGATGGCCAGTTCCGTGCCGTCTAAGCCTTCATACTTTTTCCGTACGGCATCCAAATTGATGCGCAGACCGTCTGCCAATTCGCCAATGGCCACGGATACACCGCCTGCGCCAAAGTCGTTACAGCGCTTAATGAGACGGGTCACATTGCCGTCACGGAACAGACGCTGAATTTTGCGTTCTTCGGGGGCGTTACCCTTCTGCACTTCGGAAGCCATGGTAGTGAGGGATTTCTGGTTGTGGCTCTTGGAAGAGCCCGTAGCACCGCCAATGCCGTCACGGCCAGTTCTGCCACCCAACAGGATGACCACATCCCCCGCCGCGGGGCGTTCACGCACTACATTTTCCGCAGGAGCGGCGGCGATGACTGCGCCACACTCCAAGCGTTTTGCCACATAGCCGGGGTGATACACCTCTGCCACATGACCCGTGGCAAGACCAATTTGGTTGCCATAGGAGGAATAACCAGCCGCCGCCGTTTGGGCAAGTTTCCGCTGAGGAAGTTTGCCCGCGGGAGTATCGGAAAGAGCCGTGCGGGGGTCGCCACCGCCGGTGAAGCGCATGGCCTGATGCACATAGGCACGCCCCGACAGAGGATCGCGGATGCAACCGCCGATGCAGGTGGCCGCACCGCCAAAGGGCTCAATTTCCGTGGGATGGTTATGGGTTTCGTTTTTAAACATAAAGAGCCAATCCTGCTTTTTACCATCCACCACAGCGGGCACATGGATGGAACAGGCGTTAATCTCTTCACTTTCGTCCAATTCAGGGAGTAAACCCCGTTTTTTCAGGGTCTTTGCACCGATGGTTGCCAAATCCATGAGGGTTTGGGGACGCTTTGCCGCCTTTTCTTCCCCATAGACCTCCACACGGGCGGCAAGATAGCGCTCATAGGCGGCTTTTACCGCTTCATCCTCGATTTGAATGTCCGTGAGATGGGTGGAGAAAGTGGTGTGACGGCAATGGTCAGACCAATAAGTGTCCACCAAGCGGATTTCCGTCAAAGTGGGGTCGCGCTGTTCTTCCTCACGGAAATAGGTCTGCAGGAATTTTAAGTCATCCAAATCCATGGCAAGCCCCAGTTTGGAGAGCAGGTCAGAAAGTCCCTGTTCGTCCAAGGCGATAAAGCCGTCCACTGTGGCCACATCTTGGGGCACATCATACTGGGTCAGGAGAGTTTCGGGCTTCTCTAAGGATGCCTCTCGGCTTTCCACAGGGTTAATCACATGCCCCTTAACAGCAGCAATATCCTCTTCCGTCAAATCACCATAGAGGGCGTAGACCTTGGCACTGCGCACTGTGGGACGCTCCTTTTGGCTGAGCATCTGGATGCACTGGGCGGCAGAGTCTGCCCGCTGGTCAAACTGACCAGGGAGTGCTTCCACCGCAAAGACCACCCGTGCACCATCGGCAGAGATTTCTTCCGACACGGTGTCCACAGGGGGCTCAGAAAACACTGTGGTGCGGGCGTACTGGAAGAGTTCCTCCTCCACGCCCTCCACATCATAGCGATTGAAAACGCGCACATCTTCCAAACGGCTCAGCCCCAAAAAGGAGCGGCAATCGTTCAGAAGTTTGGCACATTCGGGGCTTGTGCCCGGCTTTTTCTCAACAAATACACGATAAACCATGCTTACTTGTCCTCCAATACAGAAAGGGCTTTTTTGCCGATGTCCTTACGGCAGTAAGCGCCTTCAAAGCGGATGCCATCCACTCGCTCATAGGCTTTGGCGAGGGCATCTTTCAGGTTGTCTGCCGTGGCGGTAACGCCCAACACGCGACCACCTGCGGTGTAGAGTTTTCCCGCTTCTACCTTAGCACCAGCCACATAGGTGTGGTCTTTGGCATCCTCCGTCATGGTGATTTCATAGCCGGAGGCATATTTTCCGGGATAGCCTCCCGATGCCACCACCACGCAGGCTGCTGCACCACGGGAGAAGATGACTTCTTCCTTTTCTAAGCGTTCTTCCGTTACCGCCTGCATGACGGAAAGCAGGTCGCTTTCCAAAAGGGGCAATACCACTTGGGTTTCGGGGTCGCCAAAACGGCAGTTATATTCAATGACCTTAGGCCCTTTTTCCGTGAGCATGAGACCAAAGTACAAACAGCCCTTAAAGGGTCTGCCTTCGGCATTCATGGCGTGCATGGTGGGCAGGAAAATCTTCTCCATGCACTCTTCGGCAATTTCTTCCGTATAGAAGGGGTTGGGGGCGATGGTGCCCATGCCGCCGGTATTGAGACCCGTATCCCCATCGCCAATGCGCTTGTGGTCCATGGAAGATACCATGGGTTTTACGCAGTGGCTGTCGGTAAATGCCAAAACGGATACCTCAGGACCTGTGAGGAATTCTTCCACCACCACAGTAGAGCCACTTTCACCAAAAATCTTGTCCTCCATCATGCTTTTTACAGCATCCTTGGCCTCTTCACGGGTCTGGGCGATGATTACGCCCTTGCCCAGTGCCAGACCATCCGCCTTTACTACCACGGGGATGGAGCAAGTGTCTATGTAGGAGAGGGCATCTTCCAAATTGGAAAACAGTTCATACTCCGCTGTGGGGATGCCGTATTTCTTCATAAGATTTTTGGAAAAGGCCTTGCTTGCCTCAATGATGGCTGCCTTTTTGTCAGGACCAAAGCAGGGGATTCCTGCTTCCGTCAGGGCATCCACTGCGCCCAAAGCCAAGGGGTCGTCGGGGGCGACCACCGCATAGTCAATGCCGTGTTCCACGGCAAATTTCACCTGTGCGGCAATATCCTTTGCCCCGATGGGCACGCACACGGCATCTGCGGCAATACCGCCGTTGCCAGGCAGGCAGTAAATTTCCTCCACCGCAGGATTCTTCTTTAATGCTTTCACAATGGCGTGCTCACGACCGCCGCCACCAATGACAAGTAGTTTCATGGCTCTCTTTCCTTTCGGGAAGTTGGGTAGATTAGTGGTGGAACAGACGCATGCCCGTGAAGGACATAACCATGCCGTATTTGTCGGCAGTGGCGATGACATTGTCATCACGGATAGAACCACCGGGCTCTGCAATGTACTTTACGCCACTCTTGCGAGCGCGTTCCACATTGTCCCCAAAGGGGAAGAAGGCATCGCTACCCACGGTAACATCACTTTGAGTGGCGATCCACGCTTTCTTTTCTTCCTCCGTCAGCACCTCGGGCTGATGGGTAAAGACCGTCTGCCAAGCGCCATCACGGAGAATATCGTCATGCTCATCGGAGATGTAAATGTCAATGGCATTATCTCTGTCAGGACGGCGTACACCCTCCACAAAGGGGAGCGCCAAAACCTTGGGATGCTGACGCAGATACCAAGTATCTGCCTTCTGACCTGCCAAACGGGTGCAGTGGATACGGCTCTGCTGACCTGCGCCCACACCGATAGCCTGTCCGTCCTTGACATAGCAGACGGAGTTGGACTGGGTGTATTTGAGGGTAATGAGGGCCACCATCATGTCGATTTTTGCCTGTTCGGGCAGGTCTTTGTTCTCCGTCACGATATTGGAGAGGAGTTCCTCGTTGATTTCAAAATTGTTGCGACCCTGCTGGAAGGTGATGCCAAAGACATCTTTGCACTCTTCTTCCTGGGGAATGTAACTAGGGTCGATTTTCACAATATTAAAGTTGCCGTTTTTCTTAGTTTTGAGAATTTCCAAGGCTTCCTCCGTGTAATCGGGAGCGATAATGCCATCGGAAACCTCCAATTTCAGGTACTGAGCCACATCCTTATCACAGGTGTGGGAGAGGGCCGCCCAGTCACCAAAGGAGCAAAGGCGGTCAGCGCCACGGGCGCGGATATAGGCGCAGGCAATGGGGGAGAGTTCTCCTGCCTGCTCCACAAAGTAGATTTTTCTGTCGGTCTCGCTCAGGGGCAGACCCACAGCAGCGCCGGCAGGGGAAACATGTTTGAAGGATGCGGCGGCGGGCAGACCCGTGGCGGCATAGAGTTCTTTCACCAACTGCCAAGAGTTCAGAGCATCCAAAAGGTTAATGTAGCCAGGTCTGCCGTTGAGAATCTCAAAGGGCAGGTCACTGCCGTCTTTCATCAGAACAGAAGCGGGTTTTTGGTTGGGGTTACAGCCGTATTTCAGTTCAAACTGTTTCATGAGAAAAATCTCCTTTACTGATTCTTGTTGAGAATGGTTTGCGTATATTCTCCCGTTTCCAAATCCGTGTAGCGGACAAAGAGGGAGATTTTATTGTTTTCGTTGAGGTTTTCCCACAGCATTTGGGTAAAATCTTCCATGTTGTCCATAAGGGAAACTCGTTCGGGCTCGCCTTGGAAGGTGGGAATCACGGGATTGCCATCGCACACATAGGTGTGGAGGAAATGACCCATGCCACGGAGGGCAGGATATTCCCAAGTGTAACGGGCGCAGGCAGAGCCCTCAGCATCGGCAGATTTGAGGATATTCATCTTGTAACTGCCGTCTTTTGCTACCACCGCGGAAATGCGGGGCGTCCAGTTGGGGCCATCGTCCTCAAACTGGCGGGTGCGCAGGGCTTCTTCCATGGATTTTCCTTCAACCATGAAATCGCGGATGGTATCCGTCTGGTCGCCGTTTGTGACAATGAGGGCATTTTCCAGTTCCCGCACAGGATGATAGATAATCAGATGGGGGTCTTTCATGAGACTAGGGTCAAAAGCCTCCGTGCGGATGCCATCGGCCTCTTCCACAAACACGCGGTTGCGGGAATTGACACTGCGACCCATGATGAAATAGGCCACGGCAGAATATTTTCCGTTGGGGGTTACGCCCACCACAATGCCACGACCTGGGTATGTATTTTCTTTGAGCAAAGTGGCTAAATCCAGTGTTTCATATACATTCATAGTGTCACACACTCTCTTTCACAATCTTTTGGCAAACCATTTCTGTGGCTTGGGGCAGGAGAATCCACTCCGCCTGCTCCATGACCCGCTTTTGGAGAATTTCGGGGGTATCCCCGTCCAAAATCTCCACGGCTTTTTGGAGCAGGATTCTGCCACCATCGGGAATCTCGTTGACAAAATGCACCGTTGCGCCTGTGACCTTTACGCCCTTTTGGAGCGCCGCTTCATGGACACGCAGACCGTAAAAGCCCTGCCCGCAGAAAGAGGGGATGAGGGAGGGGTGCACATTGAGGATGCGCTCCGGCCATTTTTTGGTAAAATCGGCAGAAAGGATGCTCATAAAGCCCGCCAAAACCATAAGGTCAATGCGGTACTCTTGCAGGAGCGCCAAAATGCCTGCTTCAAAGGCCTCTTGACTGCCCACTTCCTTACGGCTGACCACTTTTCCATCCACACCCGCATGTTTGGCACGCTCCAAAGCATAGGCGCTGGGGTTGGAGGAGATGACCAAGACAATTTCCCCATGGGAAATTGTTCCTGTCTTTTGGGCATCCAACAGGGCTTGCAGGTTGGTTCCGCCACCGCTGACTAACACGGCGATGCGTGCTTTTTTCATTCTAAAATCACCTTTTCTTCGCCACGGATGATTTCGCCCATGATGTAGGCGTCATCCCCATGTTCACGGAGAATCTGAAGAGCCATTTCCGCTTCCTCAGCAGGAACAACCACGCTCATGCCAACGCCCATGTTGTAGGTGTTGAACATATCCCGCTGGGGCACATTGCCCCACTTGGCAATCAGGTCAAAAATGGGGAGAACTTTCACCTTGCTTTTGTCAATCTTGGCGCAGAGCCCATCGGGGATGGAGCGGGGAATGTTCTCATAGAATCCGCCGCCGGTGATGTGGGAGATGCCCTTCACATCCACTTTTTCTAGGAGTGCCAAAATGCTCTTGACATAGATACGGGTGGGAACGAGGAGTGCTTCGGCAATGGTCTTGCCGGAAAGTTCCTCCCGAGGAATGTAGAGTTCGGGATTGTTGTTATCAATATCGAATGCCTTACGGCACAGGGAGAAGCCGTTGGAGTGAATACCCGTAGAGGGCAGAGCGATGACCACATCGCCTTCCTGCATGCGGGTATTGTCAATGATCTTCTTCTTGTCCACAATGCCCACGGCAAAGCCGGCCAAGTCATAGTCCTCCACGGGCATAAGACCGGGATGCTCCGCTGTTTCGCCACCGATGAGAGCGCAACCGGACTGGACACAGCCCTCTGCCACGCCAGAGACGATTTCCGCAATCTTTTCGGGAATGTTCTTACCGCAGGCGATGTAGTCCAAGAAGAACAGGGGCTTTGCGCCACAGCAGATAATATCGTTGACGCACATGGCTACGGCATCAATACCGATGGTATCGTGCTTGTCCATGAGGATGGCCAGTTTCACTTTCGTGCCACAGCCGTCTGTGCCGGATACCAGCACAGGCTCTTCCATGCCGTGGATGGGCAGACCGAAACAGCCGCCAAAGCCACCCACATCGTCCAAGCAACCTTCGTTCTTGGTGCGGGCAATATGCTTTTTCATCAGTTCCACTGCCTTGTAGCCGGCTGTGATATCCACACCAGCGGCGGCGTAGGAGGCAGACTGAGAATTCTTATGATCCATGATGTTTATTCCTTTCCGTTCCAGCAGTAGGTGCAGATCTTGTCCTTATCGATACCGATGGCTTCCAGTACGCCATCTACCGTCTGATAGCCCAAAGAGTCAAAACCGAATTTCTCGCAAATGGCACGGAGCAAACACTTACCGCGCTCGGTTCTGCCATCGGCGTATTCTTCAATGTGCTTTTGACCCTCATCGCCCTCCAATTCCTGCACCACTTTCCGTGCCAAGAGATCCATATCGGAATTGCCACGGGAGAAATTGAGGTACTTACAACTGTACATCACAGGGGGGCAGGCGGAGCGCATATGCACCTCTTTTGCGCCCGATTCAAAGAGGAAATCCACTGTTTCCTGCAACTGGGTGCCACGGACAATGGAATCGTCCACAAACAGCAGTTTCTTGCCCTGAATCAGTTCGGGCACGGGAATTTGCTTCATCTTGGCCACCTGCTTGCGCACTTCCTGATTTTCGGGCATAAAGCTACGGGGCCAAGTGGGAGTGTATTTTACAAAGGGACGGGCGAAGGGGGCGTGGCTTTCGTTGGCATAGCCAATGGCGTGGGGAATGCCCGAATCGGGTACACCTGCCACATAGTCCACATCGGGATGGGTACCTTCGGCAAGTTCCCGCCGTGCCATAATCTCACCATTGCGGTAGCGCATGACCTCCACATTCTTCCCCTCATAATTGGAGTTGGGGTAGCCGTAGTAGGTCCACAAAAATCCGCAGATTTTCATATCCTTGCCCGCAGGGGAGAGGGTTTCGAATCCTTCGGCGTTCATTTTTACAATTTCACGGGGGCCCAGTTCATAGGCATCCTCATAGCCCAACTTGTGGTAGGCAAAGGATTCAAAGGACACGCACATGCCGTTTTCATTCTTGCCCAAAAGCACAGGCAGACGACCCACTTTATCGCGGGCGGCGATGATTTCACCCTTGTCTGTAAGAATGAGGAGGGTGAGAGAGCCCTCAATGAGGTCTTGGGCATGGAGAATGCCCTCCACCAAATTTTCTTTTTGGTTAATGAGCGCGGCAGTGAGTTCTGTGGCATTGACTTTGCCACTGCTCATGGCCATGAACTGATGTCCGTGGTCAGAAAAATACTGTTCAATGAGTTCTTCCGCATTTTTAATGATGCCTACAGTGGTGAGGGCATACACACCCAAGTGAGAGCGGATTAAAAGGGGCTGAGGGTCGGTGTCCGAAATACAGCCGATGCCTGCATTGCCGTGGAAGGCAGGCAAGTCCTTCTCAAACTTGGTGCGGAAGGGAGTATTTTCAATGCTGTGAATTTGACGATGGAAGCCCATCTCTGCATCGTAGGTGGCCATGCCACCACGGCGTGTGCCCAAATGAGAGTGATAGTCCACGCCAAAAAATAAGTCCAATACGCAGTCTTTATGGGAAACTGCACCAAAGAAGCCGCCCATTACGCAAAGAACAGCCCGTTGAGGGTCATGGGATCAATGTATTTACCGTCTTTGTACACGCGCATGTTGCCGGAGGCAATTTCGTCAATGAGCATCACATTGCCGTCAGCATCGTAGCCGAACTCGAACTTAATATCGTACATATCAAGACCCTTTTCCTTCAGATCATCGGCCACAATCTTGGTGATTTTCTGGGTCATGTCTTTCAGGTCGTCATACTGCTGAGCAGTCATAACACCCAAATCCACAAGGCCGTCCTTGGTCACCAGAGGGTCGCCCTTTTCGTCATTTTTGAAAGTGGTTTCCACATAGGCGGGCAGATCCTGACCCTCTACGCAGTAGTCAGAGTAACGGCGGAAGAAAGAACCCACGGCCTTGTAACGGCAGATGACTTCCAAACCCTTGCCAAAGACCTTGGCAGGAAGCACTTCCATGGTGGTGTTATTGAGGTCGGCAGACACATAGTGGGTGCGGATGCCGGCAGCATTGATTTTCTCAAAGAAATAGATGCTCATGCGCAGGTTCACATCGCCCACGCCTTCAATGGTCAGACCCACGGAATTTTCACCGGGATCGAACACACCGTCCTTGCCGGTGCAATCATCTTTGAACTTCAGCAGATAGTTGCCGTTTTCCAGTGCGAAGACATCTTTGGTTTTGCCAGTGTAAACTTTTTTCATTGTCATTTCCTCCATCGTAAAAGGTTTCCCTTATTTGAATTTTTCCATGATTTCCGCATCGGCTTTCAGCACAGCATTTCTGCCATCTTCCCGCGCGGCATCCAACTTCTTTTGCAGTTCTTCATCGCTCACGGCCAAAATCTGCAGAGCCAAAAGAGCAGCGTTCTTTCCACCATCCACAGCCACAGTGGCCACAGGAATGCCCGAGGGCATCATCACTGTGGAAAGCAGGGCATCCATGCCGTCCATGACTGCGCCCTTGCAGGGCACACCGATGACGGGCAGTGTGGTGTTGGCAGCCAGTGCGCCGGCAAGGTGCGCTGCCATGCCCGCAAAGGCGATTAAAACAGAAAAACCGCTCGCCCGAGCCGTGGCAGCAAACTCTTTTGCTTCCACAGGACACCGGTGAGCGGATAATACGCGCACTTCCACGCTGACGCCGTATTCACGCAGTACGGCCACAGCTTTTTCTACCACGGGGAGATCCGAGGTGCTTCCCATTACAATACCAATTTTTTTGTTCATGCTCCATTCCCTCCAAAAGTTCTATCAGGCGGTGCGGAAAGACCCGCAAACCCCTTGGTGAAACCTTGCATTTTTCGTTGCGCAACTGGGGATGAATGTCCCTGCTTTTGACCGCTTCAAGGCAAAAGCAAATACTGCTCAAATTATAACAGATTTTGCGCCCTTTCGTCAATGAAAGAAACAGACTATTTTTGAAAAATATTCCATGGTTCCTTGTGCAAGAACACCAAAACCGCGCATAGAAAAATTGCATGTATACTTTTGAGCGGTTTTGTGTTATAATTTCCATAACGCCTTGTGGGCTGTGCTGAGCCAAAGGCAAAAAACATCATAGCGTACGAAATTCGTGGGTCATTTTCCTCCCTTTGGCGATTCGGGGTCAAAAGGAGAGATGGCTGACGATTGTTTTGTGTTGCTATCCTAAAAAATACAACAACTTTTTGTGTCGAAAAACTGTGAATTTTACTGAAAAACAAGGAGAAATGAAACTTTGGCAAATAAATTGAAAATCATGTTTTTGGGCGGTCTCAATGAGATTGGCAAAAACATCACTGTGTTTGAATATGGCAAAGATATCATCGTGGTGGACTGCGGTCTCGGTTTCCCCGAAGATGATATGTACGGCATCGACTTGGTCATCCCCGATGTGACCTATCTTGCCAAAAATAAAGACCGCATCCGTGGCATGTTCCTCACCCACGGCCATGAGGACCACATTGGCGCCATCCCTTACGCCATGCGGGAGTTCCGCACCCCCATCCACACCACTCGCCTGACGGCAGGCCTCGTGCGACTGAAACTGGAAGAGCACGGCCTTGACCGCCAAGTGAAACTCCACACCCATGAAGCGGGGGATACCGTCACCGCAGGCTGTTTCCAAGTGGAATTCATCCGCGTCAACCACTCCATTGCCGATGCTTGCGCTTTCGCCATCCATACCCCCGCAGGTACGGTGGTCATGACAGGCGACTTTAAGATTGACCCCACCGCCCCCGATGGCATGATTGACCTCGCTCGCTTTGGTGAACTGGGCAAGAAGGGCGTTCTGGCACTTCTGTGCGATTCTACTAATGTAGAGAATCCTGGATATTCCGTCTCGGAACTGTTGGTTGCTGATGCTCTCGACCGCCAGTTTAAGGGTTGCAATCAGCGGATTATCGTTACCACCTTCGCGTCCAACGCTTTCCGTTTGCAGAGTTTAATCAATGTGGCCCACCGCTACGGCAGAAAGATTGCCGTCACGGGTCGCAGTATGGAAAATGTGCTGAAAGTGTCTGTGGAACTGGGCTATGTGTCTGTGCCCGAAGGGATGCTTGTGGATATGGCGCAGGTGAAATCCTTACCCAAGAACAAGGTGGTTATCGTCTCCACAGGCTCTCAGGGCGAAAATATGTCCGCCCTCTACCGCATGGCCTTTGCCATGCACAAGCAGGTGGAAATTCAGGCAGGGGATCGAGTCATCATCTCCGCTTCCGCCATCCCTGGCAACGAAAAATCCGTCAGCCGAATCATCAATGAACTGTATCGCAAGGGCGCTGATGTGGTCTATGAAAAGTCCGCCGCCCTCCATGCATCGGGACACGCCTGCCAAGAGGAACTCAAGCTGATGCACGGGCTGATTCGCCCCAAATATTTCTTCCCCGTCCATGGGGAACAGCGCCATCTGCGCAGCCATGCCAAACTGGCGCAGGTCATGGGCATGAAACCCCAGAATGTGTTTATTGCCGATGTGGGTGACTGCTTTGAACTGACCAAGAGTACCTGCAAAAAGGGAGGCACTGTTCCCGCGGGCAAACTCCTCGTGGATGGCTTTGGCGTGGGCGATGTGGGAGGCGTTGTCCTCCGCGACCGCCGTCAGTTGGCGCAAGATGGCATGCTCATGGTGGTGGTGAATCTCTCCTCCATGGATGGAAGCGTGGTCACGGGGCCCGATATCATCACCCGTGGATTTGTCTATGTAAAAGAATCGGGGGATTTGATGGACGAGTTGCAGGCTGTGGCCGCCCATGCCTTGGATACTTGCCTTATGCGGAATATTTGGGATAAGAGCGCCATGAAAACGGCCATTAAGAACGAACTTTCCTCTTATCTCTACAAAACCACCAAACGAAGCCCCATGATTCTCACAGTCATCATGGAAGTGTAAACAACAAAAACCGCACCCTTGTGGGTGCGGTTTTTTATTGCTCGTTTTTAAAATAGTTGCGGACAAAGTCGGCATTTTTGCGGATTTCAGCGGTCATTTCCTCCACGGAGGAGAATTTTCTCTCCTCCCGAATGCGGGCATAGAAATGAAGCGCGATTTCTTTGCCGTAGAGGTCGCCATCAAAGTCCAGTAGCCACGCCTCCGCCTTGGGGGCAGGCATTTCGCCCACTGTGGGATGCACGCCCACATTGGTCACGGCAAGATAAGTCTTTCCATCCACCACGGCTTTTGTCACATACACCCCAAAGGCAGGCACGGCAATATCCTTGGGGAAGGGGAGATTGGCCGTGGGGATGCCCCAAGTGTGACCCCGATGCTTTCCACCCTCCACCTTGCCTGTGAGCAGGTGAGGATGACCCAAAAAGCGCACGGCTTTTTCCATATTTCCCTCTGCAATCAGACGGCGGATGAGGGTGGAGGATGCAGGTTCGCCCTCCACTTGAATTTCGTCAATTACCGCGCAGGGAATATGATGTTCTTCGCAGAATGCGCGGAGTTTTTCGGGTGTGCCCTCGCCACGGTAGCCAAAACGGAAATCATGTCCGCAGACAAGACCCTCCGCGCCAAAATCACGCAGTAGAATCTCCGTGAGAAAATCCTGCCACGGCATTTGCATCATGGCCATGTCAAAGGGCAGGGGAAGCACCTCATCCATGTGGTAGAGGGTTTCCATAAGAAAAGCTCTGTCCTCCACGGAACTGAGCAGGGGCACACTTTTGCCCGTGAGCAGTACCGAGGGATGGGGATAAAAGGTGACAGCGGCGGCACGGAGACCACGCTCCTGCGCCAAGGACTTGGCTTTGCGCAGAAGACCGCCGTGACCCATATGAACGCCGTCAAAATAGCCGAGGGCGATGATTCTGCCATTTGCCAAGAGATTCACCTCGTTTTAAGTAATCTCGAAGAAACTTTTCTCCGTAAAGAGTGTTCCTTCACGGGCATTTCCTAACATTAAAAAAGTTCCGTCTTCGCCGTAGATTCGGCAAAGTCCGTCACATTCGTGCCAGTTTTGTATGGGATTGCCGTGACGGCACGCTGTCTCCTGCTTCCTATTCAAGGTGAATGCAGGCAGATGCAGGAACATGCTGTCCACAGGCAGAAGAAGGCTTTCGGGATTGGGGGAGGAGGCGATTTCATCCAGGGGCGTTGCCATGGATAAATCGTACATGCCTGCCTTGGTGCGCCGTAGGGAGGACATACATGCCCCGCAACCTAACTTTTCGCCAATATCGTGGCAGAGGGTGCGCACATAAGTGCCTTTACTGCAAAAAACCGTCAGAGGATAGTCCCCGTTTTCCAGTTTTTCGCCCAAAGTAAGGTCAAAAATGCGGATTTTCCGCTCTTTTCGCTCCACTTCTTTTCCTTGACGCGCCAGTTCATAGAGTTTTTTGCCACCGATTTTAATGGCGGAATACATGGGCGGAATTTGCCCGATTTCCCCCATAAAAGAGGACAAAATGGCGGAAATTTCCCCTTGGGATGGGATGTTTTCGCTCTTTTTTAGCACATTTCCCGCAGTATCTTGGGTATCGGTAGTCACCCCAAGGCGCAGGTGCGCCACATATTCCTTATGGGCCGCTTCAAAAAACTCCACCGCGCGGGTGGCGCGCCCCACGAACACGGGCAGTACTCCCGTTGCCATGGGGTCTAGTGTATCCCCGTGACCAATGCGCTTTTCGTGCAGTACGCCACGGAGTTTACTCACCACATCTTGACTTGTCCAGCCAGCGGGCTTATCCACAATGAGAATACCGCAGGCCATATTAGTCCTCTTCCTTTTCTTCTTGAGGCACTAATTTGTTCAGCAGGGCGGAGATTTTTGCCCCGTACTGGATGGAATCGTCCAGTTCAAAAACCAATTCGGGAGTATAGCGCAATTGTAGACGGCTACCCAATTCTCTGCGAAGCCAGCCACCTGCGGATTTGAGACCCTTCATTACATCGGCGGCCTTGTTATCTTCCAGCACGCTCACATAAACCTTGGCCCAACGCAGGTCGGGGGTGGCCCGCACGGCGATGACGGAAACCATGGCTTCCCGCACCCGAGGGTCTTTGAGGCCTTGGATGAGAACGGCAAGTTCTTTTTGCATTTCATCATTGATGCGACCTTGACGGTTAGATGCCATAGAACGCTCCTTTGTTATCGGAAATGGGGAGAAACGCTGTTTCTCCCCATTCAGTTTTTTGCTTAGTCTTTAATCTGCTCCATGACGAAGCATTCAAAGATGTCGCCTTCCTTAATATCGTTGTACTTGTCAATGGAAATACCGCATTCGTAGTTGGCGGCCACTTCCTTGACGGAATCCTTGAAGCGCTGGAGTGAGCCCAACTGACCTTCATGGATGACGATGTTATCACGCAGCACACGCACCTGCGCATCGCGGGTGATTTTGCCGTCCTTGACGTAGCAACCTGCGATGGTGCCCACAGAGGAGACCTTGTAGGTCTGGCGGACTTCCGCATGACCGATGATGGCTTCACGGAACTTGGGATCCAACATGCCCTTCATGGCGTCCTGAATCTCATTGATGGCATCATAAATGACGCGGTACATGCGCATATCCACATTGCTGCGGGCGGCGCTGGCCTGTGCCACATTATCGGGACGGACATTGAAGCCCACGATGATGGCATTGGCAGTGGATGCCAGAAGCACGTCAGATTCGTTAATTGCGCCAACAGCGGCATGGATGACTTTCACACGCACTTCTTCGTTGGTAATCTTCTCCAAGGATGCCTTGACGGCTTCGGCAGAACCCTGTACGTCAGCCTTGACAATCAGGCGCAGTTCCTTCATTTCGCCTGCCTGCATCTGGGCAAAGAGGTTATCCAAGGTGACCTTGGTCTGCTGGGCGGCAACTTCCGCCTTAATCTCTTCCTTGCGCTGTTCCACCAACTGACGGGCCATGCGTTCATCCTCAACGGCGTTAAACACATCGCCTGCGCCGGGCACTTCCGCAAGACCGGTAATTTCCACAGGGGTGGAAGGACCGGCAGATTTGACACTGCGACCCTTATCATCGGTCATGACACGCACACGACCCACGGCAGTACCGGCGATGATAATATCGCCGTGTTTCAGCGTACCATTCTGCACCAAGAGGGTGGCGATAGGACCACGGGTCTTATCCAAACGGGCTTCAATCACAGTACCCTTGGCCAAACGGTTGGGGTTGGCTTTCAGTTCCTGCATTTCTGCGGTGAGGAGCACATTTTCCAGCAGTTCGTCAATGCCCATGCCGGTCTTGGCGGAGATGGGACACATAATGGTGTCACCGCCCCATTCTTCGGGCACAAGGTCATATTCCGTAATCTGCTGCATGATTTTATCGGGGTTGGCGGTGGGTTTATCCATCTTATTAATGGCCACCACAATGGGAATGCCTGCGGCTTTGGCATGGTTGATGGCTTCTACCGTCTGGGGCATGATGCCATCGTCCGCGGCTACCACCAGAATGGCAATATCGGTACACATAGCGCCACGGGCACGCATAGAGGTAAAGGCGGCGTGACCGGGGGTGTCCAGGAAGGTCACGGACTGCTCACCGATTTTTACCGTGTAAGCACCGATGTGCTGGGTGATGCCACCGGCTTCGCCACTGACCACAGAGGTATCACGGACAGCATCAAGAAGACTGGTCTTGCCGTGGTCAACGTGACCCATAACCACCACAACAGGGGGTCTTGCCACCAGTTCATCAGCAGAGTCTTCATGGTCGTCAATGAGTTTTTCTTCAATGGTGACAATGATTTCCTTTTCCACCTTGCAGCCCAGTTCTGTGGCCACAAATTCAGCGGTATCAAAGTCGATGGTCTGGTTCACAGAGGCCAAAACGCCGTTTTTCATCAGGCATTTAATGACCTCGGCAGAGGTTTTCTTCATGCGGGCAGCCAGTTCACCCACGGTGATTTCATCGGGAATTTTCACCGTGACAGGAGCTTTGCGGGCAACTTCCATCTGCAGACGGCGCAGTTTTTCCTGCTCTTCGTTGCGGGACTTGTTGCCAAACTTCTTCTGCTGTTGCTGGCGCTTATTTTTATTGCCGATTTTCATCTTGCCACCCTGATAATCCTGCACGCGCTCAGAGACCAAATCATCGGCATGGTCATCAAAGCGCTGGGTGTTCACCGTAACGGCAGAGGTGTCGATGACACGGCGTTCCCGTCTGCGTTCAGGCTCGGCGGGCTTTTTCACTTCTTCCACTGCGGGCTTTTCGGGAGCGGGCTTTGCCTCTTCCACTGCAGGCTTGGGTTCTTCTTTCTTGGGAGCGGGAGTAACGGCAAACACCGCTTCCAAAGATTCAATCTGGTTTTCTTGGGTGATGACATCCACCACCACATTCAGCTGTTCTTCCGTAAGAACCTGCTGGGCGCTCTTGGGTTTTTCAAAATATCTACCTACAATCTCCGAAACCGCCTTGGCGGGGAGATCGAAATCCTTGGCAATATCGCTGATGCGAATCTTCACTAACGTACTCATAAGCCACCTCCATTATTTCTTGCCGAATCGCACATTCCGTTCATGGGCTTTTTCTTCCTGCCGCCGTTTTTCCACCCGTTTTGCGCCTCTATCCAATGTGGCGCGAATGTCAGAAAAATGGGTGGGGTCGGGGTCCATGGCGTTGAGGAACGCCAATGCCAACCGCACATCGGTAATGGCGGCGATGGGGCAGACATTTCTGCCCACGGCAGTACCCAGTTCGTCTTTGGTATATTCTACCCGAAGCAGGGGCGGTTTACCGCTGCGAACGAAGAATTCTGCCCGATGACGGACGCTGTCACCGGCATCTTTGGTGAGAATCAGCAGTCGGGCTTTGCCACTGCGACAGGCAATGCCACAGTTTTCTTCCCCCAACTGGATATTCCCACCCTTGCGGGCCAGTCCCAAAAGATTCAGTGCTTTATTCATGCTTTGCCCTCCATCTCACTCAGAAGAGCATCGTAAATATCCTGCCCGATGGCGGTATCAAAAGCGCGTTCCAAGGCTTTTGCCTTGACGGCTTTTTTAAGGCACTGCATTTCGGGGCACAGGTAGGCGCCACGACCGGGGGCCTTGCCCTTAAAATCCAGCGAAATCAGCCCTTCGGGGCTTCTGACCACGCGGATGAGTTCCTTTTTCGGCTTCATTTCCTGACAGCCAAGGCACTTGCGCATAGGGATTTTCTTTTGCATGCTGACGCCTCCTTTCCTTTGACTTTTGGGGATTTATTCCCCGTCCTCCGCCTGAGAGGCGGGCTTAATATCGATTTTGTAGCCAGTCAGGCGGGCAGCCAGACGGGCGTTCTGACCCTCTTTGCCGATGGCAAGGGACAGTTGGTCATCGGGAACGATGACACGGCAGGCTTTCTGCATGTTGTCCAAAATGGTCACGGAGATGACATCCGAGGGGCTCAGTGCAGAGGCGATGAACTTTTCAGGATCTTCGCTCCAAACCACAATGTCCATCTTCTCGCCACCCAGTTCGTCCACCACAGCGCCAACACGGCCGCCACGGGTACCCACGCAGGCGCCCACGGGATCGATGTTTTCTTCCGTAGCGCACACAGCCAGTTTGGTGCGACTGCCGGCTTCACGGGCGATGGACTTGACTTCTACGAGACCGTTTTCAATTTCGGGAACTTCCAGTTCAAAGAGGCGCTTGACAAGACCCGGATGGGTGCGGGAAACAATCACCTGAGGACCGCGGGTAGAACGGCGGACTTCCACCACATACACGCGAATCATTTCGCCCTCTTTGAGCACTTCGCCACGAACTTGCTCAGAGGCGGAAAGCAGAGCATCGGTGCGGTCGTTACCGCCACCAATGCGCACAATGGCATCGCCACTGCGGGGATCAATACGCAGAACAGTACCTGTGAGAATTTCATGCTCCTTGGAGGAGAAGTTCTCAAAGACCATGCCACGTTCGGCTTCGCGGATGCCCTGAATAATCACCTGCTTGGCGGTCTGGGCAGCGATGCGACCAAAGTCATGGGTCTTGACGGAGACATTCACCAGGTCGCCCAAGTCTGCCTTGTCGTCCAACAGACGGGCGGCATCCAAGGCGATTTCCGTAGTGGGGGAGACCACCTCTTCCACCACTTCTTTTTGCACATACATTTCGATGGTGCCGTTTTCGATGCTTACAAAGACATTGTCGGTATAACCTTCTTTGTCCTTTTTGTAGGCTGCCACCAGTGCCTGGGTGATTTTGTCGATCATATAGGTCTGGGGGATGCCACGCTCTTTTTCCAGTTGCGCCAAAGCGGCAAAGATTTCAGCGTTCATTTTTTCTCTGTTCCTCCCTTTTAAAATTCCACATAGAGTCGCACAAGAGCGACTTCCGATTTTTCAAAACTCACCGCAGTTTCACCCTGCGCAATGGTCACTGCGCCATCGTTATATGCGGAGAGAGTTCCTACAAATTCCTTTTGCCCATCCCGCGGGCGGTAGAGTTTCACCAGTACGGCAGAGCCCATAAACTGGGTAAAATCCTCAGGGCGCTTTAAGACCCGTTCCAAACCCGCAGAGCAGACCTCAAAATGGTAACTATCGGGAATGGGGTCTTTTTCGTCCAAAATGGGGTCTACGGCACGGGACACGGCTTCGCAGTCGTTAATGTCCACACCGCCCTCTTTGTCAATGTAGAGACGCAGGAACCAATCGGCACCCTCGCGGACATATTCTACATCCCAAAGACTACAGCCGAGGCTTTCCACCACGGGCTGTGCGAAGGCACGAACTTGCTCGGTAATTTTCATGAAGAAACCTCCATTTCAACAAGAAAGAGTGGGGATGACTCCCCACTCTTTAGTAAAACTACTATCGATTACTGCGATTATAGCATGGCTTTTTCTGTTTTGCAAGGGGAAACTTCAAAAAAATAGGGTCGAAAATGGAAAAAATCCCACTTTTTTATAGACAGAAATGAAAAAATCTCCCCAAAAGAAAAATTCTTGCTCCCTTGGTGGAAAAATCTAGGAAATGTGCTATACTAAATATAATTCCCGTAAGGAGGAATGACCATGAATAAAAAAACCTTGCGCCTTACTATCTTGGGCGCAGTTTTCGCCCTGTCTTTGGGTGGATTTTTCCTGCGGCGGCATCATCTTGCCGTGGGATTCGATGCCATGGGCTTATCCAATGGCAAAGGCATTGTAGGGCTCATCTTGCTGTGCGCTGTGGCGGTGGTTGGGAGTATCATCGTGGCGCTCACCACAGAAAAGCGGGAGGGCGTGGCAGAATCCTTCTCCGCAGACAAGATTTCCCTCCCCCTCTACTTTGGGGCAGGTGGACTGACCGCGGTTGCCTCTGTGGTGGGACTCATCAACCCCGTAACTATGGGCTTGCAGGTTACCCTGTTTTCCCGACTCACTTCTGCCGTGGGTGTAGCGGCGGGCTTTTCCATGGTGGCTGTAGGTGTGGGACAAAAGAAAAAGCAGTCCCCCTCTGCCCTTGCTTGGATGCTTCCCGTAGCCTACTATATTTTGCAGATTCTCCTCCGCTTCCGCATGTGGAGCGCGGACCCCATGGTTTTGGACTATGCCTTCAAACTCTTCTCCCTTTTGGGCGCGATGCTCACATCCTGCTTTATGGCAGGCTTTGCTGTGGGGGAGGGCAAGGGCAGAACATCTTTGTGCTTCTCCATCATCGGCATGGTGTTTTCCGCCATCACTTTGGCAGAGGGCGGGTTTGGAAACATCCTGCTCCATGGCGCGATATTCCTGTTCTGCCTTGCCAGCGCATGGCAACTACTGGGCGAAAAAGAATAAGAAAAAACACCCCGAACGATATTGTTCGGGGTGCTTTTTTCTTGTGTTACAGAGCGTATTTCTGGCGATATTCCTCCACCATGGCGCGATATTCTTCACTGTCGCGGCGGATGCCACGGAGATACTTGTGCATATCCATAGCGCCGTGTTCGGCTACTTCCATGACGCAACCTGCGATATTGGAGCAGTGGTCGGAAACTCGTTCCAAATTGGTGATCAGGTCATTGAGGACAAAGCCCAGTTCAATGGTGCATTCGTTCTTCTGCAGACGCAGAATGTGACCCAGTTTAATCTTGTTCATAAGATCATCAATGGTCTGTTCCAAGGGTTCTACTTTGGCAGCCAGTTCCAAATCGCCCTTGACGCAAGCGGCCTCAGCTGCGGTGAGGACTTCCTGCAAAGCCGTGGAGAGCACGGAAATTTCGTGCTGTGCCGCAGCGGAGAAAGTGAGTTTTTTATCGTGAAGTTCTTCTGCGGATTCCACCACATTCACCGCGTGGTCGGAGATGCGTTCATAGTCGCCGATGATGTGCAGAAGTTTGGTAATCTGACGGGAATCTTTGGCATCCAAATCGCAGGCGGAAACCTGCACCAAATAAGAGCCCAAAGCGTCTTCCAACTGGTCAGCCTTGTCTTCCAAAGCGCGGACTTCGTCTGCCAGTTTGGAGTCAAATGTTTTAAACAGTTCCAAGGATTTTAAAAGCGCCGCAGTGGAAACCTCTGCCATCTGGCAGGTGACATCGGTGGCGCGAGCCACAGCCACACTGGGGGTGTTGAGCAGACGTTCGTCCAAAAGAGCGGTGGCATCGCCATCTTCTTTTTTCTCTTTGACAATGATGGTTGCCAGTTTTGCCAGCCCTTTATAGAAGGGACCCAGCAGGGCAACGCAAAGGAACTTGAAAGCAGTGTGTACGCCGGCCACGCCCCACATGCCAATGGTCTCATCCACAAAGGCGAAATTCACAAAGGCATCGATAAGATAGAACAGTGACAGCACAACCGTCACGCCAATGACGTTAAACAGCAGATGCACCACAGCGGCACGGCGACCATTGGTTTTCGCGCCGATGGCAGAGAGCATGGCGGTGACGCAAGTACCAATATTCTGACCCAAAATAATGGGGATGGCAGTGCCCACAGAGATCGCGCCCGTGGTGGTCAAGGACTGCAAAATACCCACAGATGCGGAGGAGGACTGGACAATGGCGGTAAGCACAGCGCCAGCCAGCACACCCAAAATGGGGTTCTTGAAAATCAGCAGAATGTTGGCAAATTCCTTGCTGTCCTTGAGCCCGCTGACAGCGCCGGACATGATACTCATGCCGGTCATGAGCACTGCAAAGCCCAAGAGAATGGCACCCAGATCCTGCTTTTTGCCACGCTTGGAGAACATCACAAGGCAGATGCCGATGACAGCCAAAATGGGCATCCAAGCATCGGGTTTCAACCACTGGACAATACCACTGACGGCAGCGCCTGTAGAGCCCAAACCGGAAAGACCTGTGAGCCATGCGGTAACGGCGGTGCCCACGTTGGCGCCCATAATCACGCCCACTGCCTGCAAAAGGGTCATGGTGCCGGAGTTGACGAAACCAACGACCATAACCGTGGTGGCGGAGGAGGACTGAATAATAGCCGTAACGCCCAAGCCCAAAAGGAAGCCTTTGACGGGGTTGGAGGTCATTTTGCCCAAAATCATCTTTAGGCTGTTGCCAGCGCTCTTTTTCAGGCTGTCACCCATGACATTCATGCCATAGAGGAACAGCGCCAAACCGCAGAGCAGTTCCAGTACGTTAAAAATACTCATATGCAAAAAATCCTTTCTCAAAAACACGCTTTTGTTTATTTGATGGATATTGTAAATGCCGATTTTTCACAACTCTATTCTATCCTACAAAATCCTGTTCGTCAATGAGAGAAATGTGAAAAAAGGACGCCCTGTAAGGCGTCCTTTTTGGTGATTATTCATCGTCTCCCTTGGGGGGAATTTCTTTGAGGTCATAGGGCGTGGTCTGATAGACAAAGTAGTTGAGCCAGTTGGAGTAGAGGAGATTTGCGTGGGCTCTCCAAGTGCTTACGGGAGTCTGGGTGTCATCATCGTTGGGGAAGTAATTCTTGGGGATTTTGATGGGCAAGCCCGCCGTCTTATCCCGCACATATTCCTTGTTGAGAGTCAGAGGGTCATATTCCGAATGCCCCATGATGAACACCTGCTTGCCGTTTTTGGAAGATACGGCATAGACCCCTGCCTCGGGAGAAGAGGCGAGGATTTTCAGTTGGGGAATCTTCTCAATATCCTCCCGCAAAACCGTGGTGTGACGGGAATGGGGTACCATGAAGGTGTCATCAAAGCCACGGAAGAGGATAGAGCGCTTATAGTCCACCGTGTGGGGGAAGATGCCGAACATCTTTTCGCTGAGGGGTTGCTTCTGCACTCCGTAGTGGTAGTACAGACCCGCCTGTGCGCCCCAGCAGATGTGGAAAGTGGAGTGAACATGGGTCTTGGACCACTCCATAATCTCCGTCAGTTCCTGCCAGTAGTCCACCTCTTCAAAGGGCATGTTCTCTACAGGCGCACCCGTGATGATAAGACCGTCAAAATTGCGGTGGCGGACATCCTCAAAGGTCTTGTAGAATGCCAAAAGATGCTCTTGGGAGGTGTTTTTGGACTGGTGGGTGCTCATGGTCATGAGGGTGAGATTCACCTGCAAAGGGGTATTGCCCAAAAGCCGTGCCAATTGCGTCTCTGTGTCCACCTTGGTGGGCATGAGGTTCAGCAGAAGGATGTCCAAGGGGCGGATATCCTGGGTCATGGCACGGGTTTCCGTCATGACAAAGATATTTTCGTCCTGCAAGGTTTGGGTGGCAGGCAGGTCATTGGGAATACGAATGGGCATGGTGTGCCCTCCTTTGGTTTAGATTTGTTCCAGCGCCTGCTTCACATCGGCGATGAGATCCTCGGCATTTTCAATACCGCAGGAAAGACGCACCAAGTCGGGAGCGATGCCAGCGGCATAGAGTTCAGCATCGTTCATCTGGCGATGGGTGGCGTTGGCGGGATGCAGACAGCAGCTGCGAGCATCGGCAACGTGAGTTTCAATGGCGATAAGGCGGAGGTTCTTCATAAAGGTTTCGGCGGCTTTTCTGCCACCCACAAAACCGAAGGAAACCACACCGCAGGAGCCGTTGGGCAGATATTTCTGCGCCAAAGCATAGTCGGGGTCACCCTCCAAAGAGGGGTAGGTCACAAAGGAAATCTTGGGATGGTTTTTGAGGAATTTTGCCATGGCGAGACCATTTTCGCAGTGGCGAGGCATACGCACATGCAAACTTTCCAAGCCCAGATTCAGATAGAAAGCATTCTGAGGGGACTGGATAGAACCAAAGTCACGCATAAGCTGTGCGGTGCACTTGGTGATAAATGCCCCTTCCTTGCCGAATTTTTCCGCGTAGGTGATGCCGTGATAGCTATCATCAGGAGTGCACAGACCGGGGAATTTATCCGCATGTGCCATCCAGTCAAACTTGCCACTGTCCACAATGCAGCCGCCCACAGCAGCGCCGTGGCCGTCCATATACTTGGTGGTGGAGTGAGTGACAATGTCTGCGCCCCATTCGATGGGACGGCAGTTCACAGGAGTGGCAAAGGTGTTGTCAATAATCAGGGGCACGCCGTGGGCGTGGGCAGCATTGGCAAAACGCTCAATATCCAGCACACGCAGGGCGGGGTTGGCGATGGTTTCGCCAAAGACAGCCTTGGTATTCTCTTGGAATGCGGCATTCAGTTCTTCATCGCTACAATCGGGGGAGACAAAGGTAAAGTCAATGCCCATGCGCTTCATGGTGACGGCAAAGAGATTGTAAGTACCGCCATAGAGGGCAGAGGATGCCACCACATGGTCACCGCAGGAAGCAATGTTAAACACAGAGAAGAAGCTGGCTGCCTGACCGGAGGAGGTGAGCATGGCGGCAGTGCCACCTTCTAGTTGGCAGATTTTCGCGGCTACGCAGTCATTGGTGGGGTTTTGCAGACGGGTATAGAAATAGCCACTGGCTTCCAAATCGAAGAGTTTGCCCATGTCTTCGCTGGTGGCGTATTTCCAAGTAGTGGACTGATAAATGGGAATCTGACGGGGCTCGCCATTACCGGGGGTATAGCCACCCTGTACGCAAGTGGTTTCAATTTTATGGCTCATAGGAAATCCTCCTTTGACCCCAAGGGGGTCGGCATTTGTGTCAAGTTTACCGCAGATGGAGTAAAATGTCAATCTTCCCAAAGAAATGATTCTATCATTATATATTAAGAAAAGTATTGACACCTTTTGTCAGGTATGCTAAACTGCAATCAGTTCAATAAAGTAAGTGTTTGATAGAGGCGCGGTGCGTTAAGAGTATCCCTTGCCGTGAGGTCTTCGCAGGACTGTGACGGGGGAAAAAGGAGCCATCGCCGAAGAGGGCCAAGGCGCACGGCCTCTCTGGGCGGACAAAGAACATTTGTCCGACTGTCGCATCTTTGCGGAGTGCTATCATCAGTTGGTCGGCAGAAGAGCTGTTTTTCCTTGCGGAAAATGGGTCTTTGGCTTGATATTTTGGTAGCTGATGTTCCGCATCGGCTATTTTTTGTGTCTGTCAAACCTGCCGACAAGAAAGAAAAGGAGCAAATACACTATGAAACAGAAAACGATTTTTACAGGCGCTGCTACTGCTATTGTCACCCCCACCACCAAAGACGGTGTGGACTATGCTGCTTTCGGTCGCCTGATTGAATGGCAGATTGCCGGTGGTATTGATGCCTTGGTCATTTGTGGCACTACGGGCGAAAGTTCCACCCTTACCGATGCGGAGCATCGTGCATGCCTGAAATTCGCTGCCGATACCGTGAAGGGCAGAGTGCCCATCATTGCAGGTACTGGCTCTAACGATACGGACTACGCCATCTCTTTGAGCAAGTTCGCTTGCGAAGTGGGCTATGACGCTCTTTTGGTGGTCACTCCCTACTACAACAAGACCACCCAAAACGGCCTTGTGAAGATGTTTACCGCCATTGCCGATGCAGTGACCAAACCCCTCATTCTCTACAATGTACCCTCCCGCACGGGCGTGAACATTGAACCCTCTACCTATGCCAAACTGGGCGACCACCCCAATATCGCCGCCATTAAGGAAGCCAGTGGCAATATCTCTAAAATTGTGGAAATTGCCACTTTGGTGGGGGATAAACTGGATATTTACTCCGGTAACGATGACCAGATTGTGCCCATTTTGGCCTGCGGTGGCAAGGGTGTGATTTCCGTTTTGTCCAATGTGGTACCCGCAGAAACCTCCCTTATGTGCAAAAAGTTCTTCGAGGGTGATGTGGCTGGTGCTATGGAACTGCAGAAAAAGTACCTGCCTCTGACCAATGCTCTCTTCTCTGAGGTCAACCCCATCCCCGTCAAGGCCGCCATGGCCGCCATGGGCTTCTGCGAAGATTATCTCCGTCTGCCCCTCGTCCCCATGGAAGATGCCCACAAGGCAGTGCTTCTCCAGCGGATGCGGGAAGTGGGCGTGAATGTGTAAAGGTGAAACTATGAAGATTATCATCAATGGTGCAGGTGGCAGAATGGGTCGCGCCCTTTCCACCATGGCAGAAAAAAGTGCAG
Source organism: Oscillospiraceae bacterium (assembly GCA_017935145.1). GTDB lineage: Bacteria > Bacillota > Clostridia > Oscillospirales > Oscillospiraceae > RGIG3566. The sequence continues at coordinate 97,898 of JAGBIE010000001.1, forward strand.
ATATTTCTGTGTGCGCACAGGTGGACCCCTTTGTGGAGGGCATGCTCGCCTCTTTGCGGGATGTCACCGCCACGGCAGACTGCATTGTGGACTTTTCTAACCACGCGGGGGTAGGGGAACTGCTTTCCTATGCGGTGGAGAAGAATCTTCCTGTGGTGGTTGCCACTACAGGTCACACGGCAGAGGAACTGGAACTGATTTCCGCCGCCGCCAAGAAGATTCCCGTATTCCATTCGGGTAATATGTCTCTGGGCATTGCTGTTTTGACGGAACTGGTGAAAACCACCGCCAAAATGTTCCCCGATGCAGACATTGAAATTGTGGAAAGCCACCACAACCAAAAACTGGATGTACCCAGTGGTACGGCGCTGATGCTTGCCCGTGCTGTTCGCGAGGCACGCCCCGATGCTACCTTACTGGTGGGTCGTCATGAAAACGGCAAGCGTCCCGCAGGGGAGGTGGGCATCCACTCTCTGCGCATGGGCAACACCGTGGGTATCCACGAGGTCATTGTCAATACAGGCGCACAAGTCCTCACCCTCAAGCATGAGGCGCAGGACCGCTCCCTCTTTGCCGAGGGCGCACTATCTGCCGCTCGTTTCCTCTGTGGGAAAGCCCCCGCTCTTTACACCATGGATGATTTGGTAAAGGGGTAAGAAAAATGGTAAGAATTGGTATTGTGGGCTACGGCAATTTGGCCAAAGGCGCAGAGTGCGCCATCCGCCAAAATGAGGATATGTGCCTTGTGGCAGTGTTCACCCGCCGTGACCCCAACAGCGTAAAAATTTTAACCCCCGATGTTCCCGTGCTTCCTTTGGAGGAGGCAGAACAGTTTGTGGGGAAGATTGATGTGATGCTTCTCTGCGGCGGCAGTGCTACGGATTTGCCCGTGCTGACTCCCAAGATGGCAAAATATTTCCATGTGGTGGATAGTTTTGACACCCACGCCAAAATCCCCCAGCATTTTGCCTCGGTGGATGAAAGGGCAAAAGAGGGTGGCAAGATTGCCGTTATTTCCGCAGGCTGGGACCCTGGTCTGTTTTCCTTAAACCGCCTCTATGGTACGGCAGTTCTGCCCCAAGGCAAGGACTACACTTTCTGGGGTAAGGGCGTCAGCCAAGGCCATTCCGATGCTGTGCGCCGTATCCATGGCGTGAAGGATTGCCGTCAGTACACCATTCCTGTGGCAGATGCCATGGACAGAGTGCGCGCTGGGGAGAATCCCACCCTCACCACACGGGAAAAGCATACCCGTCTTTGCTATGTGGTAGCAGAGGAGGGGGCGGACAAAGACAAAATTGAAGAAGAAATCAAAACCATGCCCAACTACTTTGCGGATTATGACACCACTGTGGTGTTTATTTCCGCAGAAGAGATGGCGCGGGATCATGCGGGACTTCCCCACGGGGGAAGCGTTATCCGTTCCGGTGTTACCGGTTGGAACGGAGAGTGCCGTGAGACCATAGAATATAAACTGACACTGGATTCCAATCCCCAGTTTACATCCAGCGTCTTGGTGGCCTGTGCCCGTGCCGTCATGAAAATGGCCAATCGGGGCGAAACAGGCTGTAAAACCTTGTTCGATATCCCTCCGGCAGACCTTTCTGCCATGAGTCAGCAAGAATTGCTGGCAACTATGTTGTAAATTGTAAGGAGAGTTCATTATGGGAACTAAAGTTCTGAAATTCGGTGGCAGTAGCCTTGCCTCTGCCCAGCAGTTCCGCAAAGTGGCGGAAATTATCAAATCTCAGCCCGAGCGCCGTTATGTGGTGGCTTCCGCCCCTGGCAAGCGGGACAGTGGCGATACCAAAGTGACGGATATGCTCTACAACTGCTTCCGTCTGGCCAGCAAGAAAGAACCCATTGACGAAGCATTCCGCTTGGTGGAAGAGCGCTACAACTCCATCATCCGCGAACTGGGTTTGGATTTCTCCTTGGAAGAGGAATATGCCAAAATCCGCATGGCCATCAGCCATCACGCAGGTGAGGACTATGTGGCCTCCCGTGGCGAGTATCTCAACTCCATGATTTTGGCAAAATACTTGGATTTCACCTTTGTGGATGCCGAAAACGGCGTGTTCTTCAAGGAAGACGGCACTTTTGACGATAAAAAGACCTATGCCGCCTTGGGCGCACTCCTCGAAAAGGAAGCCTACGCTGTGGTGCCCGGCTTCTACGGCTCTATGCCCAACGGCACCATCAAGACTTTCTCCCGTGGCGGTAGCGATATCACTGGCGCTATCGTAGCCCGTGCCGTCAATGCGGAAATTTACGAAAACTGGACGGATGTGTCCGGCATGCTCATGGCTGACCCCCGCATCGTGAAGAATCCCCGCGTCATCGAAGAGATTACCTACCGCGAACTGCGGGAACTGGCCTATATGGGCGCTACTGTTATGCATGAAGAGGCAGTCTTCCCCGTGAAGGAAGCCCGCATTCCCATCAACATCCGCAACACCAACGCCCCCGAAGATGCCGGCACTATGATTGTGCCCAGTTCTCTTTCCGCAGGTCCTAAGAGCGTCATCACTGGTGTGGCAGGTCGCAAGGGCTTCTCCTCCATCACCATTGAAAAGTCCAAAATGAATACCGAAGTTGGCTTCTGCCGTAAGGTGCTCAATGTGCTGGAGCGCTTGGGCGTGTCCTTTGAGCATATGCCCTCGGGTATTGATACCGTGTCCATCATCGTGTCCTCTGCCGCCATCAGCGATAAGAAAGAGGATATTAAGGCCCGCATTTTCCGCGATACCTATGCCGACAGTGTCACCATCGATGATGGTTTGGCTCTCATCGCCGTGGTGGGTCGTGGCATGGTTCGTGCCAAGGGTACGGCTGGCAAGATTTTCTCCGCCTTGGGTCAGGAAGAGATTAACATCCGCATGATTGACCAAGGCAGTGGTGAAAAGAACATCATTCTCGGCGTGGAAGAAGCCGATTACGAACGCACCTTGCAGGTGATTTACAACGCTTTTGTCCCGGAGGACAACTAACATGCTTTATGCCAATTTAGGCGTCAATGAATTGGGTCATTTGACTGTGGCAGGGCGGGATACTGTCCGCCTTGCCAAAATCTACGGTACCGTGCTGATGCTGTTGGACGAAATGGTCATCCGTAACCGTTGCCGTACCTATCGCCGTGCCATGGAGAAGGCCTTTCCTAAGGGCTCTATGCCCCTTTTTGCCAGCAAAGCCCTGAGTTTCAAGCGGATTTATGAGATCATGCAGGAAGAATCCATGGGCGTGGATGTGGTCTCCTGCGGGGAACTGTTCACCGCCTACAAGGCGGGTTTCCCCATGGACAAGGTCTATTTCCACGGCAACAGTAAGACCGATGAAGACATCCGCTTTGCCATGGATTGCGGTCTCGGCTACTTTGTCTGCGATAACAAGGAAGAACTTTTGGAAATTGAACGCGTGGCTTCCGCCCGTGGCATTCAGCAAAAGGTGCTTCTGCGTCTGACCCCCGGCATTGACCCTCACACCAATGAAAAAATCTCCACTGGCAAGGTGGATAGTAAGTTTGGCGCCGCCATTGAAACTGGTCAGGCGGAAGAACTCACTCTCACCGCCATGGGTCTTTCCCATGTGGAACTTGTGGGCTTCCACTGCCACATCGGCTCTCAGATTTTTGAGCATACCCCCTTCTGCGATGGGGCGGAGATGATGCTCCGTTTCTATGCCCATATGCAAAAAACCCATGGCTGTAAAGCCACAGTGCTGAACTTAGGCGGTGGCATGGGCGTTCCCTACACGGAAGCCCAAGCCCCTGTGGATTATGAGGGCAATATCCTCCGCGTGGGAGAGTTATTGAAGGTTCTCTGCAAGGAACTGGATGTAGAGTGCCCCATCATCCTCATGGAGCCTGGTCGGAGCATCGTAGCCGATGCAGGTGTGACCCTCTACCGCGTGAACAGCACCAAATCCATCCCCGGATTTAAGAACTATGTGGCGGTGGATGGTGGCATGACGGACAACCCCCGCTACACCCTCTATGGCGCGGAGTACACAGTGCTTCCCGCCTCCCGCATGGAAGAAAAGCGAGATTTTGTCTGCACAGTGGCAGGTCGCTGCTGTGAAAGTGGCGATATTCTGCAAGAGAATGTCTCCCTGCCTAAAATGGAGCGGGGCGATATCTTGGCAGTGCTGACCACAGGCGCTTATAACTACTCCATGGCGTCTAACTATAATCGCATTCCTCGCCCCATGGTGTTAATGTTGGGCGAACAAGACGATTATGTAGCCATCCAGCGGGAAAGTTTTGAAGACCTCATCCGTAACGATGTATAAAAAAGCACCACCCAAACGGGTGGTGCTTTTTTGTTTGCATAGATTAGAGAGAAGCATCGCACAATCTGCATTTGCTACTGCTTTTATCATTCTTAGCGCCACAGTTTTTGCAAACCTTAACATTTTTTTCAGAAGCGGAATAGAAATGGCTTACAGGGGCAGAAGAAGTCTGCACTGAAGGGGGAGGGGCGCTTTTCGTTTTCTCGTTTAGTTTTTCCATCTCCGATGCAGTGAAGGAAGAAGATTCAATCAACTCACCAAACCCATACAGCAACAAAGAGGAAAGCCAAGAGAGAAAAACACTTATGGCGGTTATAATCACAAAAGAAAGCAGTCCTTCAAATCCGTCCACTTCCGCTGCAGTGACCAGCCCGCCTAGCGCACCACCAATGCAACCAAGCCAAAAGAATGCTAAGGCGACAGCTTTAATTTTTCCACCGACATTTTCAAACATTTCTCTTTCCTCCTGTGCGTTTTTAGGATGGTAAAATTTTACCATATTCTCTATGGCATTGCAAGTTGCATTCTCGGCAGGGCAAACGGTCGCGGAGCACCTTTGCCGTATGTGAGACCGCTGAGGGTTCTTCCTTAGGAGGGGTGGTTATTAGGAGGGGATGAATCGGTAAAAAATCCCCTCCTAAGGCAGGAGCAGCAGGGAGATTTATCGCCCGTAAAGGTGGCAAACACCCCCCGTCTTCGTTAAAAACCCTCACAAACCGAAAAGGTTTCCTTGGCTTTTTGCCTCGCCGTGGGTCGCCTGCC
>JAGBIE010000019.1 GCA_017935145.1 Oscillospiraceae bacterium
AAGCTGGCAGACCTCATCATCCAGATGAAAGCCGAGATCGCAGCTCTGCGCACCGGCAAGGCCACGGAATATCCCGACGGTGTCAGTCCCAAGAAGAAACAGCTCGCCGCCTATCTAATCGAGAACCCCGGCGTGAGCAGCAAAAGCTACATCGCACGGGAACTGGGCATCGATGTCAGCACAGTGCGGAAATACTATGACGAAGTCCGAGCCGAACTGGCGGCTAATCTCACATAAAGGAATTGCTGCTGACCTCAAGTGCCAGAGCGGATGCGGACCAGGTAAAAATCAACGAATAAAATAGCCACCCCTCATTTTGTGAATCTTGAGGGGCGACTTGAACATATTCCACTTTCCTGTGCCGCTTTTTCGCACTTTTTATGAAAGTCTTATTCGATGGAGAAGTCTTTTCCATCCATGCCTAAATAAATAATGGGGTCATGTGTATATATCCAAACATCATTACAGCAACTGGAAAGATCCACAAAGAAGCTTCGTATGTGGGCATATTTATTATCCGCTTGTACATGTTTGTGGTTAGACCTATGACTGATGATCTCTGTTCGGAAAATGCTTTGGGGATACCCCCAAGCAGCAACATAGTCTATATTGAAATTATCCTTTATCAATTCTTCCTTTATCTCTTGACTGTAATCTGTATATTCAAATACATAGTTCATTGCAACATCTTCAACGCTCAAAATAGCATTATGCCAGTACTTTCTATCAATTCCTTCGTAAATTTCTTCATTAGTTAACTTATCATAATTAAATGACAGCTTGTTGCACACCAAGAACGAAATGATTGTATTAAATGTTTCACTCGTTCTCCCTTCTGGCTTGGAAAACAGGCCACAACGACCTTCCAGTATAGTTTGTTTGTTCTCTGCCATTTTCCGAAGAGCATTAATAAAACCTTGCCGGTCTAAAGAAGATTTCACTTCTCCAATCATGCGTACTTCTTCTGCTGGAAACATTCTGGCAATTCCATCTGCGATGAGAGGCGACACATTGGCATTATAAACGATAATGTCACATTGAGTTGTAATTCTATCGTCCGATGTAATTATAAAACCATCAGATATATTTACACCCCTATCTAAAACTGTGCGTAGCAAGCCCTTGCACGATTCTTCTCTATATCTTCCGTACTCGCCAGGATGAATCAGCTTTTCCTTTTCATCTTTAAAAATTGCGCTGCTGTCTTCGGAGAAGAGCCCCGCGAACTGAGCAATCTGTCTATCAAATATCTGCATAAATATCCTTGAAGCCACAAATTAACCCTCCCTCGCATTATTCCACCAGATGTACTCGATAAATACAGTGTATGGATATTGCGCATATTTGTCAATTTTGAAATAACCGCATATGTTATCGCGATGCCATAATCAATAAAAATCACGTGTTAATATGCTATAGTCAAAGATAAGCAAAAACACAGGTGATAAGAAAAGAGTGCTTTTCCCATGTTCTCGCAAAGTGGTCAAGAATTATTCCCTTCTGTGGTATTATTGTGGTCAAACGAAAAATCAACGCCAAATTGGCGGTGATTTTTCTTGAAATGGTGGACCCGAAGGGGATCGAACCCTCGACTTCCAGATTGCGAACCTGGCGCTCTCCCAGCTGAGCTACGGGCCCATATTACCGCTTTTTGCCCGGTTTTCAGAACAAAAAGCGGATTTTTGAAGTTTTAAGTTTTCGTGAGTTTCGGAGGAATTTCTCTCCGAAATTTTGGGCCAGCCATCGTTGGTCGATGTGCGTCCATATCGATGCGAATGTGGTGCGCTCCCAGCTGCGCTACAGGCCCATATTCACTGCAGTCTGTAGGGGACTGCAGTGAAATGATATCAAAAGAATTATTCAAAATCAACAGGCAAAGTTGCCATGACGCGGGCGCAACGGGGGCAGAGATTATCTTCCCCAGCGTCTTCCGTATGCATCCAGCAACGGGGACACTTTTCGCCCTTGGCCTCGAACACTTCCACGGTGATCGTGGGGAAGTTTTCTCCATTGCCCACAATGGAATTACCCATCACCGCGCCATCGCCCATATCTACATTGGATACGATGAACAGCTCAGGCAGAGCCATCTTGCTGACGGTGTCCAGAACGGCTTTGGCGGTATCGTCATTGGCATGGAGGCGCACATGGGCTTCCAAAGCCTTACCGATACGCTTTTCCGCGCGGGCCTTTTCCAAAACGCCGTTGACATCCTGACGCAGGGGAATCAGGTACTTATCCCACAGAGCCATGGTGTCCTCACTGAGGGCATAGGCGCTCAGGTCGGTGGGCATCTGATTGAGCAGGATGTTGCGGGCATCATCTTCTGCCTTGTGAGGCATAGACTGCCAAATTTCATCGCAGGTGAAGGGCAGAATGGGAGCAAAGACCTTGGCCATGGCATCCAAAATCAGATACAGGGCGGTCTGTGCGGCACGGCGGCGGAGGCCACCTGCTTCTTCGCAGTACAGACGGTCTTTGAGAATATCCAGATAGAAGGAGCTGAGCTCCACCACGCAGAAATCGTTGATTTCATGGGAAACCACATGGAATTCGTAATTGTTGTAGGCCTTGCGGCAGGCGGAAACCAAAGCGCCCAGCTTGGTCAGTGCCCACTTATCCAGCTGTTCCAACTTGTCCGCATCCACCATGTCCTTGTTGGGGTCAAAGTCGGAGAGGTTACCCAAGCAGTAGCGGGCGGTGTTGCGGAATTTCAGGTAGTTCTGCGCCACCTGCTGGAAGATTTCCTTGGAGCAACGCACATCGGCATGGTAGTCGGAAGAAGCCGCCCACAGACGGACAATATCCGCACCGAAATCCTTAATCAGATCCGCAGGATCTACACCGTTGCCCAAGGACTTGTGCATGGCGCGACCCTGACCGTCTACCACCCAACCGTGGGTGAGAACCTGACGGAAGGGAGCGCCCTGATCCAGCGCGCCCACGGAGGTGAGCAGACTGGACTGGAACCAACCACGATATTGGTCAGCGCCTTCCAAATAGACATCGGCGGGCCACAGATCGGGGGTATCCTTCATGAGGGATGCAAAGTGGGTAGAACCGGAGTCAAACCAGCAGTCCAGAGTGTCGGTTTCCTTTTCGAAGTGTTTGCCACCGCAGTGGGGGCAGGTGAAGCCATCGGGAATCAGTTCCATGGCCTCTTTTTCGAACCACACATTAGAGCCGTGTTCGTCAAAGAGTTTGGAGATTTTGGCGATGGACTCGGGGGTGGAAACGGGCTTCTGACATTCGGTGCAGTAGAACACAGGAATGGGCAGACCCCAACGGCGCTGACGGGAGATGCACCAGTCGGCACGCTCACGAATCATGGCTTCCATGCGGTCGCCACCCCATGCGGGGAACCACTGCACATTTTGGATAGCGTCAACGGCGGCATCCTTGAAGGATTCCACAGAGCAGAACCACTGGGGAGTGGCGCGGAAAATAACGGGCTTCTTGCAACGGTCATGGTGAGGATAGGAGTGGACAATTTCTTCCGATGCGAAGAGCATGCCACTTTCTTCCAAATCTGCCTTGATGACGGGGTTGGATTCTTCCGTCTTCATGCCGGCATACTTGCCTGCATAGTCCGTGTGGCGACCATAATCATCCACAGGTACTACCAGTTCCATGCCGTAGCGCATGCAGGTCTGGTAGTCATCTGCGCCAAAGCCGGGGGCGGTGTGGACACAGCCCGTACCAGAGTCCATGGTAACATACTCTGCGTTAACCAAACGGGAAGTTTTCTCTAAGAACGGATGCTTTGCCAGCATGTTTTCAAAGAACTGACCGGGGTAGGTGGCCAGCACTTCATAATGTTCAAAACCGCCAAACTTCATGGTCTTTTCCATGAGGGCTTCTGCCATAATGTAGGTTTCGCCATTTTCGGCCTTGACCAGCACATAGGAATCTCTGGGATGCAAGCAAATGGCCATATTGCCGGGGAGAGTCCAAATGGTGGTGGTCCAGATGACAAAGAAAGTCTTTTCCTTGTCTACGCCACTGAGCTTCCCCAAATCGTCATGGAGGGGGAACTTCACATATACAGAGGTACAGGGGTCGTCCTTGTACTCAATATCGGCTTCTGCCACAGCCGTGGCGCAGAAGGGGCACCAAGTAACGGGTTTGAGACCCTTATAGATGAAGCCCTTGTCAAACATGCGACCAAAGACTTTTACTTCCTGTGCTTCAAAATGCTTATCCATGGTGCGGTAGGGCTTTTCCCAATCGCCCACAACGCCCAAGCGCTTGAAGCCAGCCATCTGCTTTTGGATAAAGTCCTCGGCAAATTCTTCGCAAGCCTTGCGGAATTCGGGCACGGACATATCCTTATTGAGTTTCTTCTTGGAGTTTTCAATGGCGCGTTCAATGGGCAGACCATGGTTATCCCAGCCGGGAACATAGGGGGTGTAGTAACCCATCATGGCGTGGGAGCGGGTGATAAAGTCCTTCAGCGCCTTATTCAGGGCATGACCCATGTGAATGTAGCCGTTGGAGAAAGGAGGGCCATCGTGCAGGATAAAGGGTGGCAGATCCTTATTCTTTTCCATGAGCGCCTTGTAGAGATCTAGTTCTTCCCAGCGTTCCAGCATGCCGGGTTCGCGTGCAGGCAGACCAGCCTTCATGGGGAAATCTGTCTTGGGAGTGATGATCGTATTTTTGTATTCCATAAATGACCCTCCGTCAAAATTTTTAAAAGCAATAAAAAACGCCCCTGTCTCCAAAGAGACAAAGGCGAAAACCTCTGCGGTACCACTCTTCTTGCCGAACGAAAGTTCGACCACTCAAAGATGGATAACGGCCATCTGTACCGGGCGGGTCTACTTACCATTTCTTCCGCCTGCTCCGAGGTGATGTGTTCCTCACCCGTTACCCCTCGGCTTGCACCAACCGCCGACTCTCTGATGGCAACATGGGAAAGTACTTGTCCTCATCTACGCATGTGACATATCCAAGGGCATTTTACCCAAAAAAATCCCATCTGTCAACGGCAAAAAGGCGAAAAACCTGCTTTTTACCTCTTTACACCTATAAAAAAAGAGAGTATCATAGGGAAAAACGCAAAAAAGGAGTCTTTTTCCATGCTGGGTGTGCTGGTGAATGTGGTTGCCGTACTGTTGGGCGGTTTTTTGGGCGTGCTGTTTAAAAAGGGCATTCCCCAAAAAGTAGAGCAGGGCGTGATGAGCGCACTGGGTCTTTGCTGTATGGTCATTGGCATCGATGGCGCCTTAAACGGCATGGATACCCTTGTGGTCATCGTCTCCATGGTGCTGGGTGCTCTCGTGGGTGGCATTTTGGATATCGACAAAGGTGTCAATCGCCTTGGCGCATGGGTGGAACACAAGTTCCAAAAACAGCAAGGGCAGGTCTCCTTGGCAGAGGGATTCGTCAGCGCCACCCTTTTGTTCTGCGTGGGGGCTATGACTGTGGTGGGTAGCCTCAACTCTGGTCTCCGTGGTGACCACACCATGCTCTTCACCAAATCCCTTTTGGACTTCTGTTCTGCCATGATGTTAGCCGTGTCCTTGGGTGTGGGTGTGGTGCTGTCCTCTGTGAGCATTTTGGTGGTGCAAGGTGGTATCGCTCTCCTTGCAAGATTCATTGAGCCTCTGCTTTCCGCCATTCCCAATTCTATTGAGCAAATTTCCTGCGTAGGCTCGGTGATGATTATCGCCATTGGCCTGAACCTCATTGGCATTTGCAAAATCAAGGTAGCAAACTTCCTGCCTGGGCTTCTCATCACTCCCGTGGTGGTGTGGCTGTTTTCTTTGGTGGGAAATCTTGTAGCATAAGAAAAAATCCACAGTGCAAAGGCACTGTGGATTTTTTTATTTGTCCTTCAGTTCTGCGATTTGCCGATAGGCTTCTTCCAGTTTCTTCTGCAAATCGGCAATTTGAGCATCCCGCTTGTCTGCTTGATTTTCCCGCAGTTTTACCGCCGCGGAGCGGGCGCGCAAATCTTCTTCCGCTTGACGGAATTTTACAATATTGCTGTAAAACAGCAGACCCAGCACCACTGCCAGTGTGGCAAAGATGGCGGTGGTCAAGCCCCAAAACTTGCACAGACGGGCATAGTTGGGCTGTTTTTTCTCTTTCTTTTTCCGCACCTTTTTGACCTTGACCTCCTTGGCGGGCAAAGCCACGGGGGTGGAGGCAACAGGGGCAACTTGACAGGCGGAACAGAACACCTGCCCATCGGCAATGGCGCGTCCGCATTTCATACAGTACATTCCTACACCTCAATTTCTGCTTCGCAAAATTTCCAGCGCTGTGGTGAATTCCACAGGCAGGGGGGAGGAGACCTCCACCTTTTCTCCCGTACGGGGATGGATGAATTCCAATTTAACTGCATGCAGGCACTGACTCATAAGCCCCAACCGAGGATCTGTCTTGCCGTAGACCGCATCTCCCGCGATGGGATGACTTCGGGAAGCCAGATGCACACGGATTTGGTGGGTGCGCCCCGTCTGCAGTTTGCATTTTAGATGGCAGTAGCCTGTAAAACGCTCCAAAACCTCCCAATGGGTCACCGCATCTCGCCCGTTTTTGGCATTCACCGCCATCTTCTTGCGGTCGGTGGGATGACGCCCGATGGGCGCATCGATGGTGCCCGTATCCTCACGGAAATTGCCCACGGCAATGCACTCGTAGGTGCGGGAAAGGGAGCGGTCTTTCAGTTGGTCGGAGAGGGATTGGTGCGCCATATCGTTCTTGGCAACGATGATAAGCCCCGAGGTATCCTTGTCAATGCGGTGGACAATGCCGGGGCGCTTCTCCCCGCCGATGCCCGAAAGACTTTCCCCGCAGTGATAGAGAAGGGCATTCACCAGTGTGCCCGATGCGTGCCCTGGGGCAGGATGCACCACCATGCCCTTGGGCTTGTTGATGACAATCACATCCTCATCCTCATAGCGCACATCCAAAGGGATGTTTTCTGCCACCAAATCGGTCACTTCCGCCTCGGGCAGATGGATGGTAATTTCATCCCCTACCGAGGGCTTGTCATTTTTCTTGGCAGGTTTCCCGTTGAGAAGAATATGCCCCTCTTGCAAAAGTTTTTGAATGGCGGAGCGGGAAAGACCCTCCACCTCACTGGCGAGGATACTGTCCACCCGTCCTTCTGCCGTTACGGTGATGGTCATTTCTGTTTCCTCTTATCTTCCAAAAGTACGCAAATGAACAGGGCAATTGCCCCGCAGGAGATAAAGCAGTCTGCCACATTGAACACGGGAAAATCCATAAATTCCGTCTGAATCATATCCACCACATAGCCAAGGCGCACGCGGTCGATGAGGTTGCCGATGCCACCGCCCAGCACGGAAAACAGCGCAATGAGGGTGTATTTTCCTGTGAAAAACTTCTTCCACACAGCAACGCCAATGAGCGCAAAGCAGATGATGGACACCACCACCAACAGCCAAGTGTGGTCGGAGAGAATGCTCCATCCGCCACCGGTGTTTTGGGTGTAGGTAAAGCCTAAAAATCCGGGGATAAAATCCTTATGTGTCCACAGGGGAATATGTTTTACGGTGAGATATTTTGTCACTTGATCCGCCACCACAATGAGGGCGGAGTAGATAGAAAGCAGAAGATACAGCATGGAATTTCTCCTTTGGAGGTTTTCTTCATTGTATCACAAATTTTTCCGTCTTACAACGGCAAAGAAAAAAAGGGGAAATTGCGCAAATCGGCTTGACTTTCTCCTGCCGATGGGGTACAAAAAAGGAAAGGAAATTTTTGAAAAAATACCCCCTTTGCGGGGCAGGGTTTTCGGCAGAATTTTGTGCCGAACGAGGTGTTTCAGATGAAACATACGCTGAAGTATCTAAAACCTTATATGGGCTTCTTCTTCGTCATTTTGTTGGCCAAACTGACGGCGGCAGTGCTGGAACTGATGATTCCCTCGGCGCTGGGTGATATTTTGGATATCGCCGCGCCTTCGGGCAGCGTGTCGCTGATTGTTCGTTATGGTCTCAAAATGGCGATTTTTGCTCTTTGCACCGCCACCCTCAATATGAGTAGCAATATTACATCCTCCCACTTTATCCATAAAGCCGTGGAGCGTTTACGGCAGGATTTGTTCCAAAAGGTGTCCACTTTATCCTCTGCCCAACTGGACGATGTGACAGAGGCTTCCGCTGTGACCCGCCTCACTTCCGATACCTATAATATCACCCAAATGCTCATCGGCTGTATGACCATGGGCATCCGCACGCCCATTTTGATGGTGGGTGGCATTATCGTTGCCTTGCAAGAAGATGTCATGCTCACGCTGGTGCTCTTTCTTGCCGTTCCCATGGTCACCCTTGTGGCCATCCACGGTAACCGCATCGCTGTGCCCAAATTCCGCGCCCGTCAGGCGGCATCGGATCACATGGTGCGCACAGTGCAGGAAAATGTCACGGGCATCCGTGTCATTAAGGCGCTTTCTAAGACGGAGCATGAGAAAAAGCGCTTTGACGCCGTCAATGCTGACTTGGCTGAAAAAACCATGGATGCTTCCTTGGTCTCCTCCAAAAAGTCCAACACCAATATCCTGATTCTCAACCTGATGCAGGCGCTGATGATTCTGGTGGGCGCACTGCGGGTCAACGCTGGGCTTATGACCGCGGGTAAAATTGTGGCGTTTATGAGTTATTTCACCATGATTACCAACGCGGCGCTGAATATTGCCAACATTCTCATGATGGTCTCCAACGGCACGGCATCTGCCCAGCGTATGGCGGAGATTTTTGAAAAGCCCCAAGACCTGCAAGTGCAGGATATCCCTCAAGATGAAAACCCCTGCGCTCTGGAATTCCGCAACGTGCGCTTTTCCTACTTGGGTCAGGCGGATAATTTGGAAAATCTCTCCTTCCGTCTGGAAAAAGGACAGACTTTGGGCATCATCGGCGCAACGGGTTCGGGCAAGACCACCCTTGTGAATCTGCTTTTGCGCTTCTACGATGTAGACGAGGGTGCTATTTTCATCCATGGACAGGATATCCGTTCCATAGAGGATGGCGCATTGCGGGAAAAATTCGGCGTTGCCATGCAGAGCGATTTCTTGGTGGCGGACACCACCCAAAATAACATTGATTTCTATCGCCATCTCCCCAAGGAAAATCTCTTGGAAGCCGCCAAAATTGCCCAAGCGGAGGAGTTTATCCGCGAAAAAGAGGGCGGTATGGACTACCCCCTTGCTATCAAGGGCGCAAACCTCTCAGGGGGACAGAAACAGCGCCTGCTCATTGCCCGTGCCGTGGCATCCAAGCCCGAAATCCTCATTTTGGACGATTCTTCTTCGGCGCTGGACTATCGTACCGATGCTTCTTTGCGCCGTGCCCTCAGCGAAAATCTCCACGATACCACCAAAATCATCGTGGCACAGCGAGTTTCTTCCATCGCCAATGCGGATTTGATTTTGGTTTTGGAAGATGGCAAGGTCATCGGGCAAGGCAAGCACCAAGACCTGCTCCATTCTTGTGAGGAGTATGCCCACATCGCCCGCATCCAAATGGAAGCCGTGGGGGAGGAGGTGGCGCACTGTGGCTAAAACGGAACAGATCAAGAAAACCCGCCAGCCACGGAGCAAACTCTACTCCCGTCTGTGGCGCTATGTGGATTCTAATCGCCCCCTAGTTGTCACCGCCGTGTGCCTGCAGACCATCCGCCAAATTGCGGACTTGGTCTGCCCCCTGCTTTCGGGTCTCGCCATCGATGCCATCGGCTTGGGAAAAGGCGAAGCAGATTTGCCCAAGGTCTTTACCCTGGTGGCGGTGATTGTGCTACTGCGTTTGGTGAAATATGCCCTTCTCCATGTGGGGGCAATTCTGAACCAGCGCATCTCCAGCCGTGTGTCTTACAGTCTGCGGAGAGATGTGTTCCAAAAACTTTTGACTCTGCCCGTAAGTTACTTTGATAATCGCCAAACGGGCGATATCCTCAGTGTGCTCTCCTACGATGTGGACACGGTGAAAAACTCCTTGGTCAATAATATCCAAGTGCTGTTTAGTTTGGTGCTGGATATTGCCATTTCCGCCATTATGATGGCGCTGATTTTGCCCGAACTGATGTTGGTGTTCTGCGTAACGGTACCTCTTTCCATTGCTTTTGCCGTGTTCATCTCCCGCTATGTGCGCCCCTTCTTCCGCGCAAGAAGCAAAACATTGGGTAAGCTTAACGGCTTTACGGAAGAGATGATTTCCGGCCAAAAGACCATCCGCGCCTACGGACGGCAGGAAGAGATTGTGGCAAAATACGCCGTGCAGAATCACGAAGCCGCGGAAGCCAGCCAAAAAGCCCGCGCCCGTGGCGCGCTTATGGGTCCTGGCATGAACCTAATTAACAATATCTCTCTGACCCTTATCAGTATCTTTGGCGGTATTTTATATCTCATGAAACGGGCGCTACTAGGCGATGTTTCCGCCTTTGTCCAGTATTCCCGCCGATTTTTAGAACCCATCCGCCGTGTGGGCGATATTTTGGGCGATTTGCAGTCCGCCTTCTCCGCATCGGAGCGAATTTTCGATGTCTTGGACGAACCCACGGAAACTGCCGATGCTCCCGATGCCAAAATTCTCACAGATGTGGCGGGCGAGGTGTCCATGGAGCATATCACCTTTGGCTATACGGAGGATAAGACCGTCATCTCTGACCTTTCCCTCTGCGCCAAGCCTGGGTCTTTAGTGGCCATTGTCGGGCACACGGGAGCGGGCAAGACCACCATCATTAACCTGCTCATGCGCTTTTATGATGCCCAAAAGGGCCTTATTGCCGTGGATGGTAAGGGTATCCTTACCCTCACGCGGGATTCTCTGCGCCGTGGCTACACCATGGTCTTGCAGGATACTTGGCTCTTTGAGGGTACGGTGTTTGAAAATGTGGCCTACGGAAAAGAGGGCGTCACCCTCCAGCAGGTGGAAGAGGTCTGCAAAGTGGCAGGCATTCACGATTATGTCCGCCATCTGCCTCAGGGCTACGATACCATCATCCGTGGTGGCGGAACGGGGATTAGTAAGGGGCAAAAGCAGATGCTCACCATCGCCCGCGCCATGCTCATGGATAGTCCCATGCTCATTTTGGATGAAGCCACCTCCAATGTGGATACCCGCACGGAGCAGAAAATCCAAAGCGCTATGCGGAAGCTTATGGAAGGGCGCACCTGCTTTGTCATTGCTCATCGGCTCTCCACCATCCGCCATGCAGACCTGATTTTGGTCATGGAAAACGGCAGTGTGCAGGAGCAGGGTACTCACGAAGAACTCATGGCAAAAAACGGCGTCTATGCCGCCCTCTACCACAGCCAGTTTGAAAACGGATAAGAAAAAACGCATCTGTGTTTCCACAGATGCGTTTTTTGTTTCTCACATGAGTGATTGTTCGTTAATCATCAGCTTAAATTGCATGCCGAAGAATGCGGCGGCTTTACGGCAGAGAATCATGCGCTCCATAAAAATCTCAAAATAATCCATCACGGTACCGTAGCGGGTGTCAACGGTCAGTTTCAGTTTAATGAGGGTATGGGCTTCGTTGATTTTCAGTTCCGATTTTACCACCGAGTAATTCACGCGGTCGTGGATATCAAAACTGCTTTCGTCCTGATTTCTCACGCGGTTTCTGCGAACATCGGATTTATCCGCCAAAATCAGCGCCGCGGCGATGGGACTCACAGGTGTGCCTGTGCCCTCGTCATGGTTGCCGATGGCGGGAACGATTTTGGCAATTTCTTCGGCAGGCATACCCATGTCCGTCAAGATTTTAAATGCCATCACCGCTCCGTTCATGCTGTGGTCGGTGCGGTTGACCATGTTGCCAATGTCGTGAAGCCATGCCGCCATCTGCGCCAGTTCTACGGTGCGCTCATCGTAGCCCAAGGTCTGCAAAATGTACTTTGCCCGATCGGCGGTCATGCCCACATGGGCAAAGGAATGTTCCGTGTAGCCCAGTGCGCCCAAATTAGCATCGGCAGCGGAAATATAGGCGGCTACGGTTTCATTTTTTCTCAGGTCATCGAACGTCATGAATATCCCTCCTTTACGATTATTTTTTAGGCGTTCTTTGCCACCTTCATCATACTCCATTTTGGAAAAATTTGCAACGGGGGAGTGCGGGGGCATTTTCACAAAAAATTCTTCCCTTTTGGGTGGTTTTCTATTATAATGGTACTAGGATGTGATTAGAACACGGAAAGGAGGCAATTTTTCATGGAAAAGAAATCTGTTTTCAAAAACTACCTCTTTCTGGGCATTATGCTTTTGAGCATGATTCTCGGTGCGGTCACGGGGCTTATCTTCCCTGTGGTCAAGGATGCTGCGGGGGAAACCATCAAAGATGGCGCAACTGCCCTCAAACCCTTGGGCACAGTGTTCATTAACCTGATGTTCTGCATCGTGGTGCCGTTGGTGTTTGCGTCTATCGCAGGCTCTGTGGCAGGCACACAAAACCGCCGTAGGTCGGGCAAAATCATGGGCGTGACCATCGCTGTGTTTGTCATTACAGGCACTATTGCCGCGGTGATTATGTTCGCCCTCATGAAAATTTTCCCACCTGTCCTTGCTCCGTGGGCGGAGATTCCCAAGGAATCCATGGGGGATTATGCCTCCCTCTCGGATATGATTGTGAACTTCTTCACCGTGCCCGACTTTGTATCCCTCCTCAGCCGTAAGGCCATGCTTCCCCTCATTGTATTTTCCTTGCTCTTTGGTTTTGGCACGAACCTAGCAGGGGAGAAGGGCAAGCCTGTGGCGGTGTTCTTGGAAAGTTTAACCCAAGTCATGCTCAAAGTGGTGAAACTTGTCACTTATTATGCCCCCATCGCCTTTTTTGCCATCTTTGCGGATTTGGTTGCCACCTATGGCCCGCAGATTACGGAAAGTTACGGGCGCGCCATGCTGGTGTACTATCCTCTGTGCTTTGTGTATCTCATTACCGCCTTCCCGCTCTTTGCATGGTTTGGCGGTGGTAAGGGCGCAGTGAAAACCATGTTCCGCCATTTGATTAAGCCCGCTGTGGTGTCTCTGGGCACTTGTTCTTCTGTTGCTACCATCCCCACCAATTTGGAAGAAGCGGAAGATACGGGCATTTCCAAAGATGTGGCAGATATGGTCATCCCCTTGGGCGCTACCATGCACATGGATGGCTCGTGCTTTTCTTGCGTGCTGAAAATCGCCTTTGTCATGGGCGCGTTGGGCATGGAATTTTCTTGGAGCATGCTTGTGCCCGTCATTTTGGTGGCAGTTCTGTCCTCCGTGGGCATGAGTGGCGTGCCTGGCGGTGGCTACATCGGGGAGTATATCATCTGCTCTCTGTTCTTCCCCCAACATATGGAACTGGCGTTCCCCATTTTGGTTGCCATCGGCAACTTGGTTGACCCGCCCGCTACCATGATTAACGCCTCTGGGGACTATGTGGTCTCCTACATTGTCTCCCGTTTTGTAGACGGCAAAGATTGGCTTCAAAAGAAACTCTGCAAAGTGGGATAATATTGATTCTCCAAAGATTTAGAAAGCCCTTTGTTGGCATTAACCACAGAATTGGCCTTACTGGTGAACATATCTTTGAGAATCAATGCAATATCTGCCAAATTGTCACCTCTACAATTTATAAGGAGTGTATATATGGGTCTCTTGAGCGAAGATTTGATTTTAGCATGGGTAGGTGCAATTCTTCTTGTGGTTATTTATTTTGGGTATCTCTTCAATGCTAAGAAAATCAACGGTAAGTACGAAGAATACAAACGCAAAAAAGAGTTCCAAAAAATCATGGCCGAGCACCCCGAATGGGCGGCCACCCTCAACTCTGAATCTTTGGAAGAGCAGAAGAAAGTGGAGAAAGAGAAAAAAGACCGCGAAGAATTTGAACGCCTCGCCAAAGAACACCCCGATTGGCTCTAAATGTTCTGCAAATAGTTTTGATATGCACCCCGAACAGCCCCGCTGTTCGGGGTGCATCTTTTATCACACCTGCACCAGTTGCTTTTTGCACAGCGCTTTTTGCATTTTAGCCAAAAATTGGGATTATTTTTCGCGAAATTTTACCCTTTCTCGGCAATTTTCATAAACTTTACCTTTTTTCAAAAAAGTGTAGATTATTTGACACCTTTGTGTTACAATGCTATACGGAGGGAATTGGGATTCTCTCTGAAAAATGTGAATTCTGTGCCGCCGCCAGGCGGCGACACATGTAAGTTTTAAGGAGGAAATTATTATGGCAATCAATCTGGAAAAGTATGGCATTACCGGCACTGCCGAAGTGGTCTACAACCCTTCTTATGAAGAACTCTTCAAGGCCGAAATGGACCCCTCTCTGGAGGGTTATGACAAGGGTCAGCTCACCGAGCTGGGCGCTGTCAACGTCATGACCGGCATCTACACCGGCCGTAGCCCCAAAGACAAGTTCATCGTCATGGACGATACTTCCAAGGACACTGTGTGGTGGACTTCCGAAGAATTCAAGAACGACAACAAGCCCGCTTCCATGGAAGCATGGAACGCTTGCAAGGAACTGGCTCTCAAACAGCTCTCCGGCAACAAGAAACTCTATGTTATGGACCTGTTCTGTGGCACTAACCCCGATAGCCGTATGGCCATCCGTTTCATCATGGAAGTGGCATGGCAGGCTCACTTTGTCAAGAACATGTTCATTAACCCCACCGAAGAAGAACTGAAAAACTTCGAGCCCAACTTTGTGATCTACAACGCTTCCAAGGCTAAAGTGGAAAACTACAAGGAACTGGGCCTCAACTCCGAAACTGCCGTTCTCTTTAACCTCACCTCCCGTGAGCAGGTTATCCTGAACACTTGGTACGGTGGCGAAATGAAGAAGGGCAT
The DNA here is from genome assembly GCA_017935145.1 of Oscillospiraceae bacterium. GTDB lineage: Bacteria > Bacillota > Clostridia > Oscillospirales > Oscillospiraceae > RGIG3566. The sequence goes on from JAGBIE010000019.1 coordinate 14,811, forward strand.
GTTCTCCATGATGAACTACTTCCTGCCCCTGAACGGCATGGCTTCCATGCACTGCTCCGCCAACACTGACATGAACGGCGAAAACACCGCTCTGTTCTTCGGCCTCAGTGGCACTGGCAAGACCACCCTCTCCACCGACCCCAAGCGTCTGCTCATCGGCGATGACGAACACGGCTGGGACGATAACGGCGTGTTTAACTTCGAAGGCGGTTGCTACGCCAAGGTTATTAACCTGGATAAGGAATCCGAGCCCGACATCTACAACGCCATCAAGAGAAACGCTCTTTTGGAAAACGTCACTGTGGATGAAAACGGCAAGTGCGACTTTGCTGACGGCTCTGTCACCGAAAACACTCGTGTTTCCTACCCCATCAACCACATTGAAAAGATTGTCCGCCCCGTGTCCGCAGGCCCCGATGCCAA